>JAGOPY010000023.1 GCA_017991835.1 Bacteroidales bacterium | reverse complement strand
GGCTCTCCGACCGCCTGAATATCTTCCTCCTCAGCTACGATCCGTCGGTGATCAGTGACGACCGGATGCTCCAGGAGATCAAATCCCATCCGTTTGTCGAACTGGCCCAGTTCAACCATTTCATCGAACTGAGGGAATTCATCCCGAATGACCCCAGTTTTTCACAGCAATGGAATATGAACAACACAGGGCAGACCGGCGGCCAGCCCGATGCCGATATCGACGGGCCGGAAGCCTGGGGCATAAGCACTTCAGGTGTTACCGCCACCGGCGATACGATCATCATTGCCGTGGTCGACGACGGATTTGACCTGGAACATGAAGATATCCGCTTCTGGAAGAACTACCAGGAAATCCCAGGCAACGGGATCGACGATGATTCCAACGGCTATATCGATGATTACCACGGCTGGAATTCGTGGAACAACTCCGGCAACCTGGTGGAGAAAGACCACGGAACGCATGTGACCGGCATTGCTGCAGCAAAGGGCAATAACGGCCTCGGCGTGACCGGCGTGAACATGAACGTAAAAGTGATGCCGGTTGTGGGCTCGGCGACAACCGAATCGATCGTGGTGGGAGGCTACTCCTATGTTTACGAGATGCGATGGCTCTACAATAAAACCGACGGCGCAAAGGGCGCCTTCATCGTTTCATCCAATTCCTCTTTCGGCACCGATGGCGACATCGAAGATTTCCCGATCTGGAGCGCCATGTACGACTCCATGGGCATGCAGGGCATTCTCAATGCGGCCGCTACAGTCAATGCTAACCTGAATATCGATGTGGTGGGCGATATTCCTACGGCCTTCCCCAACGAAGCGCTCATTACGGTGACCAATACCACCAGTGACGACGAGCTGAGCCCCTATGCCGGCTATGGCCTGACCACCATCGACATCGGCGCCCCCGGCACCCAGGTTTACAGCACCCGGTATAACAATTCATACGGCCTCAAGACCGGCACCTCGATGTCGAGCCCGCACGTGGCCGGCGCCATCGCTTACCTATTTTCAGTTGCTGATGAATCCTTTATGGAATCGTATCACGCCGATCCGGCCGGCATGGCCCTCGTTCTGAAACAATATATTCTCAATGGCGCAGACCCGATTCCTACCCTGGCCAATAAATCGGTCTCCGGCGGACGCCTCAACATTTACAACGCCGCACAGCTCCTGCTCAATCCCGCCATCTCCTTCGACCCGATGAGCCTCCTCCAGATGATGCAGCCCAACGAGCAGGAGAGCGTGATCCTCTCTTTCACCAATAACTCGGCGTCCAGTGTTAGTTATGAAATCGCCCTGGCAGGCACCTTCCCGTGGATCGCTCTCACCGGCGCCACCTCCGGCACCCTCAGTGGATTCGGTACCGGCAGCATCCAGGTCGACTTCAACACCACCGGAATGCCTTACGATACACTCCAGACCTATATCGCCTTTAATTACGGCAACGACGGCCTGTTTAACGTCCCCGTCCATCTCCTGATCGGCCCCTTTATCGGTCTTGATGATCTGTCGGGAAATCCGGACAGGTTATCGAAAAGCCTGGCCATCTGGCCCAATCCGGCCAGGGACGTTATCAGGTTCAAGGTCGCGGGTGTAAGTGAGGGGAGTGTTTATTCCATTGATATGGTCAGCGCCGACGGAAGGATCCATCATACTTTGAATTCCGGGTCGAATCAGAATGAACTGATCCTGGATGCCCGTTCATTTAAACCGGGTATGTACCTGGCCATTCTTAAAGAAAACGACCAGGTGATTGATTCACAGAAGATCTTGATATCAAGGTAAATGTGGGGTTAACTCATTTTGCCAGCCATTCCACCGGGTTCTGGAGTGTTTTCGACTGCCACACTTCGAAATGAAGTTCCGTTTTTGAATCTTCCTTGTTGGTGAAAACCGTGCCGATCTTCTGCTTCGTCGTCACCTTCTCCCCGATCTTCACATAAACCTGGTCGAGGTTGGAATAGACCGAAAGGAATTCGCCGTGGCGGATGATGACCACGTTGTTGTTGTTAGGGACGCTCATCACGCGGGTAACGACGCCGCTGAAAATGGCCCGGGCTTCGGTGCCGGCCTGGGTGAGCAGGTCGATGCCGTTGTTGCGCGTCGTCACATTCTTAAGTACCGGGTGGGCATGCTCTCCGAAAGTGCCCGATACGATCCCCTGTTCCACCGGCCAGGGCAGCTTGCCTTTATTGCTCTGGAAATTATCGGAAATGATCTTTTCTTCCGGCGTCAGCGCATAAACGCCCGTTTTCGGGAGCGGGGCGCCGTATTTACTTGCCCTTTCATTGGCCAGCCTGATCTCCTCGGCGATGATCTCCTGGATGGCCTGCTGGAGCTTCTTTGCCGCCGCCTCTTTCTCTTTCAGCGTCTTCTGCAGCTCCTTCTCCTTCTTCGAAAGGGCTTTCACCGATTTGTTCTTCTCCTCCCGTTCCACGGTAAGCTGCTGCCGCTGGCGCTCTTCCCCGGTCAGCAGATTGTTCTTCTGCGTTCTGATAGCGGCCAGCTCCTCCATTTTTATCTCCAGCCGCTTTTGTTTTACCTGGATAAGCAACGCCTGCTGCCGCCGGTACTGGTTGTAAAATTCGAAATATTTCAGCCGCTGATAGGCCTGGTTGAAGTCTTTTGCAGAAAAGATGAAGAGCATCCGGTCATAAAGATTCTGGTTCTTATATGCATAGTAGATCATCTGGGCATATTCGTCTTTGAGGCTCTTCAGGTCGTTTTCCAGCAATTTAATTGTATCGAGGGTCAGGGCCATCTGCCCGTCGACCAGCCCGATCTCGCTGCTGATCGTGTTGATAAGCTGTTCTCGCTGACTGATCTTTTTATTAAGGATAACCACCTCATTGAGGGAGTTCTGCCGGGTTTGCCGTGTCTGATCCAGCAACTTGTTGGTGTATTCGATCTCCTCTTCGATCTTTTTCTTGTCCTGCTCCAGCTTTGTACGGTCCTTCTGGGCGAAAGCAACCGTAAAAGGCATTATCAAAAGGATAAAGAAAAAGGTGAATCTGTTCATCCGGTTCCGTAAAGAATTTTATCGATGAAACAAAAATAGGAATAAATCACCTGATCCTTTGATAATTCGGGGGAATTGAGAAGGGGAAGGTCATTTGCTCTCCCGTGGCTACTTTATCATATTTCACCCTGACCTTTGATTTCTCTTCGGCCTGGATCTCGAAACGGATATCACTGGGGTAGATTTGATCGTTAAGGGCCTGAAAATCACCGTACGTGGCTGTAAGCTTCCGGTTATCCTTCATATATTCCTTCAGGTCTATTTTTTTTATTTTGTAAGATGACGGATCGAGCCAGATGTTCTGCAAAAGAATGACCGGGTCATTTTTGGCGGATTCCGCTTCTTTCCTGATCTTACGCCTTCCTGTGGTCGACAGTTTGTAATTAAGATTGTCGATGGAAGCCCGGAAATTATTCGTCTCAAAAAACTGGAAATCGTTGCCCAGCAGGATCGACTGCAGCATGTCGAAATCAACGTCGATTTGCAGGAACCGGCTGACCAGTGCGTAATCGCCGGCAAAATAGTCTTTGTTCATCCGGTTGAGGTACTTCACCGAATCGGTGGTTATCACCATACGGAACATCTCCAGCCCCATGGCCGGTGATGCCGTGATCCAGATCAGGCTGTCTTTCCTGATCCTGATCTGCCCGTTGAGGTCGGCAGAGCTCTTTTTGTCGGAATACGAGGCTGTAAACTTCATCGACAGCCGGTCGAACCGGAATTCGCTCTGTTTCAGCCGGCTGTAAAGGTACTCCGGCCCCTGTTCCTTCAGCGGCTCTTTGATCAGTGGCCGTGTCGAACGGCACGATGACAGCGCCAGGATCACCAGGCCCATCATCCCTATTCTCTTAAAAATCTTAATCATGGTATTCTTTATCCCGGACCTTCATTTCAAGGAACTCCGACCCGGTACCGGCATCCAGGGCCTTCTCCCAGTATTTCACCGCTTCTTTTCTATCATTCAGTTTCCACAAAACATCGCCATAATGTTCCAGGACGACTGCACTGTTTTCCCCTTTTTCCATGGCTCTTTCAATCCATGGTTTGGCTTCTTCATACCGGCCCAGCTTAAACAGCACCCATCCGTAAGTGTCGAGGTAGGAACTGTTATCGGGCTCCATCTCCACGGCCCTTTCAGCCATCTGTTCCGCCTTCTCCAGGTCTTTTCCCCGTAACGACAGGTAGTAGGCATAGTTGTTCAGCACCAGTGTATTGGCCGGGTTGATCTTCAGCACCTTTTCATAAGCCTCATCCGATTTCTCGTGATCTTTCATCTGGAAATAGGAATCGCCGAGGTAGGAATAGAATTGCTCCAGCATCCGGTCGTTGCCCACTACGAAATTAACGCCGGCCCTGAAGTACTTTACCGCCGCCTCATAATCTTTAAGCATAAAATGGGCCGCCCCGGCAAACATGTACAACATGGGCTGATCGGGGAAAAGGTCCAGCGCCCGCTTGCTCTCGGCAGCCATCGCCTGGTTATCGTTCAGCTCCGACTCCACAAAGAGCAATTGTTCCCAGATCAGGTACTTTGTGCTGTCGAGGCTGATCACTTTGCGGAATGTATCGCGGGCTTCTGCATACCGCTTGTCCTGCACCAGGAAATCGGCATAGATCGAGTGGGCCTTCGGATCTTTCGGATGGGCCCGGATGAGGATCTCAGCCAGTTCAAACGCCTCCTCCTTGTAATCGCTGTAGATATCCGTGACACTGTAATAAGCCAGCAGGATCGACACTTTGGAATCGATATCGAGGGCCGGGTTAGCAAACCCTGCTTTCAGGTATTCGTAAGCTTTGTCGCGGTTGCCTGTTTTCCGGTAATAGTCGGAAAGCGAAATGTTGATGTAAGGATTATCCGGGTCGGCTTCAAGGATCCGGTTGTAGAGCTCGAGCGCCTGGTCATACATCCCGGTGTTCATGTATAGCTCGGCCAGCATCTCCATGTACCGGGGCTCATCGGGAAAAGCCTGGCCGAGTTTCCGGATCTCTTCGATCGCCTTGTCTGTTTTACCTATCATCAGGTAGATCTTCTCTTTCTGCACCGAAAGATCTTCATTGATACCGATCTTCTGTTCCAGCATGTCGTACGATTTGATTGCATTCTTGTAATCGCCGTCATACAGGTAGTTCAGCGCCTGGTCCTGGTAATAGTCGATATTCTCCGGATCGCTGACCAGTAACTGATCGATAGTTTTAGCTGCATCGGAATATTTTCCCTGTGCCTGTAAGATCCGTACCAGCAGTATTTTATACCAGGAATTTGACGGGTCGGCAGCAACGGCTTTTTCCGCAAATGGCAATGCCTCTGCCGGTTTTCCCAGGTCGGTATAGATCGATGCCAGTTCGTACATGGCCGCTGCATCTTTCGAATCCAGCTCGATGCACTTTTTGAAAAGTTCAATGGCCTTGTCCGAATTACCCAGTATCTTCTGTTTGGTCGCTTCGTAATAGGTCTCCCGGTTCTTCGAGAACTGCCCCTGGGCATGGATTAAAGGACTGTTAGACTGTAGGACAGTAAGAAAGATCAGAAGACGCAATACACTTTTCATAGTTCGGAGTGATTATTCATTGTTCAACTGTTCAACTGTTCAATTGTTCAACTGTTCAATTGTTCAACTGTTCAATTGTTCAATTGTTCAACTGTTCAATTGTTCAACTGTTCAACTGTTCAATTGTTCAACTGTTCAACTGTTCAATTGTTCAATTGTTCAATTGTTCAATTGTTCAATTGTTCCAGGGCTTGTCCTGAGGGTGCAAAATTAGCTTTTATTTCTCTTGAATCGGGGATCGGCAACTTTACGTATCCATTCGGCTTCCTTTTTACAATTCGTGATCATCCGTTCGATTCGTTTCATTCGTGTTCCTGTGAGTGATATGAGGGTTGGAAACCCGGTTTCTGTGCCATTTGGTGTATTGGTGCTTTTGTGGCGTCTTCCGGAAAATTGACTTTTCGTAGCAGACCCAATATTACGATAGAACTTCCGTTATATGTTTAATATACCGATTGAATCTTAATAGGACTTAGCCAGTTTTTATAATATGAAAAAGTCATTTCTTGTGGCTGTTGCTGGGCTTATGATGGTTGCAGTATCCTGCCAAAAAGAAAAGACCAACCATGCCCCCACCATCCGTTTCACGCAGCCCGACAGTCTCCTGGTCGTCACCCATGATACCAGCCTGGTTTTTGTCGCTGAGCCGGAAGATGTGGATGGGAATATCATCAAAGTTGAGTTTTTTATCAACGAGGCCGTTGTATCGACCGATCTTGAATCATCGTATGTTTATGAATGGCTTGATGCGAAGCTGGAGAATGCCGGTAATTATCGGGTCAGAGCGGTTGCTTATGATAATGACGGCGCAACGGGAGAGGATGAAATTCAAATAGAGATCTTCGACTACAGGGAGAAATTCCTGGGTGATTTCCGGTTTACGGTCATTAACGAATCCTGGTCGATGGGCCAGCCGAACACATACGATACTTCCGTGTATGCCGGTATCATCCGGAGATTTGACCCCGCCGACAGCATCGATGACCTCTATTACATCCAGGATGACATCAATGAGGTTCCTGATACGAAAGTGACGATCATTTTCGGCCCTTCGGCGAAAATCACCTCTGTTTTAGATACAGCAGGCGCATTACTTCCAAAGGGCGGCTATCACTACTGGCATAGCGGAGGATTTACCACCACCGATTCGATCTCTTTCAGCGTCGGCGGATTAGGCGGCCTCGGAGCCGGAAACAACTATTACGTCACCGGCGTAAAACAATAAACCAATGACGCGAACGAAGTGAGCCAATGACGCGAGCGCAGCGAGCCAATGACGCGAGCGCAGCGAGCTTATGACGCGAGCACTGCGAGCTTATGACCCTTTAATCTCCCGTCTTTCCTTAAAATAGACAACCGCCAGGAAAATGCAGAAAAGAACCGCATTGATCGCGAGCGACAGCGCCTGGTTCCCGACAGGGAGGTAGTAACCGGGAAGGAATAACGCCAGGGTCAGAAGGGTGTAAAACCCGATCCGCTTCATCGGGTAGTCGATGCGGTAATATTTCTGCCCCCAGTAATAGGATAGTATGACCATAAGACTGTAGGCGGAAAGATGACCTATTGCTGCACCGAGATAGCTCAGGCGGGGCACCAGCAGCACATTCATCAGTATCGTCATGGCGGCGCCCGACAGGCCGATATAGGCGCCGAAACGGGTCATGTCGTTGAGCTTGTACCAGATCGACAGGTTGAAGGTGATCCCCAGCAGAAGGTTGGCCATCAGTACGATGGGCAGGATGAACAAACCTTCCCAATAGTCGGGCCCGATGAAATATTTGACAATATCGGCGAACAAGGTCACGCCCAGGAAGATGATCAGGCAGAAAATGACGAAATACTTCATCACATCGGCGTAGATCTTTTTGGCATTCTCCTCCTTCTTCTGGGCGAAAAAGAAGGGCTCGGCGGCATAGCGGAACATCTGGATAAACAGCGTCATCAGCACCGAAAGCTTGTAGGCCGCCCCGTAAATGCCCAGTTCGCTCATGGCATAGGCTTTCGGATCAGCCTCGCCGGGCGGAACGATAAGGAGGAACTTGAAGATGATCTTGTCGGCCACTTCGTTGACCATCCCGGCCAGCCCGACGATCAGCAGCGGGAAAGCGTAGGTCAGCATCCGTTTTAGAAGGTCTTTGTCGACAGCCGGCCTGACACTGAAAATATCGGGCAGTAACAACAGCAGGGTGAGCCCGCTTGAGGCCAGGTTAGCAATGAAAGCATAGCCTACCCCGATCGAAGGGTCGTACACCAGCCGCACCCAGGAGCCCGGGTTGGCGCTGAGCATCTTCGGCGCCAGCCAGAGGAAAAAGAAGTTCAACCCGATGTTGACCAGCACGTTCACGATCTTGAGGATGGAAAACCGCAGCGCTTTGTTCTTATGCCGCAGGTAAGCGAACGGAATGGCCGTAAATGCATCGAGGGCCACGATCACCGAGAACATCGTGATGTATTCCGGGTTGTTGCCGTATTCGATCAGGGTTGCGACAGGTTGGCTGAATATAACCACTAAGAACACAAAGAACACGGAGGTCACGAAGAGGGAGACGAGGGAGGTGCTGAAGACTTTTTTCGGATCGGGTTCCTTTTCGGCAAACCGGAAAAAGGCCGTCTCCATGCCGTAGGTCAGCAACACCAGCAGGAAAGCCATGTAGGCATACAGTTCGGTGATCACGCCATATTCGCCGGTGATGAAGATTCGGGTATAGAACGGGGTGAGGAGGAAGTAATTCAGCAGCCTGGGAACGATAGTCCCCATCCCGTAAACAAGCGTCTGGCCTGCCAGTTTTTTGAGTGGATTCATGGATTAACCCATCACTATTTATTGATTTCTGCCCCGATCTTTCCGGAGACAACAGTTGCGGCTTCTTCCATCGCCTTGCGCGCAGCTTTCCGGTAATCGGATCCACCTCCTTTCTGCGAAAATTCCTCCTGGTAAACAAGCTGGCCCGTCCGGGTTTTCATCAGCGATAAGACCACATCCGCATAACTGAAATAAAAACCATTCGTGTAAGAATATTCCCTTGCTTTTGCATCTATCGTCACTTTCCAGTCGCTGGCCGACTCGTCGGCGGTGAAGCTGCACCCTTTCAGATCCCTTTTCAACGCATTGGCTAAAATCTCCGAAGGGGAGCCAAATATATCTTCACTGCTCTGTACAAAAACGATGACCCCTTTTTCCAGGTCGGCCAGTTTCCTGATGGCCGTCGATTTCATTTGCATCGAATTGGCATACTGCAGCGAATCGATGTTTCCTTTAAGGGCCAGCAGCACGCCATACGAGTAATCGATCCGGGCAAACAGGGGGATGGCTTTCTCGAGTTCCGACCGGGCTTTCACCTTCTCGCCATCTGTGTACAACCGGTCGCTCAATTCAACAACCTGGATGATCTGTTGCTGGTAAAACCCAATATTGGCCTTGTAATAACCGATGATCTCATACCGGTTGGCATAGCTGAAAGCATGTACGGTAGCTGTTTCAGGATTATAGAACACCTCGTTGGTCAGGCCTGTGAGTTCCATGTTGCTCTCTGTTTTTACAGAGGCTTCATAAAACTGGACCACGCTGGAAGTGGATTGCTGTGTTATATCCTGCACTTTGCTCTCCGTGTAAGACTGTATCTGGACCATCACCCCCTCGATCAATTCGCTCTGCGCCAGCTTCTTCATCCTCTCCCGGGCCTGATCAAGGGTTTCATTGACAATCTTTCCGCCTTCCATATAACCGGTAAGATACTGGTCGGCGGGATAATGACTTTCCCTGTAACTCTTATCGCACCAGGCAGGGATTTCCGGCTGGGCAACGGTGGCAAGAAAAGGAAATAAAACGAAAAAAAGGATCGGGTTCAGGTACTTCATCGCTTTCAGTGATAATGGATTCCATTAAAGTATTTCAATGCAAGTGTGTAAGCGTTCTAACATCATCTTCATTTAACATAATCATCATGGATATAGCCCTGTTTACCTCCGAGCAGTTTGATCAGATAATATTCTCCCTGCTTTTCAATTACGGTAAATTCAGTGCTTCCCGGCACTTTGGCCACGACGTCCGAGGTTTGGTCAGGATTTACCCTAACGTCGTATTTATCCGACTTGTTGCCTCGTGTTGTGACTCTCTCGGCCAGGGCATCCGATTTCTGGATAAAATCGTTCTGCTCGATATTTATGCCATACCCTTCGAAGATTTTCAGCATCTCCATCTCTTTTTTCGCAGCCTGGACAAGCGAAGAATAGGTCACTTCATCGACCTCGGCGGCCAGGGCATAATATTCCTGTGCTTTTTCGTAATTGCCCGTCATCCTGTACAACCTGGCAATATTGCTGGAAGCCGCCGTATTGTAAGGGTCGATGTCATAAATGGATTTATAGATGGAAAAGGCATTGTTCAGGTCGCCGCTTTCCAGATAATCCATCGCCAGTTTGCCTTTTTCTTTATACTCCTTATCTTTAATCTTCTCAAACTCATATTCCATAGGTAAAAAAACCGGGGTGAAATAATTGGCCAGTTTGGTGGCAAGGCCATCATAGCATACTTTTGCCAGCTCTTCGACAGAAAACAATGTCGATCTTTTATCATCGCATTTTTTATCGGAGTAGGAGGTGGTTTTTACGGTAGTCCCGATGATCTGACCGGTATTGACATTGATAATTTTAAGATGCCCTTCTGCCGTCACGGTGCGGGTGGTACAGTAGGAGTACTTTTTGTTCCCGTTCAGGTCGGTATAGGTAAGGGTTTTCTGCTCATCCTGGTGTGAATAAGCCACCGAACCAGTGATCATGGCGTCGATGCCGAGCAGTTTTCCGATCTGGGCGGCCTGAGAGTCGTCGATGAGACCCGAATTGCTGATATTTTGTTCCCGCAACACTTTATCCAGTTCACTGCGTTCCACCAGTGAAAAAACGTTGGTCCGGGCCCCTTTCTGAAAATTATTAATGGATTTGCCTGCTGAAAAGTAATTTCCTCCCGATTTTCCGCCTGTGCCCCTGAACTCCTGCATCAGCTCGGCAACGAGATAATCGGTCATTTCAGCGCCCATCCTGCCATCAAAATCGAGAATTGAAATCTTATGGACATCTTCCAGGTAAACATCAGGAGCCACAAGCATATAGGCTGTGAAGCTTTGTGAATACCCTGAAAATATAATCCATATAAAAATAAATGCTGTAATAAATGATTTTTTCATTTCCCTTTGGTTTAATTAATCTTTGATTATAAAATTAGCAAATTACACTTCTGAAATACAAGTCCGATCCGGATTTTTTAAACCGGTCGGGTAAAATGTCTTGATTGACGGGCCATTCGACGAACAGATACGATAGTAACAAAAGCCTGTTCAGATATTTTTATCACGAAATCATTGATTTATATAATTTATCCATTATATTTGTTTTGGAAAAAAACCCAAATGCCCCCCGAAAGGTCTGACTTTGCCAGAGTCCGGCCGGTTATTTTTTCAGTCACTTAAAGTTCTTAAATCAATCCACCATGCCTATCAAGTATGTGTTTTCCGTTGAGGATGAACTGTTAAAAGTGACAGCTCATGGCAAAGACGACAGCTTCGAAGAAGTGATGAATTATTCCCGGACGATCATTGAAGCATCCAGGCAACATGGTTGCACAAAGATACTATGTGATGAAAGGAAACTTCAATACGCCATTTCCGCAACCGACACTTACTTGCTTGCTGAAGACGCCTCTCAACATGCCTCATATTTCAGTAAGGTAGCGATAATCTGCCATAAAAGATCATTAAAGGAAGGCAAATTCTATGAGACAGTTGCTTCCAACAGGGGATTAAAAATCCTGGTAACAACCGATCCTACCGCAGCATTGGGATGGCTGGACAAGTAACAGCATCTCCCTCATCAAAAAATTATGGAATTACTTTTACCTGAATTATGGAATAATACTTTAAAGGCTTCAATAATTCTAAAGATGAAAATGACCAAACTATTTTACTTACTGCCAGGACTTCCCGCTCTGTTCCTGATCATAGCTCCTGGTTTCGGCTGCAATAAAGATGATGACAACGTGCCTGATGCAACACCTGTCGATTATTCCCTGGTGGAACACTGGCTTTCGGTTCCGGCTCCGGAAAAGGATGTGGACATATTCTACCTGTATCCGACGGCGTGGCAAAAAATAAATCCTGACGATCCCAATATCTGCGATATTGACAATCCGATGATGCTGTCGGGATCTGCATCGGCCTATCACCGGCAGGCTACGGCTTTTGTAACAACGGGAAACGTCTTTGCTCCCTATTACCGCCAGGCGGATGCCCAATACACGCTCAGTCTTCCTGAGGCTCAAAGGGATTCGGTGATCGGAGGCATTCCGGCTCTGGATGCTACGGCGGCTTTCGACTATTACATCAATCACTTCAATAATGGCCGTCCGTTCATTCTGGCAGGCCACTCACAGGGATCCAACATCCTGTTGTTCCTCTTGTCAGGTTATTTAAAACAACATCCTGACGTTTATTCACGGATGATTGCCGCGTATGTTATCGGGTACCCGGTAACCCAGGCCTATCTTACAGCCAATCCACACCTGAAGTTTGCTGAACGCGCCGACGATACGGGGGTGATCATTTCTTATAATACACAATCCCCGGCCGTCATTCCCGGTCACAATCCCGTTGTATCTGATATTGTCGGGCTGGTGATCAACCCGATAACATGGACCAGGGATGAAACCCCGGCAACTACTGACGAGGGATTGGGGTCGTATATGCCCGATCAGGAAGGGGTGTTTGTGCAGGTACCGCAATATGCCGATGCCAGGATAGATACCGGCCAGGGTGTGCTCATCTGTTCCACGGCGGTCGATAGTACCTTATACCTGGGCTTTGGCCCCGGGGTCTATCACAGTTACGATTATCCCTTCTATTATTTTAACCTGCGGGAGAATGCCGGTCTGAGAGCCGGCAAGATATCAGCAGCCGATATACCTTGAGATCACCAGCCGCTGAATTTCGCTGGTTCCCTCCCCGATCTGCAGCAGGCGCTGGTCGCGGTAATGGCGTTCGACATCATAGTCTTTCATCAGCCCGTAGCCACCGTGGATCTGGACCGCCTCGTCGGCCACTTCGCGGGCTATCTCCGAACAATACAGCTTCGACATAGCCGCCTCCTTGCCAAACGGCTTCCCGTTGTCTTTCAGCCAGCAGGCCTTGTACAGCAGGTTCCGGGCCAGCTCGATCTTGGTCGCCATATCGGCGAGCTTGAAAGCCGTTACCTGGAATTTGATGATGGGTTGCCCAAACTGCTTGCGTTCCTTCGCGTACTGCATCGCGAGCTCATACGCTCCCTGTGCCAGTCCCAGGCCCATCGCGGCAATCGATAACCGGCCGCTGTCGAGCGTACTGAGCATGATGTGCGATCCTTCCCCGATCTTGCCGAGCAGGTTTGCTTCCGGCACCCGGCAGTCGTCGAAAAACAACTCCGCCGTATCCGACGCGCGCCACAGCAACTTGCCGTGCATCCCTCGGCGGGTGAAACCGGGCGTTCCTTTCTCCACGATGATGCAGGTGTACAGCTTGCGCCCGTCCGTATCACTGGTGACGGCCTGCACCGTTGATCCGACCGAAATATCCACCGAACCGTTGGTGATGAATATCTTCGACCCGTTTATCACCCATTCCCCGTTCTCCAGGTAGGCTTTCGTTTTGGTACCGCGCGAATCGCTGCCGGCATCGGGCTCCGTCAGGCCGAAACCCCAGAGCGCGAGGCCGGTGCAAAGCTGCGGCAGGTATTTCATCTTCTGCTCTTCAGTCCCGTAATAGTACAACGGACCGATCCCCAGCGAGTTATGCGCCGCCAGCGTCGCCGCCTGGGAGCTGTCGATCCGGGCAATCTCTTCTACGGCAATGATGTACGAAAGGTAATCAAGCCCCTGGCCGCCGTACTTTTCCGGAAGGTACATCCCGAATAGGCCCAGCTCACCCATCTTTCTGGTCAAATCAACCGAAAATTCCGACTTCTCGTCGAGTTCTTTCGCTACGGGCTTGATCTCCCGCTCGGCAAACTCCCGCACGGTTTCCCGGATCATGTTCTGTTCTTCTGTCAGGTCGTAGTTCATAAAAATTTTCTTTGCGAATCTTTGTGTAACCTCTGAGAACCTTTGCGTGATTTTTTCTCAGCTATAACGCAGAGTTACACAAAGAAGCGCAGAGTTTCACAAAGATATTTAATTCAATCATTTAATCAATATCAGGCTGGTGGAGGAATTCACCATATCTCCCACTTTCACTTTTATATCTTCTATAATCCCATCATTGGGCGCGGTGATATAATTCTCCATCTTCATGGCTTCAACGATCAGCAAAGTCTGCCCTTTTTTCACCTCATCCCCTTCGCCGACATTGATCTTGATCACCTTCCCCGGCATGGGCGAAATGATCTTACCATCCTGTTTTCCGCCCGAGTGATCGAGGCTTCCCAGGATCGCCTGGTTTCCCGCCAGGATATCGTTCCGGTTCACATGGAAGATAAACCCGCCAAAACTTACCCATCCGGTGCCCTGGTCATCTGTGGAAATATAAAACTCATGCTGCCGGCCATCCAGTAACATCTCCAGGTAGCCCTCACCGCAAAAACGGATCTGAGCCTCATGCGCTTCTCCGGCTGCATTTATCAGATACCGGCCATCCTTGATCTTATCAACAGTGAAACGGAAAGGTTTTCCATCCGCTTCGCCTTCGAAATCCATCAAATCGCGCCAGTAGCTGATGTGGTTCCAGATATCGTGCCCTTGCAGATCTCCGGTTACCGGCTTGCAATTGAAATCGTAAAGGTAATAAGCCAGCCCGGGAATAAACAGCGGGATTCTATCTTTTTCAGACAACAATTCTCCGTTGAGGTTGCCTGTAAATTCATCGCAATATTTGGTGGAGATATTGTTCGATATATAATCCTGGTTTTTAAGAAGATGTCTCAGATAACCGATATTGGTCCGGATACCGTGTATAATGAATTCATCGAGTGCCCCGATCATCTTTACACGGGCTGATTCCCGGTCCTCATCCCAGGTGATCAGCTTGCAGATCAGCGGGTCGTAGAAACTGTGGATCATGGTGGCCTCGAGGATACCCGAATCGAGCCTGATCCCTTCCCCTTCGGGCTCCAGGTAATACGACATCTTTCCGGGTGAAGGGAGAAAGTTATTGGCCGGGTCTTCGGCATATATGCGGCATTCGATGGCATGGCCGTTCTGCCTGACCGATTCCTGCCCGATCTCCAGCTTTTTACCCGCAGCGATCTTTATCTGCTCCTTCACGATGTCGATTCCTGTAACCATCTCGGTCACAGGATGTTCCACCTGCACGCGGGTATTCATCTCCAGGAAATAGAATTTCAGGTTCTTATCGACCAGGAACTCGACCGTTCCGGCATTGTTATAACCGATCGTTTTGGCGATCCTGACGGCTGTTTCACCCATGTTCGCCCTGATCTCCGGCGTGAGCGTAGGTGACGGCGACTCCTCGATGATCTTCTGGTGCCGGCGCTGGATGGAGCATTCGCGCTCGAAAAGGTGAATGACATTGCCGTAATTGTCGCCCAGCACCTGGATTTCGATATGCCTGGGATCTTCGATAAATTTTTCAATGAAGATGGTGCCGTCGCTGAAATAAGAAAGTGCTTCGCGGCTGGTGCTTTCGAGCAATTCGGCTAGATTGGAGGTATCATGAACGATCCGCATCCCTTTCCCGCCGCCACCGGCCGCCGCTTTGATCATAATGGGAAGGGGGATCTCGGCGGCCCTCTTCAGCAGGGTCTCCACATCGCCGGTAATGCCTGCCGTCATTGGTATTCCCGAATCCTTCAACGCCTCCCTCGACTCGATCTTGTTGCCCATCAGCTTCATCGCCCGGGCATTGGGCCCGATGAAGACGATCCCCGCCTCGTCGCAGGCCTTGACAAATGCGGCGTTTTCCGACAGGAATCCATATCCGGGGTGGATAGCGCCGGCGCCGCATGCTTTTGCAATACCGACGATCTTCGGGATGTTCAGGTAGGTCTGCGACAGGTCATTCCCTTCCAGGCTGTAGGCCTCATCCGCCATCCTCACATGCAGCGCAACGGCATCGGCCTCCGAATAAATGGCCACAGCCCTTATCCCCATCTCCTGCACGGCCCGTATCACCCTGACGGCAATCTCGCCGCGGTTGGCTATCAATATCTTACTGAATAACATCATCCTCATATTTCTTTAGTCGTTAGTCGCTTGTCCTGGGTCCGCCGAAGGCGGGCGAAGGATCTGTCCAATTCGGTTTTCTCTTCTCCAGGAATGCCGCCATCCCCTCCTGTCCCTCTTCCGATGCCCTGATCTCGGCAATCATCCGGGCGGTAGATTCCCTGGCCTGGTCCAGGTTTTCAATATTACAGATATTGTATATCAAGGTTTTGCATTGAGTCATTGCCTTCGGTCCGCTGGTTCGGAGCAATTCGATCACCGACGTGACATAAGCATCAAGTTCCGCTTCCGGGAGCGATTTGTTGACCAGCCGGAACTGCTCGGCCTCTTTGCCTTTGATCCTCCGGCCGGTCAGCATCAGTTCGCGGGAACCATACTCTCCGACCCGTTTGATCACATAGGGAGAAATGCAGGCGGGGACCACGCCGATCTTGACTTCGCTCAATGAAAACGTGGTGTTATCTTCGGCATAGGCAAAATCACAGGAAGCCAGCAGGCCGTTCGCCCCGCCGATAGCCGCTCCGTGAACCACGGCAATAGTGGGTTTCCGGCAGGTATAGATCGTATAGAAACATTTCGACAGGTTGAGGCTTTCCTGGAAATTCTGCTCAAATGAATATTTTGCCACGTCGCGCATCCAGTTCAGATCGGCGCCGGCGCAGAAAGATCTTCCTTTTCCCCTGAGGATCACCACGCGGATATCCTCCATGGTGTTCACCGCTTCGATACAATCGATCACCTCCCGGATCATCACTTCGTTGAAGGCATTATGGATGTCGGGACGGTTCAGCCATACGGTAGCCAGGTCGCCCTGCTTTTGGAACTCAATTGTCGTGTATGTATTCATAGGTTGATTTTACATCAGTGGTTTGTTCCTTTATATTATTTCATCATCAAAATGATTACCCGAATTCAAAATTTAACATTTAACAATCAACATTACATTCTGAATACTCCGTATTTAGTATCCGGGAACTTGCAGTTCAGGGATGCGGCGATACCCATTGCAATATATTTTCTGGTATCGACCGGATCGATGATCCCGTCATCCCATAATCTGGATGTGCTGAAATAGGGGGAACCCTCTTCGTCGTATTTTTTCAGGATCTCAGCCCTGAGTTTTTCCCTTTCCACCGGGTCCATCTCTTTGCCCTGGGCTTTGAGTTGTTCCTCCTTGACCTGGATCAGCACATGGGAGGCCTGCTCGCCGCCCATGACCGAAATCCGGGAATTGGGCCACATAAAGAGCAACCGGGGATCGTAGCCGCGGCCTGCCATAGCATAATTCCCGGCTCCGAAAGAACCGCCGAACACAACCGTGAATTTGGGCACATCCGCGTTGGCCACGGCATGGACGAACTTGGCGCCGTCTTTGGCGATACCGCCATGTTCGTACTGTTTGCCCACGATAAAACCGGTAATATTCTGGAGGAACAGCAGCGGCACCTTGCGGGAGGTGCACAGTTCGATAAAGTGAGCTCCCTTCAGGGATGATTCGGAGAACAGAACACCGTTACTGGCCAGGATCCCCACCGGGTAGCCCATGATGTTGGCAAAACCTGTGATCAGCGTCGGCGCATAATTGGTCTTGAACTCCTGGAAGCGGCTTCCGTCAACCATACGGGCAATGATCTCCCGGGCATTGACGGGCTTTTTGAAATCGATCGGGGCGATGCCGTAAAGCTCTTCCGGGTCATAATACGGTTCTTCGATGGCCGATGTCGCCAGGATCTGTTTTTCTTTGCGCTCGAGGGTCTGGAAGATATTACGGATGATCTGGATGGCATGACGGTCGTTTTCGGCGAGGTAGTCGGCAACGCCTGAGATGGATGTATGGACATAGGCTCCGCCGAGGTCTTCGGGAGAAACCACTTCGCCTGTTGCCGCTTTGACCAGCGGAGGCCCGCCGATATAGATCGTTCCCTGTTCCTTCACGATGATGGTTTCATCGCTCATAGCCGGCACATAGGCGCCGCCGGCCGTGCAGAAACCCATTACGCAGGCGATCTGGGGCACGCCCATGGCCGAAAGTCGCGCCTGGTTGTAAAAGAACCGTCCGAAATGAAAGCGGTCGGCAAACACTTTCGACTGTTCGGGCAGGAAAATACCGCCCGAATCGACCAGGTAAACACAGGGCAGGTGGTTATCCATAGCGATCTGCTGCGCCCTGACATGCTTCTTGATCGTCTCCTTTACGTAGGTTCCGCCTTTGATCGTCGCATCGTTGGCGATGATCAGCGCTTCCCGCCCTTCGATGACCCCGATGCCGGTAATGATCCCGGCGGAAGGAAACTGATTGTCGTATTCGCCATAAGCAGCCAGCGGCGACAGTTCCAGGAAAGGGGTATTGGGATCGAGCAGCAGGTCAATCCGTTCGCGGGCCAGCAGCTTGCCCCGCTGTTTGTGACGTTCGATGGCTTTCGGTGGTGCACCGTGTTTTACATTCCGGAGGATGGTTTTGTATTCTTCCAGGATTTGAAGAAACTGCCTTTTGTTTTGTTTAAACTCCTCTGAATGGATATCTGTTTTTGACTCTATCCGGAACAAGTTAAAGGGTATTAAAAGATTAATAATTCTCTGTTGATGAAATGCGTTTTAAAAATAGAGAATTTTTTAATACCACAAAGCGTTAGGATGAATATTACAGTTTAAGGATCAACCGGCTTTGTGCCGGGATGGCGCGATAGATCGCCCGCGCCTCTATCTCGCTAATCACGAGTTTGATCTTCATCGGCTGATCGGTTTGCCGGGGCTTACTCAGGATCTGGAAAACCGACCGGGTCGATTCATTCTTTTTCAGGTTCAAATAGGTCTCGACTTTCTCCGAGAGCCCTTTTTCCGGTGGATCGGCCTGTTCGATCTCAAGTTCCAGGTTCCGGTCGAAATAAAGGGTGAAAAATACGTTGGTCGAATCGGGAGGAGCCGGTTTGGTATTCATTTTAGCGGCTTCGATCGTATCTTTCGGTGCCTGTTTAACTATGATCGGTTCTTTGGGGATGGTCGACAGATCGCGTTCCAGCAGGAACGGCGACGAGATCCAGGGCAGCAGGTTTTCATGGTTGATCAGTGCAAACCGGTTACTGATCTCATAATCGATCAGCCTGGCCTTTTTCACCGGGATCCCTTTAATCTCCAGTATAAGAGCGCTATCCTGCAGGTTGAGGACCATATAAATGGAGTCCTTTTCGGCCAGCGAAAGTTTGTTTTTCAGGTAAGCCCTTTCATTTTCCTTCCGGATGATCGCCCTGATTTTCTCCACCTGTCCCGGATCAAGGCTGACATGGCTGCCGGCAGCAGTGTCGGGTTGCAGCCCCGGCATCCCTGAGGAGGGGATGGATGGCCGGTAATTCTTTACCGGCAGTACGATTCCGTAAACAATTAAAAACACCGGCAGGGAGATGACCAGGATGAAAAAGATCACCTGTATCCTGCGGTTACGCCAAAACCATCTGAAAAATGAACCCATTCCTCCTCCGCTCATTTCTTTCGGTTAATAAATATATACTTTCGAACCGATCTGCAGAGCCTTGAACACTGCTTCCAGGTCATCATCACCCATTCTGACACACCCGTGGGTGACCGGCATGCCCAGGAACCTTTTGTATAGGGTTCCGTGGATCATGTAACCGTCTCCCAGGATCATGGAATAACTTCCCAGCACACCGTATTCATACCGGGAAGGGTGGTTGGCCGACGGTATCGGTAAACCTTCCTCAACAAAGGCCCAGTCGGGTTTTTTCCAGACCGGGTCAACCACTTTGTTCAGAATTTTGAACATTCCGCGGGGCGTCTTAAAAATCCATTGCTTGTTCGGGCCGGCCTGGAGTATCGTATAGCTTCCGGTGGATACCATCCCTTCACGCAGGATCTTGTCTCCATCCATCAGTTTAAACTGGTTGGCCGATGTATTAATAATAAGATACGGGCCCTTGGGAATAAAGACGGCAAGTTTCTTCTCAATGCCTGCCAGGTCATTATCAAGCGCCGCCGAATAGGTGTCGATATTTCCTTTCCCGATCCGGTTGGCAGTCGGCTGAACTTCCGCTTTCGGCTTATATTTCAGCGCATATTCCTGGATCCTGTTGAAATTCTTGATGACCGGCCAGGAAAGCAGCACCGACAGGCTGAGGCCTGCAATGAACACCACCAGAACCTTCAGCATGGTCTGCGCGAAGGAGGGGCGATTTTTCCGGACAGCCTGTTCGCTGACTTCCCACTGGATACTCCTGTCATCCATTGACTTGCTTATTTGTTGCAAATATCGGTTAAAATCCGTTAATCTCTTTCAAACTTCTCAAAGATCCCACGATCGTTACCGGTGTACCTATGCCGACCAGCCCGTACAGCTTATCCATATCCGAATTTGTCAGGGCAACGCATCCGTCGGTCCAGTTAATTCCTTTGCCCCCGTCACCGTGTATCTCGATCAGGTTGCCAATACCCCTTTTGGGGATATTCCCTTTTCTGACATTCGCCTCATACCGGGCTTTGTCTTCATCATTAGGATAATTAATAAGAAGGGCTTTATAATATTTTGTATGGGGATTGGCTTTCTTCTTTGTCACGTGGTATTTTCCCTCGGGAGTGGCTTTATCGCCGCGGTATTGCTTGGTTCCGATCCAGTGGGGCCCGAGTTCGGCTGTAAATTCCTTTTTTACCTTGCCGTCGTGATAAAGATAGCATTTATGCGCAAATTTATCGACAAGGATAGCATAGGCATTATTATTTTTCGACCAGGCTATAGTTTCATCTGCCCAGCGTTTCCATTTGGACAGGCTTGTAAAATAATCGGAGAGATAGTTATGCGCTTCGGCCACCGACCGCGTTATCAGCTGGCTGGCAACGTCGAGATTTACCCCGACCTGCTTGTAGTCGCCCCTTTCGTATGCTTCTTTCGACTCCATGTAACGGAGTTTGGCCGTGGTAAAATTCTGCCTGGTGGTTCCGTTCAAAGGCAGGTGGGCATAATACTCATCGAAGTGATCGATTTTATGGCTGACCGATTTCAGTTTATCGCTCAGCCCCGACTGAAGTGAATCTTTGATATGAAGGGCCTGCTCGGAGGCATGCCGGGCCTTGTTGGCCGAAGCCATAGCCAGGTTGAGCATCTGGTCGTAATCGCGGGCAAAAAAGACGCGGGCATTCTGGTACTTCCACTCGTTCATAGCCAGCTGGCAGGTACTTTCCGCATCGATCAGCATCTCGGCAGCGTACCGGTCGGCCTCGACCTCCCGTGCCCGGCTGATCTCCGTCTGGCAGATCGTGATGGCATACACCGGCGGTTTGGAAGAAGTAAGGAGCAGGACGCCGAAGACCAGGGCGATCAAAGCGCAAAATGCCCCGAGGGCAATGAGTACACGGCTGAGTTTAATTTTGCGCTTTCGCTTCATATCCTTTTATTTTTATCGCCAAAGACCCCGGGATGCGTATGCATGTCCGGGGTCTCCAGCTAAAACGATATTTGATCGGTTTTAAGTATTTTCCGGCTTGTCAAATTCTGTGCAAATTTAAAATTTTAGGGCCGAAAAACTTAGATAATTACTTCTTCATGGTTTTTTTAGCAATAGCTTCTTCCAGCTCGGCTTTCAGTGAACCAGCCTTTTCGTTGGCAGCCTTTACTTTGTCGAGAGCGGTCAGGTAATCGCCATTGTTGATCAGGGTGCTGACCTCGGCCAGTGATGCTTCAACCAGTGCCAGGTCACTCTGGATAGCTTCGAGAGCTTCTTTACCTTCCTTGCCTTTGGGGGCTTTCAGGATGAGGGCCTTAACTTCTTCCACGAGGGTGGTCGATTCAGCCAGGGTCTGCTGAGCCTGGTTCTTCACTTCTTCCTTGCGGATACCGGCGTTTTCTTTCACCGTGTTGGCCAGGGTAACAACGTTGTTTAATTTAACGGTTACTTTCTTGTAGCTGCGGAACAGAACGAATTTTGATTTCTGGTTCTCAACTTCGGTCATGGCAACATTCAGAGAATCGTTAACAGCCCTGTATTCAGCAGGAATATAACGGTCAGCTTCAGCAGCTTTGGCAGCTTCTACAGCAGCTTTGGCAGCGGCCATTTCAGCTTCGGGAAGTTTTGCGCAGCTGGAGAACAGAAGGGTCATACCAGCAAGAGCAGCAATCGTTAACAGAACATTTCTTTTCATTTTTCTAGTTATTAAGGTTAAACATTAAATTTCAAACAACAATTTTTTTGACGGCACCCTCTTAACAAATGGCGTGCCAGAGATTTCTAGAATATTGTATAACATTGATCTTGTGAGGTATACGATCTGTTATAAATATCAAAATTCTTGTCCTTTGAAATAAGTGATCACAATCTGTACACTGCTGACTGAATTTCTTACAATAATCTGTTACCGGCATTGTGGATATCTTCTTTCCATTTTGCAGGATTATTTAATATGTAGTTGCTGATTCTTTCATATTCTTTTGCATTGCGAATGATATGATCGTGATAACGGGGTTGCCACCCAAATGGCAGGTTCTCATGCTTACAAAATTTGGTTACACCGATCTTTAATCCTCGTACAATAGATGGAATATTTTGAGATTGAGCGCCAAATTGGTTTTTTGCAGCATTTTCATGATGATCGGTCACCATACCTTTCTTATCTCTCTTATCAGGTATCTCAATATTCTTTTTGTTTATAATGATAATACCGTGGATGTGATTCGGCATTACAACGAATGCCCCTAATTCAACAAATGGAAAATGTTCCGGGATTTGCAGCCAGCAATCCCATGCATGTTGACCAATGATCGACAGATCCATTTGATGATTTATAATTCTGCCAAAATAATGGACCCGGTATTTCGTACATATGGTGATAAAATAGGCACCGTTATCACCATAATTCCACCAATTTGCCCGTGCCGATGGCACCCTGTACCGAAAATTAAACAATTCCGCCATTTCCCCGATATTATAATTGCAACCATTATTTCGATGAACCATTTTCGTAGAGTAGAGACGCAAAATTTTGCGTCTCTACGGGTCAACAACCGCCGACCGGGTCAACAACCGCCAACCGGGTCAACAACCGCCAACCGGGTCAACAACCGCCAACCGGGTCAACAACCGCCGACCGGGTCAACAACCGCCGACCAGGTCACCAACCGCCGACCAGGTCACCAACCGCCGACAATGGGGCCATAAATCGTTGTTATAATCAACAATCACGACGGGCGGCTGGCGTGAAAACATTAATTTTTAATTCAGGTTGGGCAATGGGCAGGATTACGTCAATCCGTAATTTTTCATCCGTTCGATCAGCATGGCGCGGGAAATGCCCAGGAATTTTGCTGTTTTTACCTGGTTTCCTTTGCAATGCGCAAGGGCTTTGTTTATTATCTCCTTTTCGACCTTTTCGATGACATGTTTAAACAAGACACCCTCGAAATCCTCCATGTTATCCGGAATCAGAGAAGGGTAGGCCGGATGGGGTTGGTCTTTGGTAACAGGGACATTCGACTGGATCTCGCTATGCACAAGATCGGGTGTGATGACATTGTTTTTACTTAACAACAGTGCCCGCTTCAGCATATTCTCCAGCTCCCTGACATTCCCTGGCCAGGAATGGCGTAGCAGAGCCTCCATGGTTTCAGGCGGCACGGTAACCTGAGGCTTTTTCATCTCCTTGCAATGCCTCGACAGAAAATAATTTGTGAGAAGGGGAATATCCTCCGGATGGACCCGGAGCGGGGGCAGCGTAATGGAGATGACCTTTAACCGGTAGTAAAGATCTTCGCGGAAATTCTTCCCGGCAATGGCATTTTCGAGGTTTTTATTGGTAGCTGAGATGACCCTGACATCTACTTTCATCACTTTATTACTGCCCAGCCTTTCAAATGTTCCCTCCTGTAAAACGCGGAGCAGCTTGGCCTGGAGTGTCAGGCTCATGTCGGCAACTTCATCAAGGAATAAAGTGCCTTTGTCGGCCATCTCGAATTTCCCCTCCTTGGTGTGCGAAGCATCGGTGAATGAACCTTTTTCGAAGCCGAAGAGTTCGCTTTCAAGCAGGGTATCGGGAATGGCTGCGCAGTTTATGGCGATGAACGGCTTGTCGGACCGGTCGCTGTAACGATGGATCGCTTTGGCAACCAGCTCCTTGCCGGTACCGCTTTCGCCCGTCAGCAGGACGCTGACATCGCTGGCGGCCACGCGCCCGATCATCTTGTACACCTCCTTGATGGCAGGGCTCATCCCGATGATCTGCTCTCCGGTGTGGGTGTCGGCTGCCGGCAGGATCTCGAACTTCTTGTCCTGGTCGGAGATGCGGCGTGTTTCAATGGCATCCGATATGACTGCCTTGAGCCTGGCCACATCGAAAGGCTTCTCCAGGTATTCGAAAGCGCCGTATTTCATGGCGGCGATAACCCTTTCGGAGGTTCCGAAGGCCGTCATGATGATGACCGGAAGCTGCGGATCCATCGCTTTGATCCGCTGGATGGCTTCCAGCCCGTTGAGCCCGGGCATCTCAATATCCATCAGCACCAGGTCAGGCGAATCTTTTTTTATAGCTGACAAAGCATCAAGCCCGTTCGCGGCTTCGGAAATTTCAAAGCCCGGCTCACGGAATAGCTTTCTGAAGGAATACCTGACGATCTCTTCATCATCCACGATCAATATCTTCCGGATGCTCATATTCAAGGTTTCAACGGCAAATGTACGGTAAATGTCGCCCCTTTGCCCGCATTATTTGAAGCGCTGATCCAGCCGTGGTGCAATTCGGCTATCCGCTGCGAGATCGATAGTCCCAGTCCGATCCCCTGGTCTTTTCCCTTGACAAACGGATCAAACATGGAATCCCGGATTTCGTCGGGAATGCCGGGCCCGGTATCGCTGATCACGATCTGGAACATACCGGTACCCTGGTCATCATCCCTGATAAGGGTTGAAAAGCGCAGTTCGCCTTCCTGGCCCATCGATTCCACAGCGTTCAGCACCAGGTTCATTACCACCTGCCTGATCATATCGGGATCGGCCTTGATTTTCAGGTTCTCCTGCTCATGGATCTCAACAAGGTTGATATTATTCTGCCTGAAGCGGGGTTGCATCAATTGCAGGGTCTCTTTCAATACGGGCACAATCTGCACGATCTGCATCTGGGGCTTGGCCGGGCGGGCATATTTCAGGAAGTTCTGCAAAAAGCCCTCCACCCGGTTGATCTCATGGGTGATGATCTCCAGGTCGTGCAGTTTGTCATTGCTGATACCGGGTTCCTGCATCATGGAATAGATCAGCATTTTGATCGCCGTCAACGGGTTGCGGATTTCGTGGGCCAGTGCCGGCGCTATCTTTCCGATGGCAGCCAGCTTGCTCGAGCGCTCCAGCAGCTCCCTGTTTTTCCTTAAGTCTTCATTGGCCTGGTTGATCCTGCTGATGAGCCGGCTGATATGGACATCCAGTTCTTCCAGCTCTTTACCCGGCGACATTTTAATATGTTCCACCACCTCGCTTCCGGCCGCATCCCTGACCTTCAGCACCAGCTTATAGATTGGGTTCAGGATGATGCGCGCAATCATCCAGCCCAGGACGATTCCCAGGAATATCCCGCCAAAACCGAGCGCATACATCGCGGAGCGGATGATGTTCTCATTCTTTTCAATGCTGGTCTCGTATTCCAGTTGGGCACTTTCATTCTTAATAATAAATGTATTTGTCTTTTCCTCAATGGTATTGATAAGGTCCTGGCTGGCGTGAACGATCAGTTTGTTGGGCTGGGAGATGCGGCCGATCTTGTGCAGTTCCAGTGCGTTGGTCAGCGTTTGCTGATAGTTCGAAAACAGGGCCGATATCTGCTGGATGAGCGTTTTCTCCTCTTCCGTATTGGCCGATTCTTTGGCTTTCTGAAGGAGAAGGATGAAATCGGTCTGTTTTTGCTGCAGGATGGCGATCCGTTCCGGGCTCCTGTCGAAGAGGTAGGTCAGCGAAGCCGCGCGGATATCGTACAATGATAAGGTCAGCTCCTTTGCTGTTTTGGCGCTTCTGACATTCTGGTCCATCAGCGCCGTGGTCTCGTCCTGGATCCGGTAAATGTAAGAGATGATCAGGAAACCGCCTGCCAGGATGATCGCAATGGTCACCAATGACCAGACGATCATCTGGTAGCTGAAATGGAATCTCATCCTGGGCCGACGCATAGATGGAAAGTTTTAGTAAAAATAACAAAGTTTTGTGATGAAAATTCCAAATTCCAAAGTTCCAGGTTCCAGGTTCCAGGTTCCAATTAACACCCTTCTGACCAATGACGCGAGCGCAGCGAGCTAATGACCCCTTACCACCCTCATCCACCGTGGCACCGAATCGGCCAGGATGATCACCAGCGACGCCATGATGATGACCGTGAGCGCCAGGTTGACCGATCCCTGGATCCGCGTTGAGGCTTCCATGATCTGAGGGATGAAAAGGTTTTTGATGTTGAGAAATCCTGCCGTCATCGTGGTGACGCCTACAAATGACATCGGTACGATCGTGATCCAGGCGTATTTTGCTTTCCCGCGGTTTATCAGGTAAGAAGTGCCGATGCAAAGGGCGATGGTCCCCAGCAACTGGTTCGCCGTCCCGAACATAGGCCAGATCGTGCTGACGCTCCCGGTGTAGACGAAATAGGCCCAGGCGAACACGATGATCAGGCTGGTGATCAGGTTGCCGGGCAGCCAGCTGGTTTTACCGAACGGTTTGTATATCTTCCCGAGCGCCTCCTGGAGCACAAACCGTGCGATCCTCGTGCCGGCATCGATGATGGTCAGGATGAAAAGGGCCTCGAACATGATCGCAAAGTGGTACCAGTACGACATCAGCTTCTCCAGCCCGGGGATGGCGGAAAAGATCTGTGCCATCCCGACTGCCAGCGAGACAGCCCCGCCGGTGCGGCCGGCAATGTTCTCACCGACCTCCCTCGACAGCGTTTCCAGGTTCGACTGCGTAAATCCCATTTCCTGCAGCATGGGCAATATCTGGGCAAATTTTTCTACCGGCACGTTGATCTGGAAATAATCGAGCGGGAAGAGGCTGCTGGCGGCTATCAGCGCCATGACGCTCACTGCCCCTTCCGACAGCATCGAGCCGACGGCTATGAATTTGATATGCGACTCTTTCATCAGCATTTTCGGAGTGGTCCCCGAACTGACAATGCTATGAAATCCCGAAATGGCGCCACAGGCGATAGTTATAAAAAGGTAAGGGAACAGCGGCCCGGGAATGATGGGGCCTCCGCCGTGGATGAATTTAGTGAATGCCGGCATGTGCATCTCCGGCATCACGATGATGATCCCGACCGCCAGCATGGCCACTACGGCCAGCTTCATGATCGAGCTGAGGTAGTCGCGGGGCGACAGAAGCACCCAGACCGGGAGGACCGAGGCAAAGAACCCGTAAACCGCGATCAGGATCGTGAGGGTCGGTTTATCGAACACGAACCAGTGGGCTACGGCCGAATCGGGGATGTGCTTTCCGTAAATGACGGCCAGGCTGAGCAGGATCACCCCGATGACCGTCGCCTCGCCCGTTTTCCCTTTCCTGAACCTGAACATCCAGAACCCCATGAACACGGCTATTGGTATTGTCATTGCAATGGTAAAGGTTCCCCAGGAGCTTTCGGCAAGGGCATTGACCACCACCACGCCCATGCCGGCCAGCGCCACCACAAGGATGATCAGGATGGCCAGCGAGGCAATGCCCCCGCTGAGTTTGCTCACCTCCTTCCGGGCGATCTCGGCCAGCGATTTACCGTCGTGATTGACCGAAGCCACCAGGATCACCAGGTCGTGCACCGCGCCGGCGATCACCGAGCCCAGGACCATCCAGAGAAATCCCGGAAAATAGCCGAA
>JAGOPY010000022.1 GCA_017991835.1 Bacteroidales bacterium | reverse complement strand
TTGACAACAGGGGGATTCTTTGTGACAGCATCCAAGTGCTATGACACAATCCCCCTCTGTTGCAAGCATAACAATTTTTGTTTGATTAAATAAAAAACAAACATATAAGGCGCACAAAGTACATCACTAAGGCGCACGAAGTATCAGATTATCAAATAATAAACTTTGTGTTCCTTCGTGAAATCCTTGGTGTTCCTTTGTGGTTTATGGCTTATGATACAGCCTCTTTTTTTTAACTGGCCACAATTTTCACGGTCATCGTAAATTCATCATAGATCATATTGTCGCCCAGGTTGTCGAAAAATGAACCGGAACCGTAGCGGACATCATACTTTGAACGATCGACAGTGATCTCAGCCGTGTAGGATTTTCCGTCCTGCTTCACTTTAAAGGAGATGGGATGGCTGATGTTCTTGATTGTCAGCTTCGCATCCACTGTTGCTTCGCCATTGACAAATGCCGATGCCTTCACGATCTCGATCTTCGCTTCCGGATGTTTGGCCACACCGAAGAAATCATCCGATTTCAGGTGGTTGACCAGCTTTGCGTTATAAGTCGCATCGGTCAGGTCGGTGCAGGTGATACTGTTCATATCGATAACGAACTTCCCGCCGGCGATCTGGTTGTTTTTCATCTCCATCATGCCCGATTTCAGGCTGATGTTGCCGTAATGTTCACCCGTAACTTTTTTGGCATGCCACTTCAGTGAGGAGTTCTTCACATCGGCTGTTACACTCTGCGCATTCAGCGTCGTTACCGAAAACGCTATCATAATCAAGGAAATAATAAGGATTCTCATTTTCATACTGTTTAAGGATTTATAAATTAATTTACACAAGATATTTAATAACTTAGATGTATTTTTATTGATATCTGAATTGACGAAACAAGCTTCCGGAAGATTTGTTTAAACATTTGAGAAAAAATTGTCACAACTCTGATACTTCTGCTCAATTTTACTTTTCAACAGGCTGGTCATCCATTCCATTTTTCTTTTAGCTTTATCGGATCGCAAAAACTAATTTAACCAACCAAGAAATAATCGTATGGGCGGATTTTTCGGAACCATTTCCCGGGCAGACTGCGTCTCCGATCTCTTCTACGGCACCGACTACAATTCCCATCTCGGCACAAAGCGGGGCGGAATGGCCGTGCTCAGCTCCAAAGAGTTCAAACGGTCGATACACAACATCGAAAACTCCTATTTCCGGACCAAGTTCGAACCCGATCTCAGTAAAATGTATGGCAACAGTGGCATTGGAGTGATCAGCGACACCGAGTCGCAGCCGATCCTGATCAACTCGCACCTGGGCAGTTTCGCAATTGTTACCGTGAGTAAGATCAGCAACCTGGATGAATTGACGGCCCGGGCGCTGAAACAGTACCGCCATTTTTCGGAGACCAGCGACGGCGGGACCAACCCGTCGGAACTGATCGCTATGCTGATCGATGAAGAATCATCATTTGAGAGGGGCATTGAAAATGTATTTGATAAAGTTAAAGGCTCCTGTTCCATTCTTTTACTAACGCGGGAGGGTTTGTATGCCGCCCGCGACAAGCTGGGCCGGACGCCCGTGGTGATCGGCCGGAAGGAAGGCGCTTTTTCGGCCAGTAGCGAATCGAGCGCTTTTTTCAACCTGGGGTACAAGACAGAAAAGTTTCTCGGGCCCGGGGAGATCGTTTTCATGACCGCCGAAGGCTATGAGCAGCGGCGCAAACCCAACGACAAGATGCAGATTTGCGCGTTCCTGTGGGTTTACTACGGCTATCCCAGTTCCGATTACGAAGGGATCAATGTTGAGGAGTGCCGCTATCGTTGTGGCGCTGCGCTGGCCAAAGACGATACGGTGGAAGTTGACTTCGCCGCCGGCATCCCCGACTCGGGAATAGCCCACGGGCTCGGCTATGCCACCGAAAAGAAAATTCCTTTCAAACGGCCTTATGTCAAATATACCCCGACCTGGCCGCGCAGTTTTATGCCGCAAAGCCAGGAGGTCCGCGACCTGGTGGCGAAAATGAAACTGATCCCCGTAGAGTCGCTGATAAGCGGGAAAAAGATCGTTTTCTGCGACGACTCGATCGTTCGGGGCACACAGCTCAAAGAGACGGTCCAGATCCTGTATGACTTCGGGGTGAAAGAGGTCCATATCCGGCCGGCCTGCCCCACACTCATCTATCCCTGCACCTTCCTCAATTTTTCCAGGTCACGCTCCACCCTCGACCTGGCCGGACGAAAAGCCATCCAGGAGCTGGAAGGCACCGATGAGGTCGACCTGGCCGGTTACGCCATCCCGGGAACGGAAAAATACGAAGCCATGATCGAAAAGATAAGGAAAAGGATCAATGTCACAACCCTCAAATACCAGCGCCTCGACGACCTGATCGAAGCGATCGGCCTTCCGAAAGACAAAGTTTGCACCCATTGCTGGGACGGGACGAGCTATTATTAACAATGATTCAACGAAAAAATACCTTTTATCTTCTTCAGGATTAATCATACGAAAGAATAATCCGTACTTCCTGTACGTGAAATATGTCTAACACTAATCAAACTAAACAGCAACTGAACTATGAAGATGTTTGTCAGCAAAAACAATAAGCATGCTATAGAAACCGATGCGCTTGCTGAAGAATGGAAACTCCCGAGAAACCTGTCAAGGAAAGAGCAAAAAGGCCTGGAAATCATCCGTAAACATGCCGGGAAGCGGATGGTTTTTGAGACATACATGGCTACCAACCCGGTAATGGCAGAAAAATACCTTGTATTCGTCGCACATAACCAGTATGCCCGTTACATCAAATGGGACAATAACAGGCAACAGTTCACAGTGGCTTCCTGAATATTTACAATCTTTTTGCTACTTTTACTTAACACCAATAAGTAAGAGTCAGCATGAGAAACCTTCTTAAGATCAGCAGCATAGCTATTACGGCATTGTTGATATTCGCTTTCTGCGACCCACCGATGCCCGGTGAGAAGTATAAATCAGACGGAAGAATTCCATTCCGCATTTCGTTTCAAGATGAGCAAATGCTTGATTCGATCCAGCAGAAAACCTTCCTGTTCTTCCTGCATGAGCATCATCCCGACTGGGGCATTGTCAAAGACCGGACGGCAGAATGGGCGCCGGCCAGCATTGCCGCCACCGGATTCGGCCTCCCCTGTTTTGCCATTGGCGCCGAGCGAAAATACATTTCCAGGGAGGAAGCTGCCCGTATTACCCTCAACACCCTCAACTTCTTCCTGGGCTCGACGCAAGGCGATGGAAAAGATGCAACGGGCCATAAAGGATTTTACTATCACTTTCTGACTATGGACTCGGGAAAACGAACCTGGAATTGCGAACTCTCATCGATCGATACCGGATTGCTGATGATGGGGATCATTTTCGCCCGTAATTATTATGACCAGGACAATGAAACAGAACAGCAGATAAGGCTGGTAGCAGGCAAACTGCTGGGCCGGATGGAGTGGGACTTTTTTGCCATGCCCGACACCGGAAGGTTTGCCAACACCATCTCCATGGGATGGACCCCGGAAAAAGGCCTCCACGACTGGGGATGGTCGGGGTATAACGAAGCGCTGCTGCTGTATGTGCTGGCGGCAGGCACAGGGATGAAGGACGCTGAAAAAAGATATGACGCCTGGCTGAGCACCTACAAGTGGATGGAGCCGTACCAGGGTTTAGCCCACGTTGCCTTCCCCCCGCTCTTCGGTCACCAGTTCTCTCATGCTTTCATCGATTTCCGGGGACTCGCCGATACTTACATGACGACAAAAGGGATCGATTATTTTGAGAATTCCCGCCGGGCTACATATGTTCAACGGAATTACGCCGTCGGTAATCCATTCGGATGGGTGGGCTATGATTCGCTCTGCTGGGGCGTTACGGCATGCGATGGCCCGACAGAGAAGTACAACTTCGGGGATTATAAATTTCTCGGCTACGCCGGAAGAGGGACCTCCGGGCCTGATTACAATTATTTTGACGATGGAACCATCGCCCCCTACGGCCCCCTGTCATCATTGCCTTTTGCCCCGGAGATCGTGATCCCGACCGCCCGGAATATGATCGAAAAATATGGCGACCGGATCTGGGGTAAATATGGATTTTATGATTCATTCAATCTGACAGCTGACTGGGTCGATAACGATTTTCTCGGGATCGACCAGGGGCCGATGCTGATCATGATAGAGAATTTCAGGACGGGTTTGGTGTGGGATTATGTGATGAAAGATGATATTATACAGACGGGGCTTGGGAGGCTAGGGTTTGAATATTTGAAATAGAGATATTTTTTAATGATTAACCACAAAGGAACACAAAGTATTTCACAAAGGCGCACAAAGGTTTTAAGCTCTCAATTTACAGTTTACGGTTTACAATCTATGATCTGAATTTGTAATTTATAATTTTTTAAGTCTTCGTGTTTCGTTGTGAATTCCTTTGTGCGCCTTTGTGATAAAAAAAGTCTTAATAAAATGAAAAAAGTGTTTTCGGTCCTGCTGCTTCTTACAACGATTGCATCGACCGCCCAGGTTACTACCCTGGATGAGTTTGAAAATAGCAGCGGTTGGAGCTTTAACAAATCAGATGGGGTTAATGTAAACCTCGTTAACGAACCGGGCCTGACCGGCGATGCCATCCGGTTCGACTACGATTTTACCAAAGGGACAGGTTATGGAGGCATACAGAAACTCTTCCCGATCGACCTGCCAGAAAATTTTGAATTCACCTTCTGGCTGAAAGCGGATTCTCCGGCCAATAATTTCGAAATCAAGTTCATCGACAGCACCGGCAATAATGTCTGGTGGGTGAACAATCGCAATTACGATTTCCCGAATGAATGGAAAAAGATCAGGATCAAGAAACGGCACATCTCCTTTGCCTGGGGTCCGACGGCCGATCAAAGCCTGAAGAGGATTGACCGGATCGAATTCACTATCGCATCCTATGTCGGAGGCAAAGGTACGATCCGGCTCGATCAACTGGATTTTGAACCGCTGCCTCCCGAGACCGGCCTGTACCCAATTCCTGAGATTACGGCCTCCTCCGTGCTGAAAAGCCACACCACCGACCGGATGACCGACAATTTGACCGAAACCGGCTGGCAAAGCACCGGCAGCAAAGGGCAATATGTGCTGGTCGACTTTAAAACGCGAAGGGAATTCGGCGGACTGCAGATCGATTGGCTGAAAGGGCACTATGCCGTGGATTTTGATATCCTGTTGTCGATGGATGGAATAGAATGGGAAAAGGCTTACCAGGTGCAGTCGAACCGGGGGGGGACGAGTTTTATCCGCCTGCCAGAGGCAGAAGCACAATATCTTAAAATAGTCCTGAAAAAAAGTATTATGGAGAAATGGTTCGGTATTGCGGAAATCAAATTCCTGACCATCAAAAACTCTTTAACAACCAACGATTTCCTGATTTATACCGCAAAAAACTCTCCGCCGGGAAGTTATCCCCGTTCTTTCCTCGAACAGGCCACCTACTGGACGATCTCCGGCGTCAATAACGATGTGAAAGAAGCCATGATCAGTGAAGACGGCATGGTGGAAGTGGACAAGGGGCTCTTTTCCATCGAACCGATGATCAGAACAATCGACTCGCTCTACAACTGGAGAAATGTGAAATCAAGCCAGGTGATGGGCTTCCCGGGTGATTCGGGCTTTTCATTTGTCCCTTCCGTCACCTGGGATTTTGATGAAATCCATTTCACGACGGGAATTTCAGCCATTGGAAACGCCAATAAAGATTCGCGACTGGTTATCCGCTATCTTTTTGAGAATCAATCCGGAATCAACAAAGATTTTCTTTTCTACCTGCTGATCCGTCCGTTTCAGGTCAATCCCTACTATCAATGGCTGAACCTGACGGGAGGCGCGGGGAAAATAAGCATGATCAGGGAGGCGGATAACGGGATGATCGCGGTCGACGGCAAGATGATCCTTCCGTCCATCCCCTATGATGCGTTTAGCGCCGTAACCTTTGACCAGGGCGATATTACCGAAGGATTACGGAAAGGGATCCTGCCAGGCACGGCGATGGCAGATGATGCCTCGGGACTGGCTGCCGGCGTGATGAAATATATCCTGCATCTGAATCCGGGCGAATCGAAAGAATTGGCCATTGTGGTCCCGTTCTATCAGGAAGGGATCCCTGCTGCCCTGAGCGCAAAAGAAAGCCTGGATGAGGATATTGAGCAAATGGTCAAGTTCTGGCGGGAACGGGTCGATCATGTCCGGTTTCAGTTGCCGTCGTCAGCCGACCGGATCATCGCCACCTACCGGGCCAATCTTGCCTATATCCTTGTCAACCGCGACAAAGCGGGGATACAACCCGGATCGAGGTCGTATGAAAGGAGCTGGATCAGGGATGGCGCACTGACCTCCTCGGCCTTGCTTAAGTCGGGAATTGTAAAAGAGGTCAGGGAATTCATCGACTGGTATTCGGATCATCTGTTCGACAACGGCAAAGTCCCCTGTGTGGTCGATTTCCGCGGTCCCGATCCGGTACCTGAAAACGACAGCCACGGCGAATTCATCTATCTCATCCGCGAATATTACAATTTCACGCACGACACGGCATTTCTCAGGTCGCAGAATCAAAATATCCTGAAGGTTGTGGACTACATCGAATCGCTGATTGCCCAGCGGTCGACCGACTATTACAGAAACGGCAGCGACAGCCTCAGGGCGCACTACGGGCTGGTCCCCGAATCGATCAGCCATGAAGGGTATTCGGCTAAACCCATGCATTCATACTGGGACAATTTTTTCACGATCAAAGGTTTGAAAGATGCCGCTGAGATCCAGGCCATCCTGGGAGAATCAGAAAATTACGACAGGATAGCCGCCCTCCGCGACACTTTCCGGAAAAACCTGTACAATTCTATTGACCTGGCCATGAAGTACAAAGGGATCGATTATATCCCGGGCTGCGTGGAATTGGGCGATTTCGATGCGACATCAACAACCATAGCGCTGACCCCGTGCAACGAGCTGAAAAATCTTCCAAAACCACAGGTATACAACACATTTGACAAATACTACCGGTTCTTCCTCGACCGACGTGAAGGCAGAATCGACTGGATCAATTACACTCCTTATGAAAACCGGCTGATCGGCTCCTTTATTCTCCTTGACCAGCCTGAAAGGGCCCACGAGCTGATCGATTTCTTCCTGAACGACCAGCGTCCGCAGGGATGGCACCACTGGGCCGAAGTGGTCTGGAAGGATGACCGGTATCCCGGGTACATCGGCGACATGCCCCATACCTGGTGCGGCAGCGATTTTCTCAACGCTATTCGCTCCCTTTTCGTCTATGAAAACGAATATGATCAAACACTTGTTCTTGGCGCTGCCCTTTACCAGGAATGGATCGATTCACCCGATGGCATGTCGGTGGAAAATTTACCGACTTACTACGGAGATATCTCTTTTTCCGTCAAAAAAGAAAAAAATAAATATCATTTTAAGATTTTCGGTGATATAGATTTGCCGGATAACGGCATGGAGATCAGGAATTTCAATGGGTCAATGAAGCCGAAGAAAGTTACGGTGAACGGGATTGAGATCGAGGAATTTACTGATAAGAAGATTCCCGTTAAGGTATTCCCCGCTGAGGTGTTGATTTACTATTAAAGTGGTTAATTTTACATAGATTGTCAACAAAGTGAACCGCAAAGGTGCACAAAGGATTTCACAAAGGCGCACAAAGTAAATAATTACCAATAAAAATCCTTCGCGTTCCTTTATGTTACTTTGTGGTTAAAAAAATCAAATATGGAAGAGCAGGTAAAAACGGCTGTGCACAAGACCAGCCCTGAAGACAGGATTAAATTCTCGCAGTTGGCGGCCTACGGGGCAGGAGGTATCATCCCCATCGCCCTGTTCAACATTGCCGGGATACTGGTCGGATTGATGGGCAACATCAGTCTGGGCCTGAGCGCTTTCTGGCTCGGGGTGATCCTGATCATACCCCGTTTATGGGATGCCGTTTCCGATCCCATCATCGGTCACATCTCGGACAATACGCGTACACGATTCGGGCGGCGCCGGCCCTTCCTGCTGATCGGAGGGATTCTCGTCGCCGTGTTTTTCGTGGTGATGTGGTGGATCCCGAAAGGCGAGACGGTACACGGCTGGTTCCCCACTGAGGCCGGTTTCCAGGCTTTTCAGCTCGTCTATATCCTGATCGCGCTGCTCCTTTTCTATACTTCCACTACCATTTTTGAGATACCTCACGGTGCACTGGGCATGGAGATGACCTCCGATTACCATGAAAGAACCCGGTTGTTCAGCGCCAAAAGCTTTGTCGGAAACCTGTTTGCCATGAGCACCCCCTGGCTTTTTGCCCTCGCCAATATGGAAATCTTCCGGGGGGTCGGAGGTAATGAAGCCGATGGCATGCGATATGTCTCACTGATGATTGCAGGGTTAATTATTCCGCTTTCCTTCTGGTGGACCTACAAGCTCCGTGAACCGGGCTTTGTAAGGGTGGTAAAGCAGGAAAAGTCACCTTTCTGGAAAGATATGAAACACGCTGCCGGCAACCGGAATTTTCTCATGCTGACCTTCACTATTTTCACCCTGGCGATGGGTTTTAATTTCGTACAGCTTCTCGGATCGTATATTCCGATCTTCTATGTCTTTGGCGGAGATAAAGTGGCCGGCGCTTACCTGCTGGGGATCAACGGGACCATCTGGGCTGTAACCGGCGTTTTGGCCGTGTTTCCCCTGAACTGGATCAGTCCGAAACTGGGTAAAAGAAACACGCTGGTGATCGCCATCCTGCTCATGGTGCTGGCGCAGCTTTCAAAAATTGTCTGTTACAACCCAGATTATCCTTACCTCATCATTATCCCGACCATGCTCTTATCCGCCGGAATGCTGTTCTTCTTTACCCTGGGGTCTTCCATGGTGGGCGATATTTGTGATGAAGATGATTTGAAAACCGGCAAACGGACAGAGGGGAGTTTTTATTCGATTTTCTGGTGGTTTATCAAGATGGGGACTGCCCTGGCCAGCTTTGTAGCCGGTTTGCTTATCGTTTTAACGATGTTCGATGAGACGCAGGTTACAAAAGTCGATGCCCTCCAGGGAAGCATCAGGGAGCTCCGGAAAGAGGTCCAGGCAAATACCGGCAAAGGAAGTCAGGAAGTTTCCCTGGCGGACTTTCTGCAGAAAGCACAGACAAAATCCTCCGAACTGATGAAACACCTGCAAGAAAAAGCGGCGTCGGATAAACACAATAAGGAACACTTCGATGCACTCCTTCAGAATATGTCAGGGGTCAACCAGCGGATTGCCGGCCTGGATCTGTCATCTTCCAAAGAATCACTTGATAATGAGATCAGTGGCATCGAGAACGACATCACACAACTGACCATTCAATCGCCTTTTACGCTCCTGATGATGAGAATCGTGGAAATCGGATTGCCGGTACTGCTCAGCCTGCTGTCGATTTTCTTTGTTCTCCGTTACAGTTTAACAGAGAAACGTTCGCATGAGATCAAAGAATTATTAAAAAAAAGGAACGAGGAAATAAGTATGGAAACCAACGACTAAAGCCGTTGGTTCCTTGATGCGAACAATAAACCGACGGCTGTAGTCGTCGTTGGGTAGAAAATACAAATAACTGTCATGAACTTTGAAATAAAGCAAAGCCACTTTTATCTCAACAATAAAAAGATTTTCCTGAACTCAGGGGAGATACACTATTTCAGGATTAAACGGGAACTGTGGGACAAACATCTCGACGCCGCTGTGGAGGCCGGACTGACCACCGTCAGCACCTATGTTCCCTGGGCCTGGCATGAACCCGAAGAAGGGCAGTTCGATTTCACCGGAAAAACCACGCCGGAACGCGATCTGCAGGGCTGGTTGCAGCGCTGCAAAGCGCATGGCCTTACCTGCATCCTGAAGCCCGGCCCCTTTATCCTGGCCGAAACCCGGGGCGCCGGCCTGCCCGGATGGTTCCTGCAAAAGCATGGCCGCGAAGTGAAAATGCGCAACAGCCGGGGCGAAGAGGTGGCCAGCGACGGCGTAAACCTGTTTCATCCGGTTTACCTGGAGAAAGTCGGCCGCTGGTACGACCGTATCATGCCCTTTATCCGCGATCATGAAATGGAAAACGGCGGCCCGGTGATCATGATGCAGATATGTAATGAGATCGGAGTCTTTTCGTGGCTGGCACACCAGGGAGACTATGGCGAGGGGGTGAAAGAGAGATTTGGAAATTATTTGATGAGAAAATTTGGAAATGTGGGGGAGGTCAATCGCTTATGGGGTAAGAATTATACTGAGTTTAAAGATGTTGAGCTGCCGCCGGATGGTCGGGAACCCTATGTTTCGAAAGGTGACCGCGGAAGGGACTACGAATGGCATTGCTTCTGGCGGACCTATTACGGCGGTTATTTGCGGCTGCTGACAATGATGGCGCGCGACAGAGGCGTCACCGTTCCCTTCTACCACAACCTTCCCGGCTGGATCTACGGCAGCGGCTATGAGTTTCCGCTGAATATCACCATGTACGACGATCTGTTCGGTGACAGAAGCGAGATCCTGTTCGGCGTCGATCATATTCCGGAGTATCTTTCGCACCGCAACCAGCACGACGACCGCATCATCAACGACATCACGGCGGCCATGCAGGGGGATAAACCGCTGTTTGCCGCCGAATTCCAGTGCGGTTCAAGGGAATATCATGTGGTCACGAATCCGCGGGAGATGGAGCTGTTTTACAAGGCCAGCCTGGCGCACGGCCTTAATGGCTGGAATTTTTACATGTTCTCCCAAGGGCGGAATCCCCGGCACCGGGGGTATTCCGGCTCCACTTTCTACTGGTACACCCCATTGACACCGGAAGCCGGGCGAAACACGATCTTCCCGCTGGTCGGCCGAATGAGCCGCATAGTAAAAACGATGGAGACGGTTATCGTCGAAGCCGAAAGAAAAGCAGAGATCTGCGTGCTGTTTTACCCGCCATACTATGCCACGGAGCTGGAGCGGCCCGAGACAGGCGCTTCGGAGCTGGCATTCAACGCCTCCTCCATCCGCCGGCCCGCATATTTCGACGGGCTGCTGCGCGTACTCCAGGTCATGAACATCGATTACGATATGGCCGACCTGACCCGGTCGACCGCCGGATCGCTCAGCCTGTACAAGCAGGTGTGGGCCTTTGCCACCGACGAGATGAATGCCGCCGATCAGCAAACCCTTGTCGATTATGCGACGAACGGGGGCAACCTGGTCATCTGTCCATACCTGCCTGACCGGGAGATGTCGCAAAAACCCTGCACCCTGCTTCGAGACTCCATCTCAATTTCACCCGCCGGCACAGAGACCATCGACTCCCCGCTGATCGACCTCTATGGCCTGCAGGATATCAAATGCGCCAATCCACAAGCGATCTATGACGAAGAAAAGCTGGCCGGTTGCGAAATCATCGCACGGACCATCCGGGGAACGGCCTGTGGGTTTGAGAAATCTTTCGGAAAAGGAAAAATCATTCACATCGGTACCTGGCTGGGCTTTGATACCGAAGGGCACAAACCGGCCTATAAAGCCATTCTTGAAAGATCGGGCGCCCGGTTAAGCAGAGCATTTTCTGATAATGAGAACATTACGGTCAGGCAAAGATTCACCCCGAGCGACGAAGGGTTGCTCTTCATCGGAAATTATTATAATGAAGAACATACCGGCAAGGTGACGTACAGTCATCCCATCTCGGGAGACTCCATCTCGATTCCATTCGACGGCACGACGATGCAGTGGCCCCCGCTTTATGCAGTGCTTAGCCCGCTCTGTTTGGAACTTGCAAAGGGAATCCGGATCCTTCATTGCACCTCTGATATTCTCCGGATCACAAAAAGCGAGGTAGGCATTGATCTTCTACTGACCGGTGACCGCGACCTGGCTGGGGAAATTGTATTTGAGAGAGAGAGGGTTGACAGTATAAAATCAGTGTGGATTGATCGAGAAAAGATGATAATGCAACAGTTTGGAAATCGGATTGTCATCAAATACAGGCATAAGCAAAAGGAAGAATTTTTTCTGAAACTTGTTTTTCAGTAGATTGATAATTTTTTTAAACCACAGATTACATAGAGTAAGAGGCTGTCTCATTTGAAACCTCAGTGTCCTCTGCGTATTTTCTGTGGTCTACGTGATTAAAATACTTCAAAAATGAAAATTAAAAGCACCAACGGGCTGGAGATTCAATTCCTTGAAAATGGGGCTGTTAAAAGTATAGAAGCGGGCCCGGTACGGATAAACCTGAAACCGGCGTCATTTCTCTCTGATCCCGGAACGAACCTGTTCCTCAGGAAAAGAGGTAATGTGCCGGGTTTTCATCCTTTAACGGGTCCGGGAAGCGGCAACCGTTTCCTCGTCGCTGACGGCAACTATATCTCAACAGGTAGCTGGGAAGGTCTTGATTATGAATGCAGGCTCGTCCTGGACGACAAGAGGATGAACTGGCAATGGCAGGTGGAAGTAAAGAACAACTCCGGCGAACCTTGCGAGCTCGACATGGTGTATCTCCAGGATATCGGGCTGAAGCCTGTGAATGCGGGACTACTGAATGAATATTATGTTGCCCAGTATCTTGAGAGGCTGATATTCAATGATGAAGATTTCGGTAAAGTAGTGATCTGCCGGCAGAATATGAAAGATGCGACCGGTCATCCCTGGGTGATGATAGCCTGCAGGAACGGAGCGGAGTCAGCCTGCACCGACGGAATGCAATTTTACGGAAAGACATACCGTGAAACGGGGATCCCGGAAGGGTTGATATCAGGAAGTCTTGGCGGGGAATATGCAGGAGAATCGCCGGTGGTGGCGGTGCAGGAAAGACCTTTCGTGCTTGACCCGGGTGAAACCCATCGAAGTGTTTTCCTGGGGATCTATTTGCCCGATCATCCCGGCGCTAGTGCTGCTGCTGATTTGAAGATGTTGAGGCTGCCGGATGAGATGGGATTTCGTCCCAAAGGGACGCCATCCCTTGGGACGCCATCCCTTTTCCCATTACTCCCCGTTACTGACCTCACCGAAACGGAAATTGAATACCTGTTCGGTAAAGATCGACGACATGCAGAAATTGTTGACGATAAACTACTCTCGTTCTTCAGCGGAAACAACCATATCATCCTGAAAAACAAAGAAATACTTGCCGACAGGCCCCATGGTCACATCATGCAGGCCAAAGCAGGACTTGTTCCTGACGAAGAAATAATGGCAACGACTGCCTTTGCTTTTGGCGTTTTTAATTCACATATATCGCAGGGCAATACCAACTTCAATGTCCTCCTGTCAATCTGCACCAGCCAGTTCAACCAGGCCAGGGAATCGGGCCAGCGGATCATTGTAGAAATTGAAGGTAAAAAATACCTCCTGGGCGTTCCATCTGCATTTGAAATAGGTCTGAACCACTGCCGCTGGATCTACAAATTCAACGATTGTATCTACCAGGTCCGCACCTGGACGTCGAAGTCTGCTCCGCAGATCAATATGGATTTTAAAATTGTTGATTCGGAAACCGTAAAATCAAGAGTGCGATTGTGGATAACCCATGATTTTGATCCGCTGAATAAGTGGAAAATCTTTCAGGGGGTGGAAGACTGCCTGTATTTTGCCCTTCCAGAAGAGGATACCATGATCAAAAACAAATTTAAAGACGCCCGTTACAAGATAAAGATCCAGGATAATACCAGATTCCGGGCCGGCGGTGCAGAGCTATTATTCCCGGATCAACGTTTTACCGGTAACAATTTATTTGTCCTTGAAACCGAACCGACCGGTCATCTAAGCATGAGCGTTATCGGGGAAGTCATCAAACCAAATGATGGAATTGTCTTTGCCAATGTCGACGAGCAGTTTGCAAAAGATTGCTCAGATGCGTGGTCGGAATGGAACAATCTCAGTCGGGGGTTGGCTCTCATCAGCGATCAGAAAGACGTTGCAGCCATCCGGGAGATCCTTCCCTGGTATGGAACGAACGCCCTCACACATTACCTTACGCCATACGGGCTGGAGCAATTCGGTGGCGCTGCCTGGGGAACCCGCGATGTATCGCAGGGACCGGTCGACCTGCTCCTGAACCTCGGAAAATACAAGGAGGCCCGGCAGGTCTTGCTGACCATCTTCTCCAACCAGAATCCCGACGGGGGCTGGCCCCAATGGTGGATGTTCGACAGCTACGACAATATTCGTTCCGACAGTTCCCACGACGATATTTATTACTGGACCATAATCGCACTGGCTTCATATATAAAGACTACGGAAGATTCAAGAATATTATTGGAAGAGCTTCCCTATTATCATGAAGACAGCGAAAAAACTTCTGAAATTACGCCTCTGAATGAGCATATCGAAAGGCTGATCCGCATGATAAACAGCTCTTTTATTCCAGGCACTTCGCTCGTACCTTTCGGTGGCGGCGACTGGAACGATTCGCTGCAGCCGGTTGGCAAAGAGCTGGCCCGGCGCATGATCTCCTCCTGGACCGTGGAAATGAACTACCAGGCCTTCAGACAGTACCAGGCGGTTTGCCGGATGACCGGTCAGGAAAGAATGGCAGACCGGCTCGATGAAATCTGCCTGAAGATAAGGTCGGATTTCAACAAGTACCTGGTGAAAGACGGCATAGTGGCCGGATATGGCCTCCTGGAAGATGACGGATCGATCAGTGTAATGCTGCATCCTTCCGATACCCGAACAGGCATCAGGTTAAGTATCCTGCCCATGGAAAGAGGCATCCTGAGCGGAATCTTTACCAGAGAGCAGGCAGAACATCACCTGGAAATCATCGAAAAGCATCTCAAAGGTCCTGACGGGGTAAGGTTGATGGACCGTCCGTTAAAATACAAGGGCGGCATCCAGGAGATCTTCCATCGGGCTGAAAGCAGCACTTTCTTCGGCCGCGAGATCGGGCTGATGTACGTACACGAGCATATCCGCTATGCAGAAGCTTTAGCGAAGATGGGAAGAGCCGATGCGTTCGTCGTTGCATTACGACAGGCCATACCTGTCGACTACCGGAGTATTGTCCCGATGGGCGATATCCGGCAGGCAAACTGTTACTACAGCAGTTCCGATGTACATTTTAAAACCCGTTATGAGGCGGATGAGAGGTATAATGAGGTGATTGAAGGAAGTTTCACGCTGCGCGGCGGCTGGCGGGTCTACTCGAGCGGCCCCGGGATCTATATCGGGCTGGTCATCTCAAGATTGCTGGGGATCAGGATCGAATGGGGCAATGTGATATTCGATCCGGTGCTGCCGTTTTCAATGGACGGGCTTTCCGCTTCGATGGATTTCATGGGTAAGAAAGTGACTTTCAACTATTCAGTGAAGGAAGAAAATTTCGGCCCGAAAGCTATTCGGATTAACGGGCAGGAAATCTCGACTTTCAATGAGGATAATATCTTTAGGCAGGGTGGAGCGGTCATCCCGGTCAAAATACTTGACGAGATTCTCACAAAGGATTTTAATTTAATAGAAGTGCTGCTATAAATTTGTCCTGAAAAGATTCGCGGTTTTTACAACTGTTTATTAGTGGTTTCGAGAAAAAAATTAATTTTAAAGAAACGAAACTTGCAATTCTTTATGAAGATGAGAAGACATTTGATTGTAATCGGGTTGATTTTGCTTATCTCACGGGACGCCATCCCGGGGGACGCCATCCCTTCGGTCGGCATCATTAAAAACATCCCCGACAGCACACTCCTCGAAATCGTCCAGCGGCAAACTTTCCGCTTCTTCTGGCATGGCGCCCACCCGGTCAGCGGACTGGCTCTCGAACGAAGCAATACGGTGAAGGCCGTCCATTACTGGGATTATATCAACGAAGCCTGGGATGAGCCCAACTTCGGCAAAGTTCCGTTTGGCCCCGACGCCTGCGCAATCGGCGGCACAGGATTCGGGATCATGGCCACTATCGTGGCCGTCGAACGAGGATGGATCGAACGAGATACCGCCGTGCGAAGACTGGTGAAAATAGCCGACTTCCTCGCAAATGCCGACTGCTACCATGGCATCTACCCGCACTTTATGGACGGCAACACAGGCAAAACCATCAAATTCGACCGCCTCGACGATGCCGCCGACCTGGTCGAAACGTCTTACCTTCTCATGGGCTTCCTCTGTGCCAGGGAATATTTTAACTCCACCGAACCGATCGAGGTCTACCTGCGCAACCGCATCACCAAAATGTGGAACGCCGCCAACTGGGCCTGGCATACCAATGGCGAAAAGAAGCTCTACTGGCACTGGAGCCCTAACAACGGCTTCGACATGAACTTCCCCATCTGGGGATGGAACGAATGCCTCATCACCTATATCATGGCAGCCTCCTCCCCTTTCCATGCCATCTCCCGCGACGTGTACGAGGGCACCTGGACAGGCAGCTCCGGATTCAAAAACGGGAAAAAATATTATGGAATCGAACTGCCCCTGGGTAATTACGAAGGCGGCGGACCCCTGTTCTTCGAACATTATACCTTCATGGGGATCGATCCGAACGGGCTGAAAGACGATATGGGCATCGACTACCTGGAACAGGTACGCAACCATACCCTTATCAACCGGGCTTACTGCATCGAAAATCCAAAAAACTACAAGGGTTACGGCGGCAACTGCTGGGGGCTCACGGCAGGCGACAGTTACAAAGGATACGTAGCCCATTGTCCCGATAGCGACTTCGGCGTTATTCAGCCCACTGCTGCGCTCTCATCTTTCCCTTACACCCCCGAATATTCCATGCATGCCCTGAAGCATTTCTATTACGACCTCGGCGATAAGATCTGGAGTGAATACGGTTTTACCGATGGTTTCAGCATCCATCACGACTGGTATGCCGAGAGCCATTTGGCCATCGACCAGGGCCCGATCGTGGTCATGATCGAAAACTACCGCACCGGGCTCCTCTGGAAACTGTTCATGCAGATTCCCGATATTCAGAAAGGGTTGGAAACCCTCGGGTTTGAAAGCCCCTGGATCAAGGGGAAGTAGGTTCCAGAGTTCCAGGTTTCAGGTTTCAGAGTTCCAGGGCCTGTCTTGAAGGCGAAGCCCGAAGGTTTCCTGGTTTCTTAAAGTTAGATATTGTATTTTTGGCTAATAATCCAATGTTATGATAAAGCTACCCTCTTTACTCCTCAAACCCCTTACCACCCTTACCATCCTTACCACCTTTACCACCTTTACCACCCTAACAACCCTCACAACCCTCACCACCTTCTCCCAGGAATACCGCTACAACTACTGCTTCTTTACCAACAGCCCGATGCCCGGCGACTGGTATTTCAGCAGGAGCGCGGCTAAAGAGGGATCCTCCGTGAAAAACAGCTCGGGAAAGCTGCCCGTGAACGACCAGGTCTTCCATTCACCGGGAAACTCACTCGAGTTGTTTTGTGAGAGTGAACCCGGTGGAAACTGGAACGTCCTCCTGCTCCATTCCGGTAAAAGGGGAATGGATTTTTTCAAGAAATCTGACGCTTTATCCATATGGATTTACAATAATTCTGAAAATACAAGTGAAAATGAAGTGCCCTATATTCAAGTCATGCAATACGATAGCAGCCTGAGTTCTGCTTTCCCGCTTCCGCTGACGCCTTTTCGCATATGGCAACAGGTTATCATCCCGTTCGACAGCCTGGGCATTAAAAGATCGTCCCGGGCAGAGACCTTCCCGGGGTTGTACCTTTCGCAAAATCCTGCCTCATCCGGTTCAATTGAGCTATATCTCGACGACATCGAACTGATCACCACCGGCGCCGCCAGCGCTGTGGTACAATTACCGGAAATCACCGAAACAAAAGGCTATACCCGGCATGTCGATATCAAATGGAACGAGGTCACCGATCCGAACGTTCGGTTGGTAAAAATTTACCGGCAGGCGGAAGATACCGGACCCGTGCCGGTTGGTGTGCAACAGCCCTATATCAACCGTTATGCAGATTTTACGGGAGAATCGGGTAAAAAGTATTCCTATACGATTACCTTCCTCGATGCCGGTTACCATGAAACAGGCCCCTCTCCTGCCGCCAAAGCGGAGACCCGGGCCCTGAGCGACGACGAACTGCTGACGATGGTGCAGGAAGCCTGTTTCCGCTACTATTGGGAAGGGGCCGAACCGAACAGCGGCATGGCGCGCGAAAATATTCCCGGACGCCGCAACATGATCGCAACGGGCGCATCCGGATTCGGTATCATGGCTTTGCTGGTCGGAACAGAGCGGAAATTTATCACCCGGAATGAAAGTATTGAGCGGTTCCTTAAAATCCTCAATTTCCTCGAAAAAGCCGACCGGTTTCACGGCGCTTATGGTCACTTCATGAACGGCACAACGGGTGAAGTGGTCCCCTTCTTCGGTCAGCGCGACAACGGCGCCGACCTGGTCGAGTCGGCCTTCCTGCTGCAGGGATTGCTCGCGGCAAGGCAATATTTCGACGGAAAGACTGCCGATGAACAAATGATCAGGGATAAAATCACCGCAATCTGGGAAGGCCTTGACTGGAGCTGGTTCCGGAAAGAGCCCGACAGCCGGTTTCTCTTCTGGCACTGGTCGCCCGACAGGGGTTGGGTGATCAATCACCGGCTGATCGGCTGGAACGAGACGATGGTGGTTTACCTGCTGGCCATCGCTTCGCCAACCCACCCGGTGCCAGGCAGTATGTATTTCACCGGTTTCGCCAGCCGGGAGCCCTTAGCAATGAAATACCGCTATGACTGGGGTGGTTCCATGGATGGCGCACTTTATATCAATGGCAACCATTACTCCGGAATAAAGCTGGATGTCGGCGTAAATAACGGCGGCCCGCTCTTCTTCACCCACTATTCCTACATGGGTTACGATCCTCATTTCATTACCGATCAATACACCAACTACTTCAATAACAATACATCCATAGCAAAAATCAATTACAATTATTGCGTTTCAAATCCTAAACGTTACAAAGGATATGGCGAGAATGCCTGGGGACTGACGGCCTGCGACGGCCCGGCCGGGTATTCCGCCGATGAGCCCATCCCGTCGAGGGATTTCGGAAAGCTCGCCCCCACCGGCGCCATCGCTTCATTCCCTTATACGCCCGTTGAATCGATGAAAGCCCTGAAAAATTACTATCTCAACCTGGGGCATTTTTTATGGGGCGAATATGGCTTTAAAGATGCCTTCAACCTGACCGACAACTGGTGTTCCGAAATTTATATGGGACTGAACCAGGCGCCAATGACGGTAATGATCGAAAACTACCGCACCGGGCTGGTATGGAAACTATTTATGCAGGATGAGGATATCCGGGAAGGGCTGAAGAGGCTGTCGGTACTGAAAAGCGAATGACATTCATTGATGGATGGCGGTAGTATTTCAAACCCGGTTGACGCATGTCATCCCGATGCGAAGTAAGTGATCACCAGTCGAGCAGCCGGCGTTCGCCTGTAATGGCCTGGATACCTGATATTTCCTGCGAGACTTCCAGCACACCCCGATAGTTCCCCTCTTTATCCCTGACCGCAAAATACCGGATCAGTACGAACTTATCCTTCATTCGGATCCAGAAAGCCGCATCGTCCTTTTCACCCGACCGGAAGGAATCGACAATCTTATTGACGATGTGGACGCTTTCATGCGGATGACAATCCTGCACGCGGCGGTTGATCACGCTTGCGGTACGGGGAAAGATCCGGTGCTTCGGGCTGGAGAAGTACTTCACCCGGTTGTTCTCATCCACGAAGGTGATATCCACCGGCAAATGATTAAAAATCAGATCGATCTGGTCCGGAGTTAATTCGCCTGTCGCCAGCCGGACCATATCACCGGTAAATGATCTCTCCTCCGGCATCTGCCCGGAAGCCTTGATTTTCCTGACATCGGCGTAAGCCAAATCAAACTCCCGGAGCTGATCCCCCATCTTAACAAATAATTCATCACCGAAAGATTCGTGAAGGATTGGAAAGAGAACGTGCTCCTCCCTGAAAACGATCGTGCTGATGTTGAAATAGACTTTGCTGACCGTTTCGTTGAACTGCTTCAGGTTGAAAGGGGCCGCCCGGAGGATTTCGCAGGTCGCATGCAGGTTGCGCCGGATATCGTCGTGAAACGACCACATAAGCTTTAAGCACTGGTGATTCTTCCATTGTTTTTCAATTTCCGGGAACACGATATTCTCCATCACCACATAGTGCTCCAGGAACTTTTCGGCACCACGGAATGTCGCTTCCAGGCGTGAAAGTGCAAGCAGATCCGCGTCGCTGTTGATCTTCTTAATGTCATTCCGCGCTTTGCCCAGTATTTTTTTTATACCGGCATTGTCCTTTTGAAGAATCCAGAGGAAGGAATTGCGCGGGTAATCATTCCGACGGTAAGGCGAGAGTGTTTTAAACAGAATATTGAAAAGTTTGTTTGAAGCCGACTTGATCCCTTCCATCGGATATTTCTTTTCAAAAAGATTATCGAAAAGAATAAGGATATCACCGGGCCGGAAATCCGTTTCCAGAACTTTGTACTGCTCCAGCAAACCGGTTCCTTTCCTGCCTTCGATCAGGCCGATGACATAGCCCACTAGCTGATCCGCACGGCTGGCTTGATTCCGGGAGAATTCCGACATGTTAAATCAGGTTCAGATTTATCGAATTGGAGACTCCATCTCAATTCATCATCTTCAGATTCTCCAAAGCCGAAGGATCATATTGATGGACCATTTTCAGCAGCTCGCAGCTTTCCAGTATACTGCATTCGGCGCAGGTAGTGAAACCCTTGCCAATGGCGCAGTTCCTGATTTTGCACTCGGAACAATGGCTCAGTTTAACGCCGGGCTCCATGCATCCGGTGCAATTGATCGCCTCAATCGGGATATCGGGCGCATTGAACTGCACCTTCCATTTTTCGGCTGTTTTTGCACGTAAGTCGTTATCATCGGCCAGGGTAGCGATCCTGGCCTCACACTGAGCGCAATTCAGCCCGCAGGCAGCGATGATCTTTTCCATAAACTGTTATTTTTTAATGTTCTATAAATCCTGAATAACTTTTATTATCGGATAAATCAATGCAGCGATCAGAAAAAAAGTGATGAACGGACGGTTGATATTCTGCCATTTGTAATTTTTGTTCCGGAAGGCATCCACGGCATGGTTGATCCCAGAAAAGATGAAAAAGAAGATAAACGCAAAAAAGATCGTCAGTTCGGCTTTGATCCCCCATTTGCAGAAATAAACAACAAGTGCAACCGCCGCATAGGAAAGCAGGGCAATGGCCGACTGCCGCTGGTAATTTCCATCGGTCTTAAAGCCCTTGTTCTCAGCTGTTTTCGCTCCGAACAGAAGACCTTCCAAACCGGAAAAGCCGGCAATGGCCACGATAACCACCGGTATAGTGACATGCAACTGGGCAACCGGGTCATATCCGTTATTGAACCCGATCGTATAGCCCCAGAAAATACCGAAGCAGACAATGACAATCCTGAGAATATCGATTAAGTTTAGCAGCATAGGAGTAAAGATTCTTTTTTAAAAGCCGATATAAAATTACGTCGATCGTGTCCTTTTTGGTAACAGTTTAACACTCCTGTTGATAAAAATAAGCAATACCGCAAACAGGAGGAACCCGGATGTAACGAAAGCGCTGTTAAGCAGCACTTTTTCATAGCCCAGTTTAGCCACATCCAGGAAAGGATAGGGATACCATCCGGTGATGGCGCCGCGTGCCAGCGAATAACCCAGGTAAACCAGCGGGAAGATCAGCCAGATGATCGAATGGGTCCAGTTTAAGGCCCTTTTCGGGATAAATATCAGCCAGTAGACGATATAAGCCAGCGGAATGACCACATGGAGCAGGTAATCGACGATGCTGAGAAACCCGGTAATGGCCCACGTATTTCGCAGGTTGAAGTTATAGACCAGCCCGACGATGATGATATATAACGCCAGGGCCGACTGGATGCCGGAACGGGAGAAGAATGCGCCGAAGCGGGATCCGGGTACCGTCACCGTCAGTGTCATCGCTACGGCGATAAGGGTATTGGAGATGATGGTAAAATAGCTGATAAAGTTCCAGATCAGCTCATCCGACAGGATAAAATCGAGTATGACGGCAAACCAGGCCATTGCGCCGAGCGCTGACCGGAATATCATGGAAGATTTTTCCCGGGGCGATGGTTTCATGGATGGATTGAATAATTGATGATGATATCGACGTTCCCTTTGATCATCGCCCACACCGGGCAATATTTTTCTTTCGCCAGGGCGATCACTTTCTCCAGGTCTTCAGGCAAAACATCGGGCGATCCCAGTTCCATTTCAATATGAATAGTTGAAAATCCGGTGGGGTGTTCGGTGTGCCGGATGCCTTTGGCCTGAATCTCAAATCCCCGGATCGTTTTCCCCATCCTGCGCAGGAATGTCAGCACAGCGCTTCCGAGGCAGGAGGAGTAGCTGAGAAGCAGCAATTCCAGCGAGGTATAGCCCAGATCATCCCCCAGCGGGGCGATGTAATCGATGGAGACGGGTGCGTTGTCGCCGGCATGTCCTTCGAAATGCAGTTTGTTGTTGATCAGTTTGATCGAAGCGGTGAGCGCTGTGTTTTTGTCATCCATATCAGTCAGGTAATAATCAGTGACAAATCTAAAAATAATATTCCGGAAAAAGGAGACTCCATCTCGATTCAGTGAGATGGAGTCTCAATATGCGGTCAGGACTTTTTTCTATAAATGATACTCCCCGGCTGCTTCGGGTTGGTAAATGATCTCGTCGATCCTGATCCTGGTCAGACCGGCCGGAACGATCCATTCGATCTCATCCTTGACTTTATACCCGATCAGGGCCGTTGCAATGGGTGAAAAGATAGATATCTTATTCTCTTTGATATTTGCTTTACTGGGATAAACGATCTGGAACTGGATCTGCTTATCATTATTTAAAAAGCTGATCTTCACTATCGAATTCATCGTTACCACATTGGAAGGAATGGCTTCCGGCTCCACTATTTCTGCCGAATTCAGCTCATTCATCAGTTTTTCCGCGTCAGTACTGCTTAGTGATTTAAACTGCCTTGCATCCTCGATACTCTTCCTGATACGGGCATAATCCAACTTATTGATTATTAATTTACTCATGATTATTATTCATTTGATTAAGATGGGATAAAGATACGGCTAATTTTTGATATCTGAATCTCACGAAGACAAGAGCAAACGACTACCTGCCGCCCCATTTGATGTAATTCACGCTATACCCGGTCAACAGAATATCAGACTCTCCATCTCCCTGATTTCCCGATCCCGTTTCTGCTCCTTCCCGGATAAATATGGAATAGCCTCTTTGATCCAGGCCCGTAAGTGCTGCCGAATCAGGAATGGTCTCATAGGCCATACAATCCGTATAGAACATGGTTTCTATGGGATATCTGGCATTAAAGACCACTACATTCCTATAATCCGGCAATTGCTTGTCTAATTCCTTCAGTTCCTTCGTCCATTGCGGATTTCGTTCCCTGATAATAAAAGGCTTTACGCGTTCGATGGAATACCTGACCGGAAGCGCTAATAATAAAAATAATATAGTAATGGTCAAAGCTTTGTATTTTAACCGGTGTCTGTAACGAAACAGGTATTCCCAGAATAATGCCGTAACGATAAAAAATGCCGGCGCTGCAAATATCGTATACGCCTGCATTTTTGTCCTGGCTATGGAAAAGAACAATAGGGGAATCAATATCCAAAGAGTCAGAACTAATCTTCTGTATTTTTTCAGATGTTTGAAAGATTTATAAAAAAACCATAACAGCGGCAGGTAAATGATTTCGCCGTAAATCATCATAACCTTCTCAAAATGATAATAAAAAGGTTGACCGTGGTTTTCGAGGCCCTCGGTGATATGTTTCAGGTTAAAACTGCTTTCCCATCGTGCTTCCTGCGGAAAATGACTATAAATGTACCATTGCCACGGCACGGAAACTATTGCGATAATCGCTGCAAGCACAAGGAAATCTATGATTATCTCCTTTCTGCTTAACTTTTTCGAATCAAGAGCCAGAAGCAGCCAGATGGGCAGGACAATCAGCGCCGGCAGCCATTTCGATAAAATGGCCATGCCTATACTTATTCCGCACAGGACATTGAAAACAAGTCTTTTACTTTGAAAAAACCGGATCGCCAGGAGGACCGACAATTGGACGAAGAACAGGAAAAAAACATCGATATGGTCGGTGGCAACACGGCCTGCTGACAATTCTATGATCAAACCATGGATGGAATAGAGAAAAGCGGCGATGATGCCAACTCTTTGATTGAAAAGATATTTCGCCACATAGAAAGTGATTCCGATGCCCAGGGTGGTCAAAATAACGGATGGCAGGCGCAGGGCGATTTCATTCACTCCGAAGACTGACATGCTGAAAGCCATCGACCATAGCGGAACGGGCTGTTTATGGATCCAGACATGGTTTCCGACCCAATTCCTGAAATCATAGGGCAAAACAGGATCACTGTACAGCATAGGACGAAACGGTTGGGTGATCATATTTTTGGCTACAAGGGCATGATACCGCTCGTCCCATGCATGTAAATAAAAGTCGGAAGCGGCATAGAGTCTCAGCAATAGTCCGCAAACCATGATCAGGATCATGGCTGCCTGAACGTTATCCCTGGAATACTGCCGGAAAGCAAAAGCATATCCGGCAATACAGATGAGGATAGTAACTATTCCGGAATAGAGGTTCTCCATGGTGACGTCTATTTCAGGGCTTTTTGAATCGCTTCCTCCACCAACGGCTCCATATATTTGTAACCGGCCAGGGTCGGATGGACTCCATCGTCGGTGTACTTTTTATCCAGGCCCTTTTCCGAATCGACCATCCCGGAATAATAATCCAGGAAAATGAGGTTATTCTGTTTGCAATAATTTTCCAGTAACGAATTCAGCTTTATTACTTTTTCAGCCGGTTCAATTTGAGGCCGCCAATAAAAATGATTGGCCGGAAGAATCGAGCAGATCACCACTTTTATTTCGTTGGCCCGGGCAAGCTGCACCATCGATACAATGTTGCCATAAATACTTTCCATTGAGGCAGGCCCCGTATTCTCTGCTATATCGTTGATCCCGGCAAGGATGACAACAACTGCAGGTTGCAGGTCGATGACGTCAGGGCGGAAACGGAGCAACATCTGGGGTGTTGTCTGCCCGCTGATCCCCCGGTTTAGATAGGGTTTCCCAATGAAAAATGAGCTGTCGGCATATTTCCAGAATTCGGTAATGGAATTTCCCAGGAATACAACGCGGTTTTCTCCATCTGCCGGAAGCTTCAAACTCCGGTTTTCGGATTCATACTTTTTCAGGTTTGCCCAATCTTGAGTAAACGGATCTGTCTGGCTGAAACCGTTAACAGAGATCAAAATCAGGAGCAGTACGATATTTATTTTCATCATGAACATGTTTTGTAAAGGTTTGCGCAGTGCTCCCGTTCGGGCAAGGCTGGGCCGGGAAATTGATTGTCGATTTTCGATCTTCGGCGTTCGATTTTCGAATCTTCCCTTCGGCCATCGACAATGGACAATGGACAGTGGACAATGGACAATGGACAATGGACAATGGACAATGGACAATGGACAATGGACAATGAACAATCCTCTGGTCCGGCCTGGGCGATGCGCGTCTGTTGGGGGCCGTTTTAAATCTTCTGGGCATTTTGGACAATCCATTTTTTGATGCTATCGAAGTCCAAATTGCCTTTTGAAATTTCGATAATAAAATTGTATTTATCAGTTTGCGAAGCGCTTAAATCATATCCAGATTCGATCAGAAAGAATCTGAGCATGACATACCCAATTCTTTTATTTCCATCAATAAAAGCATGATTTTTTACTAGACTTTCTACCAAAGCAGCAGCTTTGTCATAAATGGTCGGGTATAAATCTTTTCCATCAAATGTAGAATATGGTCTTTGGATAGCTGCATTAAGGGCATTTAGATCTCTTATGCCTGTGCTACCGCCGAATTCATCAATCAGGATAGAATGAAAATATTTAACAATTTCGATATTAATCATTTAGCCAGCTTCTGTAAAAGAGAGCGATCTTCTTTTAATATCTTCCTGAAATTTTGGAGTGTATCAATATTTTTAGGTGTACTTTTCTTGAGTTGATTCAGATAAGAAAGAATATCAGGAAGATAGCTTTCAGGCACTTCATCAATTACTTTATTGATTTTCTTTTTAATGTCTTGCGTGGTCATGCTCAGCTTTTTTACAAAGATACGCAAAAGAGGAGAAAAATATACTACCATCAAAATGGCCCCCAACGCTCTAGCGCAGCGCCCTGGGCCGGGCAAATGATTGTCGATTTTCGATTTTCGGCGTTCGATTTTCGAATCTTCCCTTCGGCCATCGACAATGAACAATGGACAATGAACAATGGACAATGGACAATGGACAATGGACAATGAACAATCCTCTGGTCCGGCCTGGGCGATGCGCGTTCGTTAGGGGGTGAATGGGATCATTCGATTGAAATCTGCAGATCCTTTCCCAATCCGATTTTGAGAATCCTGTAAAAAGTAGAAAGTTGAATTTCACTTTTCCCGGATTCGATTCTGGAAATATAACTTTTTTTTGTTCCAGACTTTTCAGCAAGTTCTTCTTGAGTCATGTGGGCTTCTTTCCTGGCTTCTTTTAACAATACACCAAGTCGGAATGCCATCGCATCGGCCTCAAATTTCTCCCGGATTGGGGTACCTTTCTTGCCGTATTCCTTTTCCAGAAGTTGTTCAAATGTGGTTATCTTGTTCATTTTGTATTCTTTAATTTAAAATTGAAATACTCTTGTTTTATTCTCTGACCTAAGTCAAGTTCTTTTTTAGGTGTTTTTTGAGACTTTTTTATGAAACAATTTGCCACAACAATGAGCTTATTATCATCAAAGAAGGATAAAATCCTTATTTCTTTAAAGGTTGTGCTAATTCTGATTTCATAAAGTCCATCTGAATCTTCCAGATGTTTAAGGAACTTTTCCGGAACCCTCTCAGTGTACCTTATAAGCCAAAAAACATAGTTAATCTTTCTTCTTACTTTTTGATCCTGTTGACCAAAAAAGATTTCGAAATAATCCCCTCAAAAAATAACTTCTCTAATCATGGCACAAAGTTAACTAAATAGTTAACACAAATTGCAAAAAAAATATTTAAGTTTCCCAATTACCTCCTAACGCTTAGCACAGCGCCCTGGGCCGGGCAAATGATTGTCGATTTTCGATTGTCGACGTTCGATTTTCGAATCTTCCCTTCGGCCATCGAAAATGGACAATGGACAATGGACAATGGACAATGGACAATGGACAATGAACAATCCTCTGGTCCGGCCTGGGCGATGCGCGTCTGTTATGCCGCGGGGTTGATCAAACAATCTTGATTTCTCCGTTCCGAACTTTCTTCAAAAATTCCTTTTGCTCTTCGAGCGACATTTTAGCCAGTTTCTCGGCTAATTTGGCTTTGATGTTGCGGAAGAAATTGACGGTGTCAAATGACTTATCGGTTGTTGTTTTCATCGCCTGTAAATTCTAAAGGTGAGCGGATATCGATCGTGGGATAGCCAAGTCGTATATTGACTGAATTGAATAATTTGATTTTATCAAAATTCACAATATGCTTGAAATTCCAGCTAACCAGGACATCAAGTCGGTTAACTGTGGCCAGCGCGATATGATAAGCATCGTTATAACTGGCAATTCCAAGAATCTTTTCATCAATATATACTTGAGCCAAATATTTGGATTCAGAATCCAATTCCAAATAACGATAACAGTCTTTTGGAATCTTATTTTTCAAATCTTTCACATAATCAGGGGCTAAATACAATTCAGTTTCACTGATTTCAGAGAAGAAAACTAAAAAATCACCGGCAAATATTCTTTCAAAGAATTTTTTGGTAATCTCAGCAAATTCCTCATCAAAATATCCGCCGACAACTGAAGTATCAATATAAACCCTTGGCTTCATAGGATTTTAGTTTATACAAAGATAATGAAGATTGAGCCTAGTAAGAAAATAAAATTACAACCCTGCGGCATAACGCTCTAGCGCAGCACCCTGGGCCGGGCAAATGATTGTCGATTTTCGATTTTCGACGTTCGATTTTCGAATCTTCCCTTCGGCCATCGACAATGGACAATGGACAATGGACAATGGACAATGAACAATCCTCTGGTCCGGCCTGGGTGCTGCGCGTTTGTTACACACCGGGTGGATTCAACCTGGCTAATTTCTTTGGATTTTGCCTGGAATCAAACACGGTTGCTATCTTGACATAATTGTCTTCTATCCAATAAATTATTTTGTAATTTCCTTCAACAAGGTATCGATATTCAAACTTTCGGTCGGCTAGAAGTGGTTCTTTTTGTCCACTTCTGGGATTTTTCTCTAATTGAATGGTTCGGTTAACTAACTTACTGACAATTTCTTTCGCAACCTTTTGGTTGGCCTTAACTTTATAATAATAAAAAATATCTTTGAGCTGATTTAATGCCGTATCAGTCCAAAAGACTCTTAGCTCCATGAATCTATTTCTTTTTTAAGCTCAACTGCTGATATTAATCTTCCATCTTTAGAATCCTTTTCAGCTTCATCAATAATTCTATTTAATTCCTCTTCGCTTAAAGGAGATATAAGTTGTTCGTAGGATTTAGCTTTTTCCGATTTCAGGAGATTCTCCAATTTGCTAATAAGCTTTTCGTTGTTCAACCGAAGGAACTCCTGAATAAAATTCAATTTTCTAGTTTGAAGATCCATATGATGACATTTTATACAAAGATACATAAAATTGCACGAAATGTGCTCGACTTATAACCACCTGGTGTGTAACGCTCTAGCGCAGCGCCTTATGCCGGGCAAATGATTGTCGATTTTCGATTTTCGGCGTTCGATTTTCGAATCTTCCCTTCGGCCATCGACAATGGACAATGGACAATGGACAATGAACAATCCTCTGGTCCGGCCTGGGTGCTGCGCGTCCGTTACCACCCGTTTTGAATAAGGCTAATCATAATGAAATCGGCATTTAGCAATATGTATCTCATCTTCAACCACCCGATAGATTAATCGATGCTCCTCAGTAATTCTTCTAGACCAGA
>JAGOPY010000021.1 GCA_017991835.1 Bacteroidales bacterium | reverse complement strand
CTTATTGTATTCCCTGAACAGGTATCTGATATGCCTTGCCCTTATCCTGTCCCTTTCCCCCTGATAATTGATCCTGAAAGATTCTCTGCCAAGGAAAATCTCGAATGCCTGGTCATTTATTTTATAACCTCTCCAAATAGCTGTTTCAAGAATACCCAGGAAGAGATCGGTATCCAGCAAGAGCGGATGAGCGTCATGATATCCACCTGCCAATTCCCAGCATTTCTTCCTGAACAGGCCATATATTCCGGTCTTGCCTTTTGAAAGCAGTGTCGTTGGATTAAAATCGGGCTTCACAAGTTTCGCTGTATTGCTGTCATGCACAGTTATGTCTCCAATAACGAATCCGACTTTTGGCTGGAGCTCCAGTATTTCAATGGCCCGGACCGGAAAAACAGGATTAACTTTCATTCCGTTGCCGATGACCAGAATGTATTCTGTATCGGACAGTGAAATGGCTGTATTCAGGCTGGATGCCGACAGACCGGATTCCAGGGTTGTCATTCTGATCTCATTTCCTTTAAAATTGTTCTCAAATTCATCGGCAATCGCGGGCAGATTCTCCTGGTCAGTATCCTGCTGGTGTAAAATGGTTAATGTTGTTTGTTTCTTTATTGAATAAGGGAATACATAATAAGACAAAGATGTTATTTGGATTCCTGGTTCACCGCCTTCAACGATAAACGATGATAAGTCTTTGAGAAGATCCACCTTGAGGAGGAATAAAGCCAGGTTATTTCCTTTATAAACCGGCTGGGTCTGATTGAGAATTTTATCGTCTGAATACCCTGACCGGGTGCTGTAGCTGAGCCTGATAATGGATTTTTCAGTGGCAATGCAATCCAGTCCGATCACAAGCCCATTTCCAACTAAAAGGTCACGGGAAGGGATCGCAAAAGAAAATTTCATGACAGGGGCCTGAAGGTTTATTTTTTCCCGGCTGATCAGAATAAGTTGCCCATTGTTCTCACAGGTTTTCAAATCCTGTTCCATAAGATCAACCAGATCAGACCGTACCTTGCCTTTCCATCTTTCAAAGAGCCTGGCCGAGTTTTGTGAGGACTGGTCGAACCGTCCTTCACTTTTGGATTCCAGGTGAATTATTTCACATTGCGGCTGGTAAACAATCTTCTTTCCTTTATCCACTATCCTCAGGCACAGGTCAATATCTTCGGAGCCGTTTATGAATCCCGTGTCAAAACCTCCTATCGCAAGAAAGTCTTCCCGCCGCATGATCATACATGCTGCCGTAACACATTGCACTTCTTTGCCAATATTGGCAGGTGGGAAATCAGACGGAAATCCGTTGTAAACGTGACCGAAGCTCACTCCCGTCAATTCAGGCAAATAAACACCGGCATGCTGAATCATACTATTCGGATAGAGCAGTTTTGCCCCAACCATCCAGGTATCCCTGTCATTTTCAATCGTATCAAGGAGAATTTTATCCCAGTTTATTGTCACAAGGGTATCATTATTCAAAAAGACAATAAATTGACCCCTGGCCACCTTTGCGCCTTCATTGCATGATCGGGCGAATTTCAGGTTGGAAGAGTTCCTGTGGTAAATCAACCAGTTATTTTCTTTTTCAAATCCGGTAAAATAGATTGCTGTGCCATCATCGGAACCATCGTCGACGATGATCACCTCCAGGTCATTTTTGTAGAAAGATAGTTCCGCAATACTGTTTATGCAATTGATTGACAGCTGCAGGTTATTATAAACAGGGATTATGATTGAGATTTTCATGATGAAATTCTTGACTGCTTGTCATTCTGTTTTCTGGTTGTGGATTCTCAAGGCTATTTCCAGTATCCTTCCTGCACGCTGGTCGAATGAATGATTATGGGCGATTATTTCAGCATTTTCCAATGCCAGGCGCTTTGCCTGATCACCGTTTTCCTTTAACCATTTAATCTGGTGCTCAAGTTCATCCGCAGTATTATAATAATAAAGTCCTTTGCTGATGACATCTTCGATCCCTTTCACCCGGTCGGTCAGAACGATGGCGCCGCAAGCCAGGGCATCGAAGATCCGGTTTGAGATAAAACCATGATCGGCCATATCCCGCCAATGATCATTCAATAAAAGGTTGCAGTTCGAATAATATTTCCGCAATGCTTCATTTTTTAAATAATTGCCTTTGATCATTTTTGCTGGCAGGAATTGTTCCCATCTCGATCCATACACAGCAACCGGGATTCCTTTTTCGAGTGAGTATGCAACCGATTTTCTCATGACTTCCCTTGAATTTCCGACAAACAAAACATCATTTTTCTCTTCTTCCGATATGTTTTCCTTGTCGGGATAAAACAGCCCTGCATCGGTACACTGGAGAAGATTTTCCGCCATTATCCCGTACTTCTTTTTCAATTCATCCGCGAAAAAGGTTGAAGCGGAAAACACGTAATCATAGTCTTTGTACTCTTCTTCGGTGACCTGCTCCGGATGGCTGATATTCCATAATATATTGACCTGGGAGCCACGCGTATGGTATCTTTTGGTCCCTCTTAAAACTATTACCACATCGTCGGTCATGTATCCGTTGTCGTACCAGAAGTTATGCAGATCGACTCGGGCCTGGTAGCCCTTCCGGACAAAGGCATTTTTAAGCGAATTGGCAAAGTGATAATCGCCCCACATTAAGGTCCGTTCATCATCAAAAGCGGGTGTTTTTATCGCAATGCGTATGTGTTGATTTTCCGGCTCAGTGTTATCTGCTGGATATTTTCTTTTCAGGTACCCGCCATGGTTATTGATCAATGTGCCGAGGTTATACCTGTTCACAATTGCAAATTTTCCTCCCATGGTTTTCAATGAATCCTCATTGTTCATTTCAACCCGGATTTCATGGGAGAGAATTGTCTTCTTTTTTAGCCTCCTGGCAAATTTCAGGCACAGGTCTGCCTCTTCAAACCCATCCGTAAAATTCAGGTCGAAACCGCCTGATGCGATCAGATCCTGCCGCCTGCAGAACAGGGCATGGCCTGTCACAGCCATCACCGGTTCATCTCCTGTTTTCCGAGTGTGACTCGCCGGAAAAGGTTTATGACCTTTCATCGACAAACCGGGTGGAACAAAAACCGCCCCTTCTTTCCTGTAATGTTTCAGGTGCTTATCAAGGCCGGTTTTTAAGAGCAAACGGGTATTGATCGTTGGAAAGGGAATATCAGGCACACCGGGAATATCTTCAATGCGGAACAGGATACTGCCGAACAGTTCCATTTCCTGGGATTTTCCGGAGATATCTTTCAATAACAGACTGGCGCCGGTAATGCCGGTCGATTCATCTTTTTGTATTGTTTCCAGGAATTTTTGGAGAATATCCTGATTGAATGAGATGGAGTTAGCAACGAAAAGAATGTACTGCGATGAACTGTTGTCAACAGCGGTATTATAAAGATAAGAAGCCGTTAATCGCTCATCAAACCGGATGATCTCCAATGGGATCCTGTCGCACCAGGAAGAGGCAATTTCAATGCTGTTATCTGCCGAAGCCCTGTCGAACATGGTGATCCGGTAATCATTAAAGGAACAGAATTTTGCGAATGAATTAAAAAAATCATCAAGGTATGGCGCCCCGTTTTCATTGAGGACAATTACGCTGATCATTTCCTTGTTAACGACGACATCTTTATTCAGGAAGAAGAAAGGATCCAATCTTTTAAAAACCGGTTGTTCAGGGAGATAAGCCTTTATTTTCCTGTGAAATTCTGCAGGATCATTTGTCGATGGCAGAATCTGAACCAGGTCCGGATCGGCGCCTTCATATAATTTTATCAGCAGATTGCTCAGTTTATCCTGGTTCTCCAGTGCACGCCTGAAATCATTGTTCATTCCAATATCCGCCGACAGCCTGTTCAGTTGGTTTATCAGCTCAACCGGCGGCTTTTCAAAGTCCTTACCTTTGTTATTTATCAGCGCAAGAGCCTGGTCAAGAACTTTTTTCCGCTCCCCGGACCTGATGATATTTAACTGATTTAAAATAGAAGACTCCATAACTAATTACCCCGTACGCTGTTTATCTGTCTGTTATAAAAACATCGAAGGTAAGGAAACCAGAATTAAAAATTTGTACCTTGCCATATATTATACTCATTATATTTGATCGAAATGGTGAATCTAAAACTGCTTTTGCGATCACTAAAATACCAATTTCCGGGAAATTTAAGGCTGATAAAACTGCCATCCTTTCCCGATATATCCGCTAACCGGTTGCCAGGACCCGACAAAGAACCGAAAGTAATGAATTCGGATGAGTTTAGTCCTGACGATCTTGAAATAATTAAGCGGAATAAATGGCGAATTGCAAATATTGCCAGCAAATTAATGACCGATGGTTTTATAGATAGAGCCTATCCTGAACTGAATGAAATGGCAAAATCCCATGAGGATGATCTCTCGCGCAAGGAAGCTGCATGGGAACTTGCTTTATATCATTCCGTTCGTAAAACGAAGGAGGATGCAAAAGGATGCATGAAGTTCTTATCATCATCCACTGATGAAAATGCGGATATGTCCAGGACCATCCAGGCAGCCATCATACGGTCAGAATGCCATAATTTACTGGGAGAAAAGCATAAAGCCGCAGAAATACTAATTACGGCATTTGAGAAATGTCCATCGCCGGAACTGTTGCTGGCATACGCAAATCTTGCCGGAGATCTGAAAACAAAGGTTGAATGCTTCAACAAGGCATTTATGATGTCAGGACTTGGCCCTGGCCTTAAAGAGAGTTATTCACTTTTGCCTTATTTCTTTAGGATCAGATCGCTGGAAGTCATTCCTGAAGGTATTCATGCCGATGTTGCCAGGCCGCTTGTTTCCATAATCATTCCTACTTATAATTGCAGTGATACAATGGGTTACGTCATGGATTCGGTGTTGAGCCAGACCTGGAAAAACATCGAAGTGATCGTGGCTGATGACTGCAGCACTGATCAAACTGCCGGTATTGTCAGGGGGTATTTGCAAAAAGATAAGCGGGTTAAGTTTATTCAGACAGAAGCTAACAGCGGGCTGTTTGTAGCCATGAATATGGCGTTACAAATAGCAAAAGGAGAGTTTGTCACTTGCCAGGATCAATGTGAATGGGTGCATCCGGAAAAGATTTCCATTCAGGCGGGCCACCTTGTTGGGAATCCCGATTATACTGCAAATATTTCCCGGCGGATAAAGGTGAACAGTAATCTTGAGCCGCTCAGGGCCGAACATTCAGGGCTTTTCATTCAGAATAATATCCGATCCCTGATGTTCAGAAGGCAAAGAGTAATGACGAGCCTTGGATTCTGGGATTCTGTCAGGGCCGGCGCCGACGAGGAGATGCTTTTCCGGCTCAGGCGAAAATTCAGTGATAAAAGGATATGTTACCTTGAAACCGGGCCATTGGCCTTCCTGTTAGAAGAAACCAGCTCATTTGCAAAGAAAAGGAACCCGGACGTTTCGCCTGGCGCTTTGAGAGAATACATGGAATCATTTAAATCATTTTTGGCGAAAAATGATTCTCCGTCGTATGAATTCCCGCTTAAAGCGAGGAGATACCCGGTTCCGGAGCCCTTCTGGCCGGTGGCTGAGAAAAAGACAAACGGCAGGCGGCATTTTGATGTCTTACTAGCGTCAGAGTTCAGGTTGCCCGGCGGTACGACCACGTCGAACGTAGAGCAGATCAAGGCTCAAAGGGCTGCAGGATTAAAGACGGGCCTGGTTCACCTTAAACGGTACGACATCAATACATCGGAGCCCATACGTGACAAGATCAGGGCTGAAATTGACGGAGACCTTGTTCAGATGGTGGTTCCCGGGGAGAAAGTATCGTGTGACCTCCTGGTGGTGCGACATCCACCGGTTTTAAAAGATTTCCAGTTATTTGTGCCTGATATCCAGGCCGGGCACCTGCTGGTTGTCATCAATACTTCGCCATTACGGGAATATAGCATACAGGGAGAAAGAGTTTATGATTTCCGGATTTGTAAAGAAAACCTCGTTAAATACTTTGGCAAGGAAGGCATCTGGTGCCCGATTGGCCCACTGGTCAGAGATGCTGTCATGCAGGAGGATAACATCCTGAATATTATTAACCTGTCGGATCATAACTGGCATAATATTATTAATGATGAGGAGTGGTTCACAGGTGTACCCCGGTGTGCAGGTAAGGTACCTGTTATCGGAAGGCATACGCGCGACCAGTACGTAAAATGGCCTGAACGCAATGAAGATCTTCTCCGGGTTTACCCCGACGATGACAAATTTGCAGTGAAAGTGCTGGGAGGCGCTAAAACGGTGGAAGAGCGACTGGGCCGGATTCCTTATAACTGGGAAGTATATCCTTTCAATTCAAAGAACACCAGGGAGTTTCTCTCCGAAATCGACTTCTGTGTTTATTTTCATCACAAAGACCTGGTAGAAGCATTTGGACGGACGCCACTGGAGGCCATGGCTGCCGGTGTGCCGGTTATTTTGCCGGAGCACTTCCGGGTATTGTTCCGTGAGGCCGCGATCTATGCCAGACCGGAGGAGGTTAAAGATATCGTGTACAAATATTTTCTGGATAAATCTTTATACCAGGACCAGGTGGAGATTGCCCGTAAATTTGTGAAACAGAATTTCAGCTATTCGCAGCATATCAACCGAATCAGGCCGTTTGTGAAGAAGCTGCAGGGCTAAAGCCGTCGGTTCCTACTGCTCCTGACCTGCTATCCATTCGCCGATCCGGGCTGAGACCACTTTCCCGGATTCCCTGTAAATATGATTTCCGTCAGTATACAGGATGGAATCATTCATAAAGGACATGTCAAAATAAGGAGTACCGGTTTGTTCCGATATTTGCCGTATTTTCTGATCGAAATCAGGGATAAATTCTTCATCGATTTCCATCATCCGGGGATGGACCGGCAATCGCACCAGGTAAACCCGGCCGAAATTTTTAAGATAGGTAATGGTTTTCGTAAGATATTCAAGCCTCACATCAGAGAATTTATATTTTTTCAGGTTGTTTTTCCTGTAAGAGTCGACCTTCTTTTCAATCAACTGTTCCATCTTTAAGGAGTCAATCTTAAATTTTACGTCGAGCCAGCCATCGTCGCGTAAGATAATGGATGACTTTTGCCTGGGAAGCAAATGATAAAAAGGCTTATCGTAAGCGTTGATCAGGTAAAAGAAGTTTGGGCGGATATTCACGACAGGCGTTTTTCCGATGGCTAATTTTCTTTCTCTAAATCGATCCGGATTGTTTGGATCATTTGCATTTGATGAAATACTCCAGGGATCAACGGAGAGGATAAAAATTCCGTTTTTAGTTTGATGATCCAGTTTCTTTTTGATGCTATTCAGGTATGCAGGCCCATAAGGGCTGTGCCCGATTGTAAAAGAGTAATTATAAAATCCGCTTCCGGGCAAAATCGAATCGAGTACCGATGGTTGTATCCCCTGGGCGGCACGCGAGGTGCCCAGGATGAGCGAGTGCTGTTTTGGTGAGGTAAACCGTAAATAGAAAGGATCGGTCTTCCCGTTGGCCCTCATGAAAATCAGATAAAAACTGATCAGTAAAATGATCAGAAAAACGAGGACTTCTGCCAGGAATTTTTTCATAACTAAAACTGAAAATAGATAAAAGCCTGTTCTTTACCTGCAAATAAAAAGATTGCCATAACAAGGGTGTAATAGAGGGCCCATCTTACAGCTTTATGCCATTTCAGCCCTATTTTTTCAATAGCATATTGTTCTTCTCTTCCAATCCATTCGATCAAAAAAAAGACAAGTATTAAAATAGCCAGAGGTGCGATTTTTTCGTCGCCTTTAAAATGAGGCAGGCTGAAAAGTGAAGGCGAAAATATTTTAGCGGTATAAGCGAATGCATGATGCAGATCACGGGCCCGGAAAAATATAAAGGAAAACAATATTAAGGCAAAAGTGACGATCATCCCCGTCAGTTCTTTCAGGGAAGGAAAGAGCCGTCCTTTGGCAACGATTTCGACATTTTGCTTGGTTTTATGAAGCAGGAGCAATGGAAGAAAATAAATGGCATTCAGGAGTCCCCACACAATGTAGGTCCAGTTTGCTCCATGCCAGAATCCGCTGACCAGGAAGACGATAAACATATTCCTGATGCTCATCCATTTACCGCCCCTGTTGCCACCGAGGGGAATATAGAGATAATCTCTGAACCAGGTCGTTAGCGATATATGCCACCGTCGCCAGAATTCGGCGATGTCGCGGGCAAAGAAGGGAAATGCAAAGTTTCTTAGTAAGTTGATACCAAACAATCTGGCCGTTCCGAGAGCAATGTCGGAATAACCCGAAAAGTCACCATAAACCTGGAATGCAAAGAACATCGTACCAAGCACCAGGGTGCTGCCGGAATAACCAGATGAATGACTGAAAATATCATTAACATAAATGGCGCAATTGTCGGCGATGACCATCTTTTTAAAGAATCCCCAGAGCATTTGCCTGAGGCCATCCATCGCCTGGTGGTAATCGAAATCTCTTTTCCTGATGATCTGGGGGAGAAGGTGAGTAGCCCGCTCGATGGGGCCGGCCACTAACAGGGGGAAAAAACTGACAAAAACGGCATAGTTGATGAAGTCCCTTTCCGGTTTGATCCGGTCGTTGTAAAGATCCAGGACATACGACAGGCCATGAAATGTGTAGAACGAGATGCCTACCGGCAGGATAACCTGAAGGGTGAAATAGTCGGCATGGAATCCAACCAGTGATAGCGCACCGGCAAATGAAGCAGCAAAAAAGTTGTAGTACTTGAATACGCCGAGAAATCCAAGGTTGATCGTGATGGAGAGCCACAGCCAGATTTTTTTCCGCTTCCTGGTCTCTGCTTCGTGAATCTTGATACCGGTAAAATAATCGAGGAAAGTGGAAAAGATGAGCAGGAAAAGGAAGCGATAATCCCAGCTCCCATAAAAGAAATAGCTGGCGATGAGCAACAGGACATTCTGGCCCCGAAGGCTTTTTCGCGCAACAAACCAGTACAACAGGAAAACGACCGGCAGAAAAACAGCAAATGATATTGAATTGAACAGCATATCGCTGCAGTTAAGCTAACCTTTTATAATATCCCTTTCAGGTAATTTTCCGCAAAATACTCAATTCCTTTTGAATTTAAATGATGATGGTCGTAATAATATTCAGGGATAAGAACCGATTCGGAAAAATCGTAATAACGGGTTCCGTATTTTTTGTACATCTCTTCTAAAAAGTCCATCGTTTCATAATGCCCCTCCCATTTCCCAAACAGCGCCGGCGGAATAAAAAAGATGACCTCGGTGTTGTGTTCTTTTGCCAGTTTTATCGTTTCTTCTACTACCAAGCAGTTTCGCTGGAATTCATCCATCCTTTCCCCATCAACGAGCAGTAGTTTTAATCCCTCCTTGATTTTCGTTGAATCGATCTCTTTCAGCGCGGATTTTTTTTCGTCAAGTGAACGGGGTTGCAAACGGTACCATTTGCGCGCAAACTTGCTTTTTACATAATAAAACAGCCGTTCATATTTATTGTCTGATTTATAGCCGAGGTATTTAATGAAGAAATCGAGACGGAAAGGTTCAAATTCAAAGGTATTTGAAGCCCTGTTGATAAATCCCTTATTCAGCAGTGTAGGTGACATGACATAGAAGATCCTGTCTGCAGAGTTTCTCTTGTAATAAAAATATTCCAGGAAAAAATGCTGGTCTATAGCACCGCATTTTCCTTCGCCGATACCGATATTTATTATCTCCTGGTGCAATATCTTTTCCATTCGCAGGTGGTTTTTATGCCGGGAGAAGTTCCGGGCGTGCGAAATCCCCATCATCAAAAGATTATAATCATGATTCGATTTCATGACCAGAAGGTTTCCTTCCACTTCCCAGTTCCGGAATGCTCTTTTGTAAACAAGACGGGAACTGGCCAGTGCCAGCGCGATGACCAGGATGAGGAAGGCCAGGATAAAGATTGCCGTATTGATCAGGTATTTCTTCATCTTTTAAAAAGCGAAATAAATAAATTCGGTTTTATTAAAATTACCGAAGATAAAAATGACCAGCGCCAGCGCCAGCATGAAGCTCCATTTCAGCGATCTGTGGAGCCGTACCTCATTGAACTGCAATCCATACTGTTTTTCACGGAATATCCACTCAAATACAAGCAAAATCAGGATAAACACCCAGATATAATGAGTTCTGATTTTCGGGGCGGTGAACAGGGAAGCGCTGAAGATATCCTGGATGAAGATTAATGCCCCACTGACACTGTCGGCCCGGAAAAACACCCAGGCGATCAAAGTAAGCGAAAAAGTGACGACCATCCCGGCAAGATCCCTCACTGAGGGCAACCATTTCCCTTTAGCCGCGATTTCCAGGTTCTGCCGGTTTTTATTCAGTAAAAGCAGCGGCATAAAATAGAGTGCATTCAGGAAACCCCAGACGATGAAGGTCCAGTTGGCGCCATGCCAGAATCCGCTGACCAGGAAGACGATAAACGTATTTCTGACGCTCATCCATTTGCCGCCTCGGCTTCCTCCCAGCGGGATATAGAGGTAATCGCGGAACCATGTGGTCAGCGAGATATGCCATCTGCGCCAGAATTCGGCAATATCACGGGCAAAGTACGGGAAGGCAAAATTGCGGAGCAGTGTAATGCCGAACAGGCGGGCCGTTCCGAGTGCGATATCGGAATATCCGGAGAAGTCGCAATAGATCTGGAAAGCAAACAAAACGACGCCGATCAGCAGTTCGCTGCCGGAGAATGCACCGGGGTTCTCGAAGATCTTGTTGACAATCGGTGCGCAGTTATCGGCCACCACCACTTTCTTAAACAGCCCCCAGATGATCTGCTGCATACCGTCGACCGCCTGGCTGTAATTAAACACCCTTTTTTTTATGATCTGGGGAAGGAGATGGGTGGCGCGTTCAATCGGGCCGGCGACCAGGAGCGGGAAAAAACTCACAAAGACGGCATAATTGACATAATTCCTTTCGGGCTTTATCCGGTCATTATAAAGATCAAGTACATACGACAAACCATGGAAAGTATAAAAGGAGATGCCCACGGGCAGAATGACGTTCAGTGTCACGAAGCCGGCCTGGATCCCGAACATGCCAAGCAACTCGGCAAAAGAAGAGGCGAAGAAATTAAAATATTTGAATACGCCCAGGAATCCAAGGTTGATCGAGATACTCAGCCAGAGCCAGAAGGTCTTCATCCGTCCGGGTTTGGCTTCATGGATCTTTATCCCGGTGAAATAATCCAGGAAGGTGGAGAACATCAGCAGGAACAAAAACCGGTAATCCCAGCTTCCGTAAAAGACATAACTGGCAATAAGCAGCAATATATTCTGCCATCGAAGGCTTTTCCCTGTCGCAAACCAGTACAACAGGAAAACGACCGGCAGAAATATCGCAAATTCTATCGAATTAAACAGCATATAAATTATTCTGGCCTGCCAGTATTATTAAATTCAGGATATTGATAATTTCCAATACCTTTTAGCTTATCCCTGCATACCCTGGTGAACTCTTTCCTTTCATCACCCTGAATGGCATAGGTAACAGAGAGATTTGAATTTTCCATCTGCGGGCTGATATAAAGCAACTCTTCGACCAGTTGGAATGCCCCTGGCATCTGGCGCATTTTTGTTATCAGGGAATGAGCGTTGCCGGAATCTTCATTAAAACTTAACCCGAGTTCATGGAAAAAGATGCGTTCCAGGAACTCGTTGTCAGACCCGAACCTGGATTCCCAGAACAGGCCGTATCTTTCAAACAAGTCCCGCCGGTACACGGATGTAGCCAGCGCAACATTGTATTTATCAAAATAATCGTACTTGCCGTCAACTTGCTTTCGCCGGCTTTCTGCTAATTCAAGCATGGCATTCTGGTCCAGCAGGTCCAGTTCCTCCGGTGTGCAGCGACTTCTCAGGAACAGGCTGAAGGTCACAAAGGCATTACCGGAAACCAGCGGGATCAATTGTTTCTCGATCCGGTCTTTCAGTGATATATCGTCGGCATCCTGAATGGCGATATATTTTCCTTTTGACTGCCTGAGCGCATCATTTCTTACAAAATAACAACCCCTGTTTTGTTCGTTTCGGATGAAAATTACCCGGTCATCATCCTTCGCTATTCTTTTGACGATATCTGCCGTATTATCAGTGCTGCCATCATCGACAACAAGGATCTCAAGGTTCTGGTAGGTTTGAAGCAGCACTGACCGGATGCTCTTTTCTATGGTCCTTCCGGCATTATAAGCCGGCATGATTACACTGACAAGGTCGTCCTGGTATTTCTTCAGATCATATTCAGGCAGGTTCCATTTCATCCGTTTGGAAAATTCCGCCTGATCGCGACCACCCCGGATATCACTTGTTCTTACATCGGCTATTATCAGGTTAGGCTGACAGATATAGCATTTCTTCCGGTATTTATGGTAAATAGCCCTGACCGGGCCTGAATCGAAAGAGCAGTTCATTTTATCAATTTCAGCTATGATCTCCGGGAACACCGACTGATCATAGCCAAGGGCAAATGCCCCATCGGTATACAAAGGGTAGTAAAACTTCTTCCCGGGATCATATTCCGTAATGCTTAAATCATCATAAAACAAGCTGCCGGGAAAAAGCCACGCATGTTGCGTGGCCCCCAGCCCAACGATTTTCCAGTCATCATCGATTGCCCGGATAAACTCTTCGAATTTCCTGTGAAAATCTTCTATGAAGAAAAGATCGTCCTGGAGGATAAGGATCCGTTTGTAATTGTTTTGTATAGCATCCTGGAAGATGAGTTTCTTGGATTTTAGCACTCCCCATGCTCCCGGACTTGAGATCATTTTCCGGTTATATTTTTTCTCGAGGGGATGGGCGTCCGGCTCTCCCAGAGGAATGGACAGATATTTTTCATATTCGCTCTTGTGTGGTTCTTCATTTCCGTTGATCCCATCGACAATCCAGGCATTGATCCCCATCTGCTGCAGCTGGTATACCGATTGCAACCGCTTATCCGACCTGTGCTTAAGGTTTAGCAGGTAAATCCTGTTAAAATACGTGTTGATCAGGTTTTGCTGGTTTTGCATACCGGCCACTCTGACTTCCATCATCGTGATGGGTACCGGTATTTTTTTAGGAGAATGATTCAATCCTTTATTTTCACTCCTGTACCTACCCCTGTTCAACCAGATAAATAATCCGATTTCCGGGAATCGCCTTTCTTTAAAAACAACGATAATACGCTGGATAATCCATATTGGTGACCAGGTGTTGTATTTTTTTTCCAGGAATCTCATGAATTAAATTTTGGATAATTATACTGATATTCACCTCTCAATCTTTGGCGCCACAACCCTTCGAACGCCTCTTTCTCCTTCTGGCTGTGGCGGTTGGTAATGTTATCGCCGGTCATATCGATGCTGATGAGCTGGACTTTATCGATCCGCTGGTAAAGCCCCGGGATGGAGTCCCGGTCCATCAGGTAAGTGTGGATCGTGCCATCTTTCTTCGAAAGCAGGATGCCGGCTTTTTGGAACAGCACCCGCTCCAGGAACTCGGCGTCGGCGCCGAACCGGTGCTCCCAGAACAATCCCAGCTCTTCAAACAGCTCCCGGCGGAACATCGAGGTCATGAAGCCGATCACCGGCCGGTCGCGGTACTCGTACAGGCCGGAAGCAGACTCCATCCGCCGGTCGAGTACCAGTTGGGCCATCTCCTGCTGGTTGCCGATGTCCAGCTCATCGATCGAGCAGCGGCCGCGCAGGATACGGGTCAGCGTGAACAAAGCCCTGCCTGTCAGCAACGGGATAAGCTGGGTTTCGATCCGGGTGGCCAGCGAAATGTCGTCGCTGTCCTGGATGGCGATGTACCTGCCCTTTGCCACCCTCAGCGCGGCATTGCGGGCGGGGTAGCACCCCTGGTTGCTGTCAAGCCTCACCAGCTTCACCCGGCTGTCGTTTTTCGCCAGCCTGTCCACGATAGCTACGGTGCTGTCGGTACTGCCGTCGTCAGCGACGATCATCTCCAGCTCCCGGTAGGTTTGCATCAGGATCGACCGGATGCTCTTTTCGATCGTCTTTTCTGCGTTGTAAGCCGGCATGATCACACTCACCAGCTCCTTCCGGAACGGGTAGTCGTACAGATCCATCTGCCAGCGCAGTTTCCTGGCCATCTGCCCCTGGTCGCGCTCCACGCCGATATCGCTCTGGCCGACGTCGGCCACAACCAGGTTGGGCTTAACCACGAAGCACTGCCCGGGGTATCTCTGCTGAATCGCTCTCAGCGGGCCCGAATCCAGCGCACAGTTCATCGGTTCGATCTCCGAAAGGATCTCATCGAATACCGAACAATCGACCCCAACGGCAAAAGAGCCGTCGGTCTTAACGGGATAATAGAAAGGATGAACGCCAAAATCTTTTTCACCCACTTTGTCAGGATAATTGACATTGTAAGGCACGCTCCAGTCGTGCTGCGTTGCCCCGAGGTACAAAAGCTTCCAGTTTCCGGGTATGGATTTCAGCGATTCCCCGGTTTTCTTTTCAAAATCTTTATGAAAAAGGACATCGTCATCAAAAACAAGAATCCTTGCAAACCCCTTACTTTTAGCATCATTCAGCAGATTCTTCCAGGTAAGAAGATATCCCCATGAACCGGGGCTGGCAATCATCTTCTTCTTCAGCTCCTTTTCCAGGGGATGGCATCCCTCGGCCGCCAGCGGCAGGTCGTAATAAGCGGCAAAGGCTTCGGAATTCTCTTTGGAATACCCGTTCCCGGCCTCGAATATCTCCGCTTTGATGCAATATTTCCTGAGCTTCATGATCATCTCCACCCGCCGGTCGAGCCGCCGGCCCAGGTTGATCACATATATCCTGTCAAAAATATGATTGATGACCGATAATTCATTTTCATCAACGTCATCATTAATAAAAAAAGGCTTGTATTCCAGCGTCGGAACGAAATTGAACAGGCCACCGGCGACATCCGGATCTGCCAAACCGGTGTTCCAGGTACGGTTACGGACATCTCCCCTGATCTTGCGGGTGAGGCGGAAATCGTACATCAGATCGACCATCCTGACCTGGGGCAGTCTTCGCTCTTTCATCACCACGATGAAACGCTGTATCACCCAGAGGATCGTCCAGGGGCGGTATGTTTTCCGTAAAAAAGCCATCTTTCTGTGCGTCATTCAAGGTCCATGATCTTCTCACTTACTTTTTTGCCGCCGTAAATGGAACTGTATTTCTTGACAACTTCAGCCGGATCACCATCGATGACCAGCTTCCCTTTGTCGATCAGGATGGCGCGTGTGCATAAAGCTTTAATCGATTCGGGGGAATGGGAAACAAACAGGATGGTCTTCTTTTGATTGAAGAACTCCTTTATCTTATCGTAGCTTTTGGTTTTGAAGGCCGCATCGCCGACCGAAAGCACCTCGTCGAGGATCAGGATATCGGGATCGATATTCACGGAGACGGAGAAGGCCAGGCGTGTTTTCATTCCGCTGCTGTAGTTTTTCAGCGGCTGATGGATAAACTCGCCAATATCGGCGAACTCGATGATCTCGGCCGTCTTTTCAATCACTTTTTTCTTCGGGTAACCCAGGACGGCGGTATAAAAATAGATATTCTCGTAGCCGGTGAATTCACGGTGAAATCCCGAACCCAGCTCCAGCAGCGGGACCAGGTTCCCTTTTACCGTTATCGTCCCTTTTGTCGGCTGGATCACCCCTGCCACCAGTTTCATCAGGGTCGATTTGCCCGATCCGTTCCGGCCCATGATCCCCAGGATATCACCTTTATTCACCGTAAGGCTGAAATCCTTAATAGCATAAAAATCGGTATGTTTTCTCGGAAGGAAAGGAAACAGAGCCTGGAGTGCCTGGTCTTTTTTATTCCGGTACAGCTTGTATCTCTTGCTGACGTTTTTAATATCGATTATGATCGGTTTTCCCATTTTCGATCCCCCTTATACCATTTCAGCAAAATATGGCCTGAGCCGTTTGAATACCAGTACTCCTATTATAAAAAATGCGCCTGCCAATCCCCAGAAATAAGCAGTATCGGTCCAGTTCGACCAGAAGGGGATCCCGTAAAGGAAGCTGTCGCGGTAACCTTTTACAATGTAATACAGCGGATTTAACCTGAAAATGAGGACCATGTTTTCGGGTATGTTTTTCATTTCCCAGAAAATGGGCGTAAAGAAAAACAATACCCTCATGACAATGGTGATGATGTATTTAATATCCGGGAAGAACAGTGAAACTGATGAAGTAAGCCAGGTAAGGCCCACCAGGAGGAATACAGTGGCAAAGAGATAATAAAATACCTGGAGCCAGTAAATGGTTACCGGTATCCCGCTTAATATCAGGATGGTAGAGACTATTACCAGGATTATCCCATGCATAATGAGTTCCGAAGAGATTTTAACGAGCGGAATGATGGCCGACCTGAAATGGACTTTATTGATAAGGAATCCATAATTGCTGATCCCCCGGGTGGCTGAGTTCAGCGCTTTGTTGAACAGGTCATACGCAATTAAACCCGCCAGGAGAAAGAGGGCAAATGGTACAGAGGTCTTTTGCCCGGTGCGTATGAAAGTGAATACAAACCAGAGAACGAACATCATCGCCAGCGGTTCAAGTATAGCCCATGATAAACCCAGGATATTGCTGACGTAGCTTGTCTTGAAGTCGCGTTTGGTCAGCTCCCAGATAATGAATTTATTGAGGTAGATCTGTTTTAGAAAATCGGCCCCTTCAATAAAAAAACGCTTTATCAGGTAAATCAGTTTCACTGCTTAAATACAGACCGGCTTAATGTTGAACGGACAAAGATAGCATTTTATATGTTTGCGCCAGGCCTTCTTCAAGTGAGATGCGGGGTTTGAACCCGAGCTTGCGCAAACGGCTGTTATCCATGATCTTCCGGGGTGTGCCATCGGGCTTCGAAGTGTCGAAAAGGATTTTGCCCGTATAGCCGGTGATTTTAGCGATCAGGCGGCCCAGTTCCAGGATCGTAATGTCTTCTCCCACGCCAATATTGATGTGGGTTAATCCAAGGTCGTCGTAAAGCTTCGGTGCGTCGAGCTTCTCCATCACCAGGATGCAGGCCCGGGCCATGTCGTCGACATGCATGAACTCCCGCAACGGTTGGCCGGTGCCCCAGAGGGTGACGGAAGGGGCATTGCTGATCTTGGCATCGTGGAACTTGCGCAGCAAAGCGGGGATCACGTGCGAATTCTGCAGGTCGTAATTGTCGTTCGGGCCGTAGAGGTTGGTCGGCATCACCGAGATAAAGTTGGAGCGGTACTGCCGGTAGTAATTCTCGCACATTTTGATGCCGGCAATTTTGGCGATGGCATACGGCTCATTGGTCGGCTCAAGGCTCCCGGTCAGCAGGTATTCTTCCTTCAGCGGTTGCGGGGCCAGCTTCGGGTAAATGCAGGAACTACCGAGGAAAAGGAACTTTTTCACCCCGTTTTTGTAAGATGAATGGATGAGGTTGTTCTGGATCATCAGGTTTTCGTAGATGAACTGGGCGCGGAAGGTGTCGTTGGCCACAATGCCGCCCACTTTGGCCGCCGCGTCGAACACATATTCGGGCTCTTCCGCCTCGAAGAAGGCCTCCACATCGTCCTGCCGCGTTAAGTCAAGTTCATCGAAGGTCCGGAAGATGAAGTTCCTGTAACCTTTGGCTTCGAGATTGCGGTGCAGCGCCGAGCCCACCATCCCGTTATGCCCGGCGATGTATATTTTCGAATCTTTATTCATAATAGTTCATGATTTCATATCCCCCTTCTCGCAGGAATTGCTCTTTCCGCATCAGTTCCAGGTCGGCCTCCATCATATCACCGATCAGGTCGTCGAGCGAAAGCTCCGGTTCCCAGCCCAGTTCCGCTTTGGCTTTCGAGGCGTCGCCCTGCAGAATATCGACCTCCGTTGGCCTAAAATAGCGCGGATCGATTTCGACGACGGATTTTCGATTTTCGATTTTTTTCCATCGACCATCGACCATCGACAATGGACCATCAACCATCTTGTTGAGGTAGCCTTTCTCCTCAACGCCTTCCCCCCTGAACTCGATCTCTGCGCCTATGTAAGCAAAGGCTTTCTTAACGAACTCCCTGACCGACGTGGTCTTGCCGGTGGCGATCACGTAGTCGCCGGGCGTGTCCTGCTGCAGCATCAGGTGCATGGCTTTAACGAAGTCTTTGGCATGGCCCCAGTCGCGCCGGGCGTCGAGGTTGCCCAGGTAGAGCTTATCCTGCAAGCCCATGGCAATGCGGGCCACTGCGCGGGTGATTTTGCGGGTCACGAAGGTCTCGCCGCGGATAGGCGATTCGTGGTTGAACAGGATGCCGTTGCAGGCAAAGATGTTGTAAGCTTCGCGGTAGTTCACGGTGATCCAGTAGGCGTAGAGTTTCGCGGCGCCGTAAGGCGAGCGGGGGTAGAACGGCGTCTTTTCCGTTTGCGGTATCTCCTGCGCCAGGCCATAGAGTTCGCTGGTGCTGGCCTGGTAAAAACGGGTCTTGTTGGCCAGTCCCAGCAGGCGGATGGCTTCGAGCAGGCGGAGGGCGCCGAGCGCGTCGGAGTTGGCGGTATATTCGGGTGTTTCAAAGCTTACCCTGACATGCGACTGGGCGCCGAGGTTGTAAATCTCGTCAGGTTGCACATCCTGGATGATGCGGATCAGGTTGGTCGAGTCGGTCAGGTCGCCGTAGTGCAGGATGAATTTCTGGTTCTCCACATGCGGATCTTCGTAAAGATGGTCGATCCTGCCGGTGTTGATCAGCGAGCTGCGCCGCTTGATGCCGTGGACGATGTAGCCTTTTTTCAGCAGGTACTCGGCGAGGTAGGCGCCGTCCTGTCCTGTGATCCCGGTGATGAGTGCGGTCTTGGGCATAGCTGGCTGAGTTTGCGTTTTGAGTTTCCCCGGAATTAATCCCGGGGAAACTCAAAAACTGTGCTAAGTTAAACATATTATTCTGGACTAAAACCTGTATTTTTGATTTATGGAACGATCTATACCTATTGTAGTCGTTGGTTATAACCGCCCGAAAGCGTTGAAACGGCTGCTAAATTCCCTGCTGAAAGCGGAATATCCGTGTGATGTGGAGCTGATTATCAGCATTGATGGCGGTGGCGATGAAGAAAATAAAAAAATTGCCAGTTCATTCTCCTGGCCATTTGGCAAAAAACAACTCATCTTTCATGAACAGAATATCGGGTTGCGGAAGCATGTGCTTTCTTGCGGCGACCTGGTCAAAGATTACGACGGGGTGATTGTTCTGGAGGATGATCTGTATGTGTCGCCCGGGTTTTATGAATATACGCTGAAGGCTTTTGATTTTTATAAGGATGATGATAAACTAGCGGGCATTTCGCTTTATACGCATGCTTACAACGAAACGGCCCAGTTCCCGTTCCGGCCGCTGGCGGATGGTTCGGATGTATTCTTCCTGCAGTACGCGCCGTCGTTGGGACAGTTCTGGAGCAGGGAAGGGTGGAGGCGCTTCCGGGATTGGTACGATACGCTGGTCCCCGGCGAGGGGATTCCGGTGAACCTGCCGCCAAACATTAAACTCTGGCCCGAAACCTCCTGGAAGAAATATTTCATCGCCTATATTTTGCAGAAAGATCTCTATTTTGCCTATCCGCGCTGTTCTTTTACGACCCATTTCAGCGACGAGGGGACGAACATGAGAGTCAAGGAGAACCTGTTCCAGGTGCCGTTGTGGCTGGATAAGAAGGATTTTGCGTTTAAGGCTTTCTCAGATTCTTATGCCGTGTATGATGTTTTTTGTGAGATGAAAGGCGAGAAGCTCAGGCAACGGGTGCCTGCGCTGGCAGGTTATGATTTTGGTGTCGACCTTTACGGGATGAAGTCGAAGGAAGATACGGACGGGGAATATTTCCTGTCGCAGCGGCGGTGCAAAGATCCCGTGATGCAGTTTGGGCGGGAGATGCGGCCGCATGAGATGAACATCACGGAGGGCATTGAAGGGGAGTATTTTTCGTTGGGGAAGAAGGAGGATTTTGAAGAAAAGCCATTTATGGTGAGGCTTTTAAAGTGCCATGAAAAGCAGGAACTGGCCTACTGGTACCCGATCCGGGAGTATCATTTTTATAAGAACAGGTTGCTGACGACCGGAAAGACCCAGAACTTTTTTCTCAATCCTGTTTTCCTGTTCCGGAAGTTTATGGTGATGGCGAGGTATGCGTACAGGTACTTTCGGATTTGACGATTTGTATCAGGGTTTCCAACCCTTTATTATTTGCACAATCGCTTGATATATAATTATTTGATCTGAAAGTTAGATTTGCCATACAAGCCACCTAAAATTTAAACTATAGAAAATCAACGTTTTGCGGTTTACTCGGATAATTCAGAATTCAGGGTTGGAAACCCTTATAACCAACCAATCCAGCATGAAAAACCCTGCAAACAGAACATAGATCAGCGTCATCCCTTCCCAGGGCCGCAGAATGTGAAACGAACGGCCCGGATAGGCCTCTTTCCAGAATTCATCGGGCATGGCCTCGCGGTTCAACGAAAACAGGTTATCGCCACCCGGCATGGGATCGGCTGTCATCAAACCTGTAACCATCAACAAAATGAACGACGCCAGCATTACCAGCCCGGTGATCACGGCCGGCGACCGGTACCACCTCAAATATTTCATCTTTATAACCCCGTTGTTGACGATAAATACCGTAACCGCCGCCGTACCGGCCCCGAGAAGGTTCAGCACGTTGTCGTTGAAATCGAAATAGCCAAACTCGGGGACGAGGAAAAAATACTGGAACAGCTCATCGAGCACACCCAGGAGCGTTACCCAAAAAACCGTTCCCCCATAGCTCCTGGCCACCGGCAATAGCAAGAAGGCCACCAGGAAGTACTCCACGAAATGGATCGCCTCGATGTTGTACACCATCAGGTAGTTGAACGCGGCGATCATCAGCCCGGCCATAACGACGACCAGGGAGGTGTTCAGCCAGATCCTCCGGCTGCGTCCGATATGCCAGGCCATCCAGGCCAGCACCGCCAGCAGCAGCGCAATGAAAAACCAGGCCAGGTAAGCGTTGTAATGGTCGCGACCCACAGCATTGCGCACTCGTATGGCCACCTGCGTGATCTCGTCGTGGAAGGTGACGATCGAAAAATAGGTGATGACTGCCAGCAGGATGGCTATCGCTTTGTGTCTGCCGAGCCAGGTGAGGAGGTGTTTCATTTGGCAAAGTTAGGAGTTAAACAGCTTAGTTTTCCATTCACCAAAGTGTACACAGAGTTGAGAGTGTCTCAAAAGTCTGTTTTTTTACCACAAAGGCGCACAAAGTACATCACAAAGGCGCACAAAGTATCAGATTATCAAATAATAAACTTTGTGTTCCTTCGTGAAATCCTTGGTGTTCCTTTGTGGTTTATTACTTTTGATACAGCCTCACTACAAACCAATAATAACCGACGGGACGCTCGTCGGACTACCAATAAATAGCGAATATTTGTACTTTTGAGACACCCTCAAAATAAAAAAAGCGAACAAAAAGGAATTATATTCAGTAAACAATACTTTCGTAGAAAAATTAGAACCGGTGACTAAGATCTCCATCATAACCCCTTCTTTTAACCAGTTGCACTTCCTGAAGGAAACAGTCGACAGCATCCATAACCAGCAGGGGGATTTTGCTCTGGAGCATATCATTGTCGACGGCGGCTCAACCGATGGTACAGTGGAGTTCCTGCGCTCGCTCGGCGACTGTGTCCGCTGGGTTTCAGAGCCCGACCGCGGGCAGTCGGACGCCGTCAATAAAGGGATGCAGATGGCCACGGGCGACATCATCGGCTGGCTCAACTCCGACGATCTCTATATGCCGGGGGCGCTGCAAACGGTCGTTCGTCATTTTCACGCCAATCCCGATTGCCAATGGGCCTATGGGCGCTGTATCATCATCGACAAAGAGGGCGTCGAGCGGTGGAAGTATATCACCCGTTATAAAAACATCCGGTTAAGGAAATTCACACTGGATAAGCTTTATCGCGAGAACTTCATCTCCCAGCCGGCGGTCTTTTTCCGCAAAGATCTGTGGAACCAGGCGGGAGGGCTAGATCTCTCACTGCACTACGCCATCGACTATGATCTGTGGCTTCGGTTTGCCCTTCGCTCACCGGCATTGGTCATCGACAGCGACCTGTCGGCGTTCCGGCGGCACGGCGCCTCAAAAAGCGAAACAGGATTCAGGGACCAGTTCTATGAACAGTATGCTGTTGCAAAACGTTATCATCCCTCAGGGTTCAACCGGCTTATCCACCGGTTCAACATCTTCAAGATCATCACCTCTTACCGGATCATCGGCCTGTTTTTCCGCTTTTAATTTTTCCAGTTCATTCTGCAGCAGCGCCATCTCCTGGGCCAGCACTTTGTTTTTTTCCGAAAGTTTTGAGATATTGATGGAAAACTCAATGAGGATGAGGAAGATAGCCAGTAAAAGAATAAGGAACAGTGCCGCAGGGGGATAAGCGATACCCATCAGGCCGGCGAAATATTCGAGCCCTTCGCGCCAGATGGAAAAAACAATGAAGACGACGCTGGAGAATAGCCACAGGAGCGAGTATTCTTCTTTTATCTTCTTTTTTCTTACAAGATACAGGATAAACAGGAACAGCCCGACACTGACCAGGATCGCGATGACCTGCGTGGTCTGGATATTTTTCCCGATAGAACCCAGCGACTCATTCATAACGGTAAACTTTAGACCGGATGGCCGACATAAACATAGAAAGCATCACTTTAATCATGTAATATGGCCCTTTGGTAATGGGGATCGACGATACGCCGCCCTTCCGTTCGTGCATCTGGGTAAAGGTTTCCCTGATCGTGAATCCGTTGCGCCCCAGGAGGATGACCACTTCGGGCTCAGGATAATCGCTCGGGTAATAATCGGCCAGGAACTTCAATGCTTTCCGGTTGTAGGCCCTGAATCCCGAGGTATGATCGGTGATCCGCTGCCGGATAAGAATGAATGAAAACCATTCGAATATCCGGATGCCCATCCGCCTTGATGAGGAGGATTTGAACCCGTCGTGCTTCTGCCGGAACCTGGAACCTATGGCTACATCGGCCTCGCCGCTGCGCACCAGCTCCAGCAACTTGTGGATCTCATCGGCACTGTGCTGCCCGTCGCCGTCGAACTGCAAAGCAAAATCGTATCCGTTCCTGCGGGCATACCGGAAGCCGGTCTGCACACACCCGCCGATCCCCAGGTTGAACGGCAGGTCGATCACCTCCGCCTGGCCGGTCGCACGGGCTATTTCGCTGGTCTTATCTTCCGATGCGTCGTTGATCACCAGGATATCCCAGCCTGCATTCTCGCTGTGAAGCTTCGAAATGACCTCCCGGATATTCTCCGCTTCATTAAATGCAGGAACGATGACCAGTATCTTTTTCATCGCATTCTTCCGGTTCGGAAAATTTTATTTGCAATATTGCTGAATGTATGATCTGGCGGCTTTATACCCCTTCGCAACCGATATCTCCCAGTCCTTGCAGGCTCCTTCTTTATCATTAAATCCCTTTTGTTTGGCGTACCCGCGGTTGTAATAGGCCTGGCCGAAATTGGGATTGAGCTGAATGCACTTGTCGAAATTCCCGATAGCTTCTTTGTACTGCTGGAGCGAAATTTGTGAAACCCCTTTGCCGTTGTAGAACAGGTGGTTCCTGGGATCCATCTTGATCGCGCGGTCAATATCCTTGATCGCCTCCACATGGTCGCCCATCTGCGCCCGGGTCAAACCCCGGTTGAAATAACAAAGGGGGAAGTTAGGATCAATTTTGATGGAAGTGTTATAGTCCTCCAGCGCGCCTTTCATATCCTTGTTTTTTCTTTTGGAATTTGCCCTGTTATAATAAACCGACGAAGCATTGTTGCCGAGCTGGATACTTTTGTTATAGTCTTTAATGGCCTTGTCGAACTTATTCATCGCGGCATAGGTGATTCCACGGTTATAGTAGGCTGTAATATAGTTCGGGTCGAGTTTGATCGCTTTATTGTAGTCTTCTATAGCTTCTTTGTTTTTACCCAGTTCTTTCTTCAGGTTGGCCCTGCCGTTGTAAGCCAGTGGAAATCCCGGGTTGCATTCGATGGAGGTATTATAGCTCTCCATCGCTTTTTCATTGTCCTTTACTTCCATATAATAGGTGGCAAGCCAGTAGTGCGCCCTTTCCCGCTTGGGCGATTTCTTGATGCTGTCGGTCCAGAGGGTGTATGGATTCTTCCATACGCTGTTGCGGTTAAGGGAAGCACCGATATAAGCCAGGGCAAGAATGGAAAGTACAATGATTGGGTACTTGATATTTTTCGGGGCCAGGAAATAAAAAGCGAGATAGCTGATCACAAAGCCAAATCCGAACGTGGCCAGGTAGAGCCTGTGTTCGAAGATGAGGTCGCGGATCGGGATAATACTCGATTCGAGCGACAGGGTCAGGTAGAACCAGAAGATGCCGAAGGAGGCGATATACCATTTTTTCATGAACAGCCAGACGCCGAGAGCCACAGTCAGCAGCAATACGCCGAGGCTCACCAGCTCTTTAACGCCCCAGAGCGATTGAGAGACAGGCCAGTAATAATCGAGATGCTGGTTGACGGGCAGGATGAGCAGTTGCCAGTATTTGACCAGCACCCGGAACTGGGTGACGAGATAATCCGACCGGCTGATCCGGTCGAACTCCCGTGGCAGGCCATTGATGATCAGTCCGAAGACGATGATGATGCCGATGATGGAAGAGGCGGCGATCAGGAACTTTTTATCGATCCTCATTTCTTTATCGCGGATGAAGAACAACTCCACGAGGAGGAAGGCAATGGGGAAGGTGATGGCATTCTGTTTCGACAGGAAACCGAAGAACCCGGCCAGGAAGGCACCGGCATAAAAAGCCCAGGGTTTCCAGGCCTTTTTGTTTGACGGGTCGAGGTGGGTGCGACGACCGCGGATGTAGAGCACGATGGACCAGAGGTAGAACAGGCCGGCCAGCACCGCCATACGCTGGACGATATAGGTCACCGACTGGGTCTGGATCGGGTGGGCGACGAAGATAAACCCGGCCGACAGGGCGATCAGCACTTTGTAGTCCTGTATGATCTTGTTGTTCCGGAAAATATTGAGCGACATGATCTCCAGGGCCAGGAGGAAGGCCATAAAGCCGGCGAGGATGTGGAAGATCAGGTTCGACACATGGAAGCCCTGGACGGCTGGCCTGCCGGAGGGATCTTTGTCGGCCAGTTTGTAATCGACGGCCAGTGTGAAGAAGGAGAGGGGGCGGTTGCCGACGGCTTTCCAGTGCGACAGCCGGGTCACGTTTTCCATTTTCTTGATCTTTTGTCCGTCGATGATATGGAAACCGTCGTCGAACTGGAAGGAGTTGTTGAATGAGTTGGCGTAAGCCAGGATGCCGACGATAGCGATCAGGATGACGGCATATTTTTTAATCAGCGGCTGCTTTTCGATCATGGCAGATGACAGGGTTTTAGTGGCAAATTCCGTAAAACGGCCAAAAATACAAAAATTAAGCGTTGAGGGAATTATTCCTTCACCACTTTCACCGTTTCCGTTTCTTTCCCATCGATGGTCAGGCGGACAAAGTAGATTCCGGCGGGCAAAGCAGTTCCTCCCGGGCCGGCGCCGTCCCAGTAGATTTCCCCTTTCTCTTCGGTCCCTCCTTTATAATTGACCAGTGTCTTAACCAACATTCCGCTGCTGTTGAAAATACTGATATTCAACCTCCCGGCTGATTTCAACTCGTAACTTATATAAGTCCCGAAAATAAAAGGATTCGGATTGACGTTTAATAATTTGGAACCCGGAACCTGGAACCTGGAACCGGGTGCCGCAGGCACCCCCACCCAAGGCCCATACTCATACGCGCCCATATCGATTCCGTTACCGTAAACGCGTGGATTGCCGGCGATGTCGAATTCAGGGAGAGTTATTCCCGGGGGAAGATCGAGGGTGCCGGCGTCGATGCAGGGGGAGCCGAAATCGATGGAATAGGGATGCTCTCCCGAGCCGAAAAACAGGGGATTTGCATCCAGGTTCCCACCGCCCCAGAATAATCTATCGTTCTCGCCATATATGACGATTCCCTCTTGTCCGTTTTGTACCAGGGAATGGCCAATATTAACTGTATCAGCAGCATCGGTCTGGAAATCAGTTAAATTGATCTGGTTACTCTCGTTACCATAAAGCAAACAGTTGTGTAAATTAACGACCGAACCATCCATGACTCCTATTGCGCCTCCTCCGGGATTATTGACTGTTAAATTATATGCAAAAGTTGTATTTATAATATCCCATTTACTGGAAATAAAATCAACAGCAGCAGCCCCTCCATTGCCTGACCAATGTAAAGTATCCAGATTGTCATCGAACAGACAATTAATAATCTTACCTAGGTTAAGGTCGTGTGGATATGACATTCCTTGAAGGTTTAAACAGGTTTGCAATCCACCTTTAGCTGAATCAGGGCGATTCCCTGAGAATCGACATGAAATGAATTCACTGTATCTGGCAGCTTGATCATAATTGACAAAAAGGGTTGATGTTTTATAACCTTCGCAATTTTCAAAAACACAATTCTTCATTAAAATTGTGTCGTCTGAGTCTGAATACATTCCTGTAAAAAAGAACCCTGTAGTTTTTTTAATAGCAACGCTATCCATGATCAGTTTTCTTGAGTATCCTGATGATATTCCACCGTCACCGAGGTTAAAGTAACCATTGCCATTACGAATCGTAATATTTTTAATCTTCGTATATTCCTGGCCAAATGCAAACCTGGCTCCTTCGTACTTATCCTCACAATCAATAATCGTATTTTCCATACCTTGCCCGATTAGATTGACGTAATTTTTTAATTGGATTGGGGTATGTTCACCATTTAAAATATTAGAATATACGCCTTCTGCGACATGAATTGTTTTGATATTGATGCTGTCTGTAGTAATCTTTAATAACGCGTATGAAATGGTTTTAAGGGGGTCGTTGATCGTTAGGCCGGAATTATTGTTATTTCCTTCCGGTGAGACAAACAGATCTGCATTCACCTGTTCAATCTTGCCGTGCAAAACAGATACAGGAGGCTTTGGAATGTGTACTGACCTGTTATTGAATTTCCCGATGTAATACTGGTCAGGATTCAATACGGTAGCCGTATCCAGCCATATTTTTGACGGGGTATCGTTATAATAAATAGCAATATCTGATCCTGATGCGCTATAATTCAGATAGATATTATTTAAATTAAGACTATCCAGGTTTACAAGCGAAAATCCAATACACAATCCTCCGCCCGCTCTTTGCGCCCAGTTATTGGAAATAGTATTTCCTGATAATTCCAATGAAGATTCTGTGGAGTATATACCCCCACCTACCTGACCATAATTATTTGTAATCCGGCATTGATAAACATTCATTTTGGAATCTTCGAGCAGAATTCCTCCTCCGTTACCATAGGCCCAGGGGAAAAGGGTGCTATGATTGGTGCCGAACCCGTTTTGTATGGTCAGGCCTATGACAGACGTCCATAAATTGCCTGATAGCGACCGGATGCAGCTCCCAGAATGGTTCCCATCAATGACAGTTTGGGATATCAATGAGTCTTCGTGTGCGTAAATCCATGTACTTGCAAGGACAATACCTTTATTGGTCAGATCTAGATTTTCATAATAAGTGCCCGGATAAACAATGATGGTATCCCCATTTTCAGATGTAGCAATTGCTTCCTGGATTATGGTGAAATCGCCGGTTCCATCCTGTTTGACGGTGATAACCTGGCTTTTTGCCGGGAGTAACATTGCCAGAAAAAGAAAGACGGATGCCGTCCTAGTAAATGAGGAGCGGCATCCGGAGATCATATTCGATTGCAAAGAAATCATTGGGTCATGATAATTTTTGTGGTGACAGAATTTCCGCAGGCTGTCATTTTGATAAGAAATATACCCTGAGCTGCGTCATCTTGTGTTAACTCAAGCCAGGAAGCCGTATAGTTTCCAGCCGCCTTCTTTGAAATGATATGAGTATTCAGTTTTCTTCCATACACATCGAAGATCTCAAATATCACTTCAGATTCTTCCGGAAGGAAATACTCCAGAATACCTGAACCCGGGCCCGGATTTGGATAATAGCTTAATTTTAACGGATTCATATTAAACAAGCTGCTGCATTCTTTTTTAAATGAGACCTGGTAAAACTTCTTTCTTTCACGGGAATTAATCGTTCTTTTTTCACGAATGCCGGTTTCCTGGTTCTTGACATAATATTCCTCCACGATGGCAGGCAGTGCTTTTTCCGATCCATAATACTGTTGAAAGGTTATAACGCCGGAGGTGTCCAAGGGCATATACCCTCTGATCATAATGGCTGAATCTCCTGATTCTACGACGGCTGCGCCAATGCATACTTCACCAATAAAAGCGCCCATTTCAACGGGGTGTTCCATAGTGTCAAGCTCGATGAAAATAGGGGTGTAATCCGCTGTCTCAGAATATACAAAATGTTCTGCGTCTTGTAATTCCCGCTTTTCGGCAGTAAACGCTTCTCCCCACTGGAAGGTTGCGACATTTGAACATTCGAGGATCAGCATATCGGCATATTTCAACGGAGTTGTATTCAGGCAAAGCCAACAGGTCGGTTCAGGCTGGCCTGGCCCCATCATCGGGCATGTAACTTTAACACAGGCCCAATCATGATGTTTGATCAGTGTCAGCTTGTCAAGCACGGGGGCAAGGGCATCCAAAGGATCCTGCGGCAAGATGTGAGAATACCCGACCCAGTTTTCATGGCCCGGATAAACTGTAATGCTTGTGTTAGGATCTAATATAGAACCCATCAAGGGTTGGTACGATAAAAATTGGTTGTCTGTGGAATGTTTATATCCAAAAGTACTTTGGATCTCCGTCAAATTTCCGTACCAATCAGAATTCCAATATGTTAAAGTCAAAGGTGGAGGGGGATCAACTTGAAGAGGTAGATTTTCTACATGAATATTGGAAGGAAGAGGGCGAATTTTCTCAAGAACCGGAATAGCGGGCACGGTATTATTAAAATCCCTTTGGAGTCGTGGGAAGGAGAACCATGAGATTTTATCCTTCAGATGTATCCGGTCGAAGGCAAAACCTAACCTGCTTAACGAACTGAACTCTCCATTGGGGATATCAACAACATGGTTTTCATTATCAAACAACAGTTCATTTGTTTTTACCGCAACGGCTGTCAATTTATCGGAAGGCAAGG
>JAGOPY010000020.1:12577-29295 GCA_017991835.1 Bacteroidales bacterium | reverse complement strand
ATCTTCCTATCGCTGGAATACTGGTGACAGCACCGAAAGCATCGTGATCACTGTTGAAGGGATATACAAGGTCGAGATGGAGTCCCCTGTGGGTTGTTTAGGTTCTGATTCGGTATATGTAAAGCTGACTATTGAAGAAATACCGGAATTTGATATTTACATACCAAACGCCTTCAGTCCAAACGCCGACGGTATAAACGATATCTTTCAAATAAAATTCCCGAATTCAATATTCAGCATTCAACATTCAACATTAAGCATTTTCGATCGATGGGGTGGGATGGTTTATACAAATGACGATGTTGCGGTTGGTTGGGATGGAAAGAAAAACGGCAATCCTTGTCCAGGCGGAGTCTATGTTTATAAAATCGTCTTCTCGGTTGATGGTATTCCGGGGAGCCAGGAAAGAGTGGGGACGGTGATGCTGGTGAGGTGAATAATTTGGAAATTTGGAAATTAGCCAATGAGTTAATTATCACATTTCCAAATTGACCAATTTTCAAATTCTTTCGTTCACCCTTCACGGCTCACTCTTCACCAAAAAGATCTTTAATAAAAATTATTGGGGCTAACGTTTATACATCCCCACCTTTCCTGTTATCCCCCTGAATCATGCATGTATCATTACCTGCATCAATGGATTTGATCACTATACCGCCCGCTGATTTAAATAATGACATCGGTAAACTCTTCAGATCCTGGTTAATGAATGAGTGGTTAATTAATTGACTATAAAATTAATGGAAAATATCGAACCGATCGATATGGGTAGGAAATTATTTTTTCGCGACCGTTCCAGTGTTCCAGTGTTCCAATGTTCCAGGTTCCAGGTTCCGGGTTCCAGTGTTCCAGTGTTCCAGGTTCCAGGTTCCAGGTTCCGGGTTCCAATGTTCCAGTGTTCCAGTGTTCCAATGTTCCAGTGTTCCTAATTTCCAAATTTCCAAATTTCCAAATTTCCAAATTTGCCAACTACCGACTAACAACCAACGATCTCTCGACTCTTCGCTCCTCGGGACAGGCCGCCGACCTCTTCTGTCAGGTCTTACTGTACTTTCCCAAAGGCTCACTTATTCTCACACTCTCTTCTATTTCAGGCCTCCAGGTATCCTGGGTCGAGAGGGTGTTATTGAGCTTCTCCCGGTAAAAGACCTGGTACCAGATCTGCTGCTGAAATTCGCATACATCCCGGTATATCTTTTCTGAATGGATCATAAGCTTCTTAAAGAATTCCTCGTTAGGAAGCCTGTGGTTATTGATGATCTGACTTAAAAGAATGGGAGTAATGCCAATATCATCCGCAAAACCGCTTCTTTTTGAATAGATTGCATCAACATACATCTTCAGGAATTCCGAAAAAGAATTACTTTTTTCATGAGCAGATTTTGCAAGATATTCTTCCATCTTCAATTTTAACTGCATGAGTCGTGCGCGGCCAATATCCTCTCCGGATAATCCCTTCATTTTCTCAATCCGCGCCTCCATCAAAGCTATCGCATCCGATTCACGTTCCTTTGCAGAATGATATCTTGAGTCAACACCATATTCAGTATCAGCGTCGACGGGCTTCTTTTGTTTACCAGTCATGGTCATATTGTTTTATTAATTCCACTATTTCAGGCACTTCTATGCTTAAAGTCATGCCTGTTCTGTTCATTTTGTACGTATCGATATAATGCTGTGCAATCTGGCTTTTTGGTTTCAGCGATACACAGGCAAGTTCCCCAAATTCCCTGACAGCTATCTTCGCGACAAAGGCAATTAAATTTCCGGTTATCTTATCGTACTTTTTTCCCTTTCCTTTATTCTCCTTCGAAACAGTCAGCAGCCTGATATGTATCCTCCATTCTTCCGGAATCCTTTCCAACGAAATAAGTCCCAATATGTCGTTAGAACCCGCCTTGCACAATTTGTACACCTCCTCATTCCGTTCACTTTTCCAATCGAAAAAATATCGATTCCTGCCCAAAGATTTAAAATCACCAATTTCAACAGGACGTATCTCTGCCGGAAAATTTGCCCCTGTTGATGTTTCAACGATATTCATGAAACAAAGATAAATAAAGTTTACGAATTACGGAAACTATGGGCGAGTTGGTTTACAAAAAACGAAAATTGGTTCCAGGTTCCAGGGTTCCAGGGTTCCGGGTTCCATGACTGCCCACTACCTACTGCCTACTGCCTACTGCTTACTGCCTACTGCCTACTGAAGTCCGCCGACCAACGACCTATTCTCCCCTGAACAACTCCAACACTGCCGAGAATTTCTCGTTCGGAACCGGTAAGGAAAGGACGTAATGCAAGATCTTCCAATTCCCGTTTCTATAGATCAACACGCCGGAACCGCGCAAAGGGCCGGAAGAGGAACGCAGCTTTTCGTCGAACCAGGCCATCTTTTGATCTTCTGAAAGATAAATATTGCGCTCATCGGCCTGGAATGACCATGCTTTTCCTTTGTCGAAATATGGCCTCGACCAGTCGTAAAACGCCTGTTTGGTCCAGTTTTCCGTTGCGTCGGTGCCGATATAGATCCCTGCCTCGTCGATCTTGTCGAAATAGGCCTGCATGTCGGCCCGGGAGGCGTCGTTGTGCCATTCGTCGAGAAACCGGCCGATTTCGATATTGAGGGGATCCTGCGAAAGAGCCATTAAAGGAAATAGAAAGAGGCTGGTGATCAAAAACAGGAAGAAACGAAGAGAAGCTTTCATGGGAATTGTTTTGGTAAAGATAGTTAAACCTCTGCGAGGTAACCGGTATTTCCCCTTTGGCTGCTAACAATAATTGATCGCCTCCGGAAATGGAAAGGATTATTAAAACCAGGCAGAATGAAGCGATGACCTGAAAAATATTTGACAATCGCTTCAGGATTGCTTAAATTGCGTGTTCTTCAAAAATTAGCCAAATCATGAAAAATCCGGTTTATTATCTTTTGATCATTTTGACCATCCTTACGGCATGTAACAAGAATGAAGAAAATTCAAACTGGACCGAGGAGGACCAGGCCTATTACGAGCATATTCTTGAACTGCAAAACCAGGGGACCGACAACTTCTATGTTTGGCTGGATATTATGGATTCGCTGGAGGCTGTGGGCCAGCTTCAGCAATTCTTTCTGGGCGATACAGCCGTAGTATCTGCGGTTGTCGGAAGCCAGGGTATCGCTATTGATTACAAAAACGGGATGAGGGGAGGGATCATGCTTAATCCGGAAGACTTTTACGGAGAGGATAAAAGCATGCCCGCAGGAGGCCATACATCGGATAAATTGCCGGGGGAATTAAAATCAATTGTAAACAACAGCAAGATGATCTTTTTAAATCCCTCCTATTGGGAACGGACGGAATTGACTGATATGATTATCCCGAAAAACACTGAAGACCTGGAGCGGGTAGGATATGAGCTGAAAAAAGTCTATAAAGATCGTGATGCAACGCTTGACCGGTTCTGTGAACTCGGCGGCTACGGGATAATCCGTATCTATTCGCATGGATGGGCCCATCCCACAAAATGGGATGTTGTGGAAACATACCTGCAAACCGGCGAATCTGTTTCCAATGGCACAACAAGAAAATACGGGGATGATATCAAGGAAGGAAAAATCGCAATCTTTAATGTGAAGAACGTAAACAGCCAGCTTGACCCTTCACCGGTTTACTTTATTTCAAAGGATTTTATTACAAGCCATAATGACTTCAGCAAAGATACAGTGTTCTTTTACGGTGGATTTTGCTTCAGCTTTCTGGGTACCTGGCCATTGATCGAAGAGTCGTTTGCAAAGGGAACCTATATGGGATTTTCATGGCGGGTCAGGACCAACTTCAATTGCAACCTTGGAACCGCTGCTATTGAATACCTGTCGGACACGGCCGGGGCTAATCCCAAAACGGCCGGCCAGTACATGGCTGAGCCGAACCCTGTCAAGGAAAAGTGGGATGATGGTGACAATGTCATGTGCAGGCTGAGGTATTCCGGTGACGCGGATCTCACATTATGGACAAAAACGCAGGTTACGACCAGCCCTGTCACCGGCATCGACTCGGTTTCGGCAACCTGCGGAGGTACGGTAACTGCTTCGGCCTCCACCGTGATTGAGGCCCGGGGTGTGTGCTGGAGCATGTATACCAATCCATCGGTCAGTGATAATCTGACCACCAATGGCTCCGGGGCAGGCAGTTTCACCAGCGAGCTGGAAGGTCTCACGCCCGGAACACCCTACTACGTAAGGGCTTATGCTACAATCAAAAACGGGCAGACCATCTATGGAAATGAAGTTTCTTTTACTACGGACGGTGGGGGTCTCTATATTGGCAAGGAATATGGCGGCGGGAGAATCTTTTACATCGACAACACCATGCAACACGGCCTGATAGCGGCTGAAACGGATCAAAGCGATGGCGCCCCCTGGGGTTGTCCCGGCGTAGAAGTCGGCGGAACGTGGTCAGATATAGGTTACGGACAGGCTAATACCAGTGCGATCCTGGCCGCCTGCGGATCGGCGGGCATTGCAGCCAGAATTTGCGACGATTTGGTTCTGAATGGATTAAGCGATTGGTATTTGCCATCATTTTATGAGTTGAATTATCTGTTCCTTTACAATCAACAAATTGGCGGTTTCTCTGCAACAGAGTATTGGACGTCAAGTGAATGGGATGAGAACCAGGCAGTAACATGGGATTTTAGCACCGGGAATAATGCGATTCGGCCTAAAGATTATTCATCGGCCCACGTGAGAGCGATCCGTTCTTTTTAGAAATGCATTATCTCCAAATACTCACCTTTAGCCAGGATTGTTGATAAGCTTATATCTTATGGAACCTGAAGACCGAAACGTGATCCTTTGATATCGTTTTTACGAAATATACACCGGCAGGAAAATCCGAAATATCCACGCTTTCAATGACGGAACCCTCTTTGATCCTCTGCTCAAACAACACCTGTCCCGCCGCATTGGTGACGGAGATCCTGTCGGCTCGCAAATCTCAGTAGTCACACTCAGGGCTTCGGCATTGGCATCATCCCGGTTGGAACGGAAGCGGGAAATGAATTAATTTTGGCCATTGACCGGATCACACCCATTAAGAACTGAACCGGAAGGATTTTTAGAATTGATCAAATCATGAGAATCAGCATTGTAATTTTTGCACTGTTAATATGCAGCTTGTCCAACGCACAATCCCTTACCAAAAGGGCATTGTTCCTGGGAAACAGCTATACATACACAAACAATTTACCACAAATGGTTGCCGACGTAGCTGTTTCAGCAGGCGACACCTTGCTTTATGACAGCAATATGCCAGGCGGGTACACGCTGGAGGGGCATTCCACAAACCTGGTATCGCTTGAAAAAATCGCGGAAGGTAACTGGGACTATGTGGTCTTGCAGGAGCAAAGCCAGCTTCCGTCATTTCCCATCAGCCAGGTGGAAACCGAGGTGTTCCCGTATGCCCGGATTTTAGACAGCATCATCAATGCAGAAAATCCCTGTGCCGAAACAGCATTATTCATGACCTGGGGGAGAAAAAACGGGGATGAGTCGAATTGTTCCTGGTGGCCTCCGGTATGCACATATGCAGGCATGGACAGTCTTTTGAATCTAAGATACTGCATGATGGCCGACAGCAACAAGGCGATCGTATCTCCCGTCGGCGCTGTCTGGAAGTATATCCGGCAGCATGATCCCTCCATCGAACTGTATCAAGCCGACGGCAGTCATCCCTCTGTTGCAGGCACTTATGCCGCCGCATGCAGTTTTTATGCCTCATTCTTCAGAAAGGACCCGGAATCGATCACTTTTGATGCAGCACTCCCGGCAACGGATGCGGCCACTATCAGGGCTGCCGCAAAGGCCGTGGTGTACGACAGCCTGTTAACCTGGCATATCGGGGAGTATGACCCCATTGCAGGATTCAGCTATCTGGATTCGGAAGAGCTACAGATCACATTTATAAACAATTCATTGTATGCGACCGAATTTCAATGGGATTTTGGCGACGGCAGCACATCGTATATCATGAACCCGACCCATAGCTATGCATCACCTGGAACCTATGAGGTAAGCCTTGTTGCCGGAGCCTGCGGAATCTCCGATACGATATTCCAGACTATTGACCTGGAGGGAGTTGGGATATCTGAATCCGGCAAATCCATTGATTTTACTATCAGTCCCAATCCTGCATCCACCCATTTCACCCTTGAAATAGCTGATTTTCGGGGCCAAATGGAATTGACGCTGCATAGCTTCACAGGCCTGGAAATTGGGCATTATCTTCTTGTGAGCCCCAGAACGGTGATCGGAACAGGTCAGTTGCCCGAAGGAGTATATTTTGCCAGGCTGATGAGAGAACACGGCGGCATGGTCACGCAAGAGCGTGTTAAGCTGATCATCAGGCGAAATCGATAGCAGGCAGAGCCAACTACCTCATTATGCACCCAGGGATGCCAGCGAAATGACGTTGATCCCGTCGTTCCGGGTGTAACTTATTCCGGTTCCCGTAATGATATTGAGGGATCTTGGCGGATATGTCTTCAATAACCATTTAGTTTACACTTTTTGACATTTTCAGTTTACACTTTTTAAAACTGGGAAGGCGAGATGGCGGAATGACCAAAACGGTCGTCATCAGTTTCATCATTGGACAGAGCCGATGAATTTACCAGTCTTCGCCGGCAAAATATGGTCATCTAAAGTCAGGAAATGAAGCGCAACTATGGAATTAAATCCAAACCGGCGCAGACTGGTCGATTTGTCTGGTGTATGCATGTAATGAGAAACCAGGAATGGGATGAGTTGCATACCGGGGCGTATTGCGATATGCACAATGAAGGATTGAACGCGTCTTCTTTTGGTCATTTGTATAATTGGTATGCAGTAAATGATGGAAGAGGCATTTGTCCACCGGGCTGGCATGTTCCCCGTGATGATGAATGGGATGTCCTGATCGGGTTTTTAGGGGGTGAAGATGTTGCAGGGGGGAAGCTGAAAAGCACCGATTCCCTGCTCTGGGAATCCCCGAATACAAGCGCCGCCGACCTGGTTGGATTTGCGGGTTTGCCCGGCGGGACAAGATGGGAAAAAGGACTATTCCTGTACTTTGGTTTTTATGGTTTATGGTGGTCTTCGACGGCAGAGGATGCGGACTTTGCCTACTACAGGAACCTGATTTACGATAAACCTGCATGTTTCAGAAATCATTTCATGAAAAACCATGGATGTAGTGTGAGGTGCATCAAGGATTGAGCGCTTTGGGGCTAAGACCGATTGTATATGTGTGACGTCCCCTCTACCGTCCCCCGTCAAAAAATAAACCGGAGTAATTTGCTTATTTACACCGGTTTATGTTGCTTAATTGGTAGCCCCAACCGATAATGATCGCAAGAATGACTATCCCGCTGTAAACGGCATAGATAAGGTGCGGTGTTCCAAAGATCACTCTCAAGTCGGGCAAGTTCTTCTGCGGTCATAAAAGCTTTAGAAATACAGTTTATCTTTTTAACATTTCAGTCATCTCCCTGTAAAAGTAAAACGATTTTATCGTGGCCCCAAGTTCATCACCAAAGAGATCTTCAGGTCTGAACAAACCCGCAACATATTTTTCCATAAAATCGTAATCTGCCTTATTGTAACAGAAAATCTTCTGATCAAGAAATTTTCTTACTCTACGCTGCATCGCTATTAATCTTGGAGTATCCTTTGAATTAATAAGGACCGGATGTAAATCGTTATCATAGTTTTCTTGTGAATAAAGTGAAATGATTTCGCCACGGCAAAACTCATAATTTTCAATTCTGGTCATCCCAAAAAGGAGGGTAAGATTTTTCAGGTCATTGAAATCAACGGATTTCAGCATATGTTCGCTATCAAGCAAATACCATGTATCATACAAATGCCTGATTTTGTTTTTAAATCCCAGAAATTTGTTTCCTTTGAAGTCTTTCCTCCTGGTAGAGATCATTGCAATAATCTTGGATGCCCATAATTCCGCCGGAGAAAAAGTTTGAATCGAAATCTTCGGGAAATCTTCAATCTTAAAATGGTTTGGCCAACTGACTTCCTGAACGCCAAAAATCGTACTACAATATCTATATCCAAGGTCTAATTCTACAGAATATTCGCTTGCGTAAACTACTGAATTATAATTCATTTTTAATTGAATAAACCTTTCATCATCAGGCGGTATTTCCTCAAAGCCCATGTTTAGTTCACCTGCAATTCTTTGAAACTCCCCGATATGTTTTCTTTGTAATTCTCTTATTTCACCCCGATCATCTTTTCCCAGATTCGGATTATTAATGAAATCCAGGTCGAGGTCAACAGACAATCTGTACACATTGCCGTAAAGAAAAACGATAGCGGAACCTCCCATCAAAGCAAAATCATTGCGAAGAAGCTCTGATTCACTGATTTTGTGAAGGATACGCTCCATATGGAGCACTTTCTCGACAACGATTATTTCAAATTTAGATTGATCTGCAATAGCTTTTATTGCATTTTTATCATTAATTATCCTGTCCATAATTAAAGAAGTTTTCGGGTACGTAAATATTCCAGGTTTTATTAAGCTCGCCGGGAACATTTCTTATCAATCTGAAGGGTGTTCTGCTTTTATATAAAGACAATCTTCCCAGAAAATTATCCGGAAGGTTTAATTCCTGCTTATAATGTTCAAACAGCAATCCAACCTTTGATGACAATGATGGAATTTGATATTCAATCAGATAGCTTAATATTTTTTTATCATCAATATTTTTAATCCGTTTTAAGGCAAAGAAAATATTCTCCCATCCAAGGGCATATTTTGGAAACCGGATACAGTCGAGTATGGTCCGCTCAATATCGGTAACTTTAATGCGCTGATTATCTATGTTTACTTCAATTATTCCAAAATCTTTGCCCAGGTTTGTATTTTCAATGGATTTCGGAAATAATTCGTCAATCTGCCGGACGGTAGTCCCCGAAATATACAGACGGTTGGTCGTAACATACCTGCTCAGATTATGGTATTCCAGCGCACTGTTATATCGTAAAATGATCTCATCATAAACGCTGGCTATTTTACTGATTACATCACTAAAATAAACATCCTCCCGGTTATTTCCGACAATAAACCTTCCTCTTCCCTTATCTCCCAGATTTCTTATAAATCCTTCATTCTTCATCTTAAAAATTAAATCATCAATTAATGTTATTGATAATTCCGGCAAAAGGTCATTTATTTCAGTCCTGGTCAAGAACTGGTGTTGCTTAAGTCTTTTTTTTATTTCTGCAAGAGGAACGGCTATTTTATTAAGGTCTGATAATTTATACTTTATCTCCGCCAGTGAAGTCTTCAGAATAGTATAACCATGACGATGAGGTTTTAATGCATTTTGTCTCACTAATTCTCTTAAAGCACGGTCCAGAGTAGACTTCGAATAAAAACCAGTAGGTAGAATCCTGATTAATTCTTCTTTTTTAATCATATGAATATCAGGATTAGCATCAATATAATCAACAATATTCAGAGCAGTAGCTATATCTTTTGATGAAGCATTATCAGCGCTCATGTCTTGAGTAATTGCAATGTTTTGTCAAGCAAACTTAACAAATATATTAATTAACTCAGTAATTGAAGAAATTTTATCGGCATTTAAGGTTCTATGGTCTTTCTTAAAACCAGCAGTTGAAAAAAAAGCACTTTTATCCTGAGTAGATTTAGCATTTTGTCAAGCATACTTAACAAAATGAAGAAATAACTCGTCAGAACTTACAATATCTCACGCTGTGTATTATTATTATCAGCCATATTTTGTTTAGCTGGGACAATTTATCGAGCATAACCTCTAGCAGGTGAAGAAGCGTGACTGTTGGCAAATGTGCAAAACAAAATGGGAAATGCATAAAGGAGTAATCCTTTTCACATTTCCCATTGTGTCATGAACATTCTGAATCTTGGTAGCCCCACCAGGAATCGAACCTGGATTTAAAGTTTAGGAAACTTCCGTTCTATCCGTTGAACTATAGGGCCATGCAGGAAATGTTGAATGTTGAAGGTTAAATGTTGAATTCGGGTGCAAAATTAGTAAATTTTTAAAGAATTCCCTCATTCAACCTTCAACATCCAACATTCAACATTATTTTACTTCGCTTCCGTTCTCCAGCAAATCGCCCGGGCGGATCAGGCTGAGGGTGCCGTCGGGATTCTCGGCCGAGAGGATCATGCCGTTGGAGTCGATGCCACGCAGCTTCCTCGGCGCCAGGTTGATGATGAAGCAGAACTGCTTTCCTACCAGGTCCTCGGGCTTGTAGTACAGCGCGATACCGGAAACGATAGTCCGGGTATCGAGGCCGGTGTTAACGGTCAGTTTCAGCAGCTTGTCGGCCCCCTGCACCTTTTCGGCAGCTTCTACCGTGCAGACACGGATGTCGAGCTTTGTAAAATCGTCGTAGGTTATGGTCTCTTTCATGGGCTTCAGGTTGATCTTCGGCTCAGCGACCGCAGCATTCTGTTGCTTTGTGGCTAACAGTTTCTGCACCTGGGCGTCTATCACATCGTCTTCGATCTTGGTAAAGAGATACTCGGGCTGACCCAGCTGGTGGCCGGCTTCAAGCAGCTCGGGATTGCCTGCGCCGGCCCATTTCCGCTGCGGAAGGTTCATCATGCGGCTGAGGCGTTCGGCGGTGAAAGGGAGGAATGGCTCGCACACAATGGCCAGGTTGGCGCAAATCTCCAGCGAGATGTTCAGAATGGTCTTTACCCTCTCCGGGTCGGTCTTATAAACCTTCCACGGCTCCGCGTCGGTCAAATATTTGTTTCCAAGCCGGGCCAGGTTCATCATTTCACTCAGCGCCTCGCGGAACCGGAACTGCTCCAGGCTCCCTCCTATCCTGCCGGGGAAAGTCCTGACCTCATCGATGGCTTCACGGTCGGCCGAACTAAGTTCGCCTTTCGCCGGTATCTTTCCTTCAAAATACTTATGAGTAAGGACAAGGGTACGATTCACAAAATTGCCGAAGATCGACAGCAGTTCGCTGTTGTTCCGCGTCTGAAAGTCTTTCCAGGTGAAATCGTTGTCCTTGGTTTCCGGAGCATTGGTCGTCAGGACATAACGTAGCTCATCCTGCCTGCCCGGGAATTCCTCGAGATACTCATGCAGCCAGACGGCCCAGTTCCTGGAGGTGGATATCTTGTCGTTCTCCAGGTTCATGAACTCAAAGGCGGGGACGTTGTCGGGGAGGATAAAACTGCCTTCTTCCTTCAGCATCGAGGGGAAAATGATGCAGTGAAAAACGATGTTGTCTTTACCGATAAAGTGGATCAGCTTTGTTTCCTGGTCTTTCCACCATGGTTTCCAATCTTTTCCGTGAATCTGCCCCCATTCGCGGGTAGCGCTGATATACCCGATCGGCGCGTCGAACCAGACGTACAGCACCTTGCCGTCGGTGCCGGGCAGCGGTACCTTCACACCCCAGTCGAGGTCGCGGGTGACGGCGCGGGGCTGCAGGCCATGGTCGAGCCACGACTTGCACTGCCCGTAAACGTTGGGCTTCCAGTCGTCCTTGTGCCCTTCCACGATCCATTTCTCCAGCCAGTCCTGGTATTTGTCGAGCGGCAGGTACCAGTGCTTCGTCTCCTTCTTGACCGGTGCATTGCCGCTGAGGGCCGACACCGGGTTGATCAGGTCGTCGGGGCTGAGCGAGGTGCCGCAGCTTTCACACTGGTCGCCATAAGCTTTCGGGTTGCCACAGCGCGGGCAGGTGCCGGTGATGTAGCGGTCGGCGAGAAAATGCTGCTGTTCTTCATCAAAATACTGCAGCGAGGTCTGTTCGATAAATTCGCCTTTGTTGTAAAGCGTCGTGAAGAATTCAGAGGCCGTTTCGTGGTGGATGGGATGGGAAGTACGGGAATAGATATCGAACGAGATGCCGAATTTTTCAAACGAATCTTTGATGATCTCATGGTACCGGTCGACGACCTGCTGCGGGGTGATGCCTTCTTTGCGCGCTTTGATCGTAATGGGCACGCCGTGCTCGTCGGAGCCGCCGATAAAGAGCACCTCTTCGCCTTTGGAGCGTAGGTAGCGGACGTATATATCAGCGGGTACGTAAACGCCTGCCAGGTGTCCGATATGGATGGGGCCGTTGGCATAGGGTAATGCAGAGGTGACAGTAGTGCGTTTCCAGTTTTTGTTTTCCATGAAGATCAAATGTTTGCGGCAAAATTAGGGATTTATCGGGTATATTGAGCTTTTTTTCACCACATAGGCACATAGGACACATAGAAGACACAAAAGATTTTAAATGTGTATCTATGTGCCCGATGTGCCTATGGGGTTAATGAAAAGTGAACATAAATACCGATCTTTGCTTTTCTTTGGATGAAAAAAATATAAAATGACAACACCTCCGTACCTCAAAAAAGGCGATAAGATCGCCCTCGTCTCCCCGGCCCGGAAAGTGACACCGGAAGAGATCTCTCCGGCGAAGAAACTATTTGAGTCGTGGGGACTGGAGGTGGTGGAAGGTGAAAATCTATACGCTGCCTACAACCAGTTTGCCGGCTCCGATGCCCAGCGCACGGCCGATATGCAACGCGCACTCGACGACGATTCGATCCGCGCGATCGTTTGCTCCCGCGGGGGTTACGGAACGGTCCGCATAATCGACCGGCTCGATTTTAACCGGTTTGCCTCGCATCCCAAGTGGATCGTGGGATTCAGCGATATCACCGTGCTCCACTCCCATATCCACCGCCATCTCAATATTGAAACGCTGCATGCTATCATGCCCGTGAATATCCGCGAAAGGTGCGAAAGCGACCGCTCGCTCAACAGCCTGAGAAAAGCCCTGTTCGGAAAGGAGCTATCATACCGCTACCCCGCCGAACCCTTTTTCCGCAAAGGATCAGCCAGGGCGCAACTGGTCGGTGGCAACCTGTCGATCCTCTACAGCCTTACCAATACCCGTTCCGATATCAGTACCAATGGCAAAATCCTGTTTATTGAAGACCTTGACGAGTATCTCTACCACATTGACCGGATGATGCTGAACCTGCGCCGTTCGGGCAAACTGGAGGGGCTGGCGGGGCTGATCGTCGGGGCAATGAGCAAAATGCACGACAATGAGGTCTCCTTTCAGAAATCGGCCAGTGATATCATCGCCGAAGCGGTGGAAGACTACCCCTACCCTGTTTGCTTCAATTTCCCCGCCGGGCATGGCCCGGATAACCGTGCCCTCATTCTCGGAAGAGAGGTCGGACTGGAGATAAACGACGAAGTCAGGGTGATTTTTTAGTTACTGATATCCAGCTTCTTATCTCATATTTTTAAAAATATTTTACACCGACCGGGTATTTTTTGGTGAAAATCCGGATTAATGATTAGTCGTTGGTCGAACAAATTTATGTCAGAAGCATCAGAACTCGGAAAGAAGGGCGAAGAGATCGCCACCAGGCACCTCCTGAAACTGGGATACATCATCCTGGACGTCAACTGGAGGGCGGGACGCAATGAGATAGACCTCGTGGCGCGGGATAAGGAATTTCTTGTTGTTGTGGAGGTGAAATCGCGAAGCAGCGATTCGTTTGCAGAGCCGGAGGATGCTGTGACGCGCGACAAGCAGCAGGCGCTTATCCGTGCGGCGAACGCTTATGTCTATAAAAAGAACATCACCCTGGAGGTTCGTTTCGACATCATCTCCATCATATTCAATAAAGAAGAAGCCCGCGTCAATCACATGAAAGACGCTTTTTATCCAAGATTGAGGACAGGATGATGGAATTGTTGTTACCTTTGCGAAATAATAAATTCCAAGCTCCAAATTCCAAACAAATACGAAAAATTAAATCCAAAATCCAAAACCATTTTGAATTTGCTTTTTTGGATTTGGAATTTGTTTGGTGCTTGGAATTTGGAATTTGGAATTTTAGTTCAATGCAATGAATAATCTGTTATGAGTCAGGAAAAAACTCCCCGCCAGCCGAGAAAGCCGTTTCAGAATGCCGGAAAGAAAGAGACAAAAACCTACCACGAGAATAAGCGGGGCGGACGCGCCGAAGGCAGGATGGAAAAACCATTTCGTCCAAGGCCGGCTGAAGAGAGAGGAAAAAAATCTCTTGTAAAGAAAGACAAACCATACGCTGCAAGAGAAGACGGGGATAAACCTCCGAAAAAGGTTTTCAGAAAAGAACGGCCTTCGACCGTTGGAGGTCCGTTCGAGAAACGCCCAAAGAAATCCTATCGGGATGAAAAATCTTCTGAAAAATTCGAACGAGCGGAAAGACCCGCAAAAAAGATCATCCGGAGAAAGACAGAGGGTGAGCCGGGTTTGCCGCAACGTAAATTCGCCACCCGGAGCGGAGTAAGGATTAAAGCCACCAAGGCTGAACCGGCCGGGATCAGGCTGAACAAGTATATCGCCAATGCCGGTATCTGTTCCAGGCGCGAGGCGGATGACCTGATCAGGGCAGGCGTTATAAAAGTAAACGGAGAAGTAGTCACCACATTGGGGGCCAAAGTGATGCCCGGCGACAAAGTGCAGTATGCCGACCAGACGCTGTCGAATGAAAGAAAGCAGTACCTGTTGCTGAACAAACAGAAGGGTTATGTGACCACGACGAAAGACCCGCACGCAAAGAACACGGTCATGGAGCTGATTGCCGGGGCCTGCAAAGAGCGCATCTACCCTGTCGGCCGGCTCGACCGCAACACGACCGGCCTGTTGCTGTTCACCAACGACGGCGAACTGGCGAAAAAGCTGATGCACCCGGCCTCACGGATCCTCAAGATGTACCATGTGGTGCTGGACCAGCCACTATCGAAGCAGGACCTGATAAAGGTGGCCGGTGGCATCGAGATCGACGGGGACCGGGTACAGGTCGACGGGATCGAATATGTGGAAGACGCCAAAGACCGGCGTGAAGTCGGCATGGAGATCCATTCGGGGCAAAACCGGATCGTCCGGCGGATCTTCGAATCGCTGGGCTATAAGGTGACGAAGCTCGACCGGGTGATGTACGCAGGGCTCACCAAGAAAAACCTTCCCCGCGGCAAATGGAGGTTCCTCTCGGAACCGGAGGTGCTCAACCTGAAAAAGATGCGTTAAAATCTTAAAGCTATGCGCGGAGATCCCAAATTATACCGAATCCTGGAAGAACTGGGCATTACGTTCGATTACTATGAGCATCCCGCGGCTCCGACCATCGAAGAAGCGCTGAAAAACTGGAAAAATATCGACTCGACGCACTGCAAGAATATCTTTTTCCGAAACCACAAGGGCAACCGGCATTACCTGGTGATCATGGAGCACTCGCGGCCGCTGGCCATCCACGATCTCGAAAAGAAACTGAAGCAGGGAAAACTCACCTTTGCTTCACCCGAACGGCTGATGAAATACCTTGGCGTTACGCCGGGCTCTGTTTCCTTATTCGGTCTGATAAACGATGAGGCCGATCATGTTTATGTTTTCCTTGATGAGGTTTTGAGAGAGGCGAAAAATCTTAGCTTTCACCCGAACGACAACACTGCCAGCCTGGTGATCACCGGCGAAGGATTCCACAAATTCCTGGAGTGGTCCGGGAATGGGTTTGAGTTTCTTGCATTAGCATGAGATGGCATCTCAAAACCATCTCTATCTACTCCTAACTAACAGTATAACAGTGCACTATACAATAGTTCTGCCGTAAATGAGATGCCATCTCATTTCGTCAAATCAGTCCTTTCCTTTTCAGCATCGGCGCAACATCCGGCTCTTTGCCACGGAACTGCTTGTACAGCTTCATCGGGTCGTCGGTGCCGCCGCGGGAAAGGATGTTATCGCGGAACGCTTTCGCTGTCGCCGGATCGAAGATGCCCGTCTCTTTGAATGCCTGGAACGCGTCGGCATCCAAAACTTCGGCCCACAGGTAGCTGTAATAGCCGGAAGAATAACCGCCGGCAAAGATGTGGGCGAAATAGGGCACACGGTAGCGGACGATGATCTCGGGCATCATGCCGATCTTCGACATGGAAGCGCTCTCAAAGCCAAGGGCATCCATAAGAGAGGAATCTTTCAGGGTATGGATATCCATATCGAGATAACAGGCGGCCATATATTCCACTGTTGCAAAGCCCTGGTTAAAGTGACCGCTGGCGGTGATCTTGTCGATCAGCTCCTGGGGAATCACTTCTCCGGTCTGGTAATGGCGGGCGTAGAGCTTCATCACCTCCGGATCGCCGGCCCAGTTCTCCATGATCTGTGAGGGGAGCTCAACGAAATCGCGTGGCGTTGAAGTGCCCGAAAGCTTGCGGTACCTGCATTCCGAAAGCAGGCCATGCAGCGCGTGCCCGAACTCATGGAAAAGGGTCTCCACCTCTTCAAATGTCAGCAGCGACGGAACATCGCCGGCAGGCTTGGTAAAATTGCAAACAGTGGTTATGACCGGGGAGACATTAGAATCGCCTGCCATGTACTGATCGCGGTAGTTGTTCATCCATGCGCCTCCTTCCTTGCTGGCGCGCGGGAAGAAATCCATATAAAGGATACCGATATGTGACCCGTCGGTGTCTTTGACTTCAAAGACCTTTACTTCAGGATGATACTTCTGGATGTCGTTTCTTTCGGTAAATGTGATGCCGAAAAGGCGTGTGGCCACGTCGAACATGCCAAGCCTGACATTTTCAAGCGAAAAATAAGGCTTCAGCGCTTCTTCATCCAGGTCATACTTCTGTTTGCGCAGTTTTTCGGCATAATACCACCAATCCCAGGC
>JAGOPY010000020.1:10100-12477 GCA_017991835.1 Bacteroidales bacterium | reverse complement strand
TCTGTTCATAAACCGCTTTGATCCTTTTAAACAACCCGGCATTCAACAGGATATTATCGTAATGCCCGGTCAGGACGGGAGATATTTCTTTGGCAATCGACTGCAGTTCATCATTGGTATTAGCCGATGTAAGGTTATAGAAAACCCCGCTGACGCCGGCCAGCAGGTCGCCGCTGCGGTCGAGCGCTACGATCGTATTCTCAAAGTCGGGTGCAGCCGGATTGGCCACAATAGCGGCAATTTCTTCATCATGAACACGGATACCTTCATGGAAAGCCGGCAGGAAGTGTTCATTCTTGATCCGGTCGAATGCCGCAGTTTCGAAAGGGGTGCCATAAGGGGCAAAGAAGGGGTTTTCTGCTGTTTTCATCTTTTTTTCACCTGTGGTGCATGATGTAATGATCCCCATCAACAACAGGGATATACCAAATAATGTTCTCATTTCAACCTGGTTTTTAATTTACCCGGCGAAATTAGGAAGAAAACAGAAGTATAAAGCCTTATTCCGGTTTATTTTTGATGATCTTCATGCTGGCACGCATCATCATGGGTGTGACAATGACAGTGGCAAAACTGGCGGGTTCCTAAAATGATGAATACTCCGAATAAGAGGAAGCTGTTGGCATAGAAGAAGTAATTGTAATAATACTTCACACCCAGGAACTCGGTTCCGGTCAAAAAACCAATAACGCCTGCCAGCATCATCAATCCGCCGAAAATACCTGACAGGTAACCCAGGTAGCTGATAACATCATAAAGTTTCATAAATATCTGTTTTGGTGAAAATCAAAGTTAAATATTTTATTCACCCGGTTGTTTTGATATTGATTTTTTTATATTTTTAAACCTTTAAACCTATATAGTCAAATAGTTTAAAAATGACTAAAGACCAGACCAGGGACAAGATTCTGGCAGTAGCTGCCAAAATGTTCGGAAAATACGGATTCCAGAAAACGACTGTCGACGAAATAGCCCGAACGGCTCATAAAGCAAAAGGATCAGTTTACTACTATTACAAGAGCAAGGAAGATCTGTTCCTGGCCGTTGTCATGCAGGAAATCCAGTTTTTTAAAACAGGCCTGACCCGGGTGATAGTCGACAGCCAGGATGCGACAGGAATGATACGCAATTACCTGATGAACAGAATGATGCTTATGAAGGATGCGGTGAACTACCACGAATCGCTGAAAGCCGATTTTGTGGCCGATTTCAGCTTCCTGAACGATTGCCGCGAAGATTTCACCCGGTTTGAGATCGACCTGATGAAAGCCATCATTGACAGGGGAATCAGGGAGAACAGGTTCCAGATCAAGGATTCATATGCCACAGCGCAGGTCATCATCCTGGCCATGAAAGCCATCGAAATCCCGTTCTACCATCATCATAAAATCTCCGAATACGAGCAAACCATAGTCGAACTGGTTGATATTCTGGTCAGAGGATTAGAAAAACCCTGATATTTATATTCCTTTAACAATTTTTAATGAAATTCAGGATTTTTATGCTTATTTTTATACTATATTTGACTATAAAACGTTTTTGGTCATATAGATTAATTTTCTTCGCCGGGAAAAATCATGATGAAATTTGAAATTGGAAACTCGTAAAGTCAATGTTCATTATAATAAGCTTGATAATTAAAAGCAACAGATCTATTTTTTTTATTCATAATCTGACTATAAAACGATATTAGTCATTTAGTATATTAATGAAGACAATTGCATATAGTATTATCCGGTACAGAAAGGCCATCATAATCCTGACTCTCATCATCACAGGTATAATGGCTTACTTTTTCCGATACCTCAAAGTGGATCCCGATGTTTTCAACTACCTCCCCGATGATGACCCTAAAGCAATGCTTTTCAGGGAGATAGGAAACAAATACGGGGGTAATTACACCGGGATCATCGGCCTGGAGACCAAAAACATCTTCAATACGGAGACCCTTGAAAACATCCGTAGGATAACCGATTCGGTGAAGATCATCCCGGGAGTGGCGACGGTTACCAGCCTCACCAACATCATCGATATCAAAGGGAGCGACTGGGGGATTGAGATCGGCAACCTGGTCGACAAATACGACATTCCCGATACGCAAGAAGAGCTGGCAGCCCTGAGAACCTACACTTTATCCCAGGAGATGTACCGGGGGGCCATTGTTTCGGAGGATGCCACCGTGACAGCCGTCATGGTGAAAATTGCCGAAGGAGTGGATAAAATTAAAGTCGCATCGGCTATCCGGGAGAAGGTCGAATCGTTAAACCTTTCCGAAAAAGTCTATTTCGGCGGTATGCCTTTTGCGTTTAAAAGCCTGGCGGATATCATCATGGGCGATATAGTTATCCTGGCGCCAATCACCGCACTGGTCATCATC
>JAGOPY010000020.1:0-10000 GCA_017991835.1 Bacteroidales bacterium | reverse complement strand
TATTTCCGGAAATCGGACCCCACCCATCAATCCGAAATCCTGTTCAAGAACAAATTCGGCGGGAGCATGCCAGTATACATCACGGTTAAAGGCGACGTACAGGACCCGGAAATGCTCCGGATCATGGCCGATATCGGGGATTACCTTAAAAATGACGGATATGTGTCGCACGCCCAGTCGGTGGCTAACCTGATCGAAGAAATGAACGAAGTGATGGGAGAAGGAAAGACGATCCCCGATGAAAAAACCAAGGTAGAACAGCTCTGGTTCCTGCTGGAAGGACAGGATATCATGGAACAGCTGGTGACTTATGAAAAAGACGAAGGGCTTGTCAACACTACCACCGGCAAAGGCGACCTCGGCGAAATGACCGGCCTCACTGAAAACCTGCAAGCTTATATTGAACGCCATCCGGATTGGAAAGACAAGGTAGAATTCACAGGGATGCCATCGCTTTACCTTCAGATTGACCGGAGCATTGTCAATAGCCAGATGCAATCATTACTATATGCCATCGTATTTGTATTTCTCCTTGTAACACTGATCCTGAGATCATTACGGCTAGGATTACATGCCCTGATCCCCATTATCGCCACTTTGCTGGTCCTGTTCGGATTCATGGGCCTGATCGGACTTCCCCTCGACATCGCCACGGTCCTCGTTGGCAGTGTTTCCATCGGGATCGGGGTAGATTACGCCATCCACATGATCACCCATTACAATCATGAAAAGAAACACGGGAGGGATTCAAAAAGAGCGCTCGGACATGCCATCCGCATCAGCGGAAGGGCCATTGTCATTAACGTTCTTTCGGTTTCGCTGGGGTTCCTGGTCCTGACTTTCTCAAACCTGGTCCCATTGCAGCACTTCGGCCTGCTGGTCGGGGTAACGATGATCATTTCCGGCGCGGCGGCGCTGACATTGCTGCCGGCTACGATTCTTTTCAGGGAAAAGGGAATAGTGAATAGTGAATAGTTAAATTTTAATTGATTATGAAGAATGTGGTTGTAATTATGATTTTAGGGTTGATGGTTTCGCCGGTGTTCTCACAGACGGCTTCCGAAGTGCTGAGGAAGGCCGATGATGTGATGTACGCTCCGAAAGACCAGAAAGCGGCAGTGAAGATCATCCTGACCGATAAAAAAAGCAATACGCAGGAACGGGCCGCTCAGTATATTCAGAAAGGCTCCGAAATGAGGTTGTTTAAATTCACCGCACCGGCATCGCAGCAGGGAATCGCCTTCCTGTCGCTGCCGGATGATGTTATGTACCTGTATCTTCCGGCTTACGAAAAAGAGCGGAGGATCGCCTCGCATATCAAGAACCAGACCTTTGCGGGCACCGACTTTTCTTACGACGATATGGAATCAAAACCTCTTTCAGATGAATACAATGCAGAGATGATCCAGCAGACTGCTGATTCCTGGAAGCTGAAGCTGACGCCCAAAGATCCCGCCGATACCGAATATTCACGGCTGGAAGTCACTATTAACAAAGACAATAATTATCTCCGCCAGGCCGATTATTTTGACCGTGGAGGAGTAAAAGTTAAACAACTGATCAATAAAAAGATTGAAAAAACCGACGGATACTGGGCGGCTACCGAGATTGAGATGACCGACCTGCTGAAGGAGCATAAGACTGTTTTTCTGACAATTGAATTATCGTTCGATAATAACCTTACAGCAGAGAACTTCACTGTAAGGGAATTGAAAAAGTAATGATGGCATATGAAAAAGTTTCTGTTTGTCATTTGCTTAGTGTCCCTTTTCGGGATGGCAGTCAAGGCCCAGGAAAATCCCCTGAAACTACAGGGCGGGCTTCAGATCGATCACCGGTTCCGGCTGGAAAACGGTAACTGGTCGTGGAATGAGAACCGACTGGAACTGAAGCTGGACAAGAAATTTGCCGATAAAGCCCGGTTCCGTTCCGATATCTGGCTCCGGTCGTTCGGTTTTCCGTTTCTGCAGAGCGCTCAACAGCTCTTCAACAAGGATGAAACTTCGCCATACAACCTCGATTTCCGTGAGGCATATGTGGAGCTTTACGGAGTTTTCACCAAAAACCTCGATATGAAGATCGGGCGGCAGAGGATTGCCTGGGGGACGGCCGACAAGCTGAATCCGACCGACAATCTCAATCCGTGGGACCTGGAAGACATCTGGGATTTCGGACGGCATTCGGGTTCTGATGCCATTCAGATGAAGTATTACCTCAAAGATTTTTACCTGGAGGCCGATTACATTTTCTATTTCCGGCCAGCCGTTCTGCCCCGTGGCGACTGGGCCGAAGGGCTGATGGCATCGCCGTTCGAGCTCCCCGGTTACCTGACGCTCGGTTCCGTTACGGATAGCCTGGCGATGCCTGCGCTCAACCTGAAGGAAAATGCCACCTATGCCTTTAAATTCGGCGGTTTTGCCGGGGGATTCGATTTTTCGGCGAGCTATGTTTACGGCCGGGATGGATTGCCGCTGAATTACTATAACAAGATCAGCATGACTGAAACCCCGGGTAAGATCGATGTAAAGAGTTACCTGCTTTTCCCCCGGCAGCACATCATCGGGGCCGACCTGGCCGGCGCCATCGGAGCCGTGGGCATCTGGGCTGAAGGGGCGGCATTTCTTCCCGAAAAGGAGGTCATCCTGACAAACGATCTTTCCGCATTCGGGCTTCCCCCGATTGACTCGGTGGTGCTCGAAAAAAAGCCCTGGTTCAAATATGCGGCAGGGTTTGATTACACATTCCGCGGCGGGCATTACATCAATGTGCAGTACCTTCATGGTTTTGTCCATGAGCGGGGAAACGGCAACCTGAACGATTACCTGGTTCTCAGCTACGAGAAATATCTGTTTAACGACAAACTGAAGATCAATCCCCTCACTGCCGCCCTGGTCGTTTCCGACTGGGAAAAACCCGCGGATAACTTTGCGTGGATCTATATGCCCGCCATCACCTATATCCCGAACGAAAACACCGAGATCAACCTGGGGGTCAGGCTGATCGGGGGTGAAGGCGATGATGTGTTCTCAAAGTACAAGGATAAGGATGAATTTGTTCTTTCTGTCAGGTACAAGTTTTAGCAAAACTATTTGCTATTAATTTTGTTTATACCGAGTAGGAACAGAGCCTGTACCGATTTTTCGGTATTTGCAAATTTTATACTGCTGTTCCTCTCGGCATAACTCATTCTAAGCAGTTTTGCTTTCGCAAACCTGCAAAGAATGAGTATACCTGAAAAATTTATGTCGCGGACGTCATACAAATATCCCGAAAGGGAATTTTCTAAAAAGAAGATCACAAAGGAAGGGATGCAGCGGTTATACCGGCTGTTCCGCTTTGTGGGCCCGCAGAAATACACCTTTATTGCGGGAATGGCCTTCCTGGTGCTTTCCAGCCTGACCACGCTGGTATTCCCGATGCTGATTGGGGAATTGCTGGATGCCGCATCCAGTTCCACCCTCGAAAAAATCAACGAGCTGGGGATGATCCTGATCGGTGTTTTCCTGGTAAGCGCCGTTTTCTCCTATTTCCGGATCTACCTGTTTGCCGTCGTTACCCAGAAAACCCTGGCGCTGCTCCGGCAGACCACCTACAACCATCTCATCAAGCTGCCGATGGCATTTTTTTCGAGCCGGCGGGTCGGGGAATTGAACAGCCGCATCTCGGCGGATATTTCGCTGCTGCAGGAGACATTCACCACCACCCTGGCGCAGTTTGTCAGGCAGGTGATCACCATTGTCGGGGGCATAGTGCTGCTGACGGTCATTTCGCCCAGGCTGACGGTGTTCATGCTGGCGCTGATCCCTGTGGCGGCTATTGTTGCCAGGATCTTCGGGACCTACATCCGGAAGCTGTCGAAGAAAGCACAGACGGTGGTAGCCGAATCGAACACGATCGTTGAAGAGACGCTGCAGGCGGTTGCCAGTGTCAAGGCTTTTGCCAACGAGGCTTTCGAGATCATGAGATACAAGAAGAAGACCGACGAAGTGATCGCCATTTCGCTGAAAGGGGCCAAATGGCGCGGGCTTTTCATCTCTTTCATCATGTTTGCCCTGTTCGGATCGATCATCGGGGTGATCTGGTACGGCGTTTACCTGATCCACCAGGGGGCGGGGCTGTCGACGGGCGATCTGCTGAAGTTCGTGCTTTATTCGGTGTTCATCGGCGGCTCGATCAGCGGGGTGGCCGACCTGTATTCCGATATCCAGAAGTCGATCGGGGCGACGGAGAATTTGCTCGACATCCTTGATGAGACGCCGGAAGATTTGCTTTCGGAGACAACGGGAAGCGCAACGGGAATTACCGGGGATGTCCGGTTTGAGAATGTATCATTTTCCTACCCTTCCCGCAAAGATGTCGCTGTACTGAAAGACATTACCTTCAGTGTGCACCACGGCGGGCAGGTAGCGCTGGTTGGCCCGTCGGGGGCGGGCAAGAGCACCATCAGCGCGTTGTTGCTGCGGTTTTACGATCCCACGGGCGGCCGCATCCTGATCGACGGGAAAGATGCCCGGGATTACGATCTCACGGCATTGCGGGGGAATATGGCGATAGTGCCGCAGGAGGTATTGCTGTTTGGCGGCACGATCCGGGAAAATATCGAATACGGCAAACCCGGCGCCACGAAGGAAGAGATTTTGCATGCGGCGGAGCTGGCCAATGCGATGGAGTTCATCGGCAAGTTCCCGGAAGGGTTGGAAACCCTGGTCGGCGAGCGCGGCGTGCAACTCTCCGGAGGTCAACGGCAAAGGATCGCCATCGCCAGGGCCATCCTGAAGAACCCGGCGATCCTGATCCTGGATGAAGCAACCAGTTCGCTCGACGCGGAGAATGAGCGGCTGGTGCAGGAGGCGCTGGAGAAGCTGATGGAAGGGCGCACCTCGTTCGTGATCGCCCACCGGCTTTCGACCATCCACAAAGCCGACCAGATCGTGGTGATCGACCAGGGTGAAGTGAAAGAGATGGGGACACACGAGGAGTTGCTGGCCCGCGAAGGCGGGATCTACCAGCAGCTTACACGGTTGCAGATCAATGTGATGGGATGAGGGAGGGCAGGCGGCGGTCAGACCTTCACGATATTGCCGGTCAGCAGCCGACGGCCTGTCCTGAGTTCGCCAGTGGTGGACGAAGTTTCGTTAGTTGCTATTAGTAGATACCGGAGGGCCGGTTTTCGGCGTTCCAGGATCATGCTACCGTGAACCAAATTCCGACTCAAATTTACTGCCTGATAAAGGAAAAGTCAATACATATTTCATCGGATTTTTTATCAGTTCTATACTCTTCTAGGATCATCAACGTCTTTCAAATAAAAAAATACAAAAATGCCAAACAAAAGAGCCGTTCCAAAACATACCGGGATGCCATAGATAAAAGACATGAGCGGAGTGTAAACCAAGACTGTGATCCAATCGAGCCCCTCAATGGTACCCGTCAATTTCCCCATTATGTACCCGGTTAACCAACTGGAAACAAAAGCAGGGAAACTTCCTGCAAGGACCAGGGCAAAGGCTCTAAGTCCCGATTCCAACTTTGAAAATGGTTTTTCGAATAGTAACCGTGCCAGTTTCCTGACGACAAATGTACCGATGAAAGCTCCTGCCAGGATCGATATGGCTGCCGACAGCAGGACTCTCCAGAATGGCCCGTTCATGCTTCCTCCCGGGCCCCAACCCGACAGATAACCAAAAATGGCCAGCACCAGGCCATAGATGCTGCCGGTCAATGCTGCAAGCCATTGGGCTGTGCACACCAGGGTATTAATTTTTTTATCTTTCACATTTTCAAATTTAGAATACCTAATTCCTGATACACCTCACCGAAAACGCTGCCCCCGTCCCGCCGGTATTCGGTGGTTCCCAGAGATCTGTCCCGGTTTGTTTAAGATTACCCCCGGCATCTGTCCCTCGCCAGCCACTTGCATTCCAGCCGGGTGCCCCGATCTCAAGTTCGCTGTCGACGGCTCCTTCCAGGATCTGCCACTCGAGGTCTGTCGGTACGTGAAATCCTTCAGGGCAAATACCCCTGCCTCCCGTTTCAAGAACATGCTGCATAGTTTCATTCCAGAAATAAAGGCCGCCAAGGATGTCACAATATGACTCGTTATTGATCATGCAATACTTTTCGATGATGCCGTTGTTCGTCTGGGCCTGGGAAGAAGGGATCATAATGCCGGCGTTGAGGTTCTCCTTCATCCAGCACTGGCTGAATACCTGGATGGTGTGATACCACTGCCCGTCATAGAGCAGGGAATCGAGGCCGGGGCAGGGAATGTTCGCCGCAAACTGGAAAATATATTCCTGGTCGGTTTCGGGCGAATCTGCGAACCCTGATTCAAGACCATCGCCATATCCGGTAAGCAGGAGCTCATCGCCGGGATTATAAAGATATTCTGCGATTGACCTGCGAGTTTTCAACGTATTCGAAGAGCCTGACGTACACATGTATTTCAGTGAAAATTCGTTTCCCTGACTGACACCGGAAGCCAGGATCCGTGCAGAGCAATTGTTCCCTCTCCAGGAAGCATTGAAGATAAAAAGCCCGTTCCCGGGTGGCGTGAAGAGAAATCTATGGATTCCGGGACCCAGTGTCAGTGAGGCTGAATACAGTATGCGCCCGGCGGCATCTGCCAATGTCAGGTTTACGTAATCTTTTTCAGGTATTTCAAGATTAATCTTAGACAGACTGGTGACAGGGTTCGGGAAGTTCCGAATCATGTTGAAACCGCCAGCACTATTTTGGCTGTCGTTGATTCCCACATAATTAATAACCAGAACTGTATCAGGATAAATCAGCACAGTATCGCAAGACTGAGTCATATTCCTTACCCTCAGGCTATCCAGCCGGAAATAGTCTGATCCCTCAACAGCGGAAAATGTGAATCGGATTGAATTCTGCCCAAAAAGGCCGGTATGGATGATGATCATAAACAAGGTGGTACGAACAATGACTTTTTTCATATGACTTGAATTAAAAACAAGCCTCAAAAATATAACTGTCGTTACCGTTTCTTCTGTAAGTCGCTTGTAAAGGATTTGTAAATTATTTTGCAAATTGAGATGGAGTCTCACTTTTCCAGGTAAATATCCCCCAGTCTGACCACCCTCACTTCTATCGAGTCGCTTCCGAAGGTTTTAACCTGGCGGGTTGAAAAGAAGTCAATTGTCACCCGCCTGGCCGGCAGAATCAGGCTGTCATTAGCGGTAAAGCCAATCATTGACTGGTAAGCCGACATCTTGCCAGAATAATTCCTCTCGCCTTTTAGGACCAGCGGCTCAATAACCTTGACACTGTCAAAATTAATCCTTACCCGGATAAACTCATCCCCGAATCCTTTTTCCAGAAATTCTTCCAGGGTTATCTGTGTCATCTTCTCCTTTCTGACCGGTCCAAGAAACAGGTGGTTATCCGGTGAACGAAACATCTTGTTGATCATATCACCCGCTTTCTCCCTGAATGCGGGTTCCAGCGACCGATCGGCATAGATTTCCATATAATCGGCAAGGTCGTTCAGCTTTTGCATTGCATTGACACCGGAGGCATAACGGGCTTCTTCTGTTAAAAAATCCGTTTCAAAATCATGGAGAATGCTGTCCTTTGCCAAAGATGCCTGGTGACTTTGCCTGTTAATCCTTTCGCCGTCGTCATCGCACGACTTCCCGCAGAAGATCATGTATACTACAATGATGATCAATATGTTAAACAATCTTTTCATTTATTTATCCGATATTCTGAACCGTAATACGGCAATACGGTCACCAATATACTTCGTATCTAAGATTTCGATATTTTTCAACGAATGGGAAGGCATCGTCAGTTTATCTATAAACTCCCATTTGCTGTATAGTTCCATCCCGGTGCCGCTTATATCGTTCACGACCTGGTAGATCATCGCGCTTTCATCAAACATTTCATCCAGTTTCAGTCGTCTTTTCTGCCAGTCCTCCGTATTCATCTCCGAAAAATAATGCAGCATCAATGCATAATCGTTGGCCTGGAGGCCGATGATCTCCTGCGGGTTGAACTTCTTCAGCGTCCTGTTTATGGTATCGGCACGATAGTAGGGTGAATTTACGACCATTTTGATGAAGCTCCGGTCGGTTTTCAGTGTGAAACACCCATCGGAACTGCACAGGTATGTTATTGGCGATTCATTTTCCAGGATGATTTTCACCTCGATATCTGCATGGGTTATTTGTTCCCTGGTCGTGGCATCATAGAAGCAGAAAGTATAATTCCTGTTGCTGACCAGCCTATTGACCAGGTAGAAAATGCCGAGGATAACAATGACCATGACAGGGACCAGGATGAAATAACGGTTACCGCTGCTTACGGCTGGTTTTGGTTTTTTGCCGCCATTCCTGTAAACAAAATCGTTCCAGTCGGCATACCCGGCGTACCTGCTCAGCAGGTTCAATACATCGATCCGGGGTAAAGTCGTACCGACAGATTTCATATGGGTATAAAACCACTTTTCGCTGATGTGGGCATTCACTTTCTGAAGCAGTTCTTCCTGGAAATTGACGATATCCTGGCCTTTCCATTCCGAAATATCGGAACTTAACCCCGGATAAGATTGTTGCATGGTTGCCACGATCCTGGTCTTAAGTGATTTAAAGTCGGTATTTTCCTTCTGTTGCAAAGATGAAACGGATTAATGAAACGTGGATGAAGAACGCTTGTAAAAGGATTTACAATGGTTTTACAACAGGAATTCCATGGTATCTCCCTGAAAACGATGTAATTTTATATCAATGATCAGAATTATTTTGGTTAACTTTAGGTAAAGTTACGACGTCAATTGTGTCAAATCAATTTTTCAGGCCGGAATCTTAAAAATAATAAGATGAAAAAGCAAATTCTACGCTGGGCCCCACGGATCATCGCCATCCTGGCGGTCCTTTTCATGATGATCTTTTCGATGGATTGTTTTGGTCCCGGATATTCCTTGAAGGAACAATTGATCTGCTTTGTGATGCACAACATACCGGCTTTCATTGTCATTGCTGCTCTGGTGATTGCCTGGAAGTGGGAGCTGATCGGGGGGATATTGTTTGTGCTTATCTTTCTGGCAGCGGGAATCTTTTTCCACAGTTTTGGTCGCAATCCAGCGTCACTCATAGTCATAACTCCATTTTTGGTGGCGGGGGTGTTATTTATGCTGGATTATTTTCTGATGAAAGATAAAAGTGAGATGGAGTCTCATGGCAATTGAGATGGAGTCTCATACCAAACGAGACGCCATCTCGAAAAATTGAGATGGAGTCTCAGTGATTTAAATAGTTATTAGTATGCAAAATCATTTTACCACACATTTTGAGGCCATTCATTCAAAGATTACTCTGATCCTTTTTATAATTGCTTTTCTGTTTATCACAGCCTCGCCTTCTATTGGCATAGCCGACAACCCGCTGGCCATGGTTTTACCTATAGCAGGATTCAAATATTTTTTCTTTATCTGTAAGGCAGAACCTGGCCTGATCATCCAAAAAAGGGCCCGCTGGATATCGTGTCTAATATTACTGATTGCAATGTCAGGTTGCAAACCCGGAAGTGTTTTGATAAGAGGAGATGATTGCAGAATGAATGGGAGTTTTGAACATGTAAAAAACGGTTTCCCGGTAAATTGGTGTTATTACGCAATGGAAACGGTACCGGATGGTGATTTTGATATTCTTATCGATTCTGTTCAGTCAAAAGAAGGTAAAAGATCTCTGAAATTTCAGGTGCGAACCTGTTCGTCCATTGGCGGGTGGTATTCTCCCGGATTCTTTGAGGAATTTAAAGTTTTGCCCGGCCAAACTTATAAAATAAGCTTCTGTGTATTAAATCAGGGCTGTGATTTTAAAGTCGGCGTCAGTACTGGCATGAAAGGAAATCCAGGCCCAAGTGAAACCATTCTTAGAACCAATGGAAAGTATTCAGATTGGCATTATTTTGAATATTCTTTCACCATCCCACTGGTGAATGACAATATAAGGTTTGAAGCAAATATATTATCGCC
>JAGOPY010000013.1 GCA_017991835.1 Bacteroidales bacterium | reverse complement strand
GCAGGAGAAAAAATTATTATCAAAAAAAACACCCACAGAAATTATATACATTTTAATGCTTAACTTTGAAGGAACTACACATATGAAATTAAATCATACTTGTGCAAATTGTTTTGAAGACATACAAATTATTGAAGAAGGCCCGATTGAAGGAAAACAAAATCAATTGATCAGGAGAACGACTTCATATTGCTCAGGCTTGTATACTATCAAGTTAATTATTAATGGAAATACTGATAAAACCCTGAAAATAAATATAATAAAATAGATTTATAGAATTCTTAAATGCTAAGATTCCTTCAATAACGAAATATTGAGGGAATCTTTTTTAGTAGTAATGCTGCATAAACCTTTTGCAATGAAAAAAGTTCCCTTCTTCCTGATATTATTATTTGGACATTTGATCTTAAATGCTCAATTCATATATTTTAACAACCGGTATAACAACGACAATTGGAGCGCAAGTTTAAGCATCCTTGAAACGGATTACGGTTATGTAATTGCCGGAGTCAGTGGTGTGGCTTCTGGTGAATATATTTTCAAAAGGATTGTGCTTACTGCCATCGACGATGTTGGTAACCAACTGTGGTGGAAAACATATGGGGAAGATTTCCATAACTATTATGCCGGTTTTATGAGGGGTTGCATAAAAACATCAGATGGCGGATTCGCAATCAGTGGTGGTATTCAAGATTCCATCAGGCATGTCGGGACTCTCGTAAAATTTGATGAGGCTGGTGATATAAGCTGGATCAGAAAATATGGCGACACGGTTTCGACATATTATACCTCTACAATATTTACGGTTTGCAATCAATTGCCAGATAACGGCTATCTTATTACCGGTACATTTTGGGTGTCAGAAGATGATCAGGATATTATACTGATCCGGACAGATAGCCTCGGAAATATTAAATGGTCACATACTTATGGTCAATTACACTGGTCAGATGGTGGTTATTCAATCGCTCAATTACCTGACGGTTATTTTTTAATCGGATTAGATAAGGAAAAGGTTGGAAATAATACCTTGACTGATGGGGGCTTATTAAAAGTAGATAGCCTCGGAAATCAGATTTGGATTAAATACTATGGTGGTATATACGATGACGGATATTCACAAGTTGTTCTTTCACAAGATGGCAATTATCTGATTGGAAGTACTTATGCCGTATCACAACCACATCCGGATTACCCGGATCATAAAATATGGCTGAAAAAAACAGATACATCCGGAAATATTATTTGGGAGCGGAAATACAGTGATACGGTCTTTATGGGCTGGTGCTCTGCCGTAGAAGAATTGGAAAATGGCGATATTATTGTCTCAGGGACGGGCGCATTTGCAGATGGATTCGGCAATTACGGCTGGATACTAAAAGCAGATGAAAACGGCGATAGCCTTTGGATGCGACGATATAGTTATTACCCTACTTTCGAAAACCATTTGAATGATATGCGGATTACTTCAGACAATGGACTCATTATTACGGGAATGGCATTTGGAGAGCCGGACTGGGAACAATCCATCTGGATTCAGAAACTCGATAGCATTGGGTGCGATTCTTCCGGTTGCGATACTACTGTCGGAATTGTTCAATTGTTTCCGCCATTTTCGGGATCAGCCGGCATCTCAATCTATCCGAATCCTGCTTCCGACCGGATCAATTTCGTACTCCGGCAAATTAGCCTGAGTACCTTCTATGCAAGTAACAGAGAACTGGAAATTTTTAACCTTTTCGGCGAAAAAATGGCCGGATTAAAGATATCGGTTTTCCAAGAGACTTATTCATTTGATGTTTCATCCTTTCCGCCCGGATTTTACATAGCCGTGATCAGGGAGAAGCAAAAAGTTACCTGGTGCGGTAGGTTCATGGTTGATAGGTAAGGATTATCGTTGGAGCTTTGCAGCCTTGTGGGCGGACATCCAATCCATTTTAAGAATCGTTATAGACCTGTCTTACCGACTTTTCAAACTTCCTTAAAAACATCTTCTTATCAAGGGCAGGAATAATGTTCTGGATAATGAACGTTTTCTTTTCGGATGAGATGTCCATCGTTCCCTCCAGGTAGGTCATTCCCATCTCACTGTACCACGCTACGCGGTATCGGTCGTCATCCGTCTTTTTCAGCATCAGCCTGCCGGTCAGCTCCTGGCCCCGCAACGTCACGGTAGCCTTGTAAATGATCTTCTCCGGAAGGCCTGGCTGCAGGGTCTTGTCGTAAGAAGCCGGCTGCTCTCCCGTAACGGTGATCCGGGGAGAAAAACAGGATACGGCCAGGAATACCAGGCTAATCCAGGCCGAATACCTCAGGAGGGATCGTTGCATTGAACTTTTTGTTGTTAAAAGTAATGATCGTGTAATCGCCCGACTTTTCCACCATTTTCAGTTCATCAACCGAATGGTCGGTCTTATTCAGCTTCAATCCGATTCCTGACAGGTAGTCCTTCATGGCGCCGCTGACCGGGACGAGCTCTGCCCGGTAGTAATCCGGCGCTTCGAGCCAGCTCACTGCAAACCGGCCGTCGGTCAGCAGCGTCCCGTCGACCATCCCCGTCATCACCCGGCTTACCTCCCTGAACATCCGTCCCGATCCCGCATCGAAATCCTTCTGCTTCCCTTCGTCGATGATGCGTATCCGATCGCCGCTGACAATGATGGCGTAGCTGAAAGGCTCGGTGTATTCCCACCTGACCTTGTCGTCTTTCTGAAAATAAAACCGGCCCGAAGAGGTGACCGTTTCTTCCATGAAACTCATTTCTTTTACCTGGATGAAACCGGCGGTGATGGAGGTAGTGTTCCGGGAGAAATAGGCGATCTGAGCGATAAGATTACCGGGATCTTTAACAGGAACATCAACTGCCGGTTGGGAAAAGGAAATTATCGGAAGAAGAACTATTAAGATATAGATTTTTATCGGTTTCATCGTGATTTACTTAAACACAAAGGACATAAAGGGTTTCACAAAGATCACAAGGTTCCGTTATTATTGGCTGCTGAACCCGGTGGATAGATCATTTTTACTTCGATTGCTTTGCTTCCGGTAACTTCAAATGCCGCCTGCTCAAACTTCGCCCTGCCCAGCATCTTATTCTTCGTCGAAAAACCATACCCCTCCTTCGGGAAACCCTTTTCATTCGCATCCATTACCCCGTTCAGGTTTTCGTCGTGGTACACGGCAATGGCATATTGACCCGCCGGCAGATCCTTGAAAAATACCGACATATCTTCCGATTGCACCTTCACCTGCATCTTCATAAATGCGCTGTCGGCCATCAGGAAAAACTCCGGACGCTGGTGGAGGCTCACATACAGGTCGCCTTTCAGAGGCTTCAGCCCCGTAACGTTGACCTTCAGGGTATAAACCTCTCCGCCTGAGAAGTATGTAAATAATACCAATACGACTGCCAGTAATTTCATGAACCAATCTTTTTAAACCTTCGTGTACCTTCATGCCTCCTTCGTGAACTTCGTGTAATATCTGGTTACACTGAGATACGCGAAGAATTCACAAAGAACATCGAAGAAAAGTTATGCAATTTCATCCAAACCTGCAAACCTGAATCCTTCATTCTTTATCATCAAAATAATCCTTTCCAGCACTTTAGCTGTGATTTCCCGATCATCATGCAACAATACAATCGCACCAGGATGGAGTCCCTTTATCACCCGGTCGGCCAGCTTCTCTTCATCTTTAATCTTCGTATCGAAACTTCTTAACGACCATCCAATCACCTTGTAGCCAAGCTTTCTGACCACTTTTGCCAGGACCGGATTCGTCACGCCATAGGGCGGGCGGAACATCACCGGCCTTTCGCCTGTTATTTCAAAGATCACCTGCTCACATCTTAGCAAATCCTGTTCCATCTTTTTTCGTCCGTAAAGATCGAAAAAGAAACCATGGCTGTACGAATGGATCCCGAAGGTATGCCCTTTCCGGTGGATTTCTTTCACAATTTCTTTATGACGTTCAGCTCTTTCTCCGATCAGGAAGAAAGTCGCCTGGATGTCGTGCATGTCAAGGATTGCCAGGATTTCCTGGGTATTCGCCGGATCAGGCCCATCGTCGAAAGTCAGAAAAACGGTCTTTTCAAGCGTATTGACCCTGCAAAAAGCTTCCAGGTAAAATCCGGAACAGGTTCGTATAGAACCGATTACCAGCAGGGTGGTATAAGTTCCGACGACCGTTATTAGCAGCCATCCGAACCGGATATCGACGACCATCAGAATTACTAAGGCTATTATCATGATAATCACGATAATACTGGTTGTAAAGAAATTCCAGGGATTGATTCTGTTGTGTATTTGTGGGAAATGATTCACTTTCCTTTTTGACTATCAAGATAATAGCTATATCTTTTTACCCAATTTCTTCAATTCGATCTCAAGGCTTTTTATTGTTAGCCTGTTATCTGATTCAATTTGCTTTTTATTGAATTTGTCGAACTCTTTTTCTGCCAATTCCACAGCCATTTGATGGGAAATTCTCCCTGCATCCAGTAATATCTGCTTCTCATTCAGCGTAAGAAAATCATGCAATTTCTTTTCCCAATCGGCCATATACATAGGTTTTCGGTTACGAGCCTGTAATTCGGCAAAGCTAAGGTACTGGTCTACAATCAGGTTTAATTCTATCAGCTCATCATGCGATAAATAGTTTTTAGCAACAGAAACATCCGGTTTCCTGATCTTTCCCTTGGGGCCATTTTTCCATGAAGTCAGACCCATATTTGGATTATCTGAGTTAGCTCTGTGGTATATCATTTCAGCTGCGGTGTGCCCGTGAATTGCCCAATGCATTTTGTTTTGAACCGAAGCAAAAAATAGCAGCGCCTGTCTGCTATCAGGCGAATAGTCTATGCTGGTTGTGTAAATATCTTTGATTTTGGCATAAAATATTTTCTCCGAACTGCGGATATCTCTTATCCTTTCCAGCAGTTCGTCAAAATATTGGTTCGTGTACCCGGTTTCTTTCAGCCGTTCATCGTTTAAAACAAAACCTTTAATTAAAAACTCTTTGAGTTGTTGGGTTGCCCAGATCCGGAACTGGGTTCCACGGTGAGATTTTACACGGTAACCAATTGAAATAATTACGTCCAGGTTGTAATACCTGATTGTTCTTTGAACCTGTCTATTACCTTCCGTTTGAACTGTCAAGTAATCCTTGACAGTTAAATCTTCTTCCAGCTCGCCCTCCTGAAATATATTCCGGACATGAAGGCTGATGTTCTGTTTCGTAGTTTGAAACAATTCAACCATCTGAGCCTGGGTAAGCCATACGGTTTCATTTTCCAGCCGGACTTCGACCTTAGATTGTCCGTCTTCAGTCTGGTACAATAATATTTCCGTCTTTCCTGCCATCTGTATATTTAGCATTTGATGACATTAATTTTTTCGCCTTCACATTATTGTCAGCATGACGACAACAAGATAAGCGAGTGGTGAAGGTTTTTATAATGGTTATGGATGAGGATATGGCGCACCTGGCCGCCGGCGTTGCTTTGCGCCAGCCGGATGACGTCGGGGACCTTTCCGTGTTTCATGATCTTAGCCCCGAGCCAGAGGGCGAACGACGACGCCAGGTAATGCTCCCCGCAAAGATGTTTGTAATAAGCCGCGGGTACTTTGCCACCGAAAGATTCCAGCAGCGGGCCGTACACCGCATCGCTCTCCGGGTCGCCGTTGAGGCCGAGGATGGCCAGGTCGATTTCCTGCGGACTTAAGCCGTGTTGGGCCAGGAATTCCTGAACGAATCCGGGAGCTACCGTGCCATAGTCGGGATTGAACCGGGTAGCCAGCCCTTTCACCTTAGCGTAGCAATGTTCGTCGGGTGTGGCCGTCAGCAGGAAGAACGCAGCCCCTTCGCCTGCCGCGGTGCCCGGATCTTTATCCTTCAGCAGGTCCAGGTTGTTCGTAAGGCTCTTCTTCCAGAATCCCATGCTGCCGGTGATAACGAAATGGGTCATCGTGATCTCTTCGATCCCGCCCAGCAGGACGTTCTTCGCCGGATCTTCCGCGATCCGCATCAGGCTGTCGAGCAGGGCATTCTCGAACGAAACAGGGCCGTGCACATAGGTCAGGTTGTAGTGGTTGCAGCTCAGCATCACGGCGATATGGGCGCCGACGGTATTGTGGGTCGACTGGATGAAAGCCGTGGGATTGAGCAGCCTTTCCTGGTTGTCGATCAGGTTGTTGAGGAATTTCTCCGTCTCCTCCATCATGCCCAGGCCCGTACCGGTGATGATGGCGTCGGGTTTTTCGATGCCGGCGTCGCGGAGGCATATCCCGGCGGCCGTAACGCCCATTTTGAGCAGGCGGCTCATGCGGCGGAGCTGGATCGGCTGGATGAACTGTTTGTAATCGGGCTCCACTACCTGCAGCCGGGCGGTATCGTATGTGCGTACCTCTTCCAGGAACAAGGCCTTGTCGAAGGTTGCCTGGGGAGAGATGTTGCCGGTGCCTCGAATATACGCTTCCATGTCAGCAGGCTGAAAAGATCAGGGTGGAATCGTTTCCGCCAAATCCAAACGAGTTGGAAAGGACATGTTTCAGCGTTACGCCGGTGATCATCTCCCTGACCGGTTCGAATTTCAGTTCTTCGATCTTTTCGTTGAAGTTCAGGTTGGGGAAGATGGTGTTGTGCCGTATGGACAGGATGGAGATGACGGCTTCCACTGCGGCGGCGGCGCCCAGGGTGTGCCCGGTGAACGGTTTCGTGGAGGAGACGGGAGGGATGGCGTCCCCGAAGATCCGCCCGATGGCGATTCCTTCCGTCAGGTCGTTGTTGTCGGTGCCGGTACCGTGAGCGTTGATATAGCTGATGTCTGAACCAACCCCGTTTGCTCCGTCAGCCCCGCCAACCCCGGGATAAATCCCGGGGAAACTTAGCTTCGCGATCTCAAGGGCCTGCTTCATCGACAGGAACGGTCCGTAGCCGTCGGGCGAGGAAGCGGTCTGGTGGTAGGCGTCGTTGGCGTTGGCGTATCCGGTGAGTTCACAGAGCGGCGTCCGGCTGCCCAGCGCCTCTTCCGATTCCAGCACAAGGAAAGCGGCTCCTTCGCCGAGGTTCAGGCCGGTGCGGCTTTTGTCGAACGGCCGGCAATGGTGTTTGTCGAGGATCATCAGGGCGTTGAAGCCGTTGAGAGTGAACTTCGACAGCGAATCGCTCCCGCCGGCCAGCACCCTGTCGAGGAGGCCGTGGCGGATCAGCCGGGCCCCGAACATGATCGAGTTGGCGGAGGAGGAGCAGGCGGTGCTGATGGTGCTCACCATATCGCGAAATCCCAGCCGGGCGGCGATCTGCTCGGTGCTGTAGCTGCAGTCGTGGGTGAGGACGAAGTTGTTGTACGGTTTGCCTTTTTCGTAGTGCCGGTAGTTGATCTCGGTCTTGTCCATGCCGCCGACGGTGCTGGCGGAGATCACGCCGGTGCGGAAGCGGTTGTCTTGCGGGTCGATGCCCGCATTTTGCAGCGCCTCGGCAGCCGCTATCATGCCCAGCAAGGCGGTGCGGGGATTCATGTCGATGTCGGTAACGCCGGCAATAGCGGCCAGTTCCGTGTTGGTCAGCTTGATTTCGCCGGCCGGCAGTTCGTCGTGGTGGACCGTATCGAGAACGGTGATCTTTCCGATGCCGTGACGGCCGGCCCGGAGAGCGGCCAGCGTTTCGCCGGTATTTTTACCGATGGCACAGATGATACCGATGCCCGTAACAAAAACCCGGCCCGCCATGGACTATTTTTTTTGGTGCTCGAGGATGTAATCGGCCATCGTACGGACCGAAGCAAAGATCTTCCGACCTTCTTTCGGATCTTCGATCTTGATACCGTAATTTTTTTCGAGTAAAACGATGAGTTCCAACGCGTCGATCGAATCGAGCCCCAGCCCTTCGCCGAAAAGGGGCGCGTCCGCGTCGATGTCGTCCGGTTTAATATCTTCCAGGTTTAAGACTTCAATGATCTCCAGCTTAAGCTTTTCAATAAGTTCCATCCTCTGTTGTCTCTTTAATGATTCGTTCAATATTTGAGGGGGCAAAGATAATTATTTCCTTTGGTTCTATATCTTCTTTTACCATTTCGATATTTTCGACCAGGAAAAGGCAGGAAGTCAGCTTTTCATGGTAAGCCTCCACCCATCCGGCGATACAGCAGTTGACCCGGCCCCGGTCGAAAAGCTCGCTGACCTGCCCGTGGAGGAACTCCGCATCCGGCTTCTCCGTGATGAAAACCGAATTTTCCCCTTTGATCTTATGTCGGATGGCCAGTTCGCCCGTCATGATGTTGGGCAAAGTATAAACGAAGACCGACGGGCTGGGGAAGTAATTGTTGCGGTCGGAGATGCTCTCCTGGTGTTTTTCGTCGGTTTCGAGCGAAGAAGATGAATTCAGGATGATGAGACCGGTTTTTTCGGAAGCGTAACGGGAGCTCAGATCGAAATCTTTAAGGAGGATCTCCGTTGTCAGGAAGGCCAGCTTACAGAGGTTATCCATTTTGAAGAACTTCGGATAGGAGAGATTGAGCTGGCGGTATGCTGTTTTCAAATATTCGCCCGGATCATTAAAATCAATCTCTTTAGCAATAGAACCATTGAACAGTAGAACCGGCGGTTTAACAGCGCTGTAGCGGGTGATAAGCATGAGTTTCATTTTCTTCAGAGCAGGCAAAGATAAGAAAAATGGTTCCAGCGTTCCAAAGTTCCAGCGTTCCAGGTTACAACCTTATGACAACCTTATGACAACTTTATGACGCGAGCGCTAGCGAGCTAATGACTATTTTCAACCTTCACCACCTTCACCGTTTCCGTCTCTTTCCCGTCGATGGTCAGGCGGACAAAGTAGATTCCGGCGGGCAGGGCGGTTCCTCCAGGGCCGGCTCCATCCCAGTAGATTTCCCCTGTCTCTTCGGTCCCTCCTTTATAATTGACCAGTGTCTTAACCAACATTCCGCTGCTGTTGAAAATACTGATATTCAACCTCCCGGCTGATTTCAACTCGTAACTTATATAAGTCCCGTAAGAAAAAGGATTCGGATTAACGTTCAACAATTTGGAACTTGGAACCTGGAACCTGGAACCGTGTGCCTCAGGCACCCCCACCCACGGCCCATATTCGTAGGCCCCCATATCGATTCCGTTTCCGTAAATGCGGGGATTGCCGGCGATGTCATATTCTGGGAGTTCGAGGCCGGGAGGAAGATCGAGGGTGCCGGCGTCGATGCAGGGGGAGCCTTCCATTAAGCTGTATTTATAAGGCTCCGTCGTATCCCATCCGGGATAGACATCCAGGTTGGATGGGTCATAATAAATTAAATTATAAGGCGAGTATACCTTAATTCCAAACATTCCATCTTCAAGGAGAGAATGGTAAATATTAAGATGGTTCTCAAATCCATCTATAGTATAAAGATAAATTTCGACAGGGTCATCCCCAAATAAAATTGAGTTATAGATATGAAGCCATGCCCCGTAAGTTACCGCAACAGGAGCTCCATTTCCATTGATATTATTCCAGTGGTTATCAGAAAAAGTACAATTCACAAGGTATGCTTCCGCTCCCATATGTGAACTGAAAGCATTGCTTCCAATATCAACCGTTTGTTCTGAAACAAATCCAGTAAACAAGCAATTGGTAAAGATACATGCACTCGAATCGAACACAATGGAACCAAGAACTGCCGCTCCTCCCCCGAAGGAGATGACAGTATCAATTCCGGGTCTGTTTCCCCTGAAGATACACCGGTCGATATACACCGTATCGGGTTTAAAGTCAGGCACTCCGTCAAATTCCGATCCCATTCCGATCCTAAGTGCTGCCCTAGCACCATAGTTGTGTGAAAATTCAACTTGAGTCAGCCTTGCATGATCCGAATCGTTAATAGGGCCGCAACCTCCGACTGCTCCGGTATTTTCTGTGAATAGCAAGTTTTCAAGAGTGAGCTTATGGTTTTCAATAAAAATGAAACTACCCATTTGGGTAGATGAGTTCACATCACCATTACCATATTTAATGGTGATGTTCTTAACCACATAATCATTTGTAAAAAAATTTCCATACAAGTGATAGATGGTATTAGAGGCATCCAGAATGGTGGAATCTCTTGACTCACCGATCAGAGAGACATAACTTCGCATGTTCAGCGGAAACTTTTCGCCATTTTCAAGCGAATATACCCCATTGGCCAGGTGGATCGTGTTGGGATGAAGGCTGTCGGATAAGATTTTGGAAAGAGCAAAACCGATGGTTTTTAACGGTTCATCGGGTGAAAGCCCGTTGTTTGAATCATCTCCTAACGGATTTACGAAAAGATCGTTATTTACTGATTCTATTTTACCGTATAGTATTTCGTATGAAATGTCATTATTTGGAACTCCACCTCCGGCAGTAGAATATAAGTAGTAATTATCCGGATTTAAAACAGTAAATGTATCTAATACAACATGCAAATGAGGACTGTTGATACCTCTATATATTTCACAACCGGATGAAGCATAATTCAAATAAATACTGTTGAGATTGATTGAGTCAAATATTACTGAGCCTAAAACTCCTATTGCCCCCCCTCTTTCATATGCATGATTGTTCCTGATAAGGTTATCAGATAAATACATATGAGAATACAAAGCAGCAATACCTCCCCCATCACCAGTGACCCTATTATCAAATATTTTACATTTAAAAATTTTACTTAAAGAATGGTATAGATATATGCCTCCTCCATAATGCTCATTCATGCCAATTATAGTCCCTGAGCCATTCCGAATCGTAAAACCGTTTATTTCAACGGTATCCTGGCAATAATAGGCATAAATACAACTACCGGTTTGATTGCCGTCAATGATGGTTGTATTCGTATAACCCGGATCATTGGTGGTTAAGGTCAAGCTGCCCAGGACGATAGCTTTCTGGTCGATCAGGATGTTTTCTACGTATAATCCTGGCCAGACGAGCACCGTATCGCCATTGGAAGCAGAATCCACCGCCTGTTGAACGGAGGTAAAATCACCCGATCCATCCTGCCTGACGGTGATGATTTGTGCCACCACCGGCTCGTTAATAATCATCGTTATCAGGATAAATACGACAATTGAAGATTTAAGGATGTACCGGGTAGATTTCATAGGACAAATCAATTATTGATGATGATGACCTTGGTTTCGGCTTTAAATGAGCCGGTATTCAGGACCAGGCAGTAGACTCCCGGTGCAAGCCGGCCTTCTTTGATAACGGATGAGCGGCTGGGTATACAAATCTCTCCTTTGCCGGCATATCCATCGTACACCGTGAGGATCATCCGGCCAAAGAGGTCATTCAGCATAATATTGACAGCCCCTTCTTCAGGAGTATAGAATCGGATCTCCAAATTATCCTTCACCGGATTCGGCTGGCATCTGATCCATGCTTCTTCCTTTATCGGGCCATTCCCAGATTCGTTGTTCCTGAAAGAAATTCTGAAATAACCCTGGCTTTCGATAGAATGGATGGTCCGTTTTTCCTTTCTCCCTGTCGAATGATTATACACGAAATACTCCTCTTTTAGGACAGGTTGTGATTTTTCCGGACCAAAATATTGTTCAAATACCACTTCGCCATTCAATCCACCCGTATATCCCGGCACAAGTATCAATGAATCTCCGGGGAGCACGGTGGTTGCCCCGACACAGGTATCATTCACGAAAGCGGCGATTTCCAGCGGAAGATCCGTTGTATCGAGCTCTATGAAATAGGGGGTATAATCACTTTTCTCTGTAAAACTGTAGAATTCCGTCTCCGGTTTTGGCTCTTCCATGACCGGGTTGCCATAACGCTGCCACTGGAAATCATACGAAGGACCCGTTAAATCGATGGTCTTAAGGACAGCCATATCGCCGTAGCGCAAATTGATCCCGCCTTTTGTGCAGGCACAAAGCCAGTAAGAGGGCTGCGGCTGACCGGGGCCGTCGCCCGTGCTGCCCCAAAATTTTCCACAGGTCCAGTATTGACCTTTGATGGAGGTCAATTCATCCAGAATGGACTGGGGAATGGCATCGAAGGGCGACTGAACCTCCGGTAGCCAGTACCCGACCCAATTTTCATAACGGGGATACATTATCACATATTCATCCGGCTCCCATACATCGCCTTCCATGATAATCTTCCGGTCCGCTTCAGGTATCAAATAGTCAATTTTATAACCCAAAGAACTATGAACCATAGAGAGTTGACCAATTGAATGATACCATCCTGGCAAAGGGTCGTATTCAATGTACAGTAAATTATCAGAGTTTGGCACTAAAGTGCTCATTTTGCCATCGTCATAAAAAGGAGGCACTTCAATCCTGTTCAGTAATGCCTCGGCCGGTTCCACTTCACCGGCATTTCTAGTTAACCTGGGGAAGGAAAGCCATTTGATGCCCGAGCCCAGAGTGTAAGATTCTTCAGCTTTATAACTTAGCACACTTACATTGCCATGACCGCCATTGGGTAAATAGATTTGATTAGAATATCGGTCAATGTATGGATTAATCATGTTATAGAAATGGAATCCATAATCGGGGTTATGGTCATATTCAATATAAAAAGCAGTATTATCGACATCAATTATATCCTTAAAAAAAGTCGAATCTTTGGGATTAAGCTGCAGTAAACTTGCCGGCGTATCTCCCAGTTTGATATCATCGATTTTCACAAAAAGGTAGAGCAGAGTATCATATGGGTTGTTGAAGAAAGCAGCAGCCTGCCCGGGGTATTGGAATTTAAGCTCTGAGGTTCCATCGGAAAAGATCTTGTAAATATTGATTTCCCGGTCAGCCGGATAAAAGGTTTCATCATCGATTTCATCCCTCAACCCATACACCGTATCATAATAGGCGCTATAAACTATTTCATTATACTTCGGGTTGCCCTGAACAGACTCAGGCCCTGGTTTTGGTATAGTAGGATTATCATACTGGTAAATCGACAGGCTATTGGTTTTAATAAATAGCTTACCCTGATAATTTGCTGAGTATTCGGAGGACTCAGCGTCAGGACAGATCATTTTGCCAGGAAAATGCAACGGAAACGACCTGACAAATTGGTTGGCGTATAATTCAATTAATAATCCGTTTTGGAGATTTATACTACCGATATAGTCGCGCATGCTGTTTATGACTGGATTATAGGGTTCAAGTGTAATGGCATTGGGTGAAACGGTCAGATATACAGTCCTGTTTTTCGGATTATACAGAAATTCAGCCGTATAGAATGCAAACGGATCCTGATAGCCCCCCGGATTAAGCGTAATGACTGTGTTCCCTGTATAATCACGGGCATTCAGGATCAGGATCTTTGGGTCCAGTCCCGCATGCATGTCAAACATTATGTAAAGCCATCCCTGGGGTGAGATGAACATCTCTTTGGCGTACTGGCCGGGCACATTGATAATTTGAGCGACTTGATCGGTTTGACCGTTAAAAACCTTGACATGGACATGATTATTGATTTCATCCGGTGCATTTTCACTGACAAGGTATTGCCCGGTGAATTCATTGAAGATCAAATCACCGATCGGCTTTGTGAAAGCACCTGAGCTGTATTGGTTGATATGAGTTGAAACTCCGGTAGAAGGATGATAAATATAAAAGCCGCAATGCTCCGATGACAGGCGATTGGAGAAATATAAATTTCCGTTCAGCGGATTGGCACAGATGTTATATACCGGGTATGCAGTTCTGATAAATGAAAGATCTTCATTGGGAAGACTTTCATTGTAGACAACCAGGCCATTGAGCGTAGGATTTATGATATAATCCCTGGCGGATAATTGAGCAGTCTTACTGAAGCAGTTGCTTTCTCCGGACAATAATTGACTGAAGGTATAGGTTCCGTTATTCTTAAAGATTCGGACGATTTCGTGAGTCTTTCCTGTAATAATGCTTGAATTGGTGTTTGCAAACATCTGATTAGGCCGGTTCATTAGCTGTTCAGGTTCATTGTATTGCGGAAATCCGTTTGTGATCAGATCTCCTGTAAAGGAAAAACTGTTTCCGCTGAAATGATATAATGCTACATCAGAATTTTCACGAACCACATAATCCTGGATATACTCATCGGGAGCATAACATAGTACAAGATCATTGTACCCCGATAAGTATACAGCATCATTAATTCTTTTACTGGGAGCTAATATTGAATCCACCTGGAAAGGATTATTACCATCAATTGAAAAAAATCTAATTTCAGATTCCAAGGGGGGTTCATATTCAAAACCACTTCCCGTAAAGGGCAGTCTATATGGGAATGCGAGGATTTTATGTATCTGGGTTCCATTATTTATATAAAGCAACTTCCCGAATTTTCCGGCCAATGTCTTTATAGTATTCACCAAATTAAATGTGTTTGTTTGGTTGTCAATTTGCCAAACCTCGAGGTGCCTTTTTTTAGCAAGATAGAAATAATCATTGGTTTCATTGAATTCCACATCAAAGATGGATTCCATATATTGTCCGGCGCCATGACCAATGTAGAACAAAGAATTAATATAGCTTAGTGAATTTCCATCCGGACTGACATTGTAAACAGCAAGATAAGTGTCCCTGTAATGAAATTCCCCGGTTTCATTTGATTCATTTCTGCCTTCAACCAGCCAGTACAACCGGTCATTGGCACCATCATATTTGATGACATTATACCCGTTTAGCGTTTGAAAATGAGTAATGTCACCGGGAGTGCCCATCATAATGCTACCGGTAAAACCAGGATTAGTCGTGCTGATCTTCAGTATCTTCAAATCGGGTGTGATAACATAAAGAAGGTTATCTGTCGAATTGAGGGTCATCATATTAGCATCATGGCCCCCGCCTCTGTTTAAGACCGGATTAAATTTTCCGAAATAACCCGGGAAATTTATAAATCCATAAACAATCGGATTATCAGAAGGATTAAAATAGACAATACCTTCAGTACTGTAAAGAAAGAGTCTGTTATTAGCAGCTATAATATCACCGATCGGGTAACCGGAATTGGCTGTAGAGGGAACTTTAATATTTTCCACATGGGAAAAATCCTGGGCATAAATGGTATTAATGCTGAGAAATGGCAATAGATAGAGGATAAAAGAAGCGAATAGTATGCGGACCTGATAAGAGTTTATGTTTTTCATTGTTATAAAATTAAGGAAATTATTAATTGGTAAAATTCGGTGTACATGAGAAAGCTTGATTCATGGAGGGAATTCCTTTTCAGGGAGAAAGAAGATTAGAGTTCTACTCTCTCTCTCTCTACGGAAATAAGACTTCAGGCAAGACCGTATCATCGGGATTAATTGAAATTTTAAAAAGATCAATGGTTGGGGGGCGGGACAAATATAATGAATATCGACAGGAAAGTCAAGTGAGGGGTCAAGTGAGACTCCATCTGCTATAAGTGAGATGGAGTCTCAAAGCGCCGAGACTCCATCTCAAATTTGCGAGATGGCATCTCAATTTATCGTGTTCCAAAGTTCCAATAAATGACCACTAATGACGCGAGCGCTAGCGAGCTAATGACTATTTTCAACCTTCACCACCTTCACCGTTTCCGTCTCTTTCCCGTCGATGGTCAGGCGGACAAAGTAGATTCCGGCGGGCAGGGCGGTTCCTCCAGGGCCGGCTCCATCCCAGTAGATTTCCCCTGTCTCTTCGGTCCCTCCTTTAAAATTGACCAGTGTCTTAACCAACATTCCGCTGCTGTTGAAAATACTGATATTCAACCTCCCGGCTGATTTCAACCCGTAACTTATATAAGTTCCGTAAGAAAAAGGATTCGGATTAACAATCAACAACTTTGAACTTTGAACTTTGAACTTTGAACCGTGTGCCTCAGGCACCCCCACCCACGGCCCATACTCATACGCGCCCATATCGACCGTTTCGCCGTACACGCGGGGATTGCCGGCGATGTCGAATTCCGGTAAATCGATCCATGGCGGCAGGTCTGTGGTGCCGGCGTCGATGCAGGGAGAGCCGTAATCGATGGAATAAGGATGCTCTCCCGAGCCGAAAAATATGGGATTTGCATCCAGGTTGCCTGCTCCCCATTCGATAAAATTCACCCCGCCGTTATTATATATGCCGTCCAGCCCGTCCTGGATGAGGGAGTTGTAGATTCCCAGCGTGTTGGGCTCCTGTGGTGTATTGGTCAGCGTTGCTTGTTTCGGGCTATTACCGTAAAAAATGCAATTGTACAGGTTGGCGTGAGAACCATAGGCAAGGCTCAAGGCGGCGCCAAGATCATTAGTGGTGGTGTTGTTGGCAAAGGTGCAGTTGGCCATTTCAACAAACACACCGTAAAGTGCCAATAACGCAATGGGCACCGGATCAGGGGCGAAGACGGTACTGTCGGAATTATCGTTAAATAAGCAATTGACGACCTTTGCCATAATCTTTCCTGGGGTGGAAATTGATCCTACAAAGAATAATGTAACTTGTCTGAATTCCCATTCTGCATTTGTATCGGGATGGTTAAGGGAAAAGCGGTTCGAGACCAACTCAGCGTAGGTCGGCGGACTTTGATAACCGGTAAAAATCTCGACTGGGCAGTACCCTGCACAGTTTTCAAAGATACAGTTCTTAATAATAATTGAGTCGCCTGAATCTGAGTAGATTCCGACGGAGTGATCGCCGGTAGTATTGATCAATGCAATACTATCCAATACTATTTTGCTGGAATAACCTGTCGATATGCCTCCGTTTAGCATAGTAGGATAACCGTTACCATTACGAAAGGTGATATTTTTTGCCATGCTGTAATCCTGTCCGAAGGCAAACCGGGCTCCTTCATACTTAACCTCACAGTCAATAATGGTATTTTCCCGGCTTTGACCAATAAGGTTGACAAAATTCTTTAACTGGATAGGCACATGTTCTCCAGTCAGTGAAGGAGAATAGACTCCATCGGCAACGTATACCGTCTTAGGGTCAAGGCTGTCGGAAGAAATTTTTAGCAAAGCAAAAGAGATGGTTTTCAATGGATCGCCGATCGTCAACCCTGAATTGGAATCATCGCCTGATGTACTGACGAACAGGTCGGCATTGACTTGCTCAATCATTCCATTTAGCACCGAAATCGGGGGACGGCTGACATGGATGGCGTGATTTTCGAACCGGCCGATGTAATATTGATCAGGATTGAGTACCGTACAAGTGTCAAGCCAGATCTTTTGGAGCGAGTCATTGAGTTTTACCGCTATATCAGTTGCGAAAGATCCATAATTCAGATAGATACTGTTTAACATAATACTATCGAATTCAACAATTGAGTTTGAGGTGAGAATTCCTCCTCCTCCACCCGCGGCCCAGTTATTATGTATATTATTTCCTGTAAATCTTACCGAGGATTCCAGCGCGACAATTCCTCCGCCATACATCCCAAAATTGTCTGTAATCTTACATCTGGTCACTTCTAATTTAGATTTGCTTATATAAATACCTCCTCCATATCCATACAGCTCTGGTTGCAAGTCTCCATGTTTTGTCCCCACGCCGTGCTGCAGGGAGAATCCGAGCACCTCCGACCACTCGCTCCCTGATTTCGTTTTAATGCAACTTCCCAGTTGGTTGCCGTCAATGATGGTTTGAGAGATCAGGCTATCCTGACCGAAAAGGAGCCATGTACTTGCCAGGACAATGTCTTTTTCGGTCAGGTCCACGTTTTCGAAATAGACTCCCGGATAGACGATAATCGTATCCCCATCGTTCGCAATGTCAACCGCTTCTTGTATTATCGTGAAATCGCCGGTTCCGTCCTGTTTGACGGTGATAACCTGGGGATAAACCTGGTTGATCAACAGGATCATAAACCAGAAGATAACTATTATATTTTTAATTTTCAATGCTCTTTTTTTAATGAGGATTTCTCGAAAGTGCTTAACCACAAAGGCACACAAAGGGTTGCACGAAAGCGCACAAAGGTTTTAATCCTGTAATCAGGTACTTTGCGCGCCTTTGTGATATATTTTGTGCGCCTTTGTGGTTTATTAAAGACTTTTGATGCACTCCCGTTAAATGTTAATGAATGATCATAATCTTATGTATATCGACGGCATTGCCGGCCTTGACCTTCAGGTAATAACAACCGGAAGGCAAACCGGCCGTGCTGATCGCCATCGAATAGCTCCCCGCGTTCTGGATGCCTCGTTGCCAGGAGTTGACTGGCAACCCTAATGCATTGATCAACAACAATTCGACCGATGCCTCTTCCCCGGTGAAGTACGATACGGTAAATTCGTTTCCAGCCGGATTTGGCCGGACATTTACATTGAACGCCGTCTCTTCTGCCGGAATATTTTCCTGCGATTTCAATGAAACCAGGAAATAGGGCTGGTTTTCCCCTGCCACGATCCTGCGTTTTTCACGGATCCCTGTGGTGGTATTCAAAACAGAATAATCCCTGCACCTTGGCCTGGCAGATTTGGTCGGATACAGCAGCTCGAAGGTGATCTCTTCGCCTTCAAATCCTTCCGTATAAGCGCAGATCAGGGCCATGGTGTCGGTCGGCAATACCGTAGTAGCGCCAATACAGGAATCTCCGGCAAAAGCGCCGATCTCTTCCGGCAGGTTCAGGGTATCCAGTTCGATGAAAAGGGCATCGTATTCCGCCTTTTCCTCATACTGGAATAACAGGGAAGGCGGTTTAGGTTCTGATTCCTGTTGCATCCAGGCCATCTGCCAGTGGAATTCGGGGATATCTTCTGTGGGATAGATCTCGATCATGTCACCGTATTTGATCTCGACCCTTCCCTGCTGGCAGGCACATCCCCAAATACTTCCGGTTGTCTTGGTATGCCCCGGGTCTTTTTTAAAGCACGACCAGTATTGGCCTTTGAGCATATTCATATCCTCGAGCAATTCTTCCCCGATGGCATCGAAAGGGCTTTGAACCACCGGCAGATAATAGCCGGTCCAGTTCGTTTTTATGGCTAAGCCCTCGGCATATAGCGGCATCGTTGTCTCCGGGCCGAGAACGCTTCCTGTCATGGGAAGTATTGAAACCCCAGGATTATTGGTCTCCAGCTTATAGCCTAATGTGCTCTGAACTGTATTTAAGTTTCCAGTCCAAATAATTCCATTCCATACTTTATCAATTGTTCCCTGACCTATAGGAACCCAATGCGTCATTTGGATATAAGATGGAAAAGGAGCGATATTTTCCAACTGCTCCACGGTAGAAACCTCTCCGTTACCTTCTCTTTCAAGCCGCGGGAAAGAGATCCAGTTCCAGGTGCGGGGCTGGAGGATCAGCTGGTCATCAGAACAGTTTACTTTACTAATATTACCTAATCCCTCATTAGGTATAAAAATGGTATTGGTGGATTCATCCCAGACTATTTGTGCTGTCAGAGTCGCCGAAAATACATTTTTAAGAGTATTTTGCTGTAAATAAATATCACTTTGAACCTGGAAATCGTCACATCTTATTGATAAGAGTCTTATTTCATTTTTGTAAAGATTCAGATCATATTTAGTATGATGCAGGTAAAGCAAATCATTAATACTGTTATAAAATGAAGATTTGATGATAGCATTTACCGGCAACTCGAATTGATTATTTAATGAAAAATTATTGGCATTGTAGCTGAGTACTTTCCGATTATTTTTACAAATCACCAATACTTTTTCGCTTCTTGGTGAATAGTGGCATTTTAAAAATAAATCATCTTCGGGTTGTGTAATTTCACTTATTTGTTGGAGTGTTAATGGATCAATGACTGTTAAATAATATTCTGATAGAAGATAAAGTTGATTTTTAGAGCTATTATAAAAAAGACCATCTCTATGTCCGACAGGTGTTCTTGACAATGGCAAGGTTGCAACTATTTCATTTGTATTCTTATCTATCTTTAAAAGTTTACAACCATAAATCCCATTTTCTGTCGCCAGGGCCATACAATCTCCATTATTCAATATTTCGAAATCAATTATTTCATAATGCTCATTAAGATTATTATTTTGTACTTCTTCAATTGAGTTATTATCCATTTCTATATATTTAAGTAGATCCACCCCGCCCAAATAGGTTTTATTATTCAACCCCGGTTTAAGTATATTCACGAAATCTGAGGCAATAATTTCCACATTATCAGAATAGCCATCTACTAGGGTCAGTTTCGATCCTGAATAATGAAAATTTGATACGACAGTTTTATTGGAATAGGCGTGATAGGCTAAATCAGATATGTATGTGCCAATCTCGATGGAATTGAATGAGTTGTCTGATAAATCTTGTATACTTAAAAATGCTGCCGCAAAAAGTGTTTGATTTGGGATCCAGTAAATTTTTTGATTTTGTGTGTTTATTACACCGCGTAAAATAGCATTTCCAAGATGGACTCTTTGTGTTAAATTTAAGGAAAAGTCATAACTGTCAATCGAATTACCCTCTAGATTTGACAAAACAAGCCCATCACCTGCCTTCACTAAATGATTAGCTGTTCCGTTAATTGAAACCGTGCCTTCTATTGTCGAGCCAAATAATCTGTTAAGATTATTTCCTGAAGAAAATACTTTCTCATTTAAACCAACGATCACCTGATCGACATTTGGGAATTGGTATTCGGCAATAATGGGCTCGTTATTATTTTGTCTGGTATAGTCGAAAATTACCAATTTACGCAATCCTGTATGATCTCCGCCAGTAATATAAGCGTAGTTGAAAATATCTTCAACAAAGCAGGCCGATTCGGAAATATAAACAGGAAAGTTGGAAATCGAATAGTTTTCCAGATAATCAAACTGATTTGCTGCTGAATTAATGGAAAAAGCCTGAAGAATTGATGTTGTACTATTAGATGTCAGGCAATAAAGTCGATTAAATTCATCGACATATAATAATTTATTTGCATTTTGTACAGGCAAGACAAAAGAATCGTAGGTTGTCAGGTTAATGGGATTGATCAGGCTGATATACCCCGAAGGAGAAGCCGTGCTTGTTGTACTTAAAACCAAATAATCTTTATTCAGAAAAGAATTTGTCAAACAAAATTCAATATCGAAGATTTGTCTTTCATTAGATGTTTCGACGTAAATATTGGACCAATCATCCGGATTAATGACTGTAAGGCGATTCTTGCCATTAAGCTGAACACTGTTTTGTATCCAGTAGATTCTATCCAATTCAGTATTGTAATAAATAAATGAACTAATCAAGGGTTCCCATGAATTAAACTGATGAATTAAGCTATTATCATCGCAATCATAAATTTTTAGTGCATCATCCTCGTTAGCGCAGTAAATATAATTACGCGAAAGGTCGATAGCCAGTTTGTGATTTCTCTCAATAGATGAATAGTAAGTATCGTAATAGCCTGTTAATCCTACATATATAGGATTCTCTAAGATTCCTGACTGCTTATCGGCAATGAGGATTCTTTGACCTGTATATACATAATACTTTTGGTTATTTTCATTATAAACAATACTGTGGGGAGAAGCCTGGGAAAAAATATCCGGCACATAAATATTTTCGAGCCAGGTGTCTTGACTAAGTAAGCAGAAGGAACTTAAATAAATAAAAATCAATATGCAAATAATTCGTGTTTTCATTGTTATAAAATTAAAAAAATTAGTAATTGGTCAATTTGTGGCAAGTTGGAAATTGATGAAAGTCATGGAGGAAATACTTTCTCAGGGAGAAAGATCAAACTCTCTCTCTCTCTCTCTCTCTCTACGGAAATACGACTTCAGGCAAAACCGTATCATCGGGATTAAATAAAATTATTAAAAGATCAATGGTTGGGGGGCGGGACAAATATAATAAATATCGATAGGAAAGTCAAGGGGGGTCAAGTGAGACTCCATCTGCTTTAAGTGAGATGGAGTCTCAAAGCGCCGAGACTCCATCTCAAATTTTCGAGATGGCATCTCAATTTATCGTGTTCCAGCGTTCCAGCGTTCCAGTGTCCCAATTCACTACCTTCTGACCACCTTCTGACTACTTTCTGACCACTTTAAAACAACTTTCTGACCACCTTCTGACTACTTTCTGACCACCTTCTGACCCCCTTTATCTTTTCTTCCTGTACTCCGCTGCAATCGTAAAAGCCATATCCCTGGCCGACTTCAGCGCGGTGGGCAGCCCGCCGCCCGGCACCGACCAGTGGCTGGCGTAGTAAAAATTCTTCAAACCCGGCAGCTTCATGGTGACCGGCGATGGAGCCATGATGTTCTTCCCCGGAAGCCATCCCTGGACACTCCCTCTCCAGTTGCCCGTGAAAAGGTGGTAAGTTGCCGGCGTAGCCACATCGGTCACCTCAAGATATTCTTTTATCCGGCCAAATTTTTTGTCCAGGATGTCAATGACTTCTGCGGCAAACGCTTTCCGTACCTGATCATATCGCTCCCGGTCTTCCCGGTACAGATCGATCCAGAATTCGCCGTTGGAAGTATAAAAACTGGCTGAGGCGCTGGTCTTGCCGGCAGGCGCCAGCGTCGGATCGTAATGATAGGTATGCAGCTCCAGCCGCTCGAAAACTGTCCCGTCGGGCGAAATCAACGGCTTCTCCAGCGGAAACCTGGTCAGCTGCGGTACATCGCCCATCGGCCGGCCGATCCCCAGCGAAACATTGATCACCGAATAATAAACCCTGAACTTTTTACCGTCACGCAAATCGAGCAGTTTCTGATTAACGTATCTGCCTTTCAACGCCTCAAACACCGTAAAACGCCAGTCGGCCGCCGACACCACCAGGTCTGACCTGATTTCCCGGCCATCCTCCAGCAGCAGGCCCGTAGCAGCATCATCCTTCACCGTAATCTCCTTAACCCCTGAAAGGTAATTGATCTTCCCACCCAATGAAATATATCTTTCGGAAATCCTCTCCGCAAATTTCGCCGACCCACCGATGGGATAACCGGTGGCCTTCAGGTCGGAAAAGGCCAGCGGGAAAGCGATGACCAGCAATGAAACCTCTTCGCCGTCGAACAGAAATTGGAATGCTTCTTTCAGGAACGGGTTCTTCAGTCTTCCGGCAAAGGAGTAATTGGTGAGGTTCCGGTTTTTCAGCATGAAAAGCAACAGGGGCAGGTGCCTTGCCATCCCGATCTTTTGCCTGAAAGTGAATAGAGAAGGCGGGGTTTTGATTTCAGGAGGCACTTCCCAGCCCTGGATCCGCCGCATCATCCGGATGAATTTCCTGATCGGAACCCTGTCTTCAGGAGCAAGGTCAAGCAGGTATTTTTCAAGACGATCAATGTTGTTATAGAGATGGAAAACCTTGCTTCCGTATTTGTCGGTATTGTCCTTCAGCTCGATGTGGAACCTGGTGTCGTGGTGGACAAATTTGACAGAATCCATTTCGATCAACTCCGACCAGAGAGAGTACAGCGGGTTTCGCTCACCGGAGCCCAGCAGCCAGTGGATGCACCCGTCGAAACTGTAATCCCCTTTTTTCCAGGTCGTGCATAATCCTCCCGCACGGGAATGCTTCTCGTAGATCTCCGTGTCAAATCCGTGCATCTGCAGGTAACACCCGGCCGACAAACCTGAAATGCCTGCTCCGATTATCGCGATCTTCATCTTCCAAAGGTATTAAAAACTCCCGCACCCGCTAAAACTGGATCCTCCACGTGGCCATCGGGTAGAAGCCCATCCTGTAACCCTGCACGATCTCGCCGGTCTTCACATCGATCCGGTACAGGTCGATGTTGGTGTAATTGCTCCGGTACTGCAGGTCGAGCAGCAGCATGATGTTGGCATGGGTGACATTTCGCCGGTATCCGATCCGCAGGCTGCTCCGGATGTAATCTTCAAAACGGACACCGAACGCGTTCTGCCAGTCGTATTCTACCTGCCCGGTCGCCGTGGTCCTTTTGGTATCAAACGGCAGGTAAGGCCGTCCGCCGGTCCACGTGGCCCGGAGGCCCAGGACCAGGAACTGGTTCTTCATCTTCCCGAAAGGGAGCTCGTACCCGCCTACGGCATTCACAACATAGCGGTTATCGAAAGCCGTATTGCGCTTGACGTTGTCATATCCCGTGTAATCCGACCGGTAAAGTGATGCGGTGAAGAGGAAATAGTAATTGCGGTGGAGGAACCGTTCCATCGTAAGATCGAGGCCAAAGTTGGTGCCGCTGCCCCGGCTCACCAGGCTGTCGTAACGCAGGATAAAATAATCCAGCCCTTCGTTGATCACCGAGTATTGCGGAATGCTCTCCTTGACGGGAATTTTGTACAGCTCCTGGTAAAAAACCTCCGCTTTCAGCCGCAGGTGCTCCCGGATGAGGTAATCGTAACCCGCCACCGCATGCAGGCTCCGCATGAAATCGAGATCGCGGTTGGTCTGGATGTACGTTCCGTCGGGCAGCCGGCTCTGCGTGAAATAGAGCATCGACGGCACCATCTGGCTGTGCAGACCAAATCCGCCGCTGATAGCGCTCAGCGGGGTGACGTCCCACCGGATCCCAAAGCGGGGTTCGGCGGAGAAGGAGCCATTCATCGACAGATGCTGGAGATGCAGGCCCAGTGAAGCGGCAAAAGCGGGCCCGAAGCGGTGCTGGTAGCCACCGTAAGCCCTCAGAAGCCCAAGGTTCTCCTTTGCGTCGGTATGGTAGATGTATTCCTGTTTAATGAATTGACTGTCAAGGTAATTCATCATGAAGAGATCGTAGTAGACACCGGCATTGAGGTTGTTTTGCGAATTGATCTTGTATTTGTAATGAACGGATGCCGAGATTTTATCTTCGCGCGACCTTTCGCCAGCCCAGCGGAAAGGCTTCGGGCTGCCCAGTTCGAAAGTGTCTATTGTGGTTTCGATACCGCTGGAGGTGAAGGAAAGATAGCTTTGAATGCGTGCGTCTTCGTTAATAAAAAAAAGATGGCTGAGTCCGGCCGCGGCCAGGTGGGAACCGGTCCTGAGGTCTTCTCCGTGTGAATCGAATATCCATTCGTTCCTCTCCTGCTCCGAGTCCATCAGCCGGATGGCCGAGATCCCGCCCAGGGCGGTAAAACGGAAAATACCCGCTTTTTTGGTCGGGAAGCTGAACCGCAGCCCCATGTCCTGGTAATCGGCGCTCTCCTCGAGGCGGATGCCGGCCCTTTCTGCCAGCCCGGTGAACGAATACCGGTAGGAGGCCAGGTAGGAGGAGGCGCCGCCTGTTTTGAACGGCCCTTCGGTACCGAATTCGAGCCCGTTGAAGCCGAGCTGGCCCCAGTATTCCCGCCTGCCGGTATTCCCGCTGCGGAGATGGATGTCGAAAATGCCGGCGGTGGCATTGCCGTATTCGGCCGGGAAGGCGCCCGTCAGAAAGTCGGAATTGGCCAGCATGTTTGTGTTCAGGATGGTGACCGGCCCGCCGGTGGTGCCTGTGGCCCCGAAGTGGTTCGGGTTGAGGATCTCGATCCCGTCGATCCTGTATTTCAGGCTGAACGGGGAGTTGCCGCGGACGATGATATCGTTGCGGTTGTCGCGTGTGCTCACCACGCCGGCATAATTCACGGCCATCCTGGCCGGGTCGCCGTAGCTGCCGGCATATCGGCTGGTCTCTTCGATGGTGAACGACCGGGCGCTGATCATCGCCATCGGGTTCACCGGCTGGTCTTTGCGCAGCCGGCCGATGATCTCCACCTCTTTGCCCTCCACCGCGCTCTCTTCCATCTCTATCTTCAAAACCAGTTCCTTTCCCGAGGTCACCATCTGGTTATCCAGTGTTATGGTCAGATATCCGATGAAACTGGCCTGGATCCGGTGCCGGCCTGTGGGCACGTTCCGGATGATAAACTGTCCTCCCGCATCGGAAGAAGCGCCCATGACCGGGTCGGTGGTCAGAATGGTGATGTTGGCCCCCGGCAGGGGCGATTGCGACGTTTTATCAAGGATAATCCCCCTGACGGTTTGCAAGGGGAATTGCTGTGAAAACAGAGGTAAAGAGTTTACGGAAATCAGCCAGGGGAGAAGGAAAGAACCTATTTTGAGATGGCATCTCATATTACCGGAAATCCTCCATCTTTTCCCACTCCAGGCCGGTAAATCTTTCGCCGTCCCATTTCATCATTGCCCTGTAAAAAGTCTCTGCATAAAATGTGTAATGGGCATTCCGCATGGGGGTACGGACGATGAATTCGGCTTTTCCAGGATCCATCCCGTAAATACTGAGGATATCTTTTGCGATGGTTTCGATCATGCTGGTGACGGAGCTTCCGGGATTTGTCTCGTACATCTCCGTAAGGATAACATAAGTCATCCCATCTCTTTCCTCCTTCAGGATTCCGCAGTGGGATGGCATTTCCCACTGTCCTGAAAAATAGAAGACCTCCCGGGTGTATTTATCCTGATTATCCATATTTCAGCGGTCGATAATTTGTCCGAAACTCATCCTGGCCAGGTCCTTCCGGGGAGGCTGGTAGGTGCCTTGTTTCCGCTCCCGTTCAATGACCTTCATGATCATCTTGAACATTTTCTGTTCCTGGTTCTCGTGTTCGTAAAATTTTTCCCAGGCGTAATGATACAATTCCTGCAACCGGTCGGGCGACATATGGCGCGGCTTGAAAACGACCTTCCCGGCGTTGTAGTTCGACCAGTCGCGGTCGATGATCCGGCCGTCGCGCTCCATATCGTCCCACACTTTGGTATGCCTGAAAGGCGTAAGCACCGTGAATTCGGCCAGGTCGAGGTTTACCTCCTGCAGGAAGTCGATCAGGCGGAGGATATCGTCTTCGGTCTGGTCGTCCATCCCCAGGAGCACGGTCGCTTCCACGGCAATGCCGAAATCGTGGTACCGTTGGATCCGCTTCCGGATGTAGTCGGAATCGTCGATCACAGCCTGGTACACATACCAGGCGCCGGCCTGTGCCGCCAGGTCGAGAATTTCCGGATCGTCGTCGATGGTGTGGCTGCACCAGTTCTTTTTGAAAGGGATCATCATCCGGAAAAGTTCCTTTTCCCACTCTTTATCCTGTGCCAGCGAATTATCGACGATAAACAGCCGGTTGTTTTTGATCGCGTCGAGCTCTTCGGCCACCTTGTCGAACGGCCGGGGCCTGAACCGGCGTCCTCCAAGGAATGAAGCGGCGCAGGGATAGCAGGCAAAGCGGCAACCGCGGGATGCGTGGAACAGATCGACCATGCGGATGCCTTTGTGGTAATAGAGGTCTTCATGGAGGATGTCGCGCCGGGCCGGCCCGATCAAAGCCGTATCGGGCGGATGGGGTAGATAGTTATAGACCTGCTTCAGCTCTCCGCGGAGGAAATCGCCGATCACCTCTTCCATCCGGCCCTCCACCTCGCCCAGGAAGACGCTGTCGGCATGGGGGATCGTTTCCTGCGCGTGCAGCATCGTCGAAATACCTCCGAAAATGACCTTCTTTCCCCGGCCGCGGTACTCGTCGGCAATCTCCCACCCGCGCTTGACCTGGGCAGTCAGCATCATCGATATTCCCACCAGGTCGCAGGGATCATCAAAGTTGACCGGCTCGAGGTTTTCATCGATGAAATCGATGGTGATATCGCCGGGTAAGGCGGCGGCAAATGCTGTGGGCCCCAGGGGCGGTAGTATAAAGGTGTTCTGCCCTTCCAGCCGGGTCCAGCGGGGATATATCAAACGGAGGATCATATTAAACGGGGTAATGATATTGTTCAAACTCTTTGCTCAGGACCCGGTAAACCAGCTCCTTCTGGCTGTCGTCAAATGTATAGGTATTTTTCCTGAAATTGCTGACTTTTTGCAGACGCGCCGCCATATTTTCCCTGGATGCATCCGAAAAGTCCATTCCTAATCTTACATAAAGTCTATTTAACTCCAAAATGGGATCTTTCACAAGCGATTCATAACTAATCTCAAAATAATTATTTTCCGGTAACCCGGCCAGGTCCCTTTTAATCACACTGTAAAACTTCTGCAGCCCTTCGGCTACCTCTTCCGTGCCGGGGATAACAGGTTTGCCTTTCAACTGGTTGTCACGGGCCACCACCTTCCAGAGTCTTAAGGAAGAAGCCACCACCTCGTAGGGATGCCGGTGAAGATGGATAAACTTTGCATTCGGGAAAACCTCCCGGATAAAAGGGATTCGCAGGGAATGGAACGGGTTTTTCAGCAGCAGCCTCTTGCCGGTGTCGCGGCATATCTTTGCCCCGAACTGTTGCATTTGTTCCTTCCAGATACGACGCACAGGAGGCGGCGGTATGAAGTCATCGGCTGCATTGACAAAATAACCTTGGCCATCCGGGAACACGAATTTCAGAAATGGTGAGCCCGGCGCTAATTTGACCCAGGCAAACTCATCTTCCTGGGCATCATCGAATCCCATATCCATATTGTCGATCGGTCTTTTTCTGACCATTGCTCCCATCACCGGCCGGTAAAAACGTTCACCATTGATGAAAGATTCCGGGAAGGAGCACTGGTAAAGGGTAGGGGAGATGAACCGATCATCGCACGACAGCAACTGGTGCAGGAAAGTGCTGCCGGTCCGCCAGTGTCCGACGATGATCAGCGGGTCGTCGGGAACCGGCCACTGGCTTATGTTCCGGCCATGCAGTTTTTTTTCTCTGCGTGCCAGGATCGACGACCAGAGGCCATTCTGGAAAACAAAGATCAGCCGTCCGATATTTTTGGGAGAGGGGGTAAAACCGTTGTCACGCAAAAGACGCATCAGGGGTCCGATACGGATTCCGGTGAGGATGTAGGAATGCATGAGGCAGGATCAGAGCCCTTTTTCCCTGATGACGAATGCAGCAATGGAATCGACCGACTCAAGTACATTCCTGGCCACATTCTGATCGGCGATCCGGATCTGGTACTTTTCCTGGATAGCCATCACCAGTTCGATGCCATCGATGGAATCGAGTGCCAGTATATTTTCCGGAGAAAACAGGGGAACAGCGTCGGGTACCTGTTCCGCTTTGATATTTTTTATATTGAGAGTCTGAATGATGAGCTCTTTGATCTCGGTCTTCAGCAATGTGGTTTCTTCCGCCGTCATCCTTTATTAGGTTTATTTGACAAGTTTATACAACTCGCTGAAAAATTTCTGTTCTTCATCGCCCTGGGCATGGATCAGCCGGCTCAGTTCCTCGAAACGTTCCGGTCCCAGGTCGCGGTTCTTTGAAATTTTCGCTGCAAAGTAAGAAATATTCCTCCACTTATCGCCAATTTCCATCATTTCTTTGGAAAACGATTTCAACCGGTCGTCATTGACGATGGGGGCGGCTTGCTGCAGGAAAGTGGCGTACATGTAGCGGAAGCCGCCGCCGCCCGTCCCCTGGTCCTCCAGCAGGATATTGATCCGCATGATCCGGTCAGCCAGTTCATCGGTGTCACGGGTCAATGCCGGCCACTCTTTTACCTTTTCGGCGAACCTGTGAATGCCTTTTATCCCCAGGAAGGGGATAGGCAGCCGGGTCATGTTGAATGAAGCTCTTTTTATCCCGGTGATGATGGGTTTCGTCAGATCGATTTTTTCAGGAATGTGGTCGGTATAAAACATCATGCCTTTAGGCGCCATCATTCCGCCGGCAAAACGGGCTGTCAGCATTTTCTGCCTTTCAAGCAGCGATTTTTGCTTGTAATAACTGTCGCTGACGGTGTAATGACTGCCGTTCACCCCGCAAACAATGACATAGTGCGCGTTGATATGAACCCTTTGCCATTCCGGCATGTAGTCCATATAGAAGAAATCGACCTGGACCGCGGTCGGGTGCCCGTCGCGGATTGCCTTATCCAGCGCCGCTTCTCCTTCAGACGGATTCTTGAACCTGCTCTCGGCAAATTTTATCCCTAATCGTTTTGAAATTTTTCTTCGGATATTTCCCGGCTTGCTTCGCAAAATAAACATGGGAAAGGGCAGGTCGGGCGATTTGAGGTAGCCGAAAAAAATGCCGCCGGCGATTCCGAATACCAGGGGCTCTGTAAGCGTAAGCCCGCCGTGATTTAATAATGCCGTAACAGTTCCCGTCTCACAATGAGCCGCCATCCTGTGCTCAAAAGGTATCTCCCGTGTGTCCATTCAGTGTGTTTTGAGTTCCTTGATCCGCTCAATGCTCACGCCGAAAACGAGAGCGTATTTTTCCAGAATCTTATCGCCGAGTTTGTCGAAATTCTCCGGTTTCATCTGTTTCTTAAATTTCCATCGGTTAACCCCGACTCGCTTGGCCAAATCCCCGGGCCCCATATCCTGCATCAGCATAAAATAATACAAAGGGCTGATCTTCCCGGCCATTAATTCTTTACGCAATTCCGTGTCGAGTGTTTCTTTATACTTTATAAATTCAGGAAGATGGTGCTTTGTAGCATAGGATCCGGTGGCTATTTCACCGTAGGATTCATCCTCCTTTTCGGCATAAAGGATCATCTGCTGCTCTTTGGATTCGATATAGAGATCCTTCTCTTTCATCTTAGCGTTTTTTCATTTGAGGGAGATTTTTACCGGGTGGAATATCCGGATCATTTATCCTGACGACAAAAATAAGCGAGTTTTTTTTTATGATAAGAAGATGAAAATGAAATTATTTTTTGATGGCTTCCAGGACGAAAAAAGGCGAAATCGTCCGGATGAACCGTTTCAGGCGGAATCCGGACCGGTCCAGGAGGGATTCGAATTCTTCCCGGGTCCGCTCTTTTCCCCCATCTGTTCCGGTCATCATCATGAGGTCAAGCCGCTTCCCGAAGGAGGGTTTGTTGTCAGGAAATGTCACATTTTCCAGGATAATGACTTTTCCGTGGTCAGGCATTACTTCGTGGATCTTTTTCAGCAGCCTGATACAATCGGTATCATGGAAAGCATGCAGGATGTTTTTCATGAAATAACCGTCGGCCCCGGCCGGCACGTCAGTGAAAAAATTTCCGCTGACAATTTCTATCTTCCCTTTGTCAGAAGATTCCTTCAGCACCATGTCCGCTTTCTGGGTAACGTGCTTCTGGTCGTAAAGGATTCCCCGGATATGTTTGTGTTTTTCGATGATCAGTTTCAGAAGGACTCCCTGGCCGCCACCTACATCCACCAGTGTTTTGATCCCCTTGAACCGGTAGGCCGACAGAAGGGCAACTGCTACCAGGTTAGAAGAACTGTTCATAGCCTGGTTGTAAATGTCATTGTTTAAAGGATGATCCTGAAGATACTGGAATACCCTCTTTCCAAGGAACTTCTGTGAGTTTCCCTGTCCCTCCCGGATAGATTCTGTCAGATGAAGGAACAAGGTCATGTTGGTTTCGCCAAACTGGTGCCTGATCATATATTTCATGGATTTCTCACCATCGGCAAGTGGTAAAGAGAGGCGGTTATTCGCAAATACTTTTCCCGGCATTTCTTTAAATATGCCTTCACCGGCCAGCGCCCGCATCAACCGGTAAAGAAAATCTTCGTCTGCATTGGTTTTTCGGGCCAGCTCCATGATGCTTTTAGGCCCCGGGGCCAGGTGGTCGGCGATATTCAGTTCGCAAGCCGTTCCAATGGCGCCCGAAATCCATATCCCCTGCGCCTTTTCATAAACAGCCATGGGAGCGGGCACCAGCCTGTCGGTTAACCTTGTCAGCATCAGCCTGATGCGTAATCCCAGGTTAAAAGTAAACTGGTGGGGAAATTTGGGCAGATATAGTCTCTTATTCATAATTTCCTTTATTCATCAGGATGCGAAATCAATATCAGGCTGTGATGTGCGCAATTGAAATGATTATAGATCAAAATATATCTGATGGGAGCCTGGGGATGGCCGGAACTTAACAATGATGCCGGAATCGTTTGCGCTTTGATCGACTTGCAGGCCGCCCAGGTGGCAAAAGCGCCGGCCGTCAGATAATCACCCGTCAGGTGCTTCCACCGGGCTTCCGGCACTCCCTTTCGGAAGACTCTGGCCAGGACGTCATCGTAATATAGATCTCCCTGTTCATCCCCGTTGTAGCCGGCAAAAATACAACTGATATCTCCGGGTTTCAGACCGTGGTCATTAAGGAACTTTATAATGGCGACCGACACATCATCTTTATTATCCGTTCGGTATATCGTCCTTACCCCGGTGAGCCGGGCATAGGTCGTTGACGATGGATGATCCTGCAGGAAGAAGAAGGAATAACCCTCGCCAGCAACCGTTCCTTTACTCTTCCGGTCGATCATTTCCAGGCTTTGGACGGGTTCTTTCCGCCAGCGCCCCAGCCTGTCGGTCAGGATGAACTGGTTATCGGTGATCTCATCGAAGCCGCCGAGGAGGATATTATTCTTCCCGCCTTCCATAAAGCAAAGCATCGCATCGAGCATGGCGTGTTCGAAAGCAAAGATGCCGTGCGCGTAGGTCATGTTGTAGGAACAGTTGCCAAGGAGCATGGCAACCTGCGCCCCTACGGCATTGTGGGTTGATTGGATGAATGGCGTCGGCGGGAGGAGGTTCTCGTTGTTTTTATAAATGGACAGAAGAAATTTCTCGGAGTCGAGGACGCTGCCCCAGCCCGAGCCGGTAATGATAGCGTCGGGAACAGGATTGCCGGCATCGTCCAGGCACAACCTGGCGGCGATCCACCCCAGCCGGATCATCCGGCTCATCCTGCGAAGATACTTATCATCGAGCCCTGTATCGGCTTCCGGCTCCGGGCACCGGATCATCCGGCCCGAATAACCGGCCGGCCCTCCCGGATCGGAGATGGAGTCCCAGCCTCTCTGCGCTGAGACATTGCCGGTGCCGTTGATGAATAGTTTCATATCAGAGTACAGAAAAAATAAGCGATGTGTTGTTCCCGCCAAAGCCGAACGAATTGGTCATGACATGCCTGATACCGGCACCGGACCGGGTCCTGGCAACAGGACTTTTATCAAGTTCTTTCATGGGTGTGGAAAAGTTCAGGTTCGCCCACGCGGTATCGTTCAGGATGCTCAGGATCGAGTAAACCGATTCCACCGATCCCGAAGCGCCCAGCAAATGTCCTGTAAATGGCTTTGTTGAGCTGAAAAGCGGCCAGTCCTTACCGAATAACCTTCTCATCCCGATCCCCTCCGCCAGGTCATTGTTGACGGTAGCAGTACCGTGTACGTTAAGATAACTGATATCAGACGGATTCAACCCACCGACGGCCAGTGCAGCCTGCATGGCCAGAAAGGGGCCCGTCCCTTCGGGCGACAACGCCGTCTGGTGGTGTGCGTCGGTCGAGTTGCCCCATCCGGTTAGCCGGCATAACGGACGCCGTCCTGCGAGACTCTTCTCCGATTCCAGCACAAGATAAGCAGCCCCTTCGCCCAGGTTCAGACCGTTCCGGTTGTCGTCGAACGGCCGGCATGGCGCTTTGTCGTATATCATCAACGTGTTAAACCCGTTCAGGGTGAACATCGACAACGAATCAACCCCCCCGGCGATGACCCGGTCGAGCATACCGGCCCGGATCATCCTGGCGCCGGTCATGATCGCATTGGCAGAGGAGGAACACGCGGTGTTGATGGTCGAAACAAAATCGCGGATACCCAGCAGGTCGGCGATCCGCTCCGTGCTTTCCCGGCTCTCGTTGGTGTCGATCCAGGCATTCCGGCTGTCATTCGTCAGGTAATCGGGATAAAATTTTTCAGTGGCCGCCATTCCGCCGACCGTCGAACCGGAGATAAAACCGGTCCTGTTGCCATCACTCGCCATGCAGTTTGCATTTACCCGTGCTTCCCGGGCCGCAATCATCCCCAGAAGCGATGTCCTGGATAATCCATCCGCGTATTTCATCTCCGCTAATGAGGCCAGCTCTTTATCGCTGAAAAGGATCTCCCCGGCAGGCAAAATGCCCCGGTAAACCGATTCGATCGTTGAAAGCATCCGGATACCCGTTCTTTCCGCCTTCAGCGAAGCCAGGTTCTCCTCCGTGTTCCTTCCAATCGAAGTGATAACCCCCATACCGGTGATAAAAACAGGATCCATCAGAAGCTATTCATTGTCCATTGTCCATTGTCCATTTTCCATGTATCTGACCACTATTCACTATTCCCTAAAATGATCGCCGCATTGCACCCACCGAAGCCGGAGGCGGTTTTTAGCGCGGTGTTGATTGGTTTTTTGATATTTTGTGAGATAATATTCAAAGGTTTCGAAACACCGTGATTTTGATAACCCGTTGATTTAAAAAGGATAGCGTTGCGGATGGAATATGCCGTCAGGATCGTTTCGATGATCCCGGCAGCCCCCAGGGTGTGGCCGAAATATCCTTTAAAGCTGTTTACCGGAACATTTTCCAATCCGGCCCGGGCCAGCGCCAGCGACTCCATCTCGTCGTTGTAAGGCGTTGCCGTGCCATGAGCCGAAATGAACTCAATGTCGCCGGCACTTTTCCCCGATTCTTCCATCGCGGCTTTGATGGCCAGGTAAAGCCCTTCGCCATCCCTTGAAGGACCTGAAATATGGTTGGCATCGTTGCTCGTAGCCCCGCCCAGGTATTCCACCGGTGATGCACCGCCTGAAACCTCCGGATCGCAGGTCAGGAGCAGCGTGCCGCACCCTTCCCCGAGCGACAATCCCGTCCGGTTGAGATCGAAGGGTTTGCAGGCTTCCATGCTGAGGGCCTGGAACGACTGAAATCCCGAAATCACAAACTCGGTGACTATATCGCCGCCAGCTACCACAACATGATCATATTTTCCAGCCTGAATGAGTCGTGCTGCCGTGATGATGGCCGCCGAACCCGATGTGCAGGCATTGCTGACCACTATCGGAAGATTATAACAATTGAACAATTGAGCAATAAATCCGGCTGTTTTCCAAAGGTGCAATCTTAAATCCCCCCCGGTCTTAACCGGCAATAGCGCCAGCCGGTCAATGTTTCCTTTCGTAGAGGAAATGATCAGAAGAGTTCGGGGGTTACGCATGTCAACACCACACGTGTTTATCACCTCCGAAATCGAGATTAATAACATCTTTTCAAGCCGCGAAAATGGCAACGAAGAACTCCCTGTGAAACGACGATTCAAATCCGGAGCAGCGAAATGCTCATCAAGCGCATTCGGATCAACCGCTGAAAAAGCAGCGGGGTGAAGCGAAACGGCCGAATCCTCATGTAAGCGGATACCTGAAATACCGGATCCGATATTCCGGATATTTTCTTCCGTACTAAATCCCAGGGAGGTAATGATATTGTCAGCTCCGAAGTAAACCCTTCGCATAAATCTGTATTACCCGCCAAAAATAGAAAATCTCACTTTAAGCCCCATCTTTTTTTCCATTCTTCGAAAAACGGAGGGTTAGTCAATACCAGCTCGCCGTTCATATCCAGGAATACCTGAGTGCTTTCACCGGTTGCCACCAGCTCCCCGTCAGACGCCCGGAACATCCGGAAAACATAAGTGATTTTGGCCGCTTCGGAATAAATGTATCGGGTCTCAACTTTCACCCGTTCGTCGTACGACACGGTTTTTTTGTATTCGCATTTGATGCTGACCAGCGGGGCCATAAACCCGTTCGCCTTTATCAGCATATAGTTGATGCCGAATTTTCTTCCGAAATCCTCCCGCCCCTCTTCCATGTATTTAATGTAATGGCCGTGCCAGACAATTTGCATCGAGTCGACTTCGCTGAAACGCACCGAAAATTCTGTCGTAGATATTAAATCCTTCATTAGTATAAAATCATCTTTTCGCTTTTCGCTTTTCCCTTTTCCTTTATCCCTTATTATTGCCTGATTATCCCTCCCGATGACCGGGCTTTCGTCGTTTGAATGCTATAAATATAGTATCCTGGTGTGCAAACGGAGCCGGAAAGATCTTTTCCATCCCAGGTAACAGTATGTTCGCCTGCTTTCATGCGCTGGTCATGGATGGTTCCAATCCTTTTTCCGCCCGCCGTGATGATATCGACAATAACGCTGTTTTCCGAAGGAAGAAAGAAGGTGATGCTGACTTGTTCAGACGAGGGGTTTGGCCAGGCAAAGGAATGAAAGGAATCCTTCCCTTTCGCATGATTTTCAGGGGCGGAAGCCAGGCTGTGGATGCCTCCCGAATAACAATTCAGTGCGCCTTCCCTTCCTCCAGCCACCATCTCATACGAGCCGTCGCCGACAATGTCGGGTATGGCGTTGATGGCGTCCACCGCTTCACCGAAAGATATTGATTCCAGCTCATCACCCGTGATCCCATCCAGGAAAAACAGGTAATTGTTGCTGTAAAGCGTCCCCACCATTACATCGCTAATGCCGTCACCGTTCAGATCATTGGCTGCGGCAAGGTTCCAGGGTTTATCAGGCATCGGGTGCTGCCATAAACTTTCAGCGGTAAGGCCATTCAGCATAACGGTATTGATACCGCTGTTGGCTACCAGGATATCCGGGTGCGAATCGCTGTTGACATCCTCGATCCATTCAAATCTCAGGATCAGGTGGTTACCGATATATCCGGTTGTGATGACCGATCCATCCGTACCATCAAGGTAAAGGATATGGCCACTGAAATCTCCAGCCGCCACATCCCTGACCCCATCATTGTTGATATCGAGCAATTGTTCCACAGCCCATACCGAAGATCCTTCCGTTGTATAGGTCCAGCTGATGGCTCCGTTGCTCCCGTTTATACCGTATACTTTTCCCTGGCTCTCCGAATTGTTGGAGGCGCCGGCTACAGCATCCGGGATATTATCTCCGGTAAAATCCTCAACACCGATGATCGCAAAATTCGGACCCCCGGTAAAACACTCCCATATCTTTCCCCCGTCTGTCGCATCCAGGCAGAATATCCGGCGCGGCCCGGTATCATTGGCATCATCACCTGTAGATGCGAGTACGTCTTTAACTCCGTCATTATTATAATCAAACCGGGCATCGACCTGGTAAACCCAGCCCCCGTCGCCATATTCGTGCGTGTCGTATTTCCAGATCTGTTCACCGGTTTTACCTGAAAAGGCTGTCACCGACCGGTCACCCCAGGCTGTGCCGATAATAACCTCCTGGTAGGTGTCGCCATCGATATCGTCAATAACCGTCAGTGAATTCTGGCCATATGCGCAACCAGCATATATCGGGCGTTCCCAGATCACATCTGCCAGATTGTGGGAATTTCCATTGAAACAACGCAGGATATCATCCTCCGAACTTACAATCACATCGCTTTCTTTATCCCCCGTTACATCCTCAATAGGGACAATGGCTTTCGGGCTGTTGTCGTAATCCACATCAATGACATAATACCAGAGAAGATCACCGATGGGATAATCCTGGTCGATGCCTGCACCCGCCAGGTCGATAATATATGGATTTTCATTCGTTCCATTATGAGTAATCTCCATCGAGCCTGCATACTGGATATCATTTTCGGGATTGAACCATACGCCAACCCGGGCAGTGTCCAGGCTGGATATATTCAACGGAAATACCGTTCCGCCGTCGAGAATAAAATTTTCAGAAGTGATGTTTATTGAACCGACTGTCAATGTTCCGCTGCCATTATTACTGATGTAAAGGAACCAGCGGGTCCAGGCTTCCATCCTGACTGTACCGTAATCATGAGTAGTTTCCGAAGCCAGCAGGTGTGGGCCATTTAAAACCGCATTGCCGGTGAGATACACCGGCACCTCCGGATCAACAGGATCTGTTGAAACGACTGTGATTTCAGTGTTCAGGGGGATTGGTTCCGCAGGCTGGTAGGTTAGGGGAATGGAAATGGAGTGCCCGGGGATGATCGTCTGGGGCGGTGTGAATGTCGTGAAAACTGGCGCTGCATCCGGGATAAGAAGACCGGTGATGACCAAATCGCCATCTCCGGTGTTCTCGACATTCATGTTCCAGGTTGATGATTCACCGATCGTTACAATTCCATAATCGTGTTCATTTTCAGGCAAAAATATTTCAGGGGTTCCTGATCCTCCCAGGTCAATTTTATATAAAGTACTTTGAGCCTGCAGTTCACCGTCGCAATACCATAGGAATTGCCCGTCATAAACCACGCCGGAGGGCTTTAATCCCACGGAAGGATGACTCTCCAGGGTGTTTCCCAGGGTATCGGTCTTATAAAGCATGTTAGCATTGTAATCGGCAACCCACAGAAACTCATTCTGCCTGCAGATATCCCATGGCTGCAGGTTGGGTGAAGGAAATTGAGTAATGATCCCGCCGGTCGAATTCAGCTTATAGGTCATTCCGTCAGGATTATAATAGGCACAGGCCCAGAAACGGTTGTTATCCCAGGCGATGCCCGACATGTACGTTGCCGGTAGGGCAAATGTAGTGACCTGGTTGCCCGACATGTCGAAACAGATCGCATTGGCGGGCTGCGAAGAACTCGGATGGTCGGTGGTCCAAAGGTAAGTTCCGTCAAATGTCAATCCATAGGCCTGTACAAATGGCCCTGCACACTGAAGATTGTATGTCCCGTCCGATGGATCAATGCGGTAGACCAGGTTATCGTCACCGGGAGAGGAATAAAGTCCGCTGTAAAGATAGGTGCCATCCCATGCCAGGCCGCTGGCTTTACCCGGAATAGGGTAGGAGGCGACGACTGTCCATTCGCGGGAAACCTGCGAAATACCTGAGAAATGAAGACCCAGGATTAAAAATAGTGTAATGAGTCTTAAGCTTTTCATGTGAGTCTGATTTGGATTTCAGGGTTAAAGATAATAGTATCTGCTTAAACTATAAACTTTGAACTTTGAACTTTAAACTTTGAACTTTGAACTTTGAACTTTGAACTAATCTTTCTATCTTTATCCAATTCAAAATCCTTGTATGACTCTTAAACTCATCGAAACCGATCCCTGGCTTGAGCCCAGCAGGCAGGATATCGAAGACAGGTATAACCGCTTCAGGAACAGGCTTGAAGGTATTGCTAAAGATTATATAAGCCTGGAAAGATTTGCGGATGGACACCGTTATTTCGGGATTAATTTTGATGAGGAAAGAGATGGTTGGATTTACCGGGAATGGGCACCACAGGCATCCGGACTATACCTGACCGGTGATTTTAACAAATGGGAGCGCTTTTCTCATCCGCTCGCAAAAAATGATTTTGGCACCTGGGAGATTTTCCTCGACAGGAATACTTACCAGGATTCCTTCCTCCATGGCACTAAGATCAAGGTGCTGGTCGATTCGGCAAAAGGATTGCGCTACCGCATTCCGGCCTATATCCGCCGGGCCGTGCAGGATGACGACACTAAAAATTTCTCAGGCCAGCTCTGGTTTCCGGAGCCGTTCGACTGGTCCGGCGACCGGTTTGATGGCAGCCGGCTGGGTGAGCTCTGTATCTATGAAGGCCACGTGGGCATGGCACAGGAGAAGGAAGGCATCGGAACGTATGATGAATTCACGGAATCCATCCTGCCAAGGATCAAAAACGCCGGCTATAATTCCATCCAGCTCATGGCCATCCAGGAGCATCCTTATTATGGCTCTTTCGGGTACCATGTATCCAATTTCTTCGCCCCTTCATCCCGTTTCGGGACGCCGGAAGAGCTTAAAAAGCTTATCAAAACAGCTCATCAAATGGGTATTGCCGTGATCCTCGACGTGGTCCATTCTCATACGGTGAAAAATGTTGTCGAAGGATTGAATGAATTCGATGGTTCCGATGCACAATATTTTCACCCGGGAGGGAGAGGAGAGCACCCGCAGTGGGACTCCAAGATTTTTGATTATGGTAAAACGGAAGTACTGCGCTTTCTGCTTTCTAACCTCAAATACTGGATGGAAGAGTTCCATTTCGACGGCTTCCGGTTCGATGGGGTCGGCTCGATGATGTACTATCATCACGGGCTTGAAATTATCGATTCGCGTGATAAATACTTCCGCCAGGGAGTGGAATGGGATGCGCTGACTTATCTGCAACTGGCCAATACCCTGATACATAAGCTTAACCCGGCTGCAGTCTCCATTGCAGAAGATGTGACCGGAATGCCCGGCCTCACCTTCCCTGTTGACGAAGGCGGACTTGGTTTTGACTACCGCCTCGGAATGGGTATCCCCGATTTCTGGATCAAATACCTGAAAGAATACCGCGACGAAGACTGGAGCATCCACGAAATGTGGCACGTGCTCAACGACCGCCTGCCGCACGTGAAAACCGTAACCTATGCCGAATCGCACGACCAGGCGCTGGTGGGCGATAAAACCATCGCATTCCGCCTGATGGATAAGGAGATGTACTGGCATATGCATAAGGACGACCCTGACCTGGTCATCGACCGGGGTATGGCGCTGCACAAAATGATCCGGCTCTTCACCATCGCCCTGGGAGGTCAGGCCTACATGAACTTCATGGGCAATGAGTTCGGCCATCCGGAGTGGATCGACTTCCCGAGAGAAGGCAACGGATGGAGTTATAAATATGCCCGCAGGCAGTGGTCGCTCGTCGACAGCCCCGACCTGAAATACCAGTACCTGGCGGCATTCGACAGGGAAATGATCAGGATCATGAAAGAGCACCAGGTGATGACATCGCTGTTCGGCAACCAGCTTAATATGGACGAAGCCAACAAAACGATCGTTTTCGAAAGGCAGGGGCTGATCTTCGTTTTTAATTTCCACCCGACGCATTCCATTGCTGATTATGCTTTCCCGGTGCCCCGCCACGGAGAATACCGGATCATACTGAATTCCGACAGCAAAGCGTTCGGCGGCCACGGCCGGATAGACGATTCGATTACGTATTATACCTTTTCCGACCCATCAGGCAACTGGCCTTACCTGAAGATCTATAACACGAACCGGACGGCCCTCGTGCTGAAGTTTGATCTGTGAAGCCTTTAAAATAGATCAGAAGACCCTATTCAACAAGGATCTTTCCGGTCAGAATGCCTGAAGCGGAGACGATTCTCAGGAAATAAATACCCGGCGTAACCTCATTTCCCCACTGGAGGGTCAACCGGTTCGGACCGTCGAACAGCATTTTGCCGGGCATTTGCACAACGGTCCTTCCCGACAGGTCAACCAGTTCAACGGTTGCAGGGCCTCCTTTATCCACGGTGAAGTTCATCGTTAATTCCCCGTGCGCGGGATTTGGAACGGCTTTCAACACTGTCGGATCATCCGGCACCTCCGGCACCTCCATTGTCCCGTTATTGTTTGTGTACATAACCGTTCCATAGGTCCCGACCGCCCAGCCGGTATCATCATCGATAAAGAAAATATCATACAGACTCTCTTCCGGAGGTAGGTTCATCATGTCCCAGGTATTTCCGCCATTGCCGGTATACATAAAAAATCCGTCACCGCCAACCGCCCATCCGGATTGATCCGACAGCAGACAGGCCTCAACCGGGAAGATTTCATCGGAGAAGATTTCATGCCAGGTTTCTCCGCCGTCCTGGGTAGCCATTATAAAGCCGAAGTCTGCTTCAGCCCCGTGAATGCCTTCAATCCAGCTCTCGCCAACAAGCCAGCCAACCGAATCGTTTGCAAATGCCATGTCGTTGTAAAAGCAGAAAGGATCTGAGCACCAGTTTAATTTCACCTGCCAGGTTGCCCCTCCATCGGTGGTTTTAATGATCCTGGCGCATAAATCGCTTCCATTGTGGTAAGTGCCGCCGATAAACCCTGTCATCGAATCCGTGAAAATAACGTCATATGGGATCTGAACCTCATTAATAATAGCCTCTGACCAGGTCGCCCCGCCGTCAAAGGTCGATCTCAACATGCAGGGCAGCCTTTCGCCGGATTCACCGATCATCCAGCCATGCAGCGAATCCGTAAAGCAAACATCCTGAAGGTTGTGTAGCGAAACATCCTGAAGGATCCAATTTGTACCACCGTCAGTCGTTTTTAAGATGTACCCGCTCGTGTCGGGGCCATGACCGACAATCCAGCCATTGAGGCTGTCGATCATGGAAATGTCACCAAATGAAACTCCAACCGGGCAATATTGAATCTCCCAGGTGCTCCCGCCGTCGTTCGTATGAAGAATTGTTCCTGAATCCCCGAGGATCCACCCGTGAAAGGAATCGATAAAGGTAATCCCGGAGAGATTTGTACTAACAGGGATATCAGTGTGCTGGTACCACTGTGAATAGACTGATAACGAGAACAGAACCAGTGCCAGGGTTAACAGGAAGTTTTTCATGGCGAAAGGAATTATTCCCAAATATAAGGATAAAAGGGATAAAAACATGTTCCGTTTTACTTTTTTCATTTTTCATTTATGCGTATAAATTATAAATATTGATTATATTTGTAACAAAATATTTATATGAAACCAATTACTTTCACCAGCACCCTTCCGGCAGAGATCTGGCAATCGCTGGAAGCCTATGCGGAGAAGTTTAAGGTGCCCCGGAACAGGATCATGGAACAAGCCCTGAAGGCTTATTTTGAAAGACTCAAACAGGCGGAATATATCCATTCTTTTAGAAAAGCTGCCGGAGATCCGGAAATGGGTGCAATGGCAGCAGAAGGATTGGCAGATTATCTCAAGATCCTTGATGAACCATGAAACAGCGGGAAATATGGATGGCCGATCTTAACCCGGTCAAGGGAAGCGAACAGCAGGGAATACAGCCGGTGGTGGTTATCAGCGGCAATGCCATGAACGATAACCTGGGAATAGGCATTATTTGTCCGCTTACGTCAAAAATAAAGCATTACGCCGGTTGCCTGGTCTTTAAAAAAGATGATATTAACAGGCTTGACGACGACTCCGAGATCATCACTTTCCAGGTCAGGACGATAGCCCGTGAAAGGATGATCAGTAAGATCGGAGAGATAACCAAACAACAGCTCGAGATCATAAAGAAAGGATTGCAGGAGATTCTTACTTATTGAAGATGAAAGTATAGGTTCAGTTATAACACATTCGTGAAGATCCGTTGCATTCGCGCCATTCGTGTGCTGTCAATAGAGTGAACACGAATGAAACGAATACAACGAATGATCACGGAATATTACGTAGGTTCATCATCTTGGCCATTTAAGAAAACGATATTCTTAATATTTCACGATCTTTCCCATGGGATGGACTCGGATAACTGACGACTGACAACCGACTACCTGCAAAATTACCTCTCCCCGCCATCGAAATCAATACGTATTTCCGGGGATTCTTGGGATTCCAGTGTTCCAACATCAGTACGCAACTATTAACTAACAAAAAGATTAGTTACAAAATAATTACTTATCTTTGATTAAAATTATAATTATGGACACTCCTTTTATATTTGGAAAGCTCGCCACAGGTGAAAACTTCACAGACCGGGAGGCTGAACAACAAAGGCTTATTCAGAATTTCCGGTCAGGGACCAATACCATTCTGATTTCTCCGCGCAGGTGGGGCAAATCTTCGCTTGTACATAAATCTGCCCAGGAGGCTAAGAAAGCAGAACATGCGCCTATCATGGTATTTATTGATCTTTTTAATATCCGGAGTGAGGAGGATTTTTACAAATGCCTGGCTGAAAGTGTGATCCGGGCTACATCAGGACGGATGGAAGAGATCATGAGTAATATTAAGGAGTTTATGAAGGAGTGGGTTCCAAGGATCAGTTTTTCCCCGGATGCCCATCATGAATTCTCCCTTAGCCTTGATTGGGCTGAGATAAAGAAACAACCGGATGAGATCCTCAATCTGGCTGAGAATATTGCCGTTGCAAAAAATCGCAAAATAGTCATCTGCCTGGATGAGTTTCAGAACATCGCCTTTTATGAAAATCCACTGGCCTTTCAGAAAAAGCTCCGGTCGCACTGGCAAAAGCATCAGATGGCTTCGTATTGTATTTACGGGAGCAAACGCCATATGCTGCTCGATGTATTTACTTCTCCATCCATGCCTTTTTACAGATTCGGAGACATGATGTTCCTGCCGAAGATTTCCATCGATTACTGGATACCCTTTATACAAGAACGGTTCAAATCGACGGGAAAAGACATTGATCGTGAGCAGGCAGAAAGGATTGCAACATTGACCGAATGCCATCCCTACTATGTGCAGCAACTGGCACTGCAAACCTGGCTCAGGACCGAAAAAGCCGTTACAATCGGTATCATTGATGAAGCATTGGACAATCTTGTATTACAGATGAGCCTATTATTTCAGAATATCACGGAAGATCTGACCACTTCCTATGTGAATTTTTTAAAGATGATCCTTGACGGGCATACCCGTTATACGTCGATGGAAAATATTGACAGGTATCAACTCGGCACATCCGCCAACGTTATCAGGATCAGGAAAGCGCTGATCAGCAAGGAGATAATCGATGAACATGAAGGGAAAGCCATTCTCCTCGATCCGCTATACGCCATCTGGTTAAAGAAGTATTATTTCTAAGGCTATGTGAAGAAATCGCCTTCAGTATTTCACAATCTTTCCCATTGTCGATTGTCGATGTTCGATGTTCGATGTTCGATAGTAATAGATTCCTGCCGGCAGCGCACTCGCATCCCACCGCACCGTGTGCTCCCCGGCAGGCAGCTCCCCATCAAACACCACTGCAACTTCCTGCTCCTGGGCGTTGAGGACCTTCAGGATTGTCCATTGTCCATTTTCCATCGACCATCGAAAATCGACCATCCCATGGGTTGGATTCGGATAACTGACGACCGACGACTGACGACTGCCAGTTTCCTGTTCCGGACCGATCCCAACCGAACAATCGGGATCTGTGAAAATCTCGACTTTGGAAGTCAGGTAAAGTGAATCGGGATCCTCATAAACAAGCCCGCCGGCCACCAGAAAGTGATCCTCTGCCCCGGCACAGGCATGCATGACCAGGGGATTCGTCATATGCTCGACAGACCAGGTATCTGTGTACGAGTCATAGATATCGATCACATCAGATCCGGAGTTCCAGCTTATTTGCTCCTCCCGTATTTTTGTCTTTCAATTCCAAATTTTAGCAAATGATAATGAATTAACTTCTAATAATAATAGAAATATAAATAGAAATATTTGCATTATGAATAGAAATAAAATACATTTGTATAAAATACAAACCAAATGAGAGACCTTTTAAAAACTGTCATTGCTGACCAGCTTACGCTCACCTGGAGTGAGTCATTCACCAGTAGAAACGTACCGGAAACATTGCTGAAAGGGGAAGATATAGTGGTTATTTCGGGTATAAGGCGTTGCGGTAAATCTACCTTGCTACACCAGATCAGGTCAGGCTATTCGGAAAAGGATTATTATATGAATTTCGACGACGAGAGGCTACTGAACTTCAAAGTAGAAAATTTCCAGCTTCTTCATGAAACTTTTATTGAACTGTTCGGGCAGCAAAAAACTTTCTGGTTTGATGAGATTCAAAATGTTAAAGGTTGGGAAAGGTTTGTAAGACGGCTTCACGATTATGGAAACAAGGTATTCATTACAGGTTCAAATGCAACAATGCTCAGCAGGGACCTTGGTACTCATCTGACCGGACGATTTCTGAAACACGAACTATTTCCATTTTCCTTCAGGGAATTTCTGGATTTCAACAATATTAAGACGGGAATCGACAATATTTATTCTACTGGCGAGAAAGCGGGAATCAAACGGTTGTTCAATGAATATCTTAAAACAGGAGGATTTCCATATTACCTTAAATATGAAGATGATAATTACCTGAAATCATTGTACGAAAGTATCCTCTACCGGGATATCATGGCAAAACATAATCTGACCAGTGAGAGGGAACTGAAAGAACTGATTTATTTACTGGCCAGCAATGTATCCCGGCCATATTCAAATAACAGGCTTGCAGCATCAATAGGACTGAAAAATGCCACAACGGTAAAAAACTATCTCGATTATATTCAGGATACATTTCTGTTATTTGCTGTGAATAAATTTGATTATTCTGCCAGGAAACAACTGCACAATGCCAGGAAGATCTATTTCATTGATAATGCGCTGATTCGTAAGCTTGGATTTATGTTTTCGGAAGATAAGGGAAGAATGCTTGAAAACCTTGTGTTTATAGAACTGCAAAGAAGAGGCGAGGAGGTGTTTTATTATAAAGGGAAAGGAGAGTGCGATTTTGTCCTCCGTGATGGAAATAGCATCACAGGCGCTGTCCAGGTAACCTATTCCATGACCGCTAATGAAACCAGGGACAGGGAAATAAAGGGCTTACTGGAAGCAATGGATAGTTATAACCTTTCGGAAGGTATTATTCTGACTGATGATACAGAAGAAAACCTGAGTGTCAACGGAAACCGGATATTGATCATGCCGGTTTATAAATGGTTGCTTAGGATCTGAAAAGAGGTCATCGCACTGACTACTTAACCCTTAACCCTTAATCCTCAATACATAACACTATCTCCCGAACACCTTGTTCACCGCTTCTGTCCGCGACTGCACATGGAGTTTCACAAAAATGTTGTGAATATGCGTCCTGACCGTTTCAAAACTGATGAACAGCTTATCGGCAATCTGGCCCGGAGGGCTGTTCTTCAGCAGGTACCCGGTGGCGCCGGCGCAGAGCGAATCGAATATGTTTTCATAATCCTCGTAAACGGTGCACATCATGAACTGGGTGTGGGGAACGACCGGCTTGAGCTGCCTTACACATTCAATCCCCGATATTCCGGGAAGGTGAATATCCATCAGTACGATATCGGGAATTTCGTCGGAAATCTTTGCCAGTGCTTCTTCGGCGGAAGGGTAGGAGGAGAGGAACTCGAGTCCGGGGTGGAATTTTACGATTGATTCGAGCCCTTCTCTCATCTCTTTATCATCCTCGACAATGGCGACTTTTATTTTCTGCGGCTGCTCGGACATTTCACAAAGTTAAATTGAAAACAAGCTGAATGCAATACGTATTTCGGGGGATATTTGTGGTTCCAGATGCTATTTTCCGTATCTTTGATTATCGGGTAATCAACAAATGATAACGCAACAGTCCATACTCACCCATCTTAAACCTCAATATTTCTGGGATGTTGATCGGTCAGCCCTGGACTCCGAAAAGTATTGCCGTCTGATCATCCAAAGGGTCTTTACCCTTGGCGAAGTGAAGGAAATGAACCTGCTGATCAGTTATTACGGAAAGGATAAAGTCATTGAAGAATTGTGTACCCTTCCTTATATTGATCCGAAAACACTGAACTTTGTTTCCCGTTTTTTTCAAATACCTTTAAAATCATTCCGATGTCACCGGGTAAAGCAGTCGACACCACAGTTCTGGAACTCATAAGATCTTTGCAGGACAAGCCTTATCTGAATGGATTTTACCTGGTCGGCGGAACAGCGCTTGCTTTGTCTCTTAATCACAGGAAATCGATAGACATTGATCTTTTTTCGAATTTTAATTTTGAAGGTACTGATTTGCTGGAAAAGATCCACCAGGATTATTCCTACCAGTTGTTTTTTTCTTCTTCAAACACCCTTAAAGGTCAAATTGAAAATATCAATGTAGATATACTGGCCCATCGTTATCCTCTGATAGCAGAACCGGATGTTATCAGTGATATCAACCTTCTGTCAATTCCTGATATTATAGCCATGAAGCTCAATGCCATTTCGACCAGCGGGCATCGGTCAAAAGATTTCATCGATATTTTTTATCTTCTTGAAAAGTATGACCTGGGAAGAATGCTGGAATTTTATCAGAAGAAATACAACCAGGAAAACACCACTTTTATTCTCAAGAGTCTCATCTATTTTAAGGATGTTGACCTTGGTGATTGGCCGGTATTAATGGAGAATCCTAAATTAAAATGGGCCGATGTGAAGAAAAGGATTGAGAAAGCCGTTCTGGATTATTCGCGGAAGTGACGATCGACACGTAAAGCTAAAATTTCACGATCTTCCCTGCACCGGTCGTCAGTAGTCGGACTTCGCCTCCAGGACAGGCCAACGACTCACAAATTTACTCCTCCCCGCCGGCGATGTCAATACGCATTTCGGGGGATATTTTAGGAGAGATTAATAAAGGAATCCAAATAACCACAATGGAATCTGGTTGCCATATCCGGTTTCAATATCATCCAGGGCCAGGAATGCATTTTTGAGATCTTTAATCTGGCTTTGGCCTTTGTTTTTTCCACCGACTTCAATAATGACCTGGTCATCGACAAAGAAATCACCTTGTTTCGTATTGCTGACCTGGTGTGCATCTGATAACTGGTTGAGTAAAAAAGTTTCCCTTATATTACCTTTTTCCGCACCCGACATTCCAATGGCAACCATCAGGTTTGGGTTGGATAGATAAATCTTTTCGGGTTTTGTCAGCATGCTGATTCCTTTCGAACTGCGGTGAAGTAAATGAATCAATCCGGCATCCTCAAGATAATGAAGATAGTGCTTGAGGGTGTTGCGTGCAATGCCGGTTCTTTCGGAAAGCTTAACGATATTCGGTTTAAAAGGGACACTGCGGCTGATAATGTAAAGTAACTGCTTGATTTTGTCTATTTTAGAATAGTCGATCTCCGCCATGTAAGGAAGATCGGCTTCCAGGATGGTGTTGACTATTTCCTTTAACCTCAGGTGATAGGTGTTGATGTTCTCTGATGCAAATGGAAGGTAACCGTACTGCAAGTATTCGTTAAATTTACGGATCGGTTTGATTTTTTTCCAGACCGATTCCGCCAGTTTCCTGTGATCATTAAGAACATTAGATAGAGAAAAAACAGGAAAATTTATGCCTTCTGAATAGTGAATAAATTCCCTGAATGACAATCCTTGCATAGTGTAAATTACTGCCCTGCGGGAAAGGTCTCCTTTGGATGACTCCATACGAAGCATCGATGAACCGGTAAAAATGATCTTAAGTTCAGGATACCTGTCATAGGCATTTTTCACCTCTTTTGCCCAATTCTCATAATGGTGCACCTCGTCAACCAGGATACAATTTCCTCCATTTTTTACAAATGTATCGGCTGTTTCCAGGAAAGTATTCTCGGTAAAATATAGATCATCCAGCGAAATATAAAGCGCATTCTGATCCTGGAGTCGCAGTTTCAGATATTGAAGCAACAGCGTGGTTTTGCCAATTCCTCGTGCCCCTTTGATTCCAATAAGCCTGTCTGGTTCATCAAGCTTTTCTAATATATTCCTTGTAAAATCAGTCTTTACCGATGCTTTGAGCTTGTCAGAAATTTCATAAAGAGTATTCATTTTTGATCAAATTATAAACCAAAAATAATAATAAAATGGTTAATATATTGATCAAAAAATTTCTTTTTATGCCCGACTGCCCAACTGTCCAGCGGTTTTATCAGTAATGACCTACATCAAGCGACCAGATATTCTTCGCAGCCTTCACCTGAATTTTATCATGCAGCGCATAATCTTTCTCACCCGGGTAAATAATAAATATCCTTTCCAGGGAAAGATCTTCGATTGCAAGGAGCATTGATTTGGTCACTTTCGGTGCATCAGTGTATTTGATCTCAAATCCTGTTTTAATGCCGTTGAGTATTGAAAGCAGATCAATTTCTCCCCCGGCGTGAGTGGCCCAGAAGTAAAACTGAGTCCCTGATGTAAACTTTGGGTGATTTTACCTGCCTTTTTTTTAGATTTTCATGCCATGGCTGTAATTGATTAACTACAAAAGCGCCGGAATGAATATCAAGGTATCTTCTGGCTGTTGGTTCGGTAGTCCCTATGGAGTGTGCAAATTCAGAACCGTTCCAGATATTTCCATGGTAATGGGCCAGCATGGTCCAGAATCTTCTCAATGAAACCGCCGGGATAGAAATTCCCAACTGGGGAATATCTCTCTCCAGAAAAGTACGGATATAGTCCTGTCTCCATTGGAAGTTTACCGTTCATCTTTGCCCAGGAATGATCGTGGAAATCCACCCCTGGTCCAAAGATCCTCCGGTGTTCCATTATTTCCATTTCCCCGAGATCGCTGCTTTTAAATTTTTTTTCTGGGAGAAGACGATCTTCAATTTTCCGGAATATGAAAATAAATTGCTTCGCCTGGATGATCTCAATCCCGAAATCGTGGAAATCGGAAATGATATTCTCAGGTCGGCCATTAAAATCCCTACCACCGAGATATGGAATGAGGATACTTTCCGAATCCTGATGAGGCAGATTGAGTACTACTGGATATCAGGATATTTTGAGAAAAAAGAGGATATCTTGAACCTTGTAGATAAACTTGAAAAATGGGTTCTCCATATCCGGAAGCAGGCTGAGATGGGTTTTAAATTCCATTACGGGATGCCTGCAGAGGGGATTCCGAATACGTTCATGATGTACGAAAATGAGGTGGTGCTGAACGATAATTCGATCTGGGTGCGTGTCGGCGACCATATGGCAACTTACCTGACCTTCGACGTGATCAGCCTGCTCGTAACCCAGGATACGGCCTTCTGTACCAATGTCGAGCAACATATGCGGCAGCTGATGAAAAAATCAAACCTGATCAGTGTGAGTGGTGAAAAAGAACGAAACCGGTTTTTCAACAAGTTGCTTCATACGATCGATAAAGCCCGGACCGACCTTGGCCTTTCCTGACCTTTCCATGATATGATAATACAACCGGCGTGGGAGGATGCTCGTCACAGCAATCAATAACCGGTTGATGATTCCCGGCACTACCACTATCTTATTCTTTTTCAGCGATCTGATCGTTTTTCTTACAACGTCATCCGCCTCCATCCACATCAGCTTGCCGCCCGCCCTGATCTTGCCCTGAGCCCGGCGTTCATGGAATTCGGTATGGGTAAACCCGGGACAAACACACCGGACCTTTATACCCTGCCGCCTGACCTCCATATTCAGCGATTCAGAGAAACTGGCCAGGAACAGCTTGGTGGCAGAATACATCGAACTTCCCGGCGCCGGCATGAAAGCCCCCAGCGACGAGACATTGATGATCACCCCCTCCTTTCTCATCCTCATCTGAGGCAATACTGCATATATGAGCCTTATCGATGCCTTTACGTGCACATCCAGCATTTTCAGGTGCTCTTCCAGACTGTTTTGGTAAAAATCAATCCCTGAACCAAAACCGGCATTGTTGACCAGAATTCCGATATTGTCCCGTCGCTTAATCACTTCCAGCAGCCTCTCCATGTCTTCTTCCTCCGACAACTCGGCTTTGACCGCTTCAGCCCTGATCCCGTATTCCCGGGATAATTCCGAACAAAGCTGTTCCAGCCTGTCCATCCTCCTCCCGGTGACCATCAGGTCGTATCCCATACCGGCATAACAGACAGCAAAAGCCTTCCCGATCCCGCTCGTGGCTCCCGTTATCAATGCTGTCTGTCTGGTTTTCATTTTATTTTCTTATTATAGTTATCCAGGCCATTTCCGCGATGAAAAACAGCCACCAGATCAGGCATTGTAACCTTAACCTGGAACGATTTTTCCGGATGATGAGCATTATATTTGTGATAAATCCTGATAGCCGGAGGATCTGTCCTGGGAATCTTTTTCTTCTTTGAAAGCTCGTAATTGGCCTGGTTAGTGAAAATAATCTCCGGCAATGTAAAAACCGAAGGTTTGATATAAATCCGGTTCTCCCCGATTCCCAGCTGGATCGTCAGGAACAATGCAATCACTATGTTTTGAGCCGGATTCATTTTTTTATTCTTTAGCTGATTTATTTTAAAGAAAAACCATAAGTCCGAAAGTCACTTTTTATTCAATATTTTACCGGCACATATAATCGATAACAACAGGGCTAAGATGAAACTGCTGGCCTATCGACGGTTTATCGTTGAATTAAATTTCCTGGTTCTCATGTTCTTCGATTTAATATGTTGAAATTCAATCACAATATTAAATCAGCCGGTCCGATCAGGGAAATTGATCCTTATGGCCTTTGTCCGGGAAGAAACGAACTATATCTAATAATTAACTTTCAAATTTGCAGAAATGCAAAAAATGCGGAATGGATTCTATTTCCTGAGAAAAGTTGTGATTTTTAATAAAAATCAAGGGAAGCAATAGGATTATTCCTGGAATTTAATGATCTCCACATCAGCCATGCCCGCCGCCTTCAACCTTTCCAGTTCATCCTTCGCATCCCCTTTATTGGGATAATATCCGGTGAAGATGTAATACATGCCTTCGGATTCATTATATCCGAGGCGTGCATCCAGGCCGTTCTCATCCATAATCCGCTTGATCTTTACAGCCTGTGTCCGGGTAGAATCCGACCCAGTTACGACATAGAAATTTCCCGGGATTATCGGTTCTTCCTGGACCGCGGCTTCCGGGATATTGAATACCGGAACGGCATTCTTGTTAACCGCTGCTTCTTTGGAGTTTTCATAGAACTTGCCATGCAACACCTTGATCTTAAGCGGCTCCGCCTGGGCAGTGTCGGTAACCGCCGGCTTGGCCCCCTTGAACCTGACCTGGCGGCTGTTCTCTACTACGTTGAATACCACTTCTGGCACTTTCCCTCCAGCCACATCCACGTTGATATCGTTTTGCGTAATCCTGAAGTTGCTGCCGAAAACATTCCCCATCCTGAGATAATAACTGTTGTTGTCAGGGACATAGATCGTAAAGCTGCCGTCCGACAGCGTGAATGAAGAGTAGCTGTTCCCCTGCTTATTATAGGCGGTCACTTTGATATTTGTCAGGTCCAGCGACTCTTCCCCGGTCTTGATGAACTTCTGGCGCTGAACCGTTATCTTTCCGCTGATCTTGCTGGCCTTCTGGAACGGGACATAATAGGTGGCATTCTTGATCAGTTCGAGTTTCTCGGCGCTGCGGTTCACGTAAAAATATTCCTTCATATCCGTCAGCGGAGTGACGGCCAGTTCGTAAAATCCCCTGGGTAATTTGTTGTAATTCACCGCTCCCGCTTTATTCGAAAGAAGAATGATATCCACCGGGAATTGAGTGCTGACATACGGATTGTCGGTATTGGTGAGCTTCAGCCTGGTCTTGACGAACGGAATGCCCTGTTCATTGTCTTCCTTGGTTCCGTTTCCATTGTCGTCTTTGAACATTACCACTTTCAACCTTCGGGTGTGCTTCTGCCATTTGTTGAAGTCCGATTTTCCGAACCTCTTCCGGATCGATACTTCGGCATAAACATAAGAATTCCGCGTAGTCTGGTCGGTATATTCCTGCTGGGTAAAGTGATAGGTGCCACTGGCCACCGCATACCAATCGTTGAATAAATATGCCTCGATTTTGGGATTTACGTTTACGGAAATGTAACCCAGATCCATCCTGTAGATGAAATTGGAGAAAACGGTCAGGTTAATCCTATCTTTGAAATACGATTTCATCATGCTGGGGCTGATATTGAAACTGTGGTTTTTAATATCACCGGCAAACTGGTATAGCCCGTTGTTCACCATCGGCCCGTAGTCATAGCTGAAGGAAATGCTGTAACCCCGGCCGAAATTGTAACCTCCCATCAGGTGGAAATCGTAACGCTGGTAAGTCAGCGTATCCGTTTCAATATGATTGATACGGCTGATGCCGGTTTTCATGTTCAGCATCAAAGCCCGTGCAATAACCGACTTGTACTCGAACCGGACCTTCTGGGCATGGTATTCGGCATCTGCTCCGCCCGCAGTAAGCGGAGGCCGGTACGAATGGTATGCTTCGATGCTGGGGCCTGCTTCCCACGTATGGTTGGAATTGTTACTGGAATGAAAAAGCAGGTTGGCGTACTGGTCATATAATGAGATGTTCGGCAGCTTTTCCCCTTCAAAATTGTAAATATGATACTTCCTTGAGCTGTTCAGGTATTGCACCGAGAAATAGTTTCGACGGTTAGTTAACATTAGAATGGCATTGGCGTTAAAGTTCAGAAGGCCCATCTGAGGGCCCGGTATATTGGGTGAGCCGTAATTGTTGGTGACCTGGACCGATACCATGTCGCCTATCTTTGCAAAATAGTTGATATCCCAGGCAACTCCGGCCAGCGTGTAATCGTTGGTCACGTCGTGGGTTTCATGGTATCCATAGAGGCTGAAAGTGAAGTCATGGTCCTTGAAAATTTTGATGAGGCCCGACTGGACCATTGCAGAGCCTGTGTTGATCCCTTTGTCTTTATCCATATCATAAGCCAGCGAACCGCGCAGTTCCAGTTTCTTTTTCTCATAAGTGAATCCGCTGGCAATGCTCGTTTTCGGAACCAGGAAACTTTGACTGAGAAATACTTCCATGTTGAGATGATCTGATAATTTCAGGATGTTGGAAGCCATTATCCCATTCCGGGTATACAGGTTTCGTCCGAGTTGAGAGCTGAAGGCCCCCAGCCCCACTTTAAGCGATTTCCATTTATACAGGAAATTATAATAACTGTTACTGATGATATTCTCTTTTCCTGTAACAGCATAATAGTTGAAATTGTATGTAAATGAGCTGTTGCTCTTTATTGTCGCTATTCCTCTGGCTTTGATGAACGGAAGGAATTCCTGGTTGCCTGTGAACGTTCTGATCCCGAATTCTACCTGGTGGGGGAGAGCCCTGTCGACGATGAGCGGTGCATACGTGTCATTGTATTTTTCGATCATGAACGACTGGTTGAATTTAGCCTCGCCCGCTTCGGCGATTACCTGTATCTTGCTCAGGTCAAATACCCGCTGGTCATCATTGATATATTTGGCGTTCAGCTTCAGGGTCGTGTCCTGGAACGGTTTTATATTTATAGGCTGGCCGGGTTGCCATGCTCCGGTACTGACCAGTTCCACTTTTCGGTCGGTAATGATATTAAGATCAATCTGCTCGTCTGTATTGCCCTTATTTTCAATGAAAATGGTAAAATCAGAATTGTTGTTACGCGGATAAAAGAATACGCGGTTATCCGGAAGTGTAACGTCCCATTTGTGAAAAGCCTCCGGTTTGACCGTACAATGTGTTTCCGAAAGGAGTTTATTTTGCATGGAGTAGGCCCGGAAAGCGATGTCGTGGCTTATTTCGGAACTGACTTTTTCGGGGAGTTGAAAACGGATCGGGATGGAGATGGAGTCGTTGGCTCCGATCAGCGTATCATTAACGGGTGTGGTAAAGGAGAGCCAGCCGTCGGGGAGCATGATTACCGGTTTGATCCGGATAGCAGAATCGGAAAGGTTTCTGATACGGATCACATTAAAGCTAAGGGCGCCGCTTTTCAGGCCGACATTGGGTTTGATGAATGAAGTGGAAAGGGAGGCGCCAGCCTGTCCTCCGTCAGGCTGCCGGGCTTGTGAGATCAGGCTTTTCCCCGATATGAACAGGAGCCCTGAAAAAATGAGTATCTTAAAGTCAAGTTTCAGTTTTTATAGCGGATAAATTACCGGTCTCTGCCGGCCCCTATGCAGGGATTTTATTGATCAATCTTACTGTTTGCGGTACTTTCCGATAAAGTGATATAATACCCCACCTTGTATGTGTCGTCTTCAATGATGTAATCGGTGAATTTCCTGGTCTTCAGGGCCGCGTCCTCGTAAAAGAACTTCCACCGGAGGATAAATGCGTTTTGAAGCGATCCGCCGACATTTCCCCTGACGCCTGCCTCGAGCAAACTGGTTTTATCGGGCGACAGGCTGACCACCGTGTCTTTGGTTGCATTCGCCATGTTGGAGAAAAGGCCGTTATCCCAGTTAGAGCCTATGTTTTCAACAAACAGCCCGATAAAATCGACGGGAATCTTGTGTGAAGAATCGCTAACTCCGGTAAAATAGGGATCCTCCGCAGAAATGGAAAGGTTCCAGTTGCCGGTCGATTCGACGCTGAACATCACATCGTCCGGCTGATCCGTTATCTGGTAAAGATTCTCATTGATCTTTTTAATGGTAAATTCGACATATTTCTCCGGCGTCATCTTCAATAACAACACATTATCGAGTTTAGCCTCTGTACTGATCAGCATCGGGGTTTCCTGGGAGAACGCATAAATAGCGGAGAACCCTGTCAGCAGAGTAGTTAAGAGCCTTATTTTAAAAAGTTTGTCCATTCTTCCAAAGATAATCGTAATCCTCAATAAAAAAAGGAAATAGAACTATTAAGATGTTAACATTTAATAGTTTATTTCCTTTTAAGTTATGAAGAAAAAGATCGTTAGGGTATTTCGGTCATTGTCAGAACAACAGTCGAAGTATAAGTTCCCTGGCTGAAAATACCGTCAGACAGTTGTGAAAACATGCTGGCGGGGTTCATTGTCCCTTGCATGGTACCGAACAGCCAGTGCAAAACGAACAGGTTGTCGGTCTGATCCCCGGAATTGTCCGTTAAAAGGTCGATCAGGGTGATATCAGTATTGGAAAGCCCAAGGGCGGCATCGGCACTTTGGTAAGCGCAGGCCACCTCGGTTCCGAATTGGTGAACGCCGGTAGCCTCACACCAGACTCCCAGGTTATTGATCGGAATGACGCCTGTTCCCACTATGGGGGTAAAATCAGGTGCGCTGATTTTCAGGTACCAGTTTCCGGTGGCTTCCATCGCGACGGTTGTAAAACCGGGATCGATACCCGGATTCCCCATTGTTTCGGAAATACCCAGGTTGTATTCATCGGCAGCGCCAAATGTAGCTGTCTGGACATCTCCATCCTGCACGACCAGGTTGAAAGCTCCTCCCAAAATGGCATTGAAAACTACTTCCTCGTCGTCGGTCAGTTGTGCTGTTACACTGTTTAATTGGATGGCAGTGAAACAGATAAGTAACAGAATTATTCTTTTCATAATTTTTAAATCTGATGTTGGAACGAAGGGTGATAATCGGGTGTGAAAAACACTTCCCGGGTAATGTCTGCGTGGGAAACATTCATCATGAAAAAAGGAAACATGGCGTAATTGGTCCCATGTCCCCTTCTTTCATATGCGTTAAAATTCTTACGGAATTTCGGTCAGGGTCAGAGTGGCTGTGGTCGTGAAGTCACCGGTCGAGAACAAGGTACCGAGAGCCAACTGGTTGAACATACTTTCAGTGTTCATGGATCCCTGCATGGTACCCATCAGCCAGTGCAGCGTAAAGGCGTTGTCGGAGATGTCCCCGGCGTTGGTTGTTCCCAGTCCGATCAGCAACTGGTCGGCATTGGTAAGACCCATAGCTGCGGCAGCATTCTGGTATGCGCAGGTCACTTCGGTGCCGAATTGGTGAGTACCTGTAGCCTGGCACCATACACCCAGGTTGTTGATCGGGATAGCACCGGTTCCGGGGTTAGGACCATCACTCGGTGTAAAATCGGGGGCGCTGATCTCCAGTTCCCAGTCGCCGGTTGCTTCGACGCTGATCAGGGTAAATCCCGGAACAATACCGCCGGCTTCCGTGACACCGTTGTTATAATCGGCCGCAACGGCGAATGTAATTTCTTGTGTAACACCGTCAACGTTCAGGTTGAAAGTTTCATTGAGATGAGCATTGAACACAACCACCTCCTGGTCGGTCAATTGAGCCATAATGGCTGCCTGAAGTGCGAACAGCAATCCGAAAAGAAGAACAATCTTTTTCATAATTTTAATTTTAAGATTAAGATGATTTATTAACAATTTCTTGGGAGGTGGTCAGGTTAATATTAATCAGCTTGTTGATAAAAGGTTATTCCAAACCTGAAAAAATTTAACCGGACACTCCTAATTTAAATCAAGTATAAATAATGAACTCTTCTGTAAAAAATTTAACGAGGGAAAAATGGATAGGTTTCAAAAAATCGCAGAAATCTCGAAAAAAAACGAAAACTTAATATACCGAAAGGGTGAGAATAATGTTTAAGGTATATGAATCTGCCGGAATAAGCTGGTCGAGCATGCGAGTCTGGTTCATATTTCCGTTCCGGGTGCCCATCTCCCAGTCGAGCGTAAAGGTGTTTTCAATGCCATACCCTTTATTAGATAAGGTACCTTTTGTCAGAAGAGTCACATCGGTATATTCCAGGGCCAAAGGTGCGGCCTTTGCATAATTCAGGATATGGGTACCATCATCCAGGTTGGTACCGATCGAGTTGACCGTAACACCGACATTGTTAAGCTCCATCTGGTGGGCAGGGTCAAAGGTGCCGTAAAACATATCCTGGTCGGCTTTAAACTGGAGTTTCCAGTCGTATATTGCACCGATACGGATAAATGTCGACTGGCCGGCATTCTGAATCCCGTTGATGTATTCATCGATCTCATCAAAAACAAACTGGATGCTGTACCCGGTTACGATATTGATGACAAGACCCGGGTTGGGCGGAGGGATATCCTGGCCATTGATCCGGTTTTTGACCGGTCCAAGAAGCAAGAACAGGATGATGATGAGGATGCCGGGTTTCATCATCATTTGATTTTCTCAATGAGCAATCCTTCCGAATAGATGGCTTTCTCTGCCAGGTTGCCTTCAGGGTCAAAACCCGATTGGGTACCTTCCAGCTTGCCGTCTTTGTAATACAGATCAAGCTTTATCTTTCCGGTATTATAATAATGAACCCAGTTTCCGTTTTCCTTGTTATTAACATAGGTACCCTTCATTTTTACTGCGCCATTATCATGGAAGAACTGCCAGGGCCCTTCCGAAATCCCGTTTTTAAATACACCGCTTTGTTTCACCTGGCCGTTTGGATAATAAACCTTCCACAGACCTGACGGATGACCTTGTTCATACACGCCTTCCATGTACACCGTGGAGTCGGGATAATAAGAAATCCAGATCCCTTCCCGTTTCCCCGATTTGTATTCTCCGGTTTCAAACGGGCTACCGTCTTTATAATAAAGATTGACCAGCCCTTCGACCTTGCCATTCACATAGGTACTGGAAGATTGTATGTTCCCGTTGTCCCAATACACATTATACGGGCCGTCGATCACGCTGTTTTTGTACAGGATCTCTTTTTCGAGCTGCCCGTTCTCGTAATAAGTCCGGTACACATCATAGAAGATATTATCCCTGACAAGGCCTTTTTCCTTGATTTTACCCGATGGATAATACATTTCGAAGATCCCGTTTTTCAGGCTGTCGGCAAATTCAAAGCGGTAATTCAGGTTGCCGTCGGGATAGTATCCGGTCATGATCCCGTTGAGCTTATTCCCTTTGTATTGCCTTATTTCATTGACCTGACCACCGTCAAAATAGAGGTAAACTTCGCCTGTAAGGCTGTCATTGTCATAAAACCCTTTGGATTTTATTCCGCCCGATTCAAAGAAGTATGTGAATTCTCCTTTTCTTTTGCCATTCCGGAACATGATCCGGCTGCTGAGGTGCCCGTCAGGATAGTAGACCGACCATAGGCTATCATTCTGTCCATCTGTATGATAGCCGGTCTGCCAGAGTTCTCCGCTGCTGTAATAATAAACCGCAGGGCCGTCTTTTATCGTATCCTTATTACGGATAACATAATGGATGATGGATTCGATGGTTGTGTTATCCGATTGGAAAGCAGTATCAATATACTGCACGTCCTGTGCGTAGGAGATAATGAAAACCGGATGGAGGAACAGAAGGAAGAGCAGACACCGTTTATTCATTGCAGGCGCTACTTGACGTCTATTTCAAGTTGCACGCCATCCAGCTCGTTGTTGAATCCGTAGTCAAGGATGGCCGCTACTGAGTATTTGCCTTTTTCCAGTGGTTTGTCGTGCTTATAGGAAACTTTCTTGCTGGTTTCCGGTAGCAGGGAAAACTCGAATGGGGCGGAAGTGAATTCTTCAGCCGTTTCAAGGTTGGAAATGGTGAAGTACACCTTGCAGTTCAATACTTTATCTCCCAGGTTAATCACCTGTGAACCGTAAGTGCGGGAGTTGTCTTCGCCGATCTTTTCCGTAAGCCCTTCAATGGTGGCTTTATACAGTGTATTGCTGGCAGGCGACTGGTAGATGGTCACAGCAATCCGGAGGGCAAGCTGCACACCCAGTGCCATTTCTTTGTCGACAGCCCGGGGACCGGTCTGTTCAACAGCCGATTGTACGAAAAGAACCGCCCATTTAGTGGAAGGGTTATCATTTGGAACCAGCATGGTCACATTGATCGTAGCCTGCTCATTGGGTTGCAGCGTAACCAATGCGGGAGATACGGTGATCCAGTCGGTACAGGATCGTGTTGTTGTTCCGGGATCGAAATATTTCACTTCACCGTTTTCATCCGTCAACCAGTCGCTAAGATTAAATATGAAAGATTGTTCCGTCTTTCCTTTGTTTCTCAGGGTAATTTGCTGAGTCTGGGAGGAGCCGGGATTGGTGGCAAACATCAGTGTGCCGGGAGAGACTTCCAGTTCCTGAGCATAAGTATCCATTCCAAGTAAGCAGATCGCTGCAGAAACCAATAGTAAAAGAGGGTACCTAGTTCTTTTCATAAGATTTTTTTTTCAAAGATAATTAATAATAGTTCGATTGATAATCTTAAATATCAACAGGAATATTTTTAACCTGTAGTTATTCAGATGGTTCCTTTATTTGTTGTTAATAAAAAAATTCGATCTAAATATATTACTTTTTGTTTTTATCATGATGAAATATTCACCCCCTGGCAAATTTAGTGTCAAATTCCTGGTTTCTTCATTATTATAGTGAGCCTTTTCAACTACTTGTCCGAGTAGGTTTATAATATCAATTTCCCCCGATAGCACCAGGGAAGTGTTTTTTATAATGGTTACCCGGTTTCCGCTGGAATATACGATAAAGTTACTGACACCCGGGAGATTTTCGGTGATCGCTGCAGGAGGGTTGATGTAAAGCTTAAATCTATCCCTGGAGTTATTGGGATGATGAAAATAATTGTATGGAGCATCACTGTTCAGCAGTGTCATACGGTTCTCCAGTTCGTCTTTGAGGTAAACTTTCAGTGTATCGGGAATCCAGGTCCTTTCTCCCAGCCGGATTGTAAAGATCCCTTTTTCCCCGCACTGAAAATCCAGCTCAATAGGATTACTAAGGAAGGGATTCGGAAAGGTGTTCAGGGCAAGGGACTGTTTTCCGGCCCGGATACTCAGTTGCGGAACCTCATCTGAAGGGCTGAAAAGCTTGGATGCGTCAAAATTTTTGTCAAACCCGGCGGTCGTCCCTTCGATGAACCGAACGACGGCTTCATCGCTGCGGCCATTACTTTCGGCGATAAGGCTGATCAGCGGATAGCCGGGCGTTTCGTTTTTGTAAAAGTCGGGGGTGCCGGTCATATTGCCCAGTCTGACCGCATTGCTGATGCCCAGCGTACCGTTTTGTACCGCCTGGACCCAGAATCCCTGGTTTGACGGAATGTATCGTGTTCCGCCGTTGATCCCGATCGGGGATCCGCCTCCGATAAAAATCGTGTAGATGTCATTATCCCCATCCCAGATATATTTGGCGTCGTTGATGTCTGACTTGTCCCACCCGCTGGCCGCCAGCCAGTCGACCGGCGAAGGGTAGGGGTTCCCGGCCAGGTTCCATCCGACATGCGAAGGGATCTCGATCGGGTTGGGTGTCGGATCGGTGACGGTCACATTGTAAATATAGTTGCCGGTATTCAGGGTTTCGGCTCCGGTGGCGGAATAGTTGACCGTTACTGGATTATCCGGGAAGAAAACATCATAACCCCGGAATACCGTGAGCGGGCCTCCGGTCGCGCCGGTATACCATACCCAGCCAAAGTTCCAGTCGTTCCAGATCTGCGTCTCATCGTACCAGTAGACCAGGTCGGTACCGGTAAAACAGGCGCTGGTCTCGTTGCTGACCGGTGAAGCCACGTTATGCCATACATCCGGCGCCATGTAGCGATCGACCGTAATATCCCCCGTAATGGTGACATCGCCGTCGATGGTCTGATCGACGAAATAGCCGGAAGAATCGGCGATGGATTTGATATGCAGGTCTGTTCCGATGTAGAGCGAACCGCCCTCTTTCACCGTTATCCATGTGCCGGGGCTGATGGATACCTGCGCAGCAATTAACAAAGGCATGACCGGAATCAGGATGGCCAGGATGATTTTGAAAACAGGGATAATATGGATTTCTGATTTAATCATTCAGATCATCCTTTAATTCGATAACCTGATCCTGAACAGGCTCCATGTCAATTGATTTTTGAAGGATGTCTTTCTTCAGGCTTTCCGGTTTACTCTTCTCGGTGTTGATTTGAATTAAATTAACAGGGTTGGACACATTCGGTTGATTGGAGGACTCAATGAATTCAAGCGGAGGCGGAGCTTCCTGGAATCGTTTGCTGTAATCGGAAATTTCGAGCGTTCCGTCGCGCAGTGTATATTCTTCATTGGCCCGGGTGGCAACGATCTGCCACGAAAAGGGAACATTCGATGTCCCTCCCTGTAATTCAATCACATCAAATCCATTGGCTGATTTATTGGTCACATAGATGCCATTGCAATCGCCTTCAAGTGTGACAAACACCTTTAGCGGATGTGCTTCGCTGACCGTGATATTGATCGCCAGGTCGGGATCGATGGTGATATGCGCATAGCCATTGACCAGTTGCCCGATACCGTAATCCTGGAAGAGGGATTCGGGGGCTTCGGGGCATACCAGGGTGATCCGTTCGCCTTTGGTATTTTTTACGATGGTGCTGACAGTTCCGCTTCCAACTATTTTTCTGTTGGTATTTGAGTAGCGTCCACCTACATAGGCGTAAAGGCTTCCACCGGTGGCGAAATAACCGCCATACCGGTCGTTGCTTCCATTAGTGGCATAACCGTATACGCCGCACACTGTACCGGTAAAAGCGCCCCCTGATCCAGTAGCCGGTGTGCTGACTGTAGCATTATTACCTACGCCGATAACGCCGATCCCGGTTCCGGAGGTAGTTCCATACCCGACGACGCCCGCCCCTGTCCCGGTGAAAGCGCCGCCGCTGCCCCCGGAATAAACCAGCGGGTTGGCGATGTTGTTGCCTGCCGATAATATCCCTGTTCCTGCTGCGGCTACCGAACGGCAAAAGACACCATAGTTACCGGTGAAGGCCCCGCCACAACCGGTCGATGGTACCCAGGCCGCCTGGTTATTTCCAGCACCGATAACTCCGATGCCGCTTGCATCACTGGTCCCAAATCCTGCAGCGCCGGTACTTATCCCGGTAAAGGCGCCGCCGGCGCCGGCCGGCATGATCACATAGCTGCTATTGTTCCCGGCGGCGATAATACCTGTGCCTAAAGTCACATCCGTCCCAACGGCCAGCGCGCCGTGATACCCGGTAAATGCGCCGCCGCTGCCCCCGGTTACGGTGTAATATCCCGAACCGTTGCTGCCCAGGCCGAGAACACCGATGCCATCGGAGGCCAGCCCTTTTCCGTAAGCGCCATAATTTCCTGCAAAACTGCCCCCGATCCCGCCTGATACCGTCGAATAGGATGCTGCGTTGCTTCCCACGCCGATCACGCCGATTCCGTTGCTGTTCACGCCACGGGCATAGATACCGTGGAATCCTGTAAAAGCACCTCCTTCGCTGTCGCTGGAAGTCGACGGGGAGGCCTGACCGCTGCCGATGGCCACAATGCCCCTGCCGGTAGCCGCCGTTCCTCTGGAGATTATTCCATAATTGCCAACGGCTGAGACCCCTGCAGATATATTGGTCAATGCAAAGGAGCTGTTCTGTCCGCTGCCAACGGCACATATTCCATGCCCGGTCGTTGTATTCCTTCCCCAGGCGTGCAGGCCATCAAACCCGTAGCTTGTAATAGCTGCCGTGTGGCTGGTTATCAACGGGAGTGAAGAGACGTTGCTGCCAACCGCATACATGCCATAACCGGAAACGTCTGTATTTTTTGCATACATGGCAAATCCCGGGCTGGGGGTGCAGGCCGAATCGAGCTGGGAGAACATTCCATATCTTCCGCCAAAGGAATAAAAACCGACTGTTGGCGAATAGGCTGCCACCGCAAAATTCTGGGTAGTGTTACCGATGACCGAAAAAAGGTGGGAATCGGAGTTGGGAGTGGTGCTGCCAAAGACCGCTTGCCCGTCGGATTCGAAGCGCATCCGTTCCGTGTTGTTGGTGTATACCAGGAAATGATTGTTGTCCGTTGTCCCGAGGAAATTTGTGCCGGGAATCGTCCCCGCATTACCGGTCAGGGTCCAGTCACTACCGCCCGTGCCTCCACCTCCGCCGATGACTGTCCATGCCGATCCGTTCCAATAGTAAAAACCTATTGGCTGGTTAGCGCCTGAATTAAAAACGAGAAGGCCCACAGCGGGCGATGTTACCGGAGAAGGGCTTGACAAATTGCTGGTAAGGGTAACCCTGGGGATCAGCAGCCCTTTATTCGTTGCAGTGATATCCATTGCAGAGGAGTTGTCGGGAGTATCGGTATGCACCCCCACCTGCGCCAGGAGTGTCAGAACCTGGAAGGAGAGCAAAAAAAGTAATATCTTTCTCATAGCCCTGATATTTTCAAGCGGGTTAGTAATATTCGATGATGCGTTCGGTTATCATATCCGACTGTTCCAGACCTTCAGTCAGAATATTTATATGGACATCCCGTTCCTCTTTTTTCGTGGTCCAGTTGCCTGTCGGGTCGAACTGGTATTCATACAGGGAAAGGACGGCGATATAATTGCTTTTAAAGATCCGGCTTTCAATCATGTTATCATAGCGGTCATATTTGTATTTGGTGATCCACGATAAGCGTCCGTTACCATGGTAATACGCCGATTCGAGCTTATTTCCCCGGAAGTCGTATTTGGCAGTGATCTGGAAAGAGAGGGTACTGTCTGCTTTCAGGTAATTTTCTTCGATACAAAAGCCCCTGTATTCATTTGTAAACACCACTTTCGTGAAAATATCGTTTTGAATGATTTCATAATAATAGTCAGAGTTCTCACAGATTTCACCTATATTGTGACTTTCGGACCAATTGTAAAGGCCTGCAGATTTATATCCTTTTTCATCGTATAAAAATGTTATGGTTAAATTAACCGAACCGTCGGGATTGTATTCATGCATCTGTTCAGGTTTTCCGTTCATGCCCGGAATAAACCTGGAAGTCAGGTAGGCCGATCCGCCTCTGAAAAGGGTGACCTCCGATTCATAACCCTCCTCGCTGAATTCGGTGAATTTCTGGTAAACGATCCTGTCACGGGTGGCTTTCTTTCCTTTTCCATCCAATGTATATTTGATTTCCATGACCGATTTGACTTTCCCTTTAAGCCGGTATTTCACCAGGTCAGTAAATTCATTTGCAGGAATGGCCAGGCCGAGCAATCCGCAAAGGAGAACAGAAGATACAGAAAAAGAAATAATATATTTCCAAAAGGAATTCACCGGGAGATGATCAATTTAGTGGTTTAAAGCATATAATTCGAATGCATTGCTCAACATGCTCAGGTTTATCGAAAAAAAGTAAAAAAGTAATATAGATATCATTTAATACACTGGGCTTTAGCGACAATTTATCCACATGGCCGTGTTGATGAAAATTGGTTAAAAAAGCGCCTGATCGATACTGTTACTTTCCATGAGGACAAAAAAAGAGGCTGCCAGGTAAATCATGACAGCCTCTCATTCATCTATTTTATTTAAAGGATTGGCCCTTTGGAAAGATCCGAGAACGGATCATCAATAATGATAATATCATCTTCAATCGGTGTCAAAGTCCCGGTGGTCGGATCCAGAGTATAGGCCAGGGAATGGCTTCCTCCTTCCGATATCGGGGCGATCACATACAATTCACCGTCGCTTCCGTAAGCGATCTGCCCGCCCGTAGTAATACTGATTGCCATAGAATAGAACGATTCGGTAGCGACATCCCAGGAGATCAGTTCTCTTCCTCCACCGTTCACTTCACCAATCATGTATATCACGGTACCTTCCGGATTCATAGTGATATCATTAACCAGGACCGAACTCGGGATCGTATCCAGGATAGTTTCAGAGGCAACAGTCCAATCGGTATTGAAAGAGACCTTATTGATCGTATTGGTGTACTCATCGACATAATAATATTCATTGTTGTAGAAGGTAGCGCTGGCGGCTTTACCGGTAATCGTTCCGGAAACGTAGGAAGGATCGGTATCATGCATCTGGTTGGCATACAGGGTGTTATAATCATAGTCGGCAAAGAAGAACATACCCGACAATGCATCATACGCTGCTGCATCGATCCGGCCGCCCGTATTGATTGCCTCTTTCAGAATGAGGTCCGTATGGCCGTTTGTCATATCGATATGGAAAAGCTTCAGCGTGTCATTTGTAAAAGAAGTGGCATAAAGGATAGTGAACTGGTTCGGCGGTTGGTTGTAATAGTAAATATCATACCATCCCCAGTCTTTGTCGGTAAATTTAAAGTCGCCTTCTGCCCATGCGGTTTCAGATTTTCCATTCGGGCCGTAAACCACACAATGAGCAGAAACGACAAATCCGGGCTCTGCGCATGGAGGAAGCGTGCTCAGTGGAACATAATAGGTATAGGTACTTACCCTGGGGCTATGCGTTCCGGAATTCGGAAACTGACCGATTTTCGGACTTCCCGGTTTATTACGAGGGAGGTCGATTTTGTCGCCTGCAAACATATGTGTTTCAGAGATCGTCCATCCGGACGCACTGCAATCATATTTTGCATAGAAATTGGCATTATCATCGAGTCCGTAGGTTACAGTCCCGACATTAATATTTTTCCCGGCCCATAAGGTTTGTACCTGTTCGCCTGTTTTCAGGAATTTCTCGTAGCCGTTCCATTTGTCCTGGGTCTCGTTTACCTGTCCTTGTTTGTAGCAGGAGGTTGCGATGACCAGAACCAGCAAGAAAAAGAGTGCTTTTTTCATAATTTTGTTTTTAAAGATTTAATTTTCAGTTATTAAAATTTGTTTCAATTCAATTCAGTGGACAGATAAAGATTACCATTACCGATACCGTCCTGATTATACGGTCAGGTTTCAATAAGGTTTTATTTTTTTCGGGATGGCGGGAAAAATGCTGAAAAAAAAGACCCTGGAAGCATTAATCCAGGGACAATCGTAAAGGTTACACGTGAAATCAGTGTAATGTGAAAAGAACATGCTTATTTGTAACGAATATAAATAATTCGCTGCAAATAAGCTCCGTATTAAATGAGATGCGGGAACCGACGGCTTTAGTCGTCGGTCTGATAACTATGCAGAGGCTGCCCAGACTTTTTAGACAGCCTCTTCTTTTTATTTTTACATAATCGGACCTGTTGACAGGTCGGAGAACGGATCGTCGATAATTATAATGACATCGTCTTCGATCGGGATGAGCGTTCCGCAACTGGGATCCAGGCTGTAGATGAGCGAATGGCTTCCACCTTCAACGATCGTTGCAACGACATACAGTGCGCCATCGCTGCCAAAGGCAATCTGGGCCCCTGTGGTAACCGAAATATCCATGGAGTAAAAAGTATCCGTATTCGTATCATAGGTTATCAGTTCTTTACCTCCGCCATTCACTTCGCCAAGGATATAAAGCGTCTCGCCGTCAGGGCTTACGGCAATGTCATTAACCGTAACCGAACCAGGAATTTCATCCACGACCGATTCGCCGGCCTTGGTCAGGTCTTCGTTAAATGTTACTTCTTTTATTGTATTGGTGGTAGCATCGACATAAATGTAGGTGCCTTCCCGATATGTGGCACTGGCCGATTCACCACTGAGGTCTCCTGAATAAAATGACGGGGCTTCGTCGGAAAGGACATTGACCCAAATCTGATCGGGTTCCCCTTCCTTCACAAAGAAGAAAGCGGTTGATTCGCTATCATAAGCGGCACCATCATAACTTCCACCGGAATCCCCGACGTATTCGGACAGGATCTTTGTTGCTCCCCCGTTCGTTGCGTCAATATGATAAAGGTGTAATGAATCATTCGTGTAGTTGGTCCCGTAAAGGATCGTATATTCATTGACGGGCTGGTTGAAGTAATAAACATCATACCATCCCCAGCCTTTGTCAGTAAATTTAAAATCGCCTTCGGCCCAGGCTGTTTCGCATTTGCCGTTTGGGCTGTGCACTACGCAATGGGAAGCAACTACAAAACCGGGTTCTTCACATGGCGGGAGAGTTGAAAGCGGTACAGTATAGGTAATTGTGCTCACCCTCGGATTGTGGCAAGCGGAATTAGGAAACAGGCCAATTTTTGGTGAGCCCGGTTTGTTTAACGGCATGATCGCCTTATCGCCGGCAAACATGTGAGTTTCCGACATAGTCCATCCCGACGCGCTGCAATCATAAGTTACATAGAAGTTTGCATTGTTGTCGATGCCATAGGTGGCAGTTCCTACATTGATGTTTTTTCCAGCCCACAGGGTATGGACCTGCTCGCCCATTTTAAGGTACTTTTCATATCCGTTCCATTTATTGCCGTCGTCGACTAATTGATTCTGTTTGTTGCAGGCCAGCATAAGCAGGGCAAGAGTGAAGAATAATACTGTCTTTTTCATATCGCTGAGTTTTGGTTAGCTAGATTTTGGGCTAAGAACATGAGCAGCAATTCTCCCCCGGTTAATTATACGGGCCGGAAAAATGCCATGCCGGAATTGCAAATGCCGTTCCTGAAATCAGCAATAAGTGGAAAGAAAAACAATAAATCCTTACAAGTATTTGTAAGTCAGATGAATAACAATAAGTAAACCAACTGGAATATCTGTAAAATATTTCCCGGATGATTTGGCAATAGAGAATTCAGTCTAAAAAACCGCACAATAGTGCGATTTTGTCCATTGGAGATATTTACCTTACGGAGCCTTTCACTTTCGTATTTTCCAGGACATCTCTGTAGAAATAGACCATGACGGCCACATTGACATTGACTCCGGGGGCAGAACCGATCTTAGTGCCGTTCTTATCCAGGACAGTCCCATCGGTTTTAATCGTGCCAACCGGTTTGCTGTTCGCGTCAACCACTTTGCCATCCTGCACTATACGGGCGTACTCTTTTCCCAGCCTGTCGCGGAAAATGCCGTTCTTCACAGAACCGATGACCGCTCTTTTCTTAATGATGTCGCCGGCTGCCGTGTACTGGAAAAATACCCGGTTGCGGGCATTTCTTACGTATCCCATCTGGTCGTGCGTGAAGATCAGGGTTCCGGCAGCATCGAACATTTTGGTGGCCGTTGCCCCTTTGGTGTTTGCCGTAATTGTTCCCGGTTTTTTGTCGGACGTACTTTCCTTGTTGACCGGTTTATTTTTATTAACCTGTGCCAATACTGGAAATGCAAAAAGGATTCCCGACAGGATCATACATATTGTAATCAGCTTTTTCATATTAATTTGGAATATATTTTTAACATTAACATTAAAAATCCAAAATTAGTATAAAATAAGCTTGTTTTCCCAAATCAGAGCGATGGCCCGCGCGAGAGATCACTGAAAGGATCATCGAACATAATCACATCGTCTTCAACAAACTCCAGCATTCCGTTCTCCAGGTCGATGGTATAAATATAGAAGCAGGTATCGCATTCACCCGTTGAACTCACGGCATAAAGCAATCCATCGCTGCCAAAAGCTATCTGTGCATCCTCACTGACCGCTACCGGCATGCTGAAAAAGGCCGGCTCCCCGGCATCCCAGCGAAGCAACTGCATGCTGCCCGATTGGTTTTGCGCCAGGATATACAGGCTTTCGCCGGAGGAATCCATGGCTATATCATTGACTGCGTAGCCGGCCGGCAGTGTATCCAGGGGCATTTCCTCCGCAATCAGCCAGGTACTGGTGAAACTCACGCTTTGGATCGATCCGGTGGAATTGTTGATGTAGTAATAGTGATCCCCTTGAAACGTCCCGCAGGTGGATGGCCCTGACAGGATGCCGGCACAGAATGAAGGCTCTTCACCCTGCAGGTGGTTGATCCATAATTCGGAAGTGGTGTATTTGATAAAAAACAGCAAACCGGTCACCGGATCGTAATCGGCCCCGTCATAAAATCCGGGGCTGCCGCCGACGTATTCTTCCAGGATCAGTTCAACACAACCTGTTGAGATATCCAGGTGATAGATCCGTAAGGAGTCGTTGGCGCAGGAGGTGCCATACAGAACCGGTCCGGGCTCCTGCGGCGGATCGTAGTAATAGTCGTCGTACCAACCCCAGCCTTTGTCGCTGAAAGTATAACTGCCCTCGGCCCAGGCACTCTCGGTTTTTCCTCCGGGGCCATGAACTACACAGTGAGCGGCCACGACAAACCCCGGCGAGGCGCACGGGGGAAGCGACGACAGTGGCACGCGATAAGTAAATGTGCTTACCCGCGGACTATGGCATCCCGAGTTGGGGAACTGACCGATCTTGGGCCTGCCCGGCTTATTCAGCGGCATTCCTGCTTTGGTTCCGGCATACATATGTGTTTCCGACATCTTCCATCCCGGGGCGCTGCAATCATAAGTGGCATAGAAGTTGGCATTTTCATCGATCCCGTAAGTGACCGTGCCGACATTGATGTTTTTACCGGCCCACAATGTATGGACCATCTCCCCGGTTTTGAGATAGTGGAAATACCCGTTCCATTTGTCCGGCATTTCTTCTTCCGTCATGATTTCAGCACAACCCGACATGAAAACTGCCACCAGCATCATTTCAATTAAATTCTTCATAAGAAAGTGGTTTAAGGATTAAAATTCAGTGAACTGGGGTGGGATGGAATTTTTAATCCGGCAGATCGGTCGGGCAGAGGGATGATCGCTTTCTTATCTATTAATCCTGTTTTTGAGCAAAAAATACCCGGTAGAGAGGAAATATTTTTTTAACTTATTGAGGGAGAGTAGAGTAGGCGGTCGTCAGTCGGCAGTGGACAATTCTGCGAATTGATTGGCGATTGTTAGTAATGTCAGATAATTTTTATTTGGGTAAGAAATTTATCATAAATGTTGTGATGAGATGAAAATTAGGGAAATTTACGGCGAAATAAAGGAATAGGGAAAAGGGAATTAGAAAAATGGAAAGGTTGGTGGTGATTCATATTGAGGATGTTACGAAATATTTCGGGAGTTTTGCCGGGGTAAATGATATTTCGTTAGATGTCTTTAGCGGCGAGATCTTTGGTTTTCTGGGTCCGAACGGGGCGGGGAAGACGACGACCATCCGGATGCTGCTTGACCTGCTCCGGCCTACCGCCGGGCAAATCTATCTTTTCGGGAAACAGATCAAAGGCCATTCGGAGGAGATCAGGAAAAAATGCGGCTACCTGCCGGGAAGCTTTTCGGCTTACGGCAACCTGACGGGTCTTGAGTTCCTTCGCTTTTGTGCAGCTCTGCGGGGCATCGGCGGCAATCCGGGGGCGGAACTGGCGGAAAGGTTCGAATTATCGGGGCAGAGCCTTGAACGAAAGATCAAATACCTTTCACACGGGACTGCGCAGAAACTGGGGATCGTGCAGGCTTTTTTCCACCGGCCGGAGCTTCTGATCCTGGATGAGCCTACCATCGGCCTTGATCCGCTGATGCAGGAGGAATTTTACAGGCTCCTGGAAGAACGGCGGAGAGAGGGAGCCACAACGTTCCTGTCGACGCACAACCTGGGCGAAGTAGAGCGGGTCTGTCACCGGATGGCCATCATCCGGAACGGACGGATTGAAACGAAGGATACCATTGAGAACCTCAGAAAGATTCTGAGGAAGAAGATTATCCTGACCCTTTCACATCCTGTCGGGGAGCTCAAGCTGGCCGAAGCGGAGCTGGTGAAGCACGAAGGACTGACTTACGAATTCCTTCTTGGCCGTAATATCGGCAAAACGTTGCAAGAGCTGTCAGCACTTCCGGTTGCAGATCTTACTATTCCCGAGCCGGGCCTGGAGGAGATATTCATCAATTTTTATAAAGAAAAGGACGAAGACCATGATTAACCTTGCCTACATACGGCTGGTATGGCGTAACAACCGGAGCTTTACCCTGTTCAGCATGGTTTTCATCACCCTGTTCCAGTTTATGATGCTGTACCTGGTGACCACGTTCAATATGGAGTCGATCCTTTCGGCAGTTGTAGCCCAGTTGCCACCTGCGATGAAGGTCTTTCTGAACGACAGTTTTTTCAGTATGCTGACCTACGAAGGGGCTGCGGCTTTCGGTTTGAACCACCCGATCGTGCTGACCCTGCTTGCGATTCTGGCCGTCAATATCCCGGCGCATCATATCACCCGTGAGAGAGAAGAAGGGACGATTGAATTATTGCTGGCCCATCCATTCCGGCGAAGCCACCTGTTCCTCTCCCTGTGGCTTTCGGGCTGCCTGATCCTGCTGCTTGTCATTCTGGCCGCACTGGCCGGATCGTATGTTTCCATTGTGATTTTTCACCATCTGACGGCGCCTGTTACCATAAAACTGTTACAGATCGGGTTAAGCCTCTGGCTATTGATCAGCCTCATATTCACTTATACGTTGATGATCAGTGTGTTTGCCCGGAAAGGAATACGGGCCGGCAACCTGAGCGCGGTCATCACACTGGTTCTGTATGTGCTGTTTTTCATCACCCAGATATGGGAAGCTATCCGTTTTATCAAGCCCATCAACATCTTCACATACTACGAACCACAGGCGCTGATGGTCGGGCAGGGCCATTTTCTGACCGATGTTTTTGTCCTGGGAGGGTTGATCCTGATCTGCTTCCGGATCGGATTCCGGCAGTTTGAAAGGAGAGATATGCCGTAAAGAACAGGGATCTCCGGATTCGTATTGTGTATGATTAATTATTTTGCTGCAATATCAATATTGAAAATCACTAATATTGTATCCGATTAATAAACTGATTAAAAATGCCTGAATTTCCAACCCCGATGAAAAAATTCATTACCCTTACCCTGATTGCTTTCTTTGCCACATCGCTCTTCGCCGGCCGCATCATTCACAGCTACAATAGTATATCGCCTACGGCGAAAGATGTGGGAAATCTTAATATGATTATGTTCGAGGGGATGTACCTGACGGGGAAGACCGGAGAGCCGGTTTTGCCCTACCAGGCAGTGAAATTGCTGCTCCCTCCGGGCGAAGAAGCAGTTTCGGTTATTTGGAATTTTGAAAATGAGACAATTATAGAAGGGAATTTCACCCTTTACCCGCAACAACCGGTTCAACCGTATTCTGCCGGCGCTCAAGGAATATTTCAACAGAATATGGATGTTTATTCTTCGGGTAATGTTTACCCCGCAGAGGCTATGGGACGGTACTCCACCCACTTTCTCAATGGTCACGGGTTTCTCCTGGCCACTTTTACACCGGTGAAATATATCCCTGCCACGGGACAGGTTTCTTTCTTCCAAAAAGTTACCATACAGGTTGAAACCCGGAAAACAGAGAGGGCGGAGAGAGCATTTCGCAATATCAATAACAATGACAGGATCGATGGTGTCATAAAAGATTTTGCACAGAATCCGGAGATGATTTCATCGTATCCTGAAAAGTTATACCGTGACGGAGAATACCAGTACCTGATCATTACGCCGGAACAGTTTGCCCCGTCGTTCCAGGCTCTTACCGACCTGTACAGGGTCAGGGGATACATCACTGAAATCGCTACGACCGAGTCGATCGACGCGACCATGCCCGGCCAGGATCTCCAGGAAAAGATCAGGAACTATATTATCGCTGCTGTTCAGGCCAACGGAGTGGAGCATGTCCTCCTCGGCGGGGATGTAGAACATATCCCGCACCGCGGTTTCTATTGCCATGTCCAGTCAAGCTCCGTTTACGAAGACTGGAATATCCCGGCCGACCTGTATTACAGCGCACTCGACGGGAACTGGGACACCGACGGCGACGGAATTTGGGGCGAGATCGGCGAAGATGACCTGCTGCCGGATGTGGCAGTGACCCGGATGCCCATCAGCACCAGCACTCAACTGCAACGGATGCTGAACAAGACCATCATGTACCAGGATCAGCCCGTTGCCGGTGAAATGAGAGATATTATTTCTGCAGGCGAGAACCTCTGGTCGGATCCGCTCACCTACGGAGAGGATTACCTGGAACTGCTTTTCGGATGGCACGACGATAACGGTTATGTTACCGACGGCATTCCTGAGGATTACGATGTTAACCGGCTCTACGACTCGCAAATGTACTGGGATAAATACACGCTGATGAACGCCATCAACCAGGGGAGCAGTTTCATCCACCATTCGGGCCATGCCAACCAGACCTATGTGATGCGCTTTGATATGTCGGATATCAGCAACGAAAATTTCTCGCAAGTCAACGGTACCGACCACAATTACGCTTTGATCTATACGCACGGATGCTTATGCGGCGCTTTCGACGAGAGCGACTGCATCGGGGAACGGATGGTGCTGATCGATAACCTGGCAGTGGCCGGCGGATTCAATTCGCGTTACGGCTGGTTCAACGAAGGGCAGACGGAAGGCCCGTCGGCCCACCTGCACCGGGAATTTGTAGATGCGCTTTACCACGAAAAAGAATGGCGGATCGGAGCCGCTCATATGATTTCCAAGATAGAAACCTCGGTTTGGGTGAATGCACCCGGCCAGTGGGAACAGGGCGCCTTGCGTTGGTGCTTCTACGATTGCAATATCTTCGGCGATGCTTTACTCGGCGTTTGGACCGAAGAGCCGGTTTCCATCGAGACCACTTACCCGGAGGAGATCTACCCGGGCGAGACCACGGTGCAGGTGAGCATTGCGAACGGCGACGGGCCCGCCGTGGGCTTTAACTGTGTGATTATGTCTGCCGGCGAAATGATTGGCTGCGCGGCAACCGATGAAACGGGCCAGGCCGAGATCAGTGTGCCCGAAGGTTTCATCGACCACCTGGATGCCCAGCTCATTGTTTCAGGCTATAACTGTTTGCCTCATACCTACGATCTTAACATTGTTGTTGGAATTGATGAGCCTTATGTGATTGATTATCTTAATATTATCCCGAATCCGTTCAGAGATCAGACATCGCTGGTTTACCAACTCGAAGAGGCCGGAAGTATCGAAGTAACTTTTGTAAACCTGGCGGGTCAGATGATCGAAAAAATGCAATTCGACGGGAAGAAAGGGATAAACAGATTCAGTATCAATACTACGGAATGGCCGGAAGGAATGATCATTTCGAAGATTACCGGCGAAAACCGCACCGATTATTATCCACTCCTGCACATCAAAAATTAGCGGAGAATTATTTTGAATTTTCTCTTTTTTTTGATATAATTTTGTAATTATTCAAATTCAGGATTCTGCATATGAAAGAATCCTGAATTCAACATAACGATTACAATTATGAACAGGATACTTTTACTTTCATCTTTTATATTATTGATGATGAGCGGTCTGGATGCCCAGACCTACCGTTATGACGACAGTTTCGGCCCGCAGGGTTTCAGCCTGGTTTCGCACGACCGGCTGGGTGTTACGGTGAACTTCTCCATCCGGGAATTTTCCATGGAAGAGATGGATATCAAAGGCGACAGGATGCAACACATCAGTCTTCCGGGGCATTTTCTTCCCGGTGATGAAGGGACTCCCGATCTGCCGGGCGACGGGCGCTTTATTGCCGTTCCAAACGGGGCAAAACCCGTGATCTCGGTGAAAACGGCCAGGCGGGAAGTGATCCGCGATGTGGATATAGCCCCGGCACCGAACCTGCCGCTGGATAATGACGACCGACCGGTCGTTTATAAAAAGAACGCAAAGATTTACAGCACTGACGCCTATTTCCCGGCGGAGCCGGTTAAATTATCGGGGAAGATGAGTATCCGCGGCGTGGATGCATTTGTACTGGGGATCACACCATTCCAGTATAACCCGGTAAAGCGCGAGCTCGTTATTTTGAGGGATATGGAAGTGGAGATCAGGTTTGAAGGCGGCAGCGGTGATTTCGGGGAAGAACGCCTTCGCAGCCGTTGGTGGGATCCGCTGATGCAGGATATGTTCCTGAACTCCGCCGATCTTCCCGTTGTTGAATATTCGAAGAGGGTAACCTCACCGAACAGGGCCACCGGATGCGAATACCTGATCATCTGCCCTGACGGTGAAGAATTTATAGCCTGGGCCGATACGATCCGCAGGTTCAGGAACCAGCAGGGTATCCTGACGGAGGTTTTCACCATATCGCAGGTGGGTGGCAACAACGCCATGATCATCGAGGACTTTATCAATAACGCCTATTATTCGTGGGATATTCCGCCCGCCGCCTGCCTGCTCCTGGGCGATTACGGTTCATTGCCTCAGAATGCCATCACTTCGAGCCTGCTGAACGATCATCCCGACGATTACAATCCTTATATTTCCGACAATCCGTATGCCGATGTGACCAACGACCTGCTGCCCGATATCGCTTTTGCCAGGATCACGGCCCGGAATGCGGCTGAACTGGAGCTGATGATCGGGAAAGCGTTGGATTACGAGCGAAACCCACCGACCAGCGAATATTTTTACCATCACCCCATCACCGCGCTCGGCTGGCAGACGGAGCGCTGGTTCCAGATTTGCTCCGAAGCCGTCGGCGGCTATTTCCGAACGAAAGGCAAAGAGCCGATCCGGATCAATGAGGTTTACGGCGGCGACCCCGATGCCGATCCCTGGTCGATTGCCGGGAATACTCCGGCCATCCTCAGCACGTTCGGCCCGGAGGGGCTGGGGTACATACCGGCTACACCGGGAGAGCTCGGCAACTGGGAAGGGGGCAATGCCAACGATATCAACCAGGCTGTAAACAACGGCGCTTTTCTTCTTCAGCACCGCGATCACGGAAACGAGAACGGCTGGGGGGAACCGTACTATACCCGCAATGAGATCAGCGGTTTACAAAATACCGAACTGACTTTTGTGATGTCGATCAATTGCCAGACCGGGAAGTTCAATTCCGGAAGCGAGAGCTTCGGGGAGAAGTTTCACCGGTACCAGTTCAATGGTGAGGCCAGCGGGGCTTTGGGCCTGATCGCGCCGACAGAGGTCTCTTATTCCTTTGTGAACGATGTTTTTGCCTGGGGATTTTACGACAACCTGTTTCCCGATTTCTTCCCTCAGTTCGGCACAACGCCGCCTTCGAGAGGTATGTACCCGGCTTTCGGCAATGCCGCCGGCAAGTATTTTCTGTTTGCCTCAGGCTGGCCCAGCAATCCTCAGCATAAATCGATCACTTACAAGTTGTTCCATCATCACGGCGATGCTTTCACCGGATTGTTTTCGGAGGTTCCTCAAGCACTTACCGTAGCTCACGATTCGGTAATGCTGGCCGGGACTTTTTTCTTCGATGTAGAGGCTGATGAAGGATCCCTGATCGCCCTTTCGGTGAACGGGGAACTGATCGGTGTGGCTACTGCCACAGGAGAGCCGGTTCCCGTAGAGATCATTCCGCAGAATCCTCCGTATATTCTGGACGTAGTGGTGACGAAGGAGAACCACTTCCGCCACCATTCCACTGTGCAGATCATACCGCCCCAGGGGCCATTTGTCATAAGCCAGGCCTGCCATGTGAACGATACGCAGGGGAACGGCAACGGGCTGCTGGATTACGGTGAAACAGCCGTCTTCGATATGACTTTCGACAACCTGGGCAACGAGAGCGCCGAGGATGTCGTCGTACATATTTATACTGACGACGAATATGTTACGATCATTGATAATGAGACCTTTGCCGGAACTATCGCGGCCGGCGAGGTGAAAGAGGTAGAGGATGCTTTTTCAGTGACCCTTGCTGATAATGTTCCCGACGGCCATGTTGTACATTTTGAGATGGAAGCGACCGACGGCGACTCAATCTGGATCAGCACATTTGCTGTTAAGACCCATTCACCGGTACTGGTGTATGCGGAGTATGCAGTTGCTGATACCGGCGGAAACGGCAATGGCCGGCTGGATCCGGGCGAAGAAGTCGGGATCGTCATTTCCCTGAAGAATAACGGGACTGCTTCCGCTTACGATGTCTACGGTTTGCTTTCCAGCACCGATCCTTATATTGAGATACTATCCGATTCGGTCATGTTTGGTGAAGTGGGACCGGGCGAAACGGTTACCGGCGCTTTTACCGCTACAGCCTATGTTATCACCATGCCCGGCCATGAAGCCGGATTCGATATCGATTTTTCGGGTAACCTCGGGATTGCAGCAGCAGATGATTTTTCGCTGTTCATCGGCCTTTTCCCCGTGCTGATCCTTGACCTGGATCAGAATCACAACTCTGCCGACAAAATGAAGGCTGCCCTTGACGACTTGCGCATATTTTCAGAGATCCTCGATGAGATGCCGGATGATCTGAGCCAGTACAAGACCATCTTTGCATGTCTCGGAACTTACAGCGACAATCATATCCTGACCGCCGACGAAGCCGGTAAGCTCATCGGTTTTCTGAATGGCGGCGGGAATCTTTACATGGAGGGCGCCGATACCTGGTATTACGATCAATTATATTCGCCTACCGAGCTCCATCCGATGTTCAATATTACCGGAGAAGACGACGGAAGCAACAATCTTGTCACCGTCAACGGGATCACCAGTACCTTTACCGAAGGAATGTCCTTCTTTTTCAGCGGCGACAATAACTACATCGACCATATCTTACCCGGAGAAGGCGCTTATTCCATTTTCACCAATTCAAATCCGGTTTATAACCTGGCTATTGTTAATGATGCCGGTAATTACAAGACGATCGGCACCTCTTTTGAATTCGGTGGCCTGATGAATAATCTGAACAGTTCTCGGAAGGACCTGATGCTGAAATATCTTGACTTTTTCGGTATGGATGCGATTACCCAGGGCCCGCTGTTGCCTGTTGGCGACACGCTGGCGTGTTCCGGATCTTCATCCGGTATTTATACGACGCATCCCGTTCCTGACGCTCATTATTATATCTGGGAGTTGTTGCCGGCCAGTTCCGGAACGATCACCGGATGGGATACGACAGTAACGGTGGAGTGGACACCTGGATTTGAGGGAACGGCCACCCTGAGAGTCTGCGGGATGAACGAGAACGGCCTTGGACCGCTTTCCCCCGGCCTGGCCATCCATCATTTTACTTCGCCCACGGCAGCAGTTGCATTCTCTGATCCGGTCATATGCCCCGGCGACACGACCTTTATGAACATCACCTTGACCGGATCGCAACCCTGGCAGATGCTGATCAGCCTGGGAGGATACCAGATCAATCTCAATCCCAATAAGCCGATCATGGACGGCATCCCGCTCAGCCCCACCGCCGACCTGGAGGTGACCATACTTGCCCTCTCGGATGCTACCGGTTGCATAGCAACGGGATTCCCTTCCAATACGTTACAGGTGACCCAGATACCAGGCATTCCGGCCATTCCGGCAGGTCCTGTGTATGTTGACCTCTACGGGGCAACACAAAGTGAGTACGCGGTGGCCGATACGATGCCTGCTAATAACTATGAATGGATCCTGCTGCCGCAGGAGGCCGGTAACCTTACATTAAGCGACGACGGGACTGTATGTACCGTTAACTGGACGGCCGGATTTACCGGTGAGGCTACATTGAAGATGAGGGGTGTGAACGAATGCGGCGAGGGGAGTTTCTCCGATCCTTTGACCGTTAATGTGATCAATTCATCCGGTGTTAAAGATGGAAACGTCGGACCGGCCATTTCGGTTTTTCCGAATCCCAGCTCCGGGTCATTCATCATTCAGATTAACTCCAATGCTGACATTAGCGGGATTCTTACTTTAACCAACAGTTCCGGCAGGAAGATATTGGAAACGGAAAAGATCAACTTTAGCTACAATGCCCGGATTCCCGTTGACGCCCAATTCTTATCACCGGGTATCTATTTTATTGAAATTAAAACCGATAAAACTGTTTACCGGGATAAAGTTGTCGTCAAATAACCTTATTCTGATTCCGTGATTAACAATATCCGGGAAGGTTATTTAAAATGTTGATAAATAACAACATCTCCCCGAATTAAGGATATTATTAATAATTTTACGGCCGAAAAATCGATTTTTAATTCATTAATCTTTTACACTAAATGAAAGCTAATCTGAACATTATCAGAATAGCCGCATGGTTTATTATAGCCGGGCTATTCCTGATCAATCCTGTTTTTTCGCAAAAAATCACCTATTCCGATCCCCTAAACAAAGCCGGATTTTCTCTTGGGCAGGAAACCCGCGGGGGTGTTACGGTAAATTACACTATTGAAACTTTCACGTTCTCACCGGTTGATATCAATGGTAAGGGGATGAAGAACGTGGAGCTGCCGGGAAACTTCCTGCCCGGTGATGCCGGTGCGCCAAACCTGCCGGGCAGCGGGCGTTATATTGCTTTTCCAAAAGGTGCGGTACCGGTTCTGACCATTGTATCGCAGCGTACCGAGTCGTTTAAGAACGTTGATATTGCACCATCGCCGGAGATACCGCTCGATACGGACCGGGAACCGCTCAAATACCCTGTAAGAACTGACATTTATACTACCAATGCATATTATCCGGCCACACCGGTGCAGCTCTCCAACCCGACTCAAATCAGAGGGGTGGATGTGGTGATGCTGGGTGTTACCCCTTTCCAGTATAATCCTGTAACAAAAGAACTGATCGTTTACCGTGACCTTGAGATCCGGGTCGATTTCCAGGGGGGTAGCGGACAGATCGGTGAAGAGAGGCTGAGGAGCCGTTTCTGGGACCCCATCCTGGAGGATGCCGTTCTGAATCACAAAAGCATTCCCGCCGTTGATTACAGCAGGCGCGTTCTGAATCCGAACAGGAGCAACAACGGGGGTGATTACCTCATTATCGTTGCCAACAGCGACGATTATATGAATTGGGCCCAGGAGATCAGGTCGTTCAGGATAAAGCAGGGTATTGTCACCGAAATCAGGACGCTGGAAGATGTCGGGGGAAACAGTCCCGCTATTATCGAGAATTTTATCGATGATGTTTATGAAAACTGGGATCCGGTCCCGGCCGCAATATTGCTGATGGGTGACTACGGCAGCAATGCTGAAGTGAATATCACTTCCCCGATCTGGGACAGCTATTGTGTTTCGGATAATATCTACGGTGATGTGGATGAGGATGATATGCCCGATATTGTAATGGCGAGAATGGTCGGTAACAATAACACTGAAATGGAGACTTTCGCCACCAAATTTATCAATTATGAAACCAATCCGCCGACAAATCCCTCGTTCTATGATCATCCGATCACAGCGCTGGGATGGCAGACGGAACGCTGGTTCCAGATCTGTTCTGAAACGGTGGGAGGCTATTTTAAGAATGTGCAGGGAAAGAATCCCGTCCGGATCAATGAGATTTACCAGGGCAACCCGGGTTCCGATCCCTGGTCGACTGCAACCAATACGCAGGTTATTCTGGATGAATTCGGTCCGAACGGGCTTGGTTATATTCCGGCAACACCGCAGGAACTGGGAAACTGGTCGGGTGGCAATGCTACAGCAATTAATAACGCGATCAACAGCGGCGCCTTCCTGCTTCAGCACCGCGATCATGGCGAGGAGACCGGCTGGGGAGAACCGCAATACGGTAATGGCAATATTGGGGGGCTGACCAACACCGACCTCACCTTTATTTTTTCCATTAACTGCCTGACGGGGAAATACAACTGGTCGGGAGAATGTTTCTCAGAGAAATTCCACCGGTACAGGTATAACAATGTGAACAGCGGCGCCCTGGGAGTCATTTGCGCTTCCGAAGTAAGCTACTCATTTGTGAATGATACCTATGTTTGGGGATTGTTCGACAACATGTGGCCCGATTTTATGCCCGAATACGGTTCAACGCCTGCAGAGCGGGGGCTTCTTCCCGCTTTTGGCAATGCGGCCGGCAAATACTTTTTAAAAGCTTCGAGCTGGCCCTACAATTCTGAGAACAAAGAGGTGACTTACAACCTGTTCCACCACTTCGGCGACGCTTTCCAGACCCTCTATTCGGAGGTGCCCCAGGAGATGACCATCCTGCACGACGGAATAATCCTGGCCGGTCTGAATGAATTTACCATTACAGCCGATGCCGGGTCAACCATCTGCCTGACGGTCGATGACGATATTATAGGCCTGGCAACCGGAACGGGTAATCCGCAGGTAATAACCATTACCCCGTTATCGGTAGGAACCACGGTGACGCTGACGGTAACCAAGACCAACTACTTCCGGCATGAAGAGGACATCGAGGTGATCCCTGCCGAAGGAGCTTACTGCCTCTACGGTAACCATACTGTGGCTGATGGCATTGGCGGTAACGGCAACGGCCTGGTGGATTACAATGAAACCGTCGGCCTGAGCCTGGGAATCCGCAATGTCGGTATGTCAGACGGCGATGGTGTTACGGTAACCATCTCTACCCTGGATCCCTTTATCGCTATTGAAGATAATACAGAATTTTACGGAGTTATTCCTTCCGGACAGACCGTGATTGTAGATCAAGGATTTTCTTTCTATGCCGCAGAGAACACCCCGGACCAGCACCAGGTCCTTTTCAGCATAGTTTCAACGGATGGCGGAAATGTCTGGAATAGCCAGTTTATGCTGAAAGTTAACGCTCCTGTGCTGAATATCAATGCGGTGACGATAAACGATTCGGAAAACGGTAATGGCAACGGAATTCTCGATCCGGGCGAACAGGTAGAGATGACGGTGAATTATACTAATACCGGACATGCCACGGCATATGATGTGGATGTGTTCATGGAAGGTCAATCGGGATATATTGAGATTTCAAACCCGGAGCAAAATTTCGCCTCGATAGGTTTTCTGGGGGTTTTTAATAAGACTTTTGATGTATCGGTCGATGAGATAACCCCGATAGGGATCAATATCAATTTTGTCAACGACCTGTCGATGGGTAATTTTTATTCTTCGAAGACTTTCGTTCAGAAAGTTCATCCCCTGATCGAAGATTTTGAGACCGGGAATTTCAATGAATATAACTGGCAGTTTACGGGTAATCTGCCCTGGACAACGAGCAACCAGTACCCGTATGAGGGGAATTTCAGCGCATTGTCGGGTGCGATCTCGCACGGGCAAACCTCTGAGATGAAGATTTCTTACGAGGTAATGTCGGCCGACAGCATTTCCTTCATCCGCAAGGTTTCTTCCGAAGCAACCGACAAATTACAGTTCTATATCGGGAACACGCTGGCGGGAGAATGGTCGGGAACAAACGAAGGCTGGAGGCGGGAAGCCTTTGCCGTAACGCCGGGATACAAGACATTCCGGTGGGTTTATACCAAGAATGCCTCCGGGAGCGGCGGCGCTGACAAAGCCTGGCTGGATAATATCCATCTGCCATCTCCGGTAGCGCTGACCATCTGGGCCGGCCCCGATGAAGATATCTGCACCGGCGAAGAGTTCCAGATCTCAGGTTCTTATGGCACGGATTATAACACCATTGAATGGACAACCAGCGGTACAGGCACATTTACGGATAATACCCAGATGCAGCCGGTATACTCGCCCAGCTCAGAAGATTTCAACAACGGAAGTGTTGTTCTGACGCTCACCCTGACAGGTGACGGGGATTTAATCGTATCGGATGAAATGGTGCTGACCTTCAACGCCGGCCCGGAAGCCCCGCAGGCCATTGAAGGCCCCGATTACGTAGACCTGTTTATAACTACGACATCTGAATACCTGACAGCGGGTATTGAAGGCATTACGGTCTATACCTGGTACCTTGAGCCTGCTGACGCCGGTACAATTGAAGGATCGGGCCTCCAGTCAGCGGTGACCTGGAATCCGGTATTTGCCGGGGCTGCTTATATCAGTGTTTCCGGTACCGATGAATGCGGCGAAGGAGCTGTTTCGGAAGCTTTTGAAGTGACTGTTGGAAATTCTGTGGGTTACTCTGAAGATGAGAACAGCTTCGGGCTGTCGGTTTATCCGAATCCTGGCAACGGCAGTTACCAGGTGATGATTGCCACTCCGGAACATAACGCTGTGACCCTGAAAGTGATCAATATCCTGGGAGAAGTGGTATATAAGTCGGATCAGAAAGTGAACGGTGCCGCCATTATCCCGGTGAATATTGAGAACCTGGCCAACGGTGTCTATCTCTTATCCCTGGAAGGAGATGGCATCTCATTGAACAGAAAGATCGTCAAGAGGTAAAATCACCGGAACACCTCAAACAGTATTTTTTCAGTATTCTGTTTGAAGTTTTCAAGGTTGATAACCTGGCCATATCCGCCATTTTGAATAGTTGCCAGGGTTGAAAGATGCACGTCTTCAGCCCTGGCAATTTTATCTCCGAACCTTAAATCTTTTGTTGCGCAAGCATCTTCGACCACCACACATTCGAATCCCAGGTCATATGCGGCCCTCACAGCAGCTTCAAGGCACATGTGTGTCTGCATGCCAATGATAACAAGACGCGTGATCTGTTCTTTTTTCAGATAATCGTACAAATCTGTCCCGTTAAAGCAGTTGACCTCTTCTTTAGTGATAACTTTTTCATTACTTAACGGACTGACATTTTCATGGATATCAGATCCTTTGGACGCAAGATGTTTTACATGCACGACCGTTTGCCGGTTATCCCTGAATATTGACAGAACCTCTTTTGCTTTCATGCTGGCCACTTGTGCATTGACAAGTCCGGGATTTTCTCCCGAAGGGAAATAAAACTGCTGAATATCTATAATCAGAAGAGCCGGCCGGGTTCGTGTATCATTCTGGCCCGAAACATTCATCATTATAAATAATAGCGGTATAAATAAAGGTGTTATCTTCATTTTATTACAACCTGCAAACGGCCGAGTATTTTATTTTCCTTATCGCTGATGGTGATGTAGTATGTGCCGGCTGGCTGTGCTGAAAGATTGAAACTCTTTTTAATGACGCCTTTACCGAGCTTTTCTCCGGTTTCCAATACTTTGTTCCCTCCGGCTGATGCTACGCTGAAGATCAGTTCCTGTTCCTCTTTTGAATTCATTTCAAGAACAAAATTACCTTCGTTTGGATTCGGGAATAGCTTGACCGAAGAGATGGCCCCGGACTCGCCAATACCCTGTGATGAATAAACAGAAACGCTATAAACCTGCGAATCATTTCCATTCCCGCAATCGTTGACACCTTTTGCCGTTATATCAGCCGTACCGGTAAAACCTGTATTCCAGGTAACCCGGGCGGTTGTCCCGTTACCATCGACAGAACCTGCGGCAGCCGGGGAGATATTCCATTCATATGAATCAGCATAAGCGCTTTCGGCAAGGGTATAATCCGAAACAAGTATGACGTAAAGATCGACAGACTGAGGCCCGGAGGTTATTTGCGGGGCCAATGGAAGCGGGTCCATTATCAGAGTGACGGTATCGGTATTCTTACAGCCCGTCTCATCGGTAATTTCCACCCAGTAATCGCCCGGCAGGCCGGCATCAATGGATGCGGAGGTTGCGCCATTGCTCCAGAGGTAGCCTTCGTAGCCGCTTCCGGGAGTCAGTAACACCGTGGTGCCTTCGCAGAAAATCCGGTCTTCGCCCAGATCAACCTCTGGCAGGGGAAGAACGGCCAGCGTGATCGTGTCCCTGTTTCGGCATCCGTTATCATCCGTTACTTCCACCCAGTATTCCCCGGGTTCGCCGGCATTGATGTAGTAGCTTGAAGCGCCTGTATTCCAAAGGTACGACTGGAATCCGGTTCCTGCGGATAGCATCACCGTCGTCCCCTGGCAGAACTGCTGGTCGGGACCGAGACTGATTTCAGGGAGAGGATTGAAAATAACATTCACCGTATCGGTGGCAGCACACTCATTTTCATTGAGCACCGTGACCCAGTAGGAACCCGGATCGGTAACCGTAATCGATTGAGCCGTTTCACCCGTACTCCAGAAGTACTGCTGAAAACCGGCACCGGCATCCAGTACGACTTCATCATTTACGCAGGCAAACAGATCATTGCCCAGGTTCAGGTCGGGAATGGCCAGTACGGTAATGGTAATCTGGTCGGATAGAATGATATTTCCATCGGTAGCTTCAACAAAATAGGTTGTAGTTACAGTGGGTTCAATAACAGGATCAGGATCATCCGATACGAACCCTGCCGGGTCGGAGGTCCAGGAATAGGTAAAATTCCCTGATCCACCGGTGATATTGGCATGCAGAGTGGTGGAACTGCCCAGGCAGAGGCTGTCTTTATCACTGGTAATGGTCACCGCTGCATTATCCACGTGCATCGTGACCGGAACCACCAGTTCGCCGTTGTCCGGATCATTGCTGATGATGGTAAAGTGGGCCAGGTAAGTTCCCAGGGCGAGCCCTGCCGAATTGAAATCAAAAGTAACCGGCTGGGTTTCACCTGCATCAATTTCCCCTTCCCTGGGATTTGCGGTCACCCATCCCAGGACATTGAGGGAGTAATCCTCGACTTCACCATTTGGCGCAGAGCCACAGGGGCTTAATGTGCCTCCTCTTCTGATCCTGATCCTCATTCGGACCTCCCCGTTGGCGGCATTATCCGGAACGGTAATCGTTGCCGTGTAAGGCCCGGGGCCCGGAGATCCGGATACCGTGATGGCGCCATCGTCAAGAAAGCTCTCATTTCCGTTCCAGTCGACCCAAATACCGCATACATCCTCAGAATACATGTTCGTTATATTTTGTACCGTAATATCAAAAGAATCCCCGAGTGAAACCATGTGGCTGAGGTCGGAATAATCCGAATAGCTGTTACATTCCGAGAAATTGCTGACATCACCGTAAACAACACCGGCAATTCCTTCTCCTCCGCAGCCTCCGATTCCGGTACAATATGCCAGGCCGGCTTCCCTGGCATTGCCGGGAAGGCTGAAAGTCGAGGTATACTCCAACGGAAGTTCCCCGGTATTGGCCAGGTCCATGATAAAAGAAGAGGTTGATTCAGGAAGGACAAATACTTCGATGGAAGCCGGATCGGTCTCTGCCTGGGCGTCGCCCCACTGAACATCGGCAATAGCCGGAGCCGATTCCCCTTCAATAATATAGACAGCCGTAACCTGGTACCTGTACGACCCATAGCCGGGCAACATATCCGAATAGATGGGCAATACCGTGGTTCCGATCAATGAAAAGCCGCGGTAAATATTGTAATGATCAAATGTAGGGCCTGCTTCATGCGTCCAGGTGAGGTTAACCTGCCCGGTTTCATCGTTTAGCTGTGCATTCAGGGCGGTTGGCGGCATCATTGTGCTGGTCACATATGGCGAAGTATATGCCAGCGCTGTGCCTGAACGGTTATCGGTCCAGACAGGGTAAACCTTTCCATTCCTGGCTGATATACCCAGGTAATCTCCAAAATACTGGCTGGCATAACCGGGAAGGGGAGAAGGGGAGAAAGCCACATCACTGACTTTAAAATCTTCCCAGGTATCTCCTGCGTCGATGGAGTTAGCACAGAAAACCTCGACCTGTGAGCTGCTCACGTTGCGGTCGTCGTAAAAGATCATGCTGAGCGTCCCTGTAGCAGGATCACAGGTGATCCATCCGAAATAGTGCTTTTTTCCTGCGCCCTGCGGATCCTGGTTGACGCGGACCGGCTCCGACCACGTGTCGCCGTTATCTTCTGAACGGATCATATAAACATCGACATCGTAGCCGGTATTAACGCCCGGTACCCCGACATTGGTCCAGGTCACATAAATGTTTCCCCGGTTCGGGCCGCTGCTGATATCACAGGTCATTACCGGGAATGCATTGACCCTCATGTTCTTACCTGTGCCCGTGCTCCTGATGCCCCTGATGTTCGTAATAATCCGGAAGGATTCCCAGGTCTGGCCCCCGTCGAATGAACGGGCCATTCCGATGGCATCTTCATCCGAAGGCCAGTTGTCGTAAATGCAGAATACTGCGTAAACTTCGCCGTTAGGTCCGGTATTTATGTTAACACCCTGGCAAAGGTAACCGGCATTGGCCCCGGCGCTGATTTTCACCGGTGTTGACCACGACTGGCCGTCGTTTGTCGACCGGCTGAGTTCAATTTCGCTGTCATTCGGCCCGCCGAAAGGTGTCCAGGCGTCGTACAGGGTGCCTTCATACGGGCTGGTTGGAGAGTTATCGATCCACATATGGTTCTTATCCAGGGTATTGCCTCCGCCGGAGGATACCGTCACAGGGGTCCAGGTCGCTCCCTGGTTATCCGAATAAGAGACTCCCTGGCCCATTCCGTTGTTGATATATCCGATGTAATATCTTCCGTTCAGGCCAATCGCTGTGGTCGGATCCCCCTGGTTCGTTCCGCCGGCACCCTGTACCGAACCTTGCCATGTCAATCCCTCATCAAAAGAATAAAGGTAATCGGAGCCGTAAAAGGTCATCCCTCCCCCCGGCTGTGTACTGGAGTTATTGGAGTTGAGCGGATTATTGGCATCCTGGGGGTTGACAAAAACAGAATTTTCACTTTGTGCCGTATTACCGGTAATAATGACCACATCGGGAGAATCTTCCGTAATGACGGAAACGGCCCTGATCCCGCTTCCGGTATAAACGGCGGGCGGTGCGCTATTCATCGGATTAAGCCGGGTGAGGCCCAGTTCGGCCGCTTTGCGCCAGTAGCCCTGGTTATCGATAGCCGTGTTCAGTTTCTTAAATCGATCAGGAACCTGTGCATAAGATGAAATTCCGGTCAGTAAGCTGAGTAGAATAACTGTTAATGTGAACTGTGATTTCATTGAGTTAAATGTTAAGATCATCACAAAATTAAGCATACTTTGGCGGAACTGGCCAAAAAAAAGAGGCTGCCAGGATCCTGGCAGCCTCTTTTATACTATTCAGAAGAATATTATCTGATCACAACCTTACCGTAGAAGGTATCGGTTTTTGAAGACAGTTTCAGGGTATACATTCCTTTGGGTAATTGACCAAGGTCGATGGTAGCAGCATCGCCGGCGGCAATAACGACCCCGGTTTTATTGAAAACATTGGCGCCATTGGCGTCGGTCAGTGTCAAATCTCCGCTGAAGGTTTTCATAGCCGGAATCCTGACAGAGATATTTCCGTCGGTCGGATTCGGGTAGATGGAGACCTGGGTTCCGGAGATGTTTTCACCCAGGCCTGCGGATGAATAAACCGTAGTGGTAAATGCATCCGAAGGTTCGCTGGTAAAACAGGTGTTGCTGGCCAAAACGGTGATATTGACCGTTCCGGTATAGCCGGCCGTCCAGAACACTTCTGCGCTGACGCCGGTGCTGGAAGTGGTTCCTGCATTAGCCGGTTCGATCAGCCACTGGTAGGCCGATGCGCCTTCCACCGCGGCACAGGTGTAAACGGTAGAAGTGAGCTGGTAGTTGTCAACAGTGCCATCTCCGCCGGTGATGACTGGTTTATCGACCGTCTGGATCACATTAAGTGTCATCGCGTCGTTGGCAGAACATCCGAATTCATTGGTAACGCTGACAGAAAACTCACCGGTGATTTTGGCCGTGATGGTTTGAGTTGTTTCACCCGTGTTCCACAAATAACTGGCAAAGCCCGCTCCGGCATCAAGCGTAACGGAATCGCCGACACATATGGTCTGGTCTTCGCCAAGGAAAGTGACCGGCAGCGGGTTGACCTGGATGGTTACCTGGTCCTGTAACGTATAAGTCCCGTCGAAAACCGACAGGAAATAGGTAGTGGTGACTTCCGGGGTAACGACGACATTTTGATCTGAGGATGTGAATCCGACCGGTTCTGAGGTCCATGTGTAGGTAAATGAACCCGATCCGCCGGTCATAGCCGATGTGATTTCTACGGTCTCGCCGAGGCAGATATCTTCATCGCTCGCAGTCAGATTAACGGCAATATCGACCACATGCATGGTCAGCGGAATGGTCACCTGCGGATCATCCGGGTCGTTGCTGTAAATGTTGAGTTCCGCCACATAATCACCGAGGGCCATACCGGTCGCGTCCATGGTTACGGCTATTTCGGCACTTTCGCCAGCCGGGATGGTTCCTTCAAGCGGGTTTACGGCGAGCCAGCTCTGCAGGAATACCGAATAATCTTCGGTTTCGCCCCAGCTAAGTGCTCCGCAGGGCACCGGCGTCATGTTATAAACGATCCGGGCGCGGAGCCTGGTTTCGCCGGCCAGAGCGCCCACCGGCGGGGTGATCGTCGCCGTGTAGGGGCCTACACCTGGTGAACCGTTAACCGGAATCGACTCATTATCTTCAAACTCTTCGTTCTGGTTCCAGTCGACCCATAACCCGCACTGGTCGTCGGGATAGCTCAGGTTACCGTTATAAATGGTGATTTCATAAGAACTTCCGACCGACATCATCGTGGAAATATTCGTAAAGTTACTGTAACCGAGTCCTTCAACACATTCCGACTGGTTGTCAATGTCGTTAAGTGTTACCCTGGCGATGTATTCATCGCACTGAGCCGTGGCCGTGCAATACGCTTTCGGATCCTGGCCCGCTTTGGTCGGGATGAACATACCGATCGTATAATCCATCGGTAACTGGCCGATGTTGTTCACCGTCACATAATTGGTTACCGTATTGTCGATCATCAGGAACTCTTCGATCTCCATCGGTCCGGCGCTGATTTGCGCATCGCCCCAGCGGACATTGACAGAATTGGTGCCGCTGGATTCATTACCGTCGGCATATTTGGCGGTGATCCGGTACACGTAATCCCCATATGCAGGCAACTGGTCGTTGAAGATTGTATCGGTCGCCATTGCTATGGAATCATTGTTACGGTATATTTTAAAATAGCTGAATCCTTCCATCTCTTCATAAGCCCATTGCAGATCGGTGATACCGGTTTCAAAAGTCACACTGGCGGTAAGATTGGTCGGTTTGTTGATCGGGTTGGTCTGATAAGGAGAGCAATAGCTCATGACAATACCTGTCCGGTTGTCGGCCCATACCGGGTAAACCCATCCGCCGCGGGCTGAAATGCCCAGGTAGTCGCCCATGTAACCGTCGGCCAGTCCGGGGATCGGGGATGGTGTGAACGCCACATCGCTCACTTTGAAATCTTCCCATGTTTCGCCGCCGTCAAAAGAGTTGGCGCAGTAAACTTCGCACTGGGTGCTGCCGACATTGCGGTCGTCATAGAAAACAACGCTCAGCGCCCCGTTTTCCGGATCGCAGGTGATCCAGGGGAAGTAATGTTTCTTTCCAAGTCCGGAGGCATCCTGGTTCACTTTCACCGGGGTCGACCATGTCAGGCCCTGGTCGGTCGAGCGGATAAAATAGACATCCACATCACTTCCGGAGTTAATCCCGGGAACACCGATATTGGCCCATACAATGTAAAGATTGCCCCTGTTTTCACCGTTGCTGATGTCGCAGGCCATGCTGGGGAAGGAGTTCTTCCTCATATTTTTAACAATACTGGTAGTACGGATTCCACGGATGTTATTGATAATCCTGTATGATGGCTCGTAGCTTGCGCCGCCGTCGAAGGAGCGGGCCAGGCCCATGGAGGATTCATCCGATGGCCACGAATCGTAAATAGCCCAGAGGACGTAAACCTCGCCGTTCGGCCCGGTCTGGATGTTCACACCCTGGCAGTGGCTGCCTGCATTGACGGCGCTGCTGACATTGATCGGGGTCTGGTAAGCCAGCCCTTCATTCGTCGAGCGGGCTACCTCGATAGGCCAGCCGGATGCTCCGAAGTCGGTGTACGCAACATAAAGGTTTCCTTCATGCGGACTGGTGGGGCTGTTGTCGATCCACAGGTGGTTTTTGTCAAGGAGGTCACCGTTTTGAGTAGCAGCCGTGATACGGGTCCAGTTGACGCCGTTATCGGAATAGGAAACCGATTGGCCGTAGTTGTTATCGATAAATCCGACATATTGCCTGCCGGTGAGGCTTATAGCTGTGGCCGGGTCACCGGAGTTGCTCCCGCCGGCGCCGTTCACCGAACCGCCCCAGGTCAGGGCGCCGTCTTCCGAAAGGAAATAATTGGCGCCGTAAAGGTTTCCAACAGGATTTTGGGTTGAATTGTTTGAATTCAGGACCATCTGGTTGTTTGTCGGGTTGACAAAAATGGAGTTTTCACTCTGGGTCGAATTCACACTGGTCACCGGAACATCGGGGGAGTCTTCGGTGATCGTCGATAAGGCACGGATTTCACTGCCGGTATAAACCGCCGGCTCAACCGATCTGACCGGATTGAGCGTAGTCAGCCCCAGTTTGGCCATCTCCTTGTAATACCGGTTACAGTCGACCCGTGTATTGACTATCTTCCCAAGCCTGGGATCATCAAGGGGTTTTAATACCAACGTCTGACCGAACATTGCGCCACTCGTCAGAATAAGAGCGGAAAGCATCAGAATGTAAATTTTTTTCATGCTGTTTTTGGTGTATAGTGATAAGATTGAATTGGAATTACATAAGGTTGTAAAGATAATATTATTCCAGATAAAAAAGTTTTCCTCCCTGAATTTCACTGCCGGTTTTTAACCGGAAAAGATATACATTTCCTGATCCGGAATTTATGTAAGGATCAGTATTCCAGTTAAATATATGCTTTCCCGAATCCAGGTTGCCGTCGAAAACCCGGTAAACCGGTTTCCCTTCCACATTGAATATTTCCAGCCTCACCTGCCCGGGTTCATCCAGCTTTATCTCAAAATTCACCTCCCGGGAGAAAGGATTGGGATAAACGGATACGGAAGCTTTTCGGTTTTCCGTGACTTTTTGATCGTCATTGACAGATGTCAGGTTCTGGCCGAAGAACTGCAGCATTCTCAGAAGCAATTCCCGGCGGGTCGAAGGATTTGTGCCGTTCACCAGCCCCCCGAACTCAATGTTCGTGCCAATGGTTTTGTAACCGGGAGCCTCATAGGCTACCATGGCCGGCAATGAATCGGGCAGCAGTTTGAAGATCTCGGTGGCCGGTTCGACAGCATGCAGGAGATGGTTGTTATAAGGTTGCGTCATCTCATAAGCAAACTGCATCCCGTTGCTAAAGGTTCCTGGGATATTGTAAACCGTATCAATCCGGTAAAAGTTCGTGAATTTGGGTGAAATATTGAACATCGGCTGCAGGCTTGTCTGTGGATCGTTATACCATGTCAGACGACCTTCCATGTAAACATTTCCGCCATCCTCCAGGAAATTCTTCAGCATTTGTGCTTCATTTTCCGTCAGGACATGATTGGTGAAATAAATGCCCAGGCAGACAAAGACCATGCTGTAATCCGAAAGATTGGAGGGGATAGTTGTTTTATAATCGGCAAACAGGCCCAGTTCATCAAATGTCTGAACAAATGCGGGTCCGGAATTCCGCATAGGATCGAGGTCAATAACAAGCGCTGAGTAATCGCCGATCACCAGGGTAAATGACTCCGTTTTGTGCCGGTTGAATCCGGCTTCAATATTGAGGTTGACCATGGAATTGAAGCCCCCGGGCGTTAATTCGCTGGCAGCAACGGTGAAAACGACAGTCGTTTCCTGGCCGGCCTCCAGGTCGCCGGCGAACTGATAATCGGAAAGCACCGAAAGATAATAATCGTTCGGGCCCAGGCCCGCTGAAATATCATAAGCTGTTGATGACCCTGTATTTTTTATCGTCAGGTGGAGGGTCGCCGTTTCACCGGGATCCAGTTTGCCGTCGTTGTTTCCCTGCGGATCATCAATATAATGGCTGATAAGGTCGAAATCGGGCGCCAGGGCTGTGATGAAAAACTCAGAGTGCCAAATGTCGCTACCATCTGCTGCGGCAACATTGAGGAATATTTTATGCTGGTCGGGAACGCTGTCGGCGATCCGGCAGGTCCATCCTCCGTTTACCGTTACAACCTCTCCTGCAGGTACATCGCCGGCCTGCTCTTCCGGATCAGTCACCGCAACGTAAGGATCGTCGGATGATACGGTTACGCTCACATTCTCGGCATCCATCAGCCCAAGGTTTATCAGCGACAGATCCAGCGAAATCTCTTCATTATATTCAGCCGATCCGTTGCCGTTTCCGGCATCATCCTGAATTAAATAATTATCATATACGACATAGGCCGTATTGGGATCTGCCACGGTTATCTTCGATTCATAACGGAAACGATTGGGTTTCGTGATCACGATATCCACAACAATGCCGGGTTGCTGCGCTGCAATAGCAATATCCTGCGGCTCCCCCGTTCCATCGGCCACTCCTATGATCTCCCCGTCGACACTGAGCGCTGCCAGTGCTCCCTCTTCGGTATGGACCCGGAATGTGGCCGCGCCTCCGATTAATACATCGTTGTGAACAGCCAGGAGTTCCTGCGGTACCTCGGAGTAGATAGTGGTGAAGGCGTCGCCGAAATGGTGGAAGAGATGATAGGTAACTTCTTTGTTATCCGTATTATACGGCCAGGAAGATTGTTCCAGGAAAAATTTCCCGGCGGCATTGCTGAATGCGGGAAACAGCCCTCTTGTTTCAGGTGTAGTGCCGTATTCGGGCATGAATTCCGGCCACATATGGTCCATGGCGCCCCAGACATAGGTGTCGTTCACAAAGGAATACGACACTTCGGAGGCGGCGATGATACCGTAGGCCCGTTTGGGATAGCGTAAGAAGCCCTCCGCAAAACACTCCCCGCCGATATTGAATTTTCCGGTAAGGCAATTGACCGAATAAACGAAAGTGGTGTGCTCATTGTCGAGTGAGGCCATGCTGCTGTTGCTGTAAGCCGGTTCGCCCCAGCCCTGTTCGTAGCCGTGATCGCGGTGTAGAACCATGAAGGTGCCGTTGTTGATGGCGTTGCTGATCTTGCCCGATGTGCCGCCGATCCAGTAGCCGAGGGTGGAGGGGCTGGCCGGGAGGTAACCCAGCCCGTTCGGGCCGAAATAGTTAAGGATGGTGCTGGTATTCGGGGCATAAGACCACGGATCAACGTTGGGATCGCCATCGTAAATGGCATTGATCCGGACCGGTTCTTTGCCGAGCACATTCCGGAAAAAGCCGCCAACCGTTTCGATACAGATCTGGAACCAGCGTTCCGTTTGCCAGCCCAGCGCCGTAACCGGCTTGTCGTAGTAATCCGGATCGACCGGAGGATTGATTTCGTGGTCAATGAATTTTTGCACCATCAATGCGAGATGGGCCTCATTCTGGGCGAAAATCCTGGCCATTACGATATCAGGCAGGTCGTCGTTGTTCACATCTCCATAGATATTATCGGAAGCGCAATAATTCCCCCAGATCGGTGAAACGACCGTCGAACCTGTCGTACCGTAATCACCCAGGATCAGGATCGCTGCCGGAGGGATATCCCAGGTATTAAAAGCGGTGTTGATATAGGTCCGGATGGCATTGACCGAATTTCCCCCCGTTTGGGTGGTGGTTACCACACCTGTTGAGATGCCCTGCTTGTTCCTGAATACCCGGATTGTGTCGGCCCAGGCCAGGAAGGCGGGATCATCGGGGCAGATGATAAGGTACTCAAACCCGGTTTCGCCCCTGCTGCCTGCTGCCTGCCGACTGCCGACTGCCGCATGCTGACTGCTGCCCACCGGCTGCTGACTGCCGACTGCCGACCGCCGACTTATTTTCCCGAATGGTACCAACTCCTCATAGTTCATCACCATATCCGCCAGCACCGGCTCCCACCAGCGGCTGCGAAGCCTGTCATCGCCGAAGTGACCGTTGCCTCCTGAGAATACCACTTCGATTTCCAGGTTTTTTATAACGATAAGCTCTTTGGTGACCGGGTTGTACTGAAAAGGGGTAATGCCGAGCATGACCAGATCCACGCCCCTGATCTGCTTCGCTTCCGAAAGTTTTACCGGTTCGGCAGGATAAAAAGCGTCAGTTGAATAGACCTGTTCGTTGATTGCATAGAAAAGATCACCGTTTTCAGTGGTTTTGGGAATCCGGGGGGCCGGAGCCATGTTGATATTCTGCAGGGTTTCGGTTTCCATGTTCCGGATCACAAGGCTGGCTGTCGATCCCTGCGGGATGGCCATGTACCGTCCCGATCCCGGGAGGTCAGGCATCCCTTCATCGTTTGGGAGGAAATGGCCCGGCAGGGTCACTTTTTGCATCTCTGCCCGGTTGACGGTAACTGTTTCGAGCGACCAGGCGGCGACGGAAAAGGTTAATTCAGCCTTTTCATCCGAAGAGGAAAGAAGTATAAATCCTTGATTATCTTTGTTCTCCGAATATATAAATGTCTGTGATATGGTTAAAACAGGATACAGCAACAGCATTGCTGCAAGCAGGAATAAATTTCTCATGAAAGACAGGTTAAGTGATGAATCGCTTATCGGGGGGTAAAAATAATAAAATCTTTTAATTCTGATATTCCTTTACCTCCACCTCTCCGTTGATTACACGGAGGGCGTTCATGGCGAGGGCTTCCATTTCGTTTTCACCCGGATAGATGAAGAACGGGCCGATCCAGTCGGCATATTCGCGGATCTTTCCGACAAACCATTTGTCATAGGCAATACCGCCGGTAATCAGGATACCATCGACTTTCCCTTTCAGCACAACCGCTTTCATGCCGATGAATTTGGCTACCTGGTAGGCCATGGCTTCGTAAACCAGTGCGGCATGTTCATCGCCGTTCTTAACGCGCTGTTCGACTTCGTAGGCGTTGTTGGTGCCGAGGTGTGCACAAAGCCCTCCCTTTCCGATCAGCATTTTGGTGAATTCTTTTTCGCTGTATTTTCCGCTGTAAGCCAGTTTTACCGCATCAATCACCGAAACGCTCCCGGCCCGTTCCGGCGAGAATGGACCTTCGCCGCCGATGGCGTGGTTCACATCGACAACCCGACCGTGACGGTGGGCTCCGATGCTGATCCCGCCGCCAAGGTGGGCTACGATCAGGTTGAGCTCTTCGTATTTTTTACCGACAGCGGTGGCATGGCGCCGGGCCGTCGCTTTCTGGTTCAACGCATGGAAAACGGACCGGCGGGTAAATTCAGGATGGCCGGCAATGCGGGCGATTTCATCCAGTTCATCGGTTACCACCGGATCGCAGATAAAGGCTTCGGCATTCGGGAAATCTTTGGCCAGGTCTTCCGCGATGAATCCGCCCAGGTTGCTGGCATGCTCGCCGACCGGGCTGTGCACCAGATCGTGCTTCATTTTTTCGTTGATGCGGTAAACACCCGATTCGATCGGGTAAACCAGCCCGCCGCGGCCCATGATCACCCGCACTTTATCCTTTTCGATCCGGGTGCCGTTGAGCTTTTCCATAATCACCCTCTTCCTGAATTCAAACTGGTCGGTGATCTTTTCGAACGGCGCCAGGTCGTCGGCGCTGTGCTTGATGTTCTCTTCAAAAATACACTCCTTATTGCGATACACTGCTATTTTGGTCGATGTTGACCCCGGGTTGATGGCTATGATGTAAACGTCTTCCACGAAAGAAATTCTTAATTTTTAATTCTTGATTTTTAATTCTTAATTACTGCAGACTGCTGACCGCTAGCTACTGACTGTCAAGCGATTGCTGCGGCGAGGACGATGCTGTCGAGCTTCGATTCTTCCGAGTCGGAGCGGGAAGTGAGCACGATCGGGGCACGGGCGCCGAGCACGACGGCAGCCACTTTCGCCTTGGCAAAGAAAACGAATGCTTTGTAGAGCACATTACCCGCTTCGATATCAGGGAGCAAAAGCAGGTCGGCATCACCGGCTACAATGCTTTTTATCCCTTTGTGCTTGGCGCTTTCGGCGCTGATGGCATTGTCGAAGGCCAGTGGCCCGTCGATGATGCAACCTTTGATCTGTCCGCGCTCGGCCATCTTCGAAAGCAGGGCGGCGTCGATCGTCGCCGGCATGCTCTCGTTGACCAGCTCCACGGCGCCGAGAACCGCCACCTTCGGGGTTTCCACGCCGAGCTTCTTCAGAAACTCCACTGAATTGTTGATGATACCGATCTTGGTATTCAGGTCGGGAGCGATGTTCATGGCCACATCGGTCAGCGAAATGAGCTTGTGGTGATATACCTGGACCTCAAAAAGGGCAATATGCGAGAGAACTTCATTCTTCCGCAATCCCCATTCCTTGTTCAGCACACCTTTCAGAAGAGTTGCCGTGCCCACGTTCCCTTTCATCAAAATATCCGCTTCGCCGTAATGGACCAGCTTCACCGCCTTGGCAACCGCTTCCGAGTCGTTGATCTCGTTGATGATCTCAAACTGGCTGATATCGATCTTTTTGTTCTTTTCGGCTATCTTTTTGATCTCTGCCGCATTCCCCACCAGGATTGCTTCGATATACTTTTTCTTTGCCGCCATCGCGACTGCCTCCAGTGAATGTTCATCGTGTGCAACCGCAACCACCAGCCTTTTTGCCTGCTGTTTCTCTTTGACTAGATCATGAAGATCCGATAATTTCTTTAGCATTTTTCCTGTAATTTATTGAAGAATAATAAGTTCGATGTAATTGTTAAAAAAATAACAGCGCAAAAGTACAATAATAAGTTGGATTAGCAAAAATTAGTCGTTAGACTAACGACCGTAAAACGAAATCATCCCCCGCATTGCCCGCTGGCAGACCGGGCAGAAGTTGTTGAACCGGATCATGTTCATGGAGCAGTCGAGGTAAGGCTTATATGCACCTTTCGCCTGGTAGCCGGCCCCTTCAAAAACACCCAGCTTCCCTTTGAATTCTTCAGTCGCCGGGGTGGGAACGGGAGTACCTTCAGGAAGCATATCCTTCCACTTCGATTCAAAATCAGCCAGAGTGGTGATGTTCGGCTCCCAGGGCTCGGCATTTTCCAGGTAAAGGATTCCGGCTGCCGATCCGGAGTCGCTGTACTCATCACCCAGCCCCGCAAACGAATGACCGAATTCGTGCGTAAATACAAATCCGGAGTAAATATTGTCAACCGTACTGATGGCATAGAAATTATAGATGCCGCCACCGCCATACTGCGGGCTGTTCACCATGATGATGATCTGGTCGTAAGGTACAGCGGATGCTACATCGCGAACGATCTTGAAGTCGGTCGCCATCAGGTAGCGCTCGGTGTTGAGGGTGTTGAAACCGGCGCCCAGCAATGTATTTTTGAATACCGAGTCGGTCGGGATATCGGTGCCGGATTCTTCCGACGGCGCCATGACCGCCCGGATATTGATCTTTTTCCGGTATTCACCGAAAGGCTCCGTCTGAAAAAGAAAATCCGTGAACCGGTTGCAATCGGTGCGGAATTTGTCCATCTCTGCTGCTGTGTACCCTTCGGGCAAAAAAACAAGATCAAGCTTCTTTTTCGGTTTGCCGGAAAACAAAATATCTTCCGTAATATACCCGGCGCCCGGTTTAATCCTGATCTCGTCTTTTGCCGGATTGATAAATGTCTCAAACTTCCTGGTCCACACCATCTCCTTCCCGCGGCTGTAATATTCCAGTTTCACTGTCCGTTTCGGAAACGGCATCAGGATACTCTCCTGGAAATTGCCGCACTCCGTCAGCGCCTGTTCGGTGGCCTGGTACTCGATGAAAAGGCTGGAAAAGCCGCGAGTGTAAATCAGCTTACCTGTTATCGAGTCATAAACCATGATCTTGAACGCCCCGTAGTCGAAAGGATCGATGAGGTTTTTCCGTGGCCCGGCCCAGGCGCCTTCCCGGATCAATTCATCGGGAACCACATATTCCGCCTCGACACTCCCCGAATGAAAATAATCGAACCGGAGGGTGGCATTTTCGAAATACCTGTTAAACTGCGCACCGGCTGAAAGTGATGAAATTACTAACAATAGTGAGATAAACAGACGCATGGATTGTCATTTTTTAATCTTTATAGTGAGGTTGTCTAAAAGTGTTCAACCACAATGGCGCACGAAGGATTTCACTAAGGAACACAAAGATCTATTCCTGTTAATCAATTACTTAGTGCGCCTTTGTGAAGATCCTTTGTGTGCCTTATATGTTTGTTTTTTTATTCAAACAAATATTGTTATGCTTGCAACAAAGGGGGATCGTGTTTTAGCACTGTGATGCTGTCACGAAGAGTCCCCCTGTTGTCAAGCTTAATACGTGGTATAACTT
>JAGOPY010000012.1 GCA_017991835.1 Bacteroidales bacterium | reverse complement strand
GCTGTTAATATCGAGAATAACTCTTCGAGTTATTTCCCGAAATTAACAGCAGTAATAATACAAATAGAAATATTTAAATCAACTATGAATGACAGATCCCTGGTCTAAAGATTGGGGAGTACTTTAGGAAAACTCATCGAGAATTATTACCAGCTTAAAAAATCAAATTTTGAAAGAAAATTATAATAAAGCTAACACAGTGTCAGGATATGAATCGTTTCTCGCATTTATATATGAGCATAGTTGGTTAATGCCTGAAAGTTCCGGCTACAAGAATCAAGCACAAGAGAGAATTAATGAGATAAATGCCAATATTGCTTCAAACAAAAAAAGGGAAGAAGAAGAAAGAGCCCGTGAAAGGGAAGAAGAAAACAAACGGCAGGAAGAAATAAGACGGGAACAAATGCGCATTGAAAATATTTTGAACAGTCAAATTGGTGACAAAATTTGCATGAAGCAAAGGTGGATAGAAAATGAAAACCTGGTCAATAATTTTTTTAACTTTTTAACTGGAGATGATGGGGTTTTGGTGATGACGACTTATTTCTTTATTGATAATAAAGTCAATAACCGTCTTCAGTTGAGAGTTGCAGAGATAAGCAGCGATGATGACGACGATTGGGCAACCCCAAAAGTAAGAGGAATTGAATTGAAAGTCGATAAAATCATCTGGGTCACACCTTCCGATCTAATCGATGAATGCTGTTTCTGGGAAAAGTGCTATTAGCGCATCATTAATCATAAGGATTTTAAAATCAGAATTTTTTAAATATGAAGGTAAATATAATAAAAGCATTGCCAACTGCTAAGTATAGATACATAGCCTTATTGCTTCTATTGATCATTTTTGGCTGTGGAAAAGAAGAATCTCCGGAAGAAATCGAAAAGTATTTCTTTCCTGAAGGGTCCATTAATAATTACTCTGATTATTACAGTATTGCTGATAATATGAAGAGTCAGTCGTTTTTTGATGATTTTGCAAACAATAAAAACGGTTGGTACGAAGGATCATCAGATATTTATTCTTTTCAGATTAAAGATGGCGCCTATTTTATTTCATCAATTAATCAGATGTACGGCACATACCAGCCGAAAATCAGTTTATCTGAGAATTATGAAATAGAAATTGAGATGATTATTCCGGAGGATAATTCTGGTAATATCCGAATAGGAGGAATTATCTGGGGAAGGACACTTGCCGATAAATACAATGCTTTTGGGATAAGTTCCAATGCGGTCTTTCATTCATTCAATTCTGAAGACTACGATAATGAATCACCGGTTTATGGTATTATCAAAGGCGTTAACGAGCCTAATAAACTGATTGTCAGGAAATGTGATGATAAATATTATTTTTATATTAATAAAAATCTGGTCAATACCATGAAGTATATTGATACGAAGGGAACCGATCATGGCATTTACATCGAGAACCATTCATCTATTGAAGTAACTTATATCAAAGTCTATCAGCTTAATTTGAATTAGTGTAATAATTAAAACCCATTAAAATGAAAAAAAGTGTAAAGTCGGCAGGCATTTTAGCCCTGCTTCTTATGGTGTTTGTTGTTGGTACGGCATTCACCATAACTAATAGTTCAAGCGGTGAAGATTATTCATGCACTCTTACCTTAAAATATAGTGATGGCTCCAAAGCTGTAAATGTAAAGGTCACCACAGAAGTATCAGGGGGTATTTCCTGTGTGGGAGGACGCGGTTTTTACACCGACAAAAGTGGAGAGGTTACGCTAAATTGGGCCAAAGGTTGTTATTTAAAAAAGATCTATGTGAAAGGTACAGGGTACAAGGTAGATTATCAGGATGGGCAAGATTATACCTTGACCCTTGATTAAATCTTGATTGATGTATCAATCGTGGAGCCCTACACGATAACCCGTCACCGGGCCATAACCGGTGGCGGCAGCCTCAGCTCCTCCGGATCCACTCCTGCCGGCAACCCCTGCGGAAACCGGGCGAATTTTGCAAGTTCTTTCAGCTCCTTTTTAGGGTACCTGAGTTCATTGGTAGGAGTATTCCGGTCGACAAGGGTGAAAATGGCCCCGTTTATCACTGGTACGATCGCCAGTGCCAGGAAGCCTAATGCATATTCGGGGTAAACCACCATCCCGATGGCATTCGGAATGATCATAAGCAATGATGTGATCAAGAATTTATTGGGATTTTTACGGTAAAGAAAAAGACGTGCTGTTGTTATCAGGGAATCAGGCATGATATTCATTTTTGCAGAATCCAGTACGTAAAGATCATGCCCGGAATAGGCAATCAACTCGCCCGCCAGCGTGTGAATGAATGAAGAATCAACGGCTGCCGTGTATTTGACTTCAATCCACCGTCCGAATAGATATTTACCGGAATCATTCAAGGAAGGGGTATACCGGTTTGCCTGCTTGTTTATGGCGCATCCGGCAATAAACAGGGCGATCAGAATTACCGTTAACAGTCTAATTTTTAACATAGCGGCTGTTCCAGAACATTTCTTCCATCCCCGGTTCGATAATTTTGAATTCATGAGCTGCTGATTTCAGGTAATGCCTCGGGAAAACACACATCATGAACAGCTTGTGCAGGTCTTCTTCGGCCAGCCATTGTTCCCTCATCCACTCCAGGTAATATCCTCTCGTAAAGAGGAAGAATTCGTATTCATTGCCTGTTCCGGGTAATTTATAAAATAAATCATAAGCATCTCCCGGTTCCGTAACCAGATAGGCAGTCGTATCGAGCAACATGGCCAGGGCCACCTGATCCTCAACGCTGTCTTTCAAGACCATGTAGGGGTGAAGCCTTTCCGGTTCCACTGGCCGGTCGGTCGGCACCAGTCCCAGCTGGTCGATCCGCCATAAGCCTTTCGTCATCCTCAAACGAACCTTCAATTCATTACCTGAGTTATCCGGCAACCTGATGATCCTATTGTCAGCGGCGATCGGACCCATTTCGGTTATTTCCCCGGTTTTTACCCATTTCCCTGAATTGTTCTGCACGAAAATTTCAATAGGGCCGAGCATATCCCAGATCCGGGCCAGGTAGCCCTGCATCTTTTTATTGCCGCGTTCGACTTCCGCCATTAAATAAGGCACTTTGCTACCGGCATAGGCCATTCCCTGGTAAAAAAGGAATGTGGTCAGAAACGTCTGCCGGGATCCGATGATCAGTCCGTATTCCCCTTTCGGCGGATCCACAAAGGTGATCTCCAGTGTCTCTTTTTCCAACAGGTTCTCCGGATCTGTCGTGGAATACCGCTCGGTCTGGTCCATTTCCAGTACTTTTTCCAGGCAATTTCCTTCCGGACCAATGCAGGCCGACGGCTTAACGATCTTATCGGTCACAAAAAACTCCCCGTCAGAGGTGGCAAATACTCTTTCCACATTTTTTCTCGGTACGATAAAAAGGTCGGCAAATTTGACCGCATGCGATTCCAGCGCTTCGTTTGTCAGCCGAAGGGTGAACACATTCCCTTCCGCTCTGGCATGGTAAAGCATGTCAATATCGCTTTCTTCGAAGACTTTTGCAATGCTCGATGAAAAACCTTCTGCCATCAGTTTCATGTTCGTGCCGTCCCATGCATAGAAGGTTGGACAGGAACCAAAGCAAGCCTTGGGATCAACGATACAGATTATTGTCACTATGGCGCTCGGAGCCATCGCCATCGCCGCAAATACAGGAAGGCTGCCGGCTCCTCTTTTTACCTGGTTGGTTTCAAATAAAGCGATATCTGAAAGCGGAACAGAAAAAACGGAATCAGGAGGAGCTTCGACCTGATGACGGTTCCTGTCGTAGCGCATTCCCTTTCCTTCGATAATTTGCAAGGTGTCCAGCACAACCCATTTCTCGAAATGGAAAAGCGTGCCGTCCTGCATATGCACACGGAGGTAAACTTCAGCGGCTTCCGGGGAATTATTATAAGGAATGGCTTTGGTGTTCAATTCCTTTTGTATACCGGTACACTGGATCAGTAAACAACTAACGAATCCTATTTTTGTGACCAGCCAAGCCCTGTTGAAAAAACGCCTCATAGATTGTGCGTACAGATTAAACCAAAGCTGATGTCAGTATTTGGCAGGAGCGTTGAAGTATAAACAATGAGATTACCGCAAATATAGCGATAATCTCATGGAAAGTCAAGCAGAAAATGCCCCGCCCGACAGAGTAACGAATAACTTTGAACTTTAAACTTTGAACTTAGATAAGTCCTTTCGCGTGTTTCTCGCCAATGACCTTGAGCATATCTACGGTCATGTTGTCGAGTTTCCATTTCGGGTTCCAGCCCCACTCTTCGCGGGCGCAGCTGTCGTCCATGCTGTTCGGCCATGAGTCGGCGATGGCTTTCTTCATCGGATCAACATTATAGTTCATCACAAAATCGGGAATATGCTTTTTGATCTCGCCGGCGATGATCTCCGGATCAAAGCTCATAGCGCTGACGTTGAACGCATTGCGGTGCTTCAGCTTTGACGGGTCGGCTTCCATCAGATCAATAGCTGCGTCGAGCGCATCGGGCATGTACATCATGTCGAGGAAGGTGCCGGCCGGGAGCGGGCAGGTGAACTTCTTCTCCTTGATGGCAGCGTAATAGATCTCAACGGCGTAGTCGGTGGTCCCGCCGCCGGGGAGGGTCACGTTGGAGATGATGCCGGGATAGCGGAGGCCGCGGGCATCGACGCCGAATTTCTTGAAGTAGTAGTCGCTGAGCAGCTCGCCGGTCACTTTCGTCACACCGTACATGGTACTGGGGCGCTGGATGGTATCCTGCGGGGTGTTATCCTGCGGGGTGGAGGGGCCGAAAGCGCCGATGGAGCTCGGGAAGAAGATGGCGCAGTTGTTTTCACGGGCCACTTCGAGGCAGTTAAATACACCGCCGACACCCACATTCCATGCCATGGTAGGGTTGCCTTCCGCAACAGCGGATAAAAGGGCTGCAAGGTTGTAAATAGTATCGATCTTATATTTTTTCACGACTTCGGCCATTTTCGCAGCGTCGGTCGCATCCACCATTTCCAGCGGGCCGGATTCTGCTAATTCTTTGGGGGGCATGGTTTTACGATAGCCGGCGACAACATGCGAAGCGCCGTAAACTTCCCTTAAACGCATGGTCAGTTCCGATCCGATCTGACCGACAGAGCCGATAACGAGTATGTTTTTCATCTTGATCTAGATTTTGTGAAATAATTAACAATTTGCGGCAAAAGTAAGAAAATTGTGATATGTGGTAATTTGAATTAAATTTATTGCTTTAAACGATGATCCCGGTTATGAATATCCGATTCACCGAAATAACAGAAGCCGATTTTGCGGTCATAAAGGGAATCTATGATTATTATATTCTGAATTCGACCTCGACCTATTACACAGAACTGATTTCGATCGATGAGCTGAAACAGTTCATTCCACTGAATAGCCAGAGATATAAATCGTACATGATCGAAGCCGGTGGGGAATGCTGCGGATTCTGTTACCTTTCGCAGTATAAGAAGAGGCAGGCTTACGACAGGACCGCCGAAATCTCACTTTATTTGAAAAACGGATATACAGGAAGAGGAATCGGGAGAATAGCATTGGAATACCTGGAAGGAATTGCCCGGGAGAAAGGGATACACGTTTTGCTTGCCATCATTTCCGGAGATAATATAGCGAGTATAAAGTTGTTTGAAAGAGCCGGATATGAAAAGTGCGGCCACCTGAAACAGATCGGGGAGAAGTTCCACCGGGTGCTGGATGTGTTGTTCTACCAGCGATTCCTGTGACAATAAACCGGTGTATATGCGATAAGACCGATCAGTTCATGCTATAACCTGTACCCCAGGCCGTATTGGAACATGGGCTCAAAAACATTTCCCGCGCGGTTTGGCCTGAAATTGTAATTGGCCCCGACCTGGATATCGAAGTACAAATGCCGGCTGAGCAGCCGTTGCCACCCTGTTGCCAGGTAAAGCCGGGGGCCGGTTTCTTTGATCATTTCATCATACTGGCCATCGGTCACGCAATAACCTCCTCCTGCAGCCAGGTAGTTGGCCGACAACCCGTTACCCGACAGGCCGTTGAGGATGCTTTTCTTCAGGTTATAGTAATATCTTCCCTCTAAGCTTACTTCGCCAATCCAGTACCGGTCGGTCAATACTTTGTCCGCTTCACTGAACTCAGCATAGCCCAAAGTCCCACCGATTGAGGCATTCAGTGAAAATGACGATGTTCCGAGCTTGTGCTCCAATGCAACCTGCGGAGAAAGTTCCACCCATTTTTGATCCATGAAAATGCCGAGATTGACCAGGTCGGTCAGGTTCGTTTTGACAATGAACCGGTCGGCTTCATAGCATCTCAGGAACGGGCACAGCCTTTCCCTGTCCATTGCCTGCTTATCTTTCGAAAAGCCCAGCCCCATCTCCACAAAAGTGTTCAGAACCAGGGAAGGGGAGAAGCCGTTGCCCGCCGCATCCATCATCCCCGCTTTAATGCCCATGTCGATATGCCCGTACTTCAGGTAACGGCGCTGCATCCCCCATTTGGCGTAATAGGAAACATACCGGCGGTCGACCGGCGATTCCACCTGGTTATAATTCAGAAGCCAGGTGTATGACACACCCATCGCAAAATAGTTATCCGACAGGCTGGAGGCCGCATTTCCCTCTTTCATCCGCTTGTTCAAACGATAATACCAGCGGGGTTCAATGGAAAAATTCAACGGCAGAAAATACATATGATCGCCAGGCATGTTCATGTTGACATGATCAATGGAAGCATTAGCCGTCAAACTTTTATAAATCCTGTGTTCAAATGATATTTTGAACGGATTCATGTTCACATATTCATTTTTCACCACCAGGTCGGCCTTTAACAGCCACCGGGTATCTTCATGCATCATGAAAGCGTATTCCATGGAATTAATATAATTTACTGGGCTGTCATTTTCTTCCTGGGCGAAAGTCTTACCCGGTTTCAACCCCAGGAGTGACAGGAGAATAATGATCAGGTACAGGGGAAGGACAGGCTTATTTCGGTGAAATGACGGCATTGTTAAATTGTTAAATTGTTAAATTGTTCAATTGTTCGATTGTTCGATTGTTCGATTGTTCAATTGTTCGATTGTTCAATTGTTCGATTGTTCGATTGTTAAGGAGCAGTTTTTCAGGATAACAGATATTTCGGGGCCGGAATTTTGCCCCTTGATTTGTCCCGTGATCTTTCCTTTCTCTTTTTTATCATAAATGATGATCATTTCTTCTGGTTTGATAATCTCAGAATCCGTTAATTCGAAGTTAAAGCCGTATTGATCAGGAGTGTTCAAACTGAGAATGATCTGTGAATGGGTAGAAGTAATTCGGGTATGGCCCAAGGTGCCTTTTATATTAATATCGCCAAAGATCGAATTCACCGTAGTATTCCCTTTCAGGTCAGACAAAATCACCGGCCCGTATTCGCTGCTCACGTTCACTCCTGAGTTAAACCCGCTGATTTCGGTCTTTCCGAAATAGTTATGGATACTGACCGGACAATTTGCCGGAACCGTTATCCGGATTACTACTTTCATGGCCGACCCGGGCGGGGCCTGGTTCCGCGAGAGTTCGATGTAATTTCTAACAAAACAGGCATTGTCATTTACCTCAACCAGCCATTTCATCTTTTCAAGGTCGGCTTCTGCGACTGTCCGTTCTTCATGTTTGGAAATAATCGTCATGCTGATCCCGATATCCTTATGAAAGCCCGGAGAGCAGTATATTTCAGCATTATCCCCGTTGACAACCAGACTCATCCCCTCCTCCCAGGCGATCGTTTTATTGATTTCCCTGGAAACAACCTGCACCCTGACTTGCGGAAATGAGTTTCCAGCCAGGATGAAGAAAAAGAGCATGTATAGAATTCCTCGTTTCATCTTAATTGGAAATAGCGATCAATTTGCCCAGGATTTCTTCCCGTTCCAGGTCGATACGGATCAGCAGGGCTTCGAGATCTTTGCCCGATTCATACTTATTCAGACGGTTCATGATGGTTTTCTTTGAATGATCAAGAAAATCAAGCTCCTTTTTTAAGCCGAGAAATTCATCAGACTGGCAGATTTCGGGCTTTTTCCGGCATTTATTGTCAATGGCATCGTAAAACAGGGAATCATTACTTGTGTTATTACGGATATCGTACATCACGACCCATTCCTCTGAATAATGGGTCCTGATTTCCCTGTTGCCCGTCACACTGAAAATGATAACGAAAGGAATGACAATTGCCGCGACCGCAGCGGTCCATTTCAGGATAGTAATGCTCCATTTTTCCCCTTTACCCCGATCTGTAAGGGCAAGCCGGCGGTCGATATTTTCCCAGACAGAATCGGGAGGGGAATAGGCAGTCAGTTTACGAAAACCCGGGGCTCTATCCTCTTCTTGCATAATCTTTACAATAGCGTTCCACACCTCTTCGGGAGGATCGTAAACCTTCATCCGGTCGAGCGCTTTCTTCAATATTTCGCGGTTCTTCTCCATGTCAGTGATCACGAAGTTTTTGCACGAGCATCCGCCTGGCTTTAAACAACTGTGTTTTCGATGTATTGACCGAGATTCCCATCATTTCGGCTATTTCAGCATGTTTAAAACCTTCGATTTCGTAAAGTGTAAAAACGGAACGATAACCGTCAGGCAGGCCATGGATAGCCTGTTCAAGCAACTGGACATCAATTTCCCCGCCCCAGTCGATAGTTTCAGGTTCCTCATTTTCCGTAAGGTCGCTAAAAACAATCCTTTCGCGGATTTTTTTAAGGGCAGTCCGGGCCATGATCGTATGGATCCAGGTCGCCAGCCTGGAATCTCCCCGGAATGAATTCAGGTTTTCAAAAACATAGATAAATCCTTCCTGGAGAACATCCCCGGCGTCTTCAAAACTGTTCGTGATCCTGTAAGCGAGTGTAAACATCCTGGATTTATGTTGATCGTATAGGGCTTTCTGAGCTTTCCTGTCATTTTTCAGGCATCCTGTAATTATTTCTTTTTCGGATAGGTAAAGCATTATTTTCTTTGTCTGAAATATTAGTGTGCAAAAACCGTAATATGGTTGCCTGACCACTGGAAAATTGTCCCGGGGATAAAACATTCGCTAATTTAGAGATTAACAGAGATTATCCGGCTTTGTAATTATTACTGGTTATTAAGTATTTTAGTTGGTAAATTCCAAAGCACCTGCCACAGATAACAAAGTAAATTCCATGCCCCGGACCATAGCCATCATCGCCCCGTTCATCGATACCCGCCAGTTCAATATGGATTTTACGCTCAGGCTGGCGAGAGAAAACAGGGAACTTACCCTGGCGACATTTTACAACTGGGCCGGCAATGGATTTTCCGGCGTTGATCTGCCCCGTGGAATCGATTATGGCGAAGATATCCCTGCCGCCGGGTTTTACCTCCAGGGAATACTGCATGTCCATGGCTATGAGACAATCCTGACCAACAAATACGATGATTTAACATTGCAGGCGCTGGCCCGGAATGAGATATTCGCCGTATGTATTTCGACGACGATGATCATCACAACCGATTCTCTGGTGGCGTTGTGTTCGTCGGTTAAGAAAGCCATGCCCGGTGTACCGGTCATAGCCGGCGGGGTGAACATATGGAAGAATTATTTCCAGTATGAACGTCACCTGTCGTCGCCCGACGATTTTCCTTTGCATAGCGAGATGCTGTTCCATCCGTCAAATTCCGCAATAGAAGCGGATGTCATGGTCGTGGCGCAGCATGGGATCGGGTCGTTGATAAGGGTGCTGGAGGAGATTGAGAGTGAGGGTTTTAAGGGTTTTAAGGGTGGTAAGGGATTTGAGGATTGGGGGATTAGAGGATTATCAAATGTTCCGAATTTGTGCTTGCCGGGGGAGGATGGGTTTGTTTTTACCGGTATGGTGGAAGAAAAGGTCGATTACGATGAGGATTTCACAAGATGGGATTTGATTTCGGAGATGCCGGAAAAAATACCGCTCCGGACTTCGATCGGATGCCCTTACCGTTGCCGGTTCTGTGATTTCTGCAGCCTTTTCCCGAAAATATTCCTGCGCTCTCCGGAGAGCCTCCGCAAGGAGCTGAGCCTGGTCAAATCCCGGACCGGGAGCACTCCCGTCATGATCCATGTGACCGACGATAATGTGTTTATCACCAGGAAGAGATTGTTCGAAATCTGCGGAACACTCGCAAAATCTGGACTTAACCATTGGGCAGGTTTTATGCGCGGAGGGGAGTATTCGGAGGATGAAATGAAAGCGATCCTCGATTCGGGACTTATGATGGGAAAGATGGGGGTTGAATCGGGCGACCAGGGGCAGCTCGACCGGATGAACAAAAAGCAGAAAATTGACAGGGTGAAAAGGGGGATCGAGCAGTTCGATGCACAGGGGATCGGGGTTCTGATGACCTTTGTCGTCGGCTTCCCGGGAGAGACGGAAGAGACGGTACGCAACACCATCGATTTTATGAATAACCTGGCCCTGACACACCTGGGCGTCAGCTACCAGGTTTACCCCTTGCTGATATTCAACCTAAGCGAACTGGCAGAACCTGCGATCCGGAAAAAATGGAAGATCGAAGGATTTATGGATCAATGGTCGCATTATTCGATGAATTCGGAACAGGCGGACAACGCCTGCCGGGAAGTCTTCCGGTCAGTTACCAATGTCCCGTACAACTATTCGGAAGAGAGCAATTTTTTCAACCGGGGGATGTTTGATCCGGATACCAGGCGGAAGCTGTTTCACTTACGGCAACAACTGACCGTTCATTTGTTGGATCGGGAGAATATGATGGATAATGAACACATTATCAAAGAAATGGCAAGGCTGATGGAACTGCCGGCGGAGGAGACAGGAATGGTATTCACCGATGAAATCGTAATTCCCGGCTCAAAATGAAACTTTATTTTCTGATACAGTTTAAAATGCTCAACAGGCACCTGGCGGCTTTCGGGATCCATCCCGTTATTGGCTGCGTGCTGATCCTGGCAGCTTTTACTGGCTCATCGGTCCTGATCTTTGAAAAAACAGCTTTCGCCGAATATCTTTACCTGGCCGCAAGCCTCAGTTTTCTTGCCAGATTAAGCGATCCGGCCCGGAACCAGTTCCTGAAAAGCTGTTTCAGAAAAAAGGATTACCGGGTGGTCAGGATGCTTGAGAATGTCATCGTCGCCGCTCCGTTTGCCGCTTTTCTCGTAATCGAAAAATATTATTTTCATGCCCTTGCCGCGTTGTTCCTTGCCGGTTTTATGTCGTTGACCATTGTTGGCAACCGGTCCGGCTTTACCATTCCAACCCCCTTCGGGAAGCGGCCATTTGAATTTACCGTGGGATTCCGGAACTCATTTCCGGTGATTGTCCTGGCCTGGTTTCTTACAGTCATGGCGGTGATCTCCGGCAACTTCAACCTTGGCATTGCATCGCTGATATTGGTTTTCCTTGTTTGTTTCAGCTATTACCTCAATCCTGAAAATGAATTCTATGTCTGGATTTTCAATAGTCGTCCCGGTATTTTCCTGTTCGGGAAAATAAAAACAGCCCTGGTTTACGCGACATTCCTGACCCTTCCCGTAAGCCTGGTCCTGTCGGTCTTTTATTCCGATAAGATATTGATAATCGGAGCATTCCAGCTTCTTGGCTATATTTACCTTGGCGCCGTGATCCTGGCCAAATATTCGTCATATCCGCACCCGATGAATTTACCGCAGTTCATCATCCTGGTCGTATCGGTCTGGTTTCCGCCTTTGCTTCTCGCCGTCATTCCGTTTTTCTACCGGAAGTCGTCGATCCGGCTTAAAACCCTTCTTGCATGATAGAGATAAAGAATTTAAATAAGTATTATGGCGATCATCATGTCGTAAAAAATGCCCGAATGGTATTCGAAAAGGGTTGTGTTTACGGATTGGTAGGGGAGAACGGTGCGGGGAAAACCACGTTGTTCAAATGTATTGCCGGATTGGAAAAGCATGATGGTGAGATTATTACGGATTACGGCCATCTTAAAGACCACCTGGGCTATCTCCCTACGGAACCCTATTTCTTCCAGAAAATCACCGGGATGGAATACATCCGGTTATTGTGCAATGCCAGGCGAATAAAGGCGGAAAACATTCATGAAAAAAATATATTCGATCTCCCGTTGAATCAATATGCTTCGACCTATTCCACGGGGATGAAGAAGAAGCTGGCGCTGCTGGCGATCCTGATGCAGGAAAATGAGGTATTTATTCTCGACGAACCATTCAACGGTGTTGATATTCAGAGCAATATCCTGATTGCCGATATTATCCTCAGGATGAAAGAACTGGGAAAAACCGTCATTATATCCTCGCATATTTTCTCCACATTAAGTGAAACCTGCGACGAAATCTTCCTGATGAAAGAGGGAGCGATCATCCGGCGGGTTTTAAAGGCGGATTTCCCGGCGCTGGAACATGAGATGAAGCAGATCCTGGTGGGAGACAGGATTGAGAAACTGGGGCTGAGATAGTATTCTAATAAGGTTTTTCAAACTCATACAGGAATTCTCTGAATTTATTCAGTGCCATTAAAGCCTGCCCTACAGGTTGCGGTCCGCGGGTCCATTGGTCTTCACCATCAGGCCCTTCCGGGGCAGAAAAGATGATTCGGTCATACTCTTTTCTGCCTTGCGGGCTCAGGGCCCCGGTAATTTCCAGAGCCGCCGAATAAGCACGGATCCTAATGTCTTCGATCTCATCTTTGTTCCTGAAAAGAAGCATTTTATAAACTTCTGACGATATAAATCCTGCTATTTCGTCTTTCTTTTTAAACTGCCTGATCCGTTCCGGATCGACAGCCGTCATGAATACCGATGCGGTCTTCAGGTTGTTCCCGAGCCGAATCCGGAGCCGGCTGACCAGTTCCGGCCATAAACCGGGATAGATCTCAATAATGACCCCTGTATGATTGCCGAGAAGATTTGCGATGGCATTCAGGTCGAAGGCCTGGAGCATATTCCTTACCGGTCCTTTCAGAAAATCTTTGCCGGGCAGCGCTTCGATGTATTCTCGGCTACGGAAGAAATAATCTTCACCTTCAATTTCTTCGGGCCGGGGCGCCCGTGAGGTATAGCGCAACACTTTGGGGAGCGTGATGCCATATTTCGGCAGGGCGTTGACCAGCCTGGTTTTGCCCGCGCAGGAATGGCCGGAGAGACGGATCAACAACATCTTATTGTGAAAACATTTAATTTTACTTTGTCATTCTTTTTCAAACATACAAAAATCAATGATCCGGAAATATCTTTTGCAGCAATATCCATACGAGGAGAACAAATGGAAGATCATCCTTCCGATCTCCATTTTCATTCTGTTCTTTATGCCCGTTTTTCAGCCATTCGGGCTGAGTGAGTTCCAGTCGCCCGACAAATTGCTGATCCTGGCCGGATATGGCCTGGTGACCTTTATCATTCTCATGATCGACATGATTTTAATTCCGGTGGTATTTCCCAAAGTTTACTCGGAGGAAAAATGGACGGTCTTTAAAGAAATGCTGAACTTCCTGCTTATCCTCTTTACCATCGGGCTGGGAAACCTGGTCTATTCTCACTTTTATATCGGCTTCAGGCTTACTTTCCAGAATATTCTGATATTCCAGCTATTTACGGTTGCCATCGGGATCATCCCGGTGATTGCGATCGTCATGATCAAACAGAGCTATCTTAACCGGAAGAATGCGGTCAGCGCCGGAATGATCACATCCGGTTTGCATCCCCGGCCCGACGTGGAAACCCAATTCTCTGCACTGAAGATATTCTCCGAAGGGGGCAAAGAAGAACTGGAGATTTTATTTGATGACCTGGTCTTTATAAAATCGGAAGGGAATTATATTTCCACCGGATACATAAAAAAAGGGAAAATGGTCAGAACCCTGATCAGAAACACGATGAAATATGCCGAAGATCTGATAGCGCCTGTCCCGGCTGCTTACAAATGCCACAGGTCATGGATCGTAAACCTCGATAAGATTGAAAAAGTATCGGGTAATTCGCAGGGATTGAAGCTGACCCTGGCAGGTTTTGAAGAGCCGGTGCCGGTAGCCCGTAACCTCGCATCCGATTTCAAGCGGGTCATGGGCGAAAGACAGGCAACCTACTGAGGCATTTTCTCTCCCGGCTGATATACGGTCTTTTCCACTGAAAACCCGACGGGATCCAGTGTGTGAAGGAACCGGTAGATGGCTTTCATATCGTTGACCGACATCCGGGAATACATGTTCCAGGGCATCGGGCTCCCCTCGTGCAGGCGGCCGCCCTGGAAACGGTCGACAAACTGCTGTTCGCTCCAATCGGCAATAGCACCGGTTTTTTTGTCCGGCGTGAGGTTGGGTGAAACAAATCCGTAACCTTTAGAAAAAGCGGTAGGAGGGAAAATTCCGCCGCCGGCGAAATCGGGGTTCACCTGGTTCCCGGCCTGGTCGATCTTTATGTGGCACCCGAGGCAGTTGCCGACGCTCGTTGCCAGGTACTCTCCATAAACAGCGGTTGTATCCGGACGGATGGATGCCGGCGGGGTGGATTTCGGCCCCTGTGGTTTAAGCAAACCAAAAGCAATGACAGCTTTGGCGACGAACCCATAATCGGAGGGTGCAACTTGATTTTTAACCGGTTCCTGTGAGCGAAGGAAAGAGATGACAGCCGTCAGGTCTTCGTCGCTCAATCCCTGGAAAACCATGAAAGGAGGGAGGAGTTTACCGTCGTGTTTTACGCAGTAGCGGATGGCCCGGGCCAGCTCGCCATCGGTCATCCTGCCGATCCCTGTCTCCGGATCGGGGGTGAGATTGGGGGCGCGGAAAGTGCCAAAACCGGCTATTTCCTCATCCCATCCGCCGATGAGCGGCATCTCGAGGCCGTTTTCCACCTCCCTGACTTTATCGGCCGGCACATGGCAGGCGGCGCAGTGCGACCAGCCATAGGCCAGGTATTTACCCCTTTCGATCATCGCCGGGTCGTTACTGGCTGTGATGTCGGGGTAAGGAGCATCAAAGGTTTTATTCCATGATAGCTGGATGTAACCAACGGCAATGACAATGATAATGACAATAACAAGGACGAACCAAAGAAAGATTTTTAGCAGCTTTTTCATAATGGTGAATATTTATTGGGATACCAAAGATATTATGCAATATGTTGCATATGTGTTAATGAAATGTTAAATAATTCATTTTGAGATTTATAGATCCTTCGCTTCGCTCCGGATGACGAATACCCTCCTTTTTAAATGCTTGTTATTCGTCATTCCGATCCGCCGGAAGGCGGAGAGGAATCTTTCTGATATTAAAAAAAATTATCTTTGCACCACTTTGTTAATTCTTTAACACTAAAACTTTAAAATATAGGATTATGTACGGAAAATTGCAGGATTGGCTGAAGAATGAACTGAAAAGCATTGAAGAAGCCGGTTTGTTTAAAAAAGAGCGGATCATTGTCACTCCCCAGGGAGCTGAAATCAAGGTCAGTGGAGGCCAGGAAGTATTGAATTTCTGTGCCAACAATTACCTGGGCCTGTCGAACCACCCGAAACTGGTGAAGGCAGCAAAGGAAACCCTTGACTCCCATGGATTCGGTATGTCGTCTGTACGTTTCATCTGTGGAACCCAGGACATTCACAAAATTCTCGAAAAGAAGATCGCTGAGTTTTTTGGCACCGAGGATACAATTCTTTATGCAGCCTGTTTTGATGCCAATGGCGGGGTTTTCGAACCTTTGTTCGGCGAAGAGGATGCTATTATTTCCGATTCCCTCAACCATGCCTCCATTATCGATGGCGTTCGTCTTTGCAAAGCACAGCGGTTCCGTTACAATAATGCCGACATGGCCGACCTGGAAGAGAAGCTGATCGAAGCCTCAAAAACCGCCAGGTTCAAGATCATTGTTACCGACGGGGTGTTTTCCATGGACGGCAACGTGGCTCCAATGGACAAGATCAACGAGCTGGCCAAGAAATACGACGCCCTGATCATGGTCGACGAATGTCACTCAGCGGGCGTGGTAGGCAAAACCGGAAGAGGTGTAACCGAATTGTTCAATATTCGCGGTGAGGTGGATATCATCACCGGGACACTCGGAAAAGCTTTTGGCGGTGGCATCGGCGGTTTTACCACCGGGCGCAGGGAGATCATCGAACTGCTCAGGCAGCGCTCCCGTCCGTATCTTTTCTCGAACTCACTGATCCCGGCCGCTGTCGGCGCAGGCATAGCCATGTTCGACATGATGGCCGAAACCAATGAATTACAGGATAAGCTGCACGCCAATACCGACTATTTCCTGGAAAAGATGAAAGCCGCCGGTTTTGATATCAAACCGACCAAATCCGCTATCTGCGCGGTGATGCTCTACGATGCCAAGCTTTCGCAGGTTATGGCCGAAAAGCTCCTGGCCGAGGGGATTTATGTCATTGGTTTCTATTACCCGGTCGTGGCTAAAGGCCTGGCCCGGATACGTGTACAGATCTCTGCCGCTCACGAACGCCACCACCTGGATAAATGCATTGATGCATTCACCAAAGTCGGCAAAGAGCTGGGTGTGATCAAATAGTTCAAAGTTCAAAGTGAAGGAATAGGATTCTTTTCTGTTTGAACTTTATGCTGAGGTTGTCTCAAAAGTCTATTATTTAACCACAAAGGCCGCACAAAGTAAATCACGAAGGCGCACTAAGTATCAGATTATCAAATAATAGACTTTGTGTTCCTTTGTGAAATCCTTGGTGTTCCTTTGTGGTTTATTACTTTTGATACAGCCTCTGTTTATTTTGTTTTGTGCGGAGAGCTTAAATTAATTATATTGCACTCGCATTTATACCAATTGGCTTTTCTGACCAAACCGGAGCATGAAAGTTTTAACGAGTCTGATATTTCTTCTCTTCCTGCTTCCGGGTTCAATTTATGGACAGGGGAGTTCCAAAGCAGCCTATATTATTACCAACGACGCAGATACGCTGTTTGGGGCAGGGAATATGGGCCCTGAACAGGATTTCTGCCTGTTCAGAGAAAACGGATCAGATGATGCCCGGATTTACAATCCCGATGAGATTTCTGCCTTCAGGTATATCTATGGGAAGTATTATGTTTCGAAACAAATTAAAAACAAGTCAGGAGAGGTTAAATGGTGTTTTTTAGAGTTTTTGGTCGATGGAGAAATTGACCTTTTCAGAATAAGAAATGCTCACCGGTACTTCATCAAAAGAGATAATCAGGATTTACTGGAACTTGACGACAGGAATACTGAAGTCGTCAATAGTGACGGGCGTTACTACCTGAAGAAAAACAGGACTTTTAATGGTTTGATGAGGTATTACATGTCGGATGCCCCCGCGATCTTCCCTGAAATCGATAAAATAGAAGACATTACGCAAAAAAGCATGGTCAAAATTGCTATTGACTACCACAATATCGTATGTAAGGATGCAGAGTGTATAAACTATACAAAAAGTATTTCAAAGTTCATTGTTTCATGGAAACTTGAGGCCGTTTCGGGCGCCACTTACCATAATGCCTATTATTCTCCTTATTACGGACTGCAGGTTCACCTGGGAAGAAAAGAGAATATTGAACATATGTTCCTGAAGACCGGTCTTATTTATTCCGACAAGATATATTGGGCTAAAGATAACACATCTTCCGGGGAGAGGCAGTATAAGATCAGGATACCCCTTTCCTTTCAATATGTATTTTGCAAGGGTGTGGTGCGACCAACTGTAGCCATAGGCTGGCCCTCCGGCTTTTTAATCAACCTGTCGGTCCAGGCCGGTGTGTTGTTGTCCATTTCAAAGCAATTTGAGATTGCGTTGAATGGTTCTGTGGATGGACTGCATAACCTGATGCTGGATAGAAACCAGGAATACTTCAACAATGACCTGGCCCATACGTTCAGCTTTGGGGTTATTTACAACTTTTCTGCTAATAAAGAGTAGGAAAAGAGGCTGCTCAATCCATTGAGGCAGCCTCTTCTATCATCATCAGATCTTCTTCCCGATATAAAATACGTAGCCGTAAAACGCTTTGTACTTAAAATATAATTGGGTTTCATGCAGTTCTGAGGCGATGAATTCTTCAGCGGTTTTATTGCCGGCATACTTCTGAAGGAATATTTCACGTGCCTTAACCAACGGGGCATAGAAATTTTCTATCCAGCAGTTTTCAGGAAGAACAATGGTTGCAACCAGGACATAGCCGGCATTTTGCATCTGCAAGACCTTATTTGGGATCGTATCAATCTCAGGATAAGCATCTTTCCAAAATTCTTCGATTTCGGCAGGCCGTTCGGGAGTAAACCACGAAGCCTCTGAAACGGCAAGGAAGCCGCCGGGTTTCAGGAATTTGCGCCACTCGTTGATCCCTCTTTCAAATCCGATATTGTAAATGGCGCCTTCCGACCAGATCAGGTCCAGTTCTTCAGGCTGAAAGGGCAGGTTGTCCATCGATCCCACGATGCCTTTAACCCTGTCTTGAAGATTCAGGTTGCCTGCATTTTGATTAAACAGGTCGATAAACTTTTGAAAAAGGTCGATTCCGGTGATCTTTCCGGGAACATTCCGGGCCATTACCATGGTTTGTCCGCCGGTTCCGCAACCGAGGTCGGCTATCTTGCTGTCAGCGGTGAGGTTATCGATGAAACTCAGCGCTTTAATGGTCATTTCAGGACTTCCGGGGCCCTGTCGTTCAACGCTTGAAAAATATTCGCAGATTAAATTAAAATCGAATTCGTGTATGGATTTCGGTTCGTTACTCATGATGTAAAATGTTTTAAAATGGATAAATAGAACAGAGGGCATGAAAATGCCCGTTTGAATGGAAGATATAATCTCCGGCAGAACACCGAAGATTATTTACCTCACCGAATCCGATTTACAGAATAACATCCAATGGTTTTAGTCCCGGCAAAGGTATGGAATTTTTGATGCGAATGATATATTATTAATCTTTCCTTAATACAACCTCATCACCCATAACAATTTCTTAACAATTGTAAAACAAAGTGTTAATCTGGTATCGTGACTTTTGCAAAAAATTTAACCGATACTGATATGAAAAAAATTCTCTTCTATTTTGTGATCTTCTCATCGTTAATCGCATTCTTAACTTCCTGCGATAAAGACGAAAACAACATGGCACCGGCTGTTACTGCCCCTGCCAATGCAAACGTTGAAATCAATGCAGCTATTGACCTGACCTTTAATTTTACGGCCGAAGCCGGGTTTAAATCCTCTGCTGTGACAGCAACCAACGGTACGGCTTCGGTAAAAACCGACGGTACTGCCGGAAGCACATCAGGCTCCGTTGTGGTGACATTCACCGCCGGCGCCAATGCAGGCGCAGGTTCTGTGGTACTTACCTTAACCGATAATGACGACCAGGCCGGTTCAGCGACGGCGGTTTTAAACGTCGTTGAAGAAGAACTGATTATCTCCGTTCCCGGAAACATCACTGAAAACACCACCTGGGAAACGGGCAAAGTATATATCCTGGAAAGCCGTATTGCCGTGGTTTCGGGGGCTACACTGACAATTGAGCCGGGTGTTATCGTTAAAGGCCAGGCGGGTACCGGCGCTAACGCTACCGCTCTCCTGATCGCCCGCGGGGGCAAGATCATGGCCGAGGGGACTGCCGATGCACCCATTATTTTCACCTCCGTGGCCGATGAAATCGAACCGGGTATGGTCGAAAGCCCGAACCTGGATCCGGTACTCAACGGTTTGTGGGGAGGTTTGCTGATCCTCGGAAATGCGCCTATCTCCGCTGATGCAGCATCCATGCAGATCGAGGGTATTCCGCCTTCGGATCAGAACGGCCTTTACGGTGGCGACAATGCTGCCGACAATTCGGGTGTACTGCGTTACATCTCCATCCGCCACGGTGGCGCCAACATCGGCGAAGGCAACGAAATCAACGGCCTTACCCTGGGAGGCGTTGGCTCCGGAACCGTTATCGAAAACATCGAGATCGTATCAAACCAGGATGACGGCATCGAGTGGTTCGGCGGAACCGTTTCCGTTAAAAACGCGATCATCTGGAATACGGGCGACGACGCGGTTGATACCGACCAGGACTGGGCCGGCACGCTCGATAATTTTATCGTCGTGAACCCGGGAGACGAGTGTATGGAACTTGACGGCCCGGAAGGTGCTCTTGACAATGCCGGCCATACCATTAAAAACGGAACCGTTTATGCTGGAAACGCCGAAGGATTGGTGGACCTGGATGAAAATACCCGTTGCACCATTACCGGTATTTACTTTTTCGGTGTAGCCGAAGGCCAGGATTTTGACCTGAACCCGGCGGTACTGACCTGCTCCGATCTTCAGGCTACACTGCCTGGAGGTGCTGTGGTCACCGATTATTTCAAAGGGGGCAGCGACGCTTACGTAACCATAGTGGCTGAAGGAGCCAATACCGTTGGCGCTGACGTTACCAAATTCCAGACATGGTCATGGGCGGCCGTTTCAGGAGCGCTCAATGGATTTTAATGACTAAAGAATAAAGTGGGCTTAACCCTTTAATCAATTTGTTTTAAACTTCGTGATCCTGCGTGACTCCTTCGTGAAACTTCGTGTAACGTATACTCATAAGTTACACTGAGAAACATGAAGAAGGCACGGAGGGCCACGAAGATTGTTTATTTAATATCCTGTTACTTAATAATGATTAGAACACAAACTATGCGGGCAATAAAAGTATTCGCAGCGTTGGTTTTCCTGATTCTGGCCGCCTCTTTACAGGGCCAAAACGGGACGATCCGTGGAACCGTTTATGATGATGCCACCGGGGAATACCTGCCCGGTGTTACTATTTTTCTGGAAGGGACTACCCTCGGGACCCTCACCGATCTCGACGGGAAATTCAACCTGAGCGCCCCTGCGGGAAATTATGACCTGAGGGTTTCGTTCATATCCTATGAAGCCATGATCATCAAAGGTATCCGGGTAGAGGAAGGCGATGTAACGTTATTCGACAACTTACGGCTGAAAGAGGCGACCGTGGAATTGACCGAAGTGGTGATTGCGGCGCAGGGGATCAGAAATACCGAAAATGCCTTGCTCACCCTGAAGCGAAAATCGGCTAATGTGATCGATGGTATTTCAGCCACAGGATTTAAAAAGATCGGGGATTCGGATGCAGCGGCTTCCATGAAGAGGGTCACCGGGGTATCGGTTGAAGGAGGGAAATATGTGTATGTCCGCGGCCTGGGCGACAGGTATACGAAAACCATCCTGAACGGTGTCGATATTCCCGGGCTGGATCCCGACCGGAATACCATCCAGATGGACATTTTTCCTACCAATATCATTGATAACATCATCGTTCACAAATCCTTTTCAGCCGATCTGCCGGCCGATTTTACCGGCGGCGTGATCGACATTGCCATTAAAGACTTTCCTGAGGAACGAAAAGGCAGTATTGCCTTTGGGTTGGCTTATAATCCCGGCTTTCATTTCCGGAGCGATTATCTGACCTATGAAGGCGGAAAAACCGACTGGCTCGGGTATGACGACGGCACCCGTGCTATTCCGGCCACCGAAAATATTCCGCAATTTGTGGAGGCTTACCTTGATCCTAACGGGAAAGCCGGATTGCGGTACAAAGAGATTTTAGGCGGTTTTAATACTACCCTGGCTGCCAGGGAACAGACCAGTCTTATGGATTACAATATCGGCGCTACATATGGAAATCAGCATGTGGGAAATATTGTCACCCTGGGATATAACTTCTCGCTTTCCTATAAAAGCAATACGGAGATGTATAAAAACGCCGAATACGGCCGTTATGGCCTGACCGATTCCAACACCTTTGAGATGGATGTGCGTGAATACCAGAAAGGTAATTTCGGAGTAAGCAGTGTTTTGTGGAGCGGCATGGCCGGATTTGCCGTTAAAACGAAGGCTTCGAAATACAGGATCAACATCGTGCACCTCCAGAACGGCGAATCCAGGGCCGCTGTTTTTGAATACCAGGGCTCCGACCAGGGGAGTATCTTCGGGGGTTTCCAGCACAACCTGGAATACAGCCAGCGCTCGCTGACCAACCTTATCATCAGCGGGAAACATAACCTGGCCGGATCAGAATGGGAGATAGAATGGAAACTGTCGCCGACATTATCCAAAATGTATGATCCCGATATCCGGTTTACACGGTATAAAGTTGACAACGGTAAATTTATCATCGGCACCGAAACCGGTTTCCCGGAGAGGATATGGCGCGACCTGGAGGAGATCAGCTATGCGGGGATTGTCAGCGTGACCCGGCAGTTCGACCTGTGGAAAAGAAATGCCCGGGTCATGTTCGGCGGAGCGTACACCTCAAAGGAGCGTGATTTTATCATCAGGAATTATGCGATCAATATCCGGAATGTGCCGCTGACCGGCGATCCCGATGAAATTTTCAGCCAGGAGAACCTATGGCCGTATAATGATAACCTGAATTACGGAACAAGTTATGAAGCGGCTTTCTATCCGAATAATGCCAACCGGTTTAATTCGGGTGTTCGCAACATGGCCGGTTATGTTTCAGCGGAGGTCAGCCCTTTTAACCGGCTCAAAGCCATTATCGGCGTGAGGGTTGAAAACTATATTCAGCGGTACACCGGCCAGAACCAGCAGGGCACCATCGTGCTGGATAATGAAAAAGTTCTGGATAACACTGGCTTTTTCCCTGCCCTGAACCTCATCTATGCTTTAAACGGACAGCAAAACCTGAGATTCAGCTATGCCCGGACCATCGCCCGTCCTTCCTTCAAAGAGTTATCGTATGCCGAGATCTACGACCCGATCAGCGGCCGGACTTTTATCGGCGGACTTTTCCGGGATGCCGACGAGCAGCTGGGGATCGAATACTGGGATGGAAACCTGGTTTCGACAGACATCGACAATATTGATCTTCGCTGGGAACTATACAAACCTAACGGGCAGATGGTGTCGGTCAGCGCTTTCTGCAAGATGTTCGACAACCCGATCGAGATCGTGCAATACGCCATCCAGGCCGGCTCTTTCCAGCCGCGAAACGTGGGCGACGGGCAGGTTTTCGGCGCCGAGCTCGAATTCCGGTTCAACCTGTCAAATATCAGCCAGGAGCTCAGGAATCTCTCTTTATCCTCAAACCTGACCTATACCCGGTCATTTATCCGGATGAGCAATGTCGAATTTCAATCGAGGGTGGATAATGCGCGGGTTGGTGAAACGATCGGGGAGTACCGCGATATGGCAGGACAGGCGCCATATATCATTAACCTGGGATTGTCGTATGACGGTGGGGAAAAAGGGTTCTGGAACGGTTTCGAAGCCGGGCTGTTCTATAACGTCCAGGGGAAAACCCTTCAGTATGTCGGCATGGTTGACCGTCCCGACATCTATGCCCTTCCCTTTAATAGCCTGAATTTCAACAGCAACAAGAGCTTTGGGAAGAACAATAAATTCCAGGTGGGGATTAAAGCGGAAAATATACTGGCGGATTGGAAAGATGCTGTTTTCATTTCTTACATGGCTACCGATCAGTATTTTTCAAGGCTTTCGCAGGGGATTACTTTTCAGATACGGTTCAGTTATTCGTTTTTCTGATCTTATCAGGACAGAATGTTGCGGCATCATTTTTTCTTAATGATTAAAATCTTAAATTCGTTTAAAAATCGAAAACATGTATAAATTCTTGATCAATTCTATTTTCGCTATGCTGATGGCCTCAGTAGTTTTCGGCCAGGCTCAGCAGGGCGCCGACAAACTTTATTATGATAAGGATGGCAGGCTTTTCACAGGCATTACCCGCGACTATTACCCTGATTCCGCCCTTCATGCCGAATTTGAAATCCAAAACGGGGTTTTAAGCGGTATCAGCAAGGTTTATTTTAATAATGGAAAACTTGAGGAGGTCAGGTCGTTCAGAGAGGGCATGATGCACGGCAAATGGGAAAAGTGGAATCAGCAGCAGGTAAAAATTGCGGAAGCCAATTACACGGATAACCTCAAGGATGGGAAATGGTATATCTGGGATGAAAATGGGACATTAAGATATGACATGACCTATATCAAAGGAGAAAAATCGGGTGTTTGGATGATGTACGATGAGAAAGGAAAGCTCATCTCACAAAAATCCTATTAACAACAGTTAATAATCCCCCCTCAAACTTTACATAAACCTAAGACTGGCTTAATGATTTCTTAACATTGAGGATTTACTTTTGCGGAGTAAAATCAAGAATCACAGCCATGAAAAAAGCCATAAATATTTTCGCGATCGTTGTTTTATCATCCTTTGGGATTGCCGCCTTTGCTGACAATAATCCCGATCTCACCCCCAAATCGGTCAAAATCACAGGACAGGTTATAGACAAAGTGAACCAGGAAGCGCTGGCCGGGGCCCTGGTTAAGGTTGAGGGGACTGACATTGAGGTTTACACCGATTTTGACGGAAATTTTTCAATTGAAGGTATTGCGCCTGACAATTACACTTTAAAATGCTCCCTGATCTCTTATACGGAATGCGAGAAGGAAATTTGTATTGATACTGCCGGAGAGACCGTGGAAATAGAGCTTGAAAATTTCACTTCCAAATAGTCCGCGCGTTAATAATAGAAATGAGGGTGTCGCTCATCGGCACCCTCTTTTTTTTATCCCTTCCTGAGTGTAAATGAAAAAGTAGAGCCGATCTTCGGGGAGCTGCGAACATTTATTGTTTGTTTGTGGGCCTCGATGATGTGTTTGACGATGGCCAGTCCAAGCCCTGTGCCTCCTTCCGTACGTGAACGATGCTTATCGACCCTGTAAAAACGCTCAAACAGCCTGGGTATATGCTGTTCTTCGATCCCAATTCCATTGTCGGAAACCTCTATCAGGTAATTGTCGTCCATATCATAAAAACTGACCTTGGTGCGGCCCCCGTCACGCCCGTATTTTATGGAATTATCGACCAGATTGACCAATACCTGCCTGATCCTGTAGCGGTCGGCATAGACGAAAACCGGGTTGTTGTCATCATTTCCGAATAAGAAACCAATACCTCTGCTTTTTGCGCTGTCTTCGAGGAATTCAAAGACTTCGCGGGTTAAAGCCCTCATATCGAATTTTGATCTATCCATGTTGACTTCACCCGATTCCAGGCTGGAAATTATATCAAGGTCATCAACCAGTTCGATAAGACGGTTGATATTTTTTTCTGTTTTCTGCAGGTAATCCCTGTTGATCTCGGGATCGTCGATACCGCCTGAGATGAGGGTGGAGATATAGCCCTGCATATTCGAAATAGGCGTTTTCAGTTCATGCGATACATTGGCCAGGAACTCCCGCCTGTAGTTCTCTATATTCCGAAGCTGTTCGATTTCAGCAGTTTTGTTCTCTGCCCAGTCCATCACATCCTGGCTTACCTGCCCGATCATGTCCTCCCCAAGATTTGACCGCCATTCCAGTTTTTCCGTGCGCGACAATTTCAGTGAACGGATGATTTTATATATGACTTTGATCTTCTGAAAAATGAAATTCTGGATAATATAACGGATAAAAAAATATGAAAATAGAAAGAGCAATGCATTGATAATAAAAAAGAAAGGCCAGCTGAAAGGGATCATATTCCCCATAATCCCGACCCCATATACCATGCTGATAAATAAAGAATTAGCAGCAGAGATAAGCAATGCCAGCCGGTTAGGATTGGTGAACCTGATCATTGCAGTGTTCAATTATTGGGCTTGTGTTGTAACTTTTTATGTTTGATGACCCTGGCGTCGAGGTAAAAAACGATTTCCTCGGCAATATTCTGGTTATGGTCGCCGACTCTTTCCAGTTTCCGGATGATAGAGAAGAGCTCCAGGGCTTGTTTTGATTCCGTAGGATATTTGAGTATATATTCGCTCAATATCCTGAACGAATCCTTGTTCCATTGATCCAGTTTATTGTCCAACTCTGAAAAATGCCTCACGTGGCTTGTTTCACATTTATCGAAGGCTTCATAGGCTCCGACCATCATCAGGTGAGCCGTATCGAACATCTGCCCGATGTTCAAATCCTTAAGAAGCTTATTGTCGAAAGGGGTTTCAGATTTGCGAATGGTATTGGCGATATAATTGGCGTAATCCCCAATGCGTTCCAGGTTGTAATTGATTTTAAGTACGGCCAGGACGAACCGGAGGTCGACGGCGACCGGGTTATTCAGCACCAGGAGGTTCTCGCAGTCCATATCATGTTTCAACTCAAAGGCGTCGAGCAGTTTTTCATTGGTATGGATCTCATTGGCGAGTTCCTTATCATGATTATCCAGGGCCATCTTTGCCTTTTCGTGCTGGCTGATTACAATCGACCACATCTCCAGCAGGCTCGATTTCAGGTTTTTTAATTCGACTTCCAGGTGATTCATCTGAATAAATTTTAAGATAATTGATAGAGTTACAATCATTAACCGAACCTGCCCGTGATATAGTTCTGGGTTCTTTCATCGCCGGGATTTAAAAACATCTTCTTGGTCACATCATGTTCAACCAGTTCCCCCAGGTAAAAGAACGACGTAAAATCGCTCACGCGGCCTGCTTGTTGTAAATTATGTGTAACAATGATGATCGTATATTGTTGCTTCAGTTCATGGATCAGTTCTTCGATTTTTGCTGTCGAAATCGGATCAAGAGCGGAGGCAGGTTCATCCATCAGGATGAGGGTGGGTTCGACGGCCAGGGCGCGGGCGATGCAAAGCCGTTGCTGCTGGCCTCCTGACAGTTCATAGGCCGATTTCTTCAGTTTATCCTTTACCTCATCCCATAACGCCGCCTTTTTCAATGAGTTCACCACAACATCTTCGATGTAGTTCTTATCGCGTACCCCGTTCACCCGTAATCCGTACGCCACATTCTCGAATACCGATTTCGGGAACGGATTCGGCTTCTGGAATACCATCCCGACACTTTTCCGCAGCTCATCGATCACGATATCTTTCGAATAAATATTTTCTCCATTCACCAGGACTTCGCCTTCGAGTTTTACATGATCGATCAGGTCGTTCATCCGGTTAAAGAGCCGGAGAAACGTCGATTTTCCGCATCCGGACGGACCGATGAGCGCTGTTACGGTTTTATCAGGAAAAGAGAGGTTAATATCCTTCAAAGCGAGATAATCGCCGTAATAAAAGTTCACATTCTTTGCTTCCGCTTTATACATGGTCAATAATCCTAATTCATTTTAACTTTTTTGCCGAGGTATTTACGCAGGGTGCTGGCCATGACATTGATCAATAACACGATCAATATCAATACCAGTGCGGTGCCATACGCCATCGGCCGTGATTCTTCGATATTAGTTCCGCTGGTGGTGAGCACATACAGGTGGTAGGGCAGGGCCATCACCTGGTCGAAGATGCTGTTTGGAAGGCGGGGCAGGAAATACGCTGCCACAGTAAACAGGATAGGGGCCGTTTCACCCGATACCCGCCCGATAGAGAGGATCAGGCCGGTGATGATGTTCGGAAATGCCACCGGAAGGACGACTCTCTGGATGGTTTGCAGCTTGGTGGCACCAAGAGCAAGACTACCGACCCTGAGAGAATCGTCGACCGACTTCAGGGCTTCTTCCGTCGTTCGGATGACAACGGGCAGCACCAGTAAACCCAGCGTAAGCGAACCCGCTATGATTGAATCTCCAAAATCGAGATAATTAACGAACAATGCCATACCAAATAGTCCAAAGACAATAGAAGGGATTCCGGCCAGGTTATCGGTCATCATCCTGACAAAACGCTTGAAAAAGCTGTCTTTCAGATATTCATTGATATAGATCCCGGAGAGTACGCCGACCGGAAAGGCGAAGATCATACTTCCGACCATCAGGCAGGCCGTTCCGATGATAGCCGGAAGGATTCCCCCCTGGGTCATTCCCTGTTCGGGCATTGCAGTCAGGAATTCCCAGCTTATGACGCCGGCTCCTTTGAAAGCAATAAAACCCAGGATTATAAACAGCACGGCCACAACAATGAAACTGACCGCTCCGAATGCTGAAAAAGCTATTTTCTGTATGATCCTTTTTTTTGTCATCGCCATCATCAGAGCGTTTTAATATGTTTACGGCCTTTAACCAGTTCGATGAAGAAGTTTATTATGAGAGTAAAGAGGAAGAGGATGATGCCCAAAGCGAAGAGCGCCTGGAAATGAAGTCCGCCATACGGGGATTCTCCTAACTCGGCGGCAATGGTAGCGGGGATGGTACGGACCGGCATCAGGAATGATGTTGGGATCATGGCTGCATTTCCTGTGACCATCAGGACGGCCATGGTTTCGCCGATGGCCCGCCCAATACCGAGAATGATGGCTGTTGTAATCCCTGAGCGGGCATAGGGGATGGTTACACGCACCATAGTTTGCCAGCGTGTGGCGCCAAGAGCCAGGCTGGCCTCTTTCAGCGATTTTGGCGTGGTTCGCAGGGCGTCCTCTGAAATAGTGATGATGGTAGGCAAAGCCATAATCCCCAGGATGATACTGCCGGCCAGGGCGGTTTCACCTACATCCAGGCTGAAAACCTGCTGGATCAGAGGTACCAGGACCACCAGCCCGAAAAATCCGAAGACGACCGATGGGATACCGGCAAGCAGCTCGACCAGTGGTTTGATAATATTCCTCATCCGGAAAGAAGAAACCTCGGCCAGGTAAATGGCCGTTGCCAGGCCTAATGGAAGGGCAAAAACGATGGCCCCGAGCGTCACGAGCAAGGTCCCCAGGATCAATGGCCACACCCCGAACAGAGGCACCGGCTCTGCTGTCGGATACCACTCTGTCCCAAAAGTGAACTCCTTAAGACTGATTTTTTCCACATCCAGGATCCGGCCATGGAAATCCTGGGGCATATAGTTCTCAGATATGAATACAATTGCACCGGAATTTTCCAGGATGAGCCTGTCGATCAGCACCGGAAGATTTTCCAGATCGGTGCCCATCTCCTCTTCCGTGAAATAGTTTGGTATTTCGTTAATTGTCAGGAGGATGATGGTGTCGTTAGCTCCGCCGACCTCTTTCCAGTTTGTAATATCCTGGTTAAAGATATCTTTGAGTTGTTTGGCGCTCAAGGTGTTAACCGGATTCGCCTGATTCAGGGCAAAAACATATCCTTTATCGACAGGCTTGCTGTTGAATAATCCTACACCTTCTCTCCAGAGAAAAACAATGATCAGGATGACGGTCAGGCTGGTGACTGTGCTGCTTGAAAAGAGCACGCTTTCAGCCAGTTTTTCCCATATTTTCCGGTACTTTCTCAACCCAGTAATTTATTATCAAATATACTATTTCACAGGAACATAACCCACTTCCTTAACAATTTTCTGCCCTTCAGCCGACAGGATAAAGTCGATGAACGGCTTAACCGACGCTGACACATTGTTCAGGTAATAATAGTAGAGCGGACGCGAGATAGGGTATGTCTTATTCACAGCATTTTCAACTGTGGGTGACACATAGGTTTGTCCTTTATCGTAGCTGACCTTAACCGGCCTGATGTCGGATTCCAGGTAGGCCAGGCCCACGTAACCGATTGCGCCTTTGGTCTGGCTGACCGACTGTACGATGGCCCCCGTGGCCGGCATCAGCATGGCCGTCGGCGCGAAATTTTTCTTGTTCATGACATGTTCCTTAAAGAACTCATAAGTGCCCGAACTGGTCTCCCTGGAGTACATAACGATTTTCAGATCTTCACCTCCAACATCTTTCCAGTTGGTTATTTTACCGGTGTAGATCCCTTCGATTTGCTCGCGGGTCATTTGGGTGACCGGGTTTGAAGGGTGCACAATGACGGCCAGCGCATCGTTGGCAATGATCACCTCGGTAAAGGCCTTGCCGGCGTCCTGCATCTTCATTTTTTCATCCAGTTTCATTTTACGCGACGACTGCGCGATATCGGCAGTGCCATTCTGAAGCGCTGCCAGGCCTACACCTGAACCACCCCCGGTAACCATCACCGATGATCCGGGAAACTTTTTCATAAATACTTCTGCTTCTTTCTGTGTAAGGGGTAGTACCGTGTCGCTCCCTTTTACCTTGATACTGACATTCTGAGGGAACACCTGCGTAAGAAGGGCCATGAATACGATTGCTAATGTTATTTTTTTCATTTTTATTATTTTATTTAACAGTTTATAAACCAATACTTTAATCAAGAACTTATAATTAAGAATTTACAATTAAAATTTAAATTGTGCTCTGATTGTCAGCACATTGTCTTTCACATCTTTAGCAAAGCCTGCCAGTTGGGTTGTTTCATTTTTAACCATTTCATAATAAGCGGTTAGTTTGACATTGGACGCGATACGGACACTATAGCCGAATCCCCAGGTGGAGTACATGATGTCGGCGGCGCTCATATCGGTTTTAACACTGGCTTCTTCGACCGTCACCGCAGACACGATTTCATTGCCCGCTACTTTGGTATTGGGATCGAACCAATCGTATTTGATCACGATTTCGTGCCTGGAGTGGAGAATATTCTGGATAAAATATACGTATCCACCACTGAAAGGTCTGTTATATGTGTCAAGAGGGTCGGTGGAGGAAAACGTCCGGTTTGTAGGGCTGAGGTTAGATTTGGCAGAACCAGGCTGATCGCCGAAGATGTATTCGCCCCGGATGGTTGTCGTCCCCGGTTTCCAGTCATAGACGAACTGGGCATCTGCCCCGAAGTATTGCCTTTTAGCATACTCCCCTTTGTTTGTTTCCGTCGAATCCACAGTATATCCGTAAATTCCGTTTGCCAGAGATTCAAGGGTATAAACCTTCTTTGTCTCCTGAAAATAGCCGCCATTATAGTAGGATACATTCATTGCATACCTGAACGCTTCGTTGCGGGTAGTGCGGCTGATGCCGAGTTGACCGACGAAGTCTTTCCGGGAATCGATTTCCGGCGCAATAGCATTTCCGCTGATTAAAGCTGCGCTAAGGCGGATGAAATTGAACCTCGACTCTTTACGTGGCTGAATCGTTATCATGGCTCCAAGGTCACGCTCGCCGGGGAAGAGCGACTGAGCGATCCTCGATCTTTCGGGAGTCTCCCGGTCACCGGATGATTGGAGGACCTCATAACCGAACGGACGTTTGAAGAGCCCGCCGGTAACGGTAAACATTTGCAACCAGGGATCGGTAAAATTCATATAGGCATCTCTCAGTGCGACACCGCTTTGTGTGGCGTCAATCTGAAGTACAAATTGTGTCAGTTTACCTTTATAATCGAATTTAATGCGGCCTCTTCTTAATTGGAACCGGTTATCCGAATTTTTCGGGAAATTTCCTCCTGAAAAGGATGAACTTTGACCTGCCGTGTCGGCCAATTGCCATTGAGCCTGGACGTATCCGGAGATTTTCAGTTTTTTTACCAGGTCCATATCAGACTTAACTGTCTCAACTTTTGCGTTGAGCGTATCGACTGCGAGATTCACATCATTTTCAGGATTTACCTGTGAATAGGATACAAACGGAAGCGCAAAGATCCAGATCAGAAATAAACTGATTGTTAATTTGTGGTTTACTGTTATTACCATAATGTTAAGGTTTGGTAAATTTTGGCGCAAAAGTCCATCCTTAACATTAAGTTAACATCAGGGTAATATTAAGAAATTGTTAAGGGTTATGGAATGATTTGACAATCAACTCATAAGGTCCACCCCCGCAAACGTCCTTTTAATCCCGTTCCGGAATTTGACTTTCGGATAACCAACAATCAAAAACAGTCCCTCCTTGCTTTTAAACCGTATGCCGTGCTTTTCGCGGAACTTCTTTGCCGCGCCGCCCGACTGGATGAACGGATGAATGGCGCCGAGCATGCAGGTGCCCAGCCCGAGCGATTCGGCGGCATGCATGGCATAGGTGCAGGCGATGATCGGATCGGCGGGATCGGTGTAGGGCGAACCATAGAAATAGAAAGCCAGCGGGGCATCGTACATGACCAGGTTCTTTCCTTCTTTCATGTATCCGGTGTAGGAATTGATCACCGGTTTGATGAAATCCCGGAACATGTCGCCATTCTCCTTTCCGTAAAACAACCGCATAAAAACCAGGCCGAGCGGCGACACCATCCATTTCAGGTTTTCAAGGTAATCACAATAATCTTTTGAGAACTGAAAAACCTTCTCTTTACTATTCAAAACCATCACATTGACATCCGACGGCGGGATGCCCATCGGAGCGGTAACAGCGGCCTGAAGGATTTTTTCGACCAGCTCCGGCTCCACGGGTTTGTCTTTAAAATCGCGGATGCTGCGGCGGCGTTGATAGAGTTTAAGAAGCGAATCATAAGAGGCCGATTCCGATCGGTCGGCCAGCGGGAATACATCGTCAGGGGAAATCCATCTCCCGGTAACGCTGACAGCTCCTTCGGGGCAGACAGCCATGCACTGGCCGCATCCTATACAGCCGAAGACGGAATCTTTCTGGGTTGCGACGGCTTTGCCGTCAATTATCTCTATAACCGCATCGGAGCAAACTTCGGCACATAATCCGCAGCCGGTGCACTTTTCCTGGTCGATAACAACATGACCCGACTCATAGGTTCTGGAGGTTGGTATGGGCATAATCGGTTTGATTTATGCCTTAAAATTAATAATAATCCGCGTTGATCCGCCGCATCCGTGTTTATCCGCGTGCTATCAGCAATAATAGCACACGGATGACGCGGATTATGCGGATTAACACGGATCTTATTTGTACGATCTGGCAGTCTCCTCTATTCCAGTCGGATATGGAGTCGGCGCAAACCCAAACGCTTTTTCGAATTTGCTGCTGTCGAAAATATAATCCACTTCGTTCTGGTAGAGCATTTCGAGGCTTTCCCGGATGATGGGGTTGAATAGTCCTACGGTTCTGAGCAACCATTTTGGGAGGACCATATACGACGGTTTCATCTCAAAAGCCCTGGCAGCCAGTACGACGAATTCTTTCCCGGTGAGGGTGTTGGAATCGGTCGGAAGATGCCAGACCTGGTTGAAAGCGGAAGGGGTGTTGCCCAGCATGGCGGTGGCTTTACCCGCATCGGGCGTGAAGATGAACGAATGCTTTTTACGGTCATCAACCATCCACTGGGGTTCCTTGCCTTTGGCCAGGTTGCCGAAAACCGTTACGCTCACAACGCTCAACGGCGTGTCGGGGCCATAGAAGTCCGGGGCGCGGGCGATGAGCCCCTCCAGGTTGCCTTTCCTCACCTCATCCATCATCATATTGATCACCTTCAGCCTCACTGTTCCTTTTTTGCTGCAGGGATTGTACGGCGTTTCCTCTGTCATCACGCCATCTACTTTGCCATAGGCATAAACATTGTCGAAGAAAACGAGTTTTGCTTTCTCGGCCATGCAGGCTTCGATGACGTTCCGCATGATCATGGGCCATTGCTCGGCCCATAATTTTGCGCTGTACTGGATACCGACCGTCAGGTAAACGATTTCGGAACCTTCAACAGCCCGCCGTACCTGGTCTCTGTCGAGCAGATCCGCTTTGAAAAGCTGGTCGGTCGGGTTGACGGGTTTCGGGTTACGGGATACCAGACGAATGTCTTTGGTGTAGGAACGATAAAGTTCGCGGGCAACTTCTTTGCCGATGATTCCGGTTGAGCCTAGGATTGTTTGCATATTTCTTTTTGTTTTGGCATTGTCAGGTCCTGCGGACGCTGACAAGTCGAAAAACTATTTCTTCATCGCTGCTTTTTTCTCGGCCAGTTTCTTCAGCACCTCTTCCTGCACCGTTTTGCTGAGTGGCATGTAGCGGAAGAAATCCATGGAGAAGCTGGCGCGGCCGCTGGAGATATTACGCAATTGTGTAGCATAGCCGAACATTTCTACCAGCGGGACGAAGGCGACGACCTTCTGCGAGCCTTTGCGGTGACGGCGCATCGATTCGACTTTGCCGCGGCGTTTGTTGAGGTTGCCGACAATATCGCCGATGTAATCATCCGGTGTATTGATCTCGACCTTCATGATCGGTTCGAGGAGGATCGGGTGTGCTTTCATAAATCCTTCCTTGAAGCAGATCGAGGCACAGGTCTGGAATGCCATATCGCTTGAATCGACCGGGTGGAATTTCCCGTCGTGGAGCACGATCCGGACGTCGACCACCGGGAATCCGGCCAGGACCCCTTTTTCGAGAGTCTTAGTAATTCCTTTGTTAACGGATGGGACAAATTCCATAGGGATAGCTCCTCCCTTGATCCTGTCGATAAACTCGTACCCATTGCCTTCGTTAGGCTCGATGCGGAAGTGGGTCTCGGCGAACTGGCCTTTGCCCCCGGTCTGTTTGCTGTAGCGGTGCGAAGCCTCGACTTCTGTGGTAATAGTTTCGCGATAAGCGACAGAGGGTTCACTGACATCGACCTCCACGCCGAATTCGTGTTTGAGGCGGTCGATGATGATCTCCAGGTGAAGTTCACCCATGCCGGCAATGATCGTCTCTTCCGTTTCCTCGTCGTACCTTACGTTGAACGACGGATCCTCATTGGAAAGCTTGTGGAGCGCTTCGCCCAGTTTGCTCTGGTCTTTCCGTGAGGTTGGAAGGATCTTCATTTCGATGACCGTTGCCGGGACTGTGATCGATTCCAGGTGGAGCGGATGGGCCGGATCGCAGAGCGTATCTCCGGTTTTGGTCAGCTTCAGTCCCACCAGGGCTACGATGTCTCCGGGGCCGGCATCGCTGATCTCTTCGCGGTCTTTGGCGTGGATCTTCATGATCCTGCCGATCCGTTCTGTTTTGTCTTTGGTGGAATTCAGCACCTGCATGCCGCTTTTCAGTTGACCGGAATAGACACGGACGAACGTTTGCTGTCCGACATAGGGGTCGTTGATCAGTTTAAATGCCAGGGCGGAGAAAGGATCGTTGGCTGAAGGGTGCCGGGCGTGCGATTTTTCAGGGTTGTCGACGTCGGTTCCCACAATGGCTCCAATATCGAGCGGGGAGGGGAGGTAGTCGATCACAGCGTCGAGCAGGAGCTGGACGCCCTTGTTTTTGTAGGCTGCACCGCAGAACACCGGTGTGATGTTCAGGCGGAGGGTGGCTTCGCGGGCGGCTTTTTTAAGCAGTTCGTTGCTGATTTCGCCGTCATCCAGGAAAAGTTCGGCGATCTCATCGTTGAAGTCGGCCAGTTTCTCGATAAGCTGGTGGCGGGCCTCGTTCACTTTTTCGGTGTATTCGCCGGGGATGGATATTTCTTCGCGTCCTTTGTCGGTGAATTTATAAGCTTTACCGGATATGATGTCGATGATGCCGGTAAAATCGTCTTCGACCCCGATCGGGATCTGGAAAGCGATGGCGTTAGCGTCGAGGACATTATTCATCTGGCCGACAACGTCATAGAAGTCGGCACCGGTGCGGTCCATTTTATTGATAAAGGCGATCCGGGGAACCTTGTACCGGTCGGCCTGGTTCCATACTGTTTCGCTCTGCGGTTCCACGCCTCCCACGGCGCAGAACAGGGCGATCATCCCGTCGATCACGCGGAGGGAGCGTTCCACCTCCACGGTAAAATCGACGTGTCCGGGAGTATCGATGAGGTTTATCTGGGAATCTTTCCAGGCACATGAAATGGCGGCGGAGGCAATGGTAATGCCACGCTCCTGCTCCTGCTTCATAAAGTCGGTCGTCGCCTGCCCGTCGTGAACCTCGCCAATTTTGCGTGTGACACCTGTAAAGAATAATATTCGTTCGGTAACGGTAGTTTTACCGGCATCGATATGGGCGGCAATGCCGATGTTGCGTAATCTGTTTAAAGGCACAATGGTAATTTTTAAATGTTGAATTTTGAATGTGCCCCCTCCCCGGGCCCCTCCCCCAATTGGGGGAGGGGATCAAGGGGTGGGGGCCGAAAAAGTTTGCAAAGGTAGTGATAATCAAGTTGCAAAACGCAACCCTCATATGAAAGATAACAAATATTTAATTTTTAATCTTTTATGCACCTGACAGCGAAGGCCATCTTTTTGCCGAATGACATGCCATAGCGGTAGATGATCGGCTCACCGTAGGTGATGTAATAACCCCAGGCATTGGCTTCATCGTATTCTGTCGCGGTCCAGAAATAGGCCAGGTTATTCTTGAAATTGAAGTATTTTCCTTTTGGGTTCCTGTAACCACCGGGCAGGGCGGTGAATCCCGATTTGTTGTCGGCGCCGGCATTGGGGGCTTTCCAGTGAGCATATCCGGTCTCTTTGATCTTGCCTCCGGCGATCATGGGCCCGCCCAGGAAATCTACCAATTGGGTCCATTCTTCATCGGTGGGCAGGTGCCATCCTGCCGGGCAGGCTTTTTTGGCATTGGCCCAGTCGTACATCCGGCCGAAAGTTTTCACGCTGTCTTCAATTCCATTGCAGGGATACGATTCGAGGACCGTGCCGTCGGGCGCTTTGTTGACCGCCAGGTTTTTCGCCATCCAGGTCTGTTCTCCAATTTTGACAATGGGGTAGGTGTTACCGTCGGTATCGGTGACGGTCTGGGTTTTTCCTGTATATGCCAGAAAAATAAAAGTGGAAATCAGCAGGAGGGTTTTCATCACACCGTATTTTTAAACGAAGTTATAAAAACACTTTAAACCGAAATTAGGTTTTCTTAATTTAAGTTTTCAAATTTCATAACTTTAATGTTTTTAAAGGATTTAATTAAAAAGGAGGAATTATGAGAGCAGTTTTCTCCTTGGTTTGTCTTACTTTGTTTTATTCTTCCTCTGTTGTTGCAGTTACCAGGTACTGGATCAACGGCGGTTCCGGCAATTTCAACGACGGGACACACTGGTCGCTTTCTTCAGGAGGAAATCCAATAAACGGTACGATAAGCTGGGCCATAACAGATGTTGCAGTATTTGATAATAATTCGGGTTCTCCAACAGTTATCTTCACTGCCAGCGAACAGATCGGGAAATTTCGATTTTACGGGTCCGATACGGTCACCCTGAAAGCCAACAGTACATACAGCCGTACGTTAGGCATCAACGCTGTCGACACCGCTTCATTACTTGTCAGCGATGTATCGACACTGATCATTTCCGGCACGGCTTCCACTACTGATCGAAATATGACCGTGGAGTTAGACAATGCGACGGGGGTTACAGCGAAGATTTACGGCGTCGTCGAAGTTAAGGAGGAGAATTCGGGTTATGGAGAGTTCCGTAAGAAAGGATCATACTCCACGATCTTTTTCAGATACGGGAGTACCTACATACATAATACAAAAGAGACGGGCAGCGATATCCCCATTGCAACCTGGCATGCCGCCTCAACCTGCAAAATAACGGGGATTACGGGCACCGTGCCCGGAAACCTGGACCAACCCTTTGGAAACCTGATTTGGAACTGCCCCGGGCAGACAGATGTTTTTAACTGGCCGACCATGCCTGCATTGCTGGGTAATTTTACCATTGCGAGCACGGGAAGTGGAGGGATAAAATTATCGGACGCTATAGATATTACCTGGAATATAAGCGGAAGTTATTCACAGACAGGGGGTAATTTTTATCCAGCCGGAACCAGTGCGAACAACATCATAAACCTGGGGGGAGGATTTAGCATGACAGGTGGGATCCTATCCTGCCCGGGAACAGGCAGTTGCCTCTTCCGGTTTAATACTTCCGGAGTACATAACTATAGCAAAACCGGAGGAACCTATTATCAGAAGATCCATTTTGAAGTCGTAAGCGGAGCTACATTGGATATGGGAGGATCGATTATTGATAATGGTTCTTCGGGCAATTTCACATTAAATTCAGGGGGATGCCTGAAAACCGCACATGTCCAGGGAATATCCAGCACCGGCGCATCCGGTTGTATACAGCTCACAGGTTCCCGTACCTTTAATGCCGGCGCCAGTTATATTTTTTATAAGAGTGGCAGCCAGGCTACAGGGACTGGTCTGCCGGCAACGCTTAGTTCAGTCCTCACGATTGGAACAATCCATAATGCCACAAGCCTTACACTTACCAATTCTCCTGTAACCATCAACGGAACGCTTGTTCTTGTAAGTGATTCTGCTATTAACAGTGTGATCGCCTCCGGCACCATAAGTTATGGAAGCAATGGGACACTCGAATACCAGGGTGACACGGCGCAAGTAACGACAGACATAGAGTTTCCTTCGACTTCAGGTCCTTATAATTTAAAAATTAACAATGCATATGGCGTTTCCCTTCATGAAGACCGGACCATAAACGGCACGATTTACCTTTCAATAGGGCAATTTCTTATCGGGGCTCATACACTGACAATTAATGGAACCCTGTCACAAACAATGGGTGTATTGAAGGGGGGATTGAGCTCCAATATCATCGTCGGTGGAACAGGAAACCTTCTTACCCTGCCTCCCGTTATGCTTAACGATCTTACTCTCAACCGACCGGCTGGTATGACCGGTACCGGACTCGATACAGTGTACGGCAGATTTACACTGACCCAGGGAACACTTTGGCCCGCGGGTGTTCTGGTTTATGGTCCTGAAGCGACACTGAAATACAATGGATCAAGTGCCCAAACTACAACCAGTGCGGAATTTCCTGAGAACTACGGGCCCTGTAACCTCGAAAACAGTAATCCTATCCGGTTAGATTTACATTCCTCAAGGATTATACAGGGGAACCTGCAATTGAATAGCGGAATATTTTCTATCGGGTCAAATACACTGACGATCAACGGTCTGATAACCGGACCAGGAACCTTGCTCGGTGGTAGTTCTTCGGATATTGTCTTTGGTGGAAGCGGACCTGCGACTACTTTACCAGGAATAACCCTATCCGACCTGACCATCGATCGGGCCAGCGGCATTAATATGGGAGGCACGGTGACCATAACCAATTCCCTCAATTTACTGGAAGGTGATTTCTCGATCGGATTTAACACCCTTATACTGAATGATGAACTTAACTATGATGGCGGCAATTTAACGGGTAGTCTGAGTTCCAGGCTAATCATTGCAGGCCAGGGAGATCCGGTCAGCCTTGATGCCATCACCCTTAACGAGTTGAACCTGAGCAGGCCTTCAATCCTTTATTTGGAGGATAATATATTAGTGGAAGGCATTCTAATCCTTTCAGCAGGAAATATTTACCGGCAGGGGCATACACTCTACGGTTCTGATGCAACCCTGATTTACTACGGCGCCACAGCGCAGGCTACATCGGGTGAAGAATGGCCATGGAATGATGGACCTCATCATATCATCATTCAAAACTCCCAGGGTGTTTACCTGGATTCCAGCCGGAAAGTGACCGGGGACCTGACACTGGCAAAAGGCGATCTGCACATCGGCGGGAATACGCTTATTTTGGAGGGGATAATAAATCCGGTTATGGGAAACCTGTCGGGAGGGACCGAATCAGCGCTGGAAATAGAAGGGAATGGAGATGGAACGCAAATCCCTTCGGTTGACTTGCGAAAACTTAAAATTAACAGGCAAACCGGGGCCTGGCTGGCGGGAGTATGCACCATCTACGACTCATTGCACCTGGTCGCCGGAAACCTGATGGTGAACAATCAGACGCTGATCCTGCAAGGCGGGCCGGTAACAGGAGATCCGAATAACCTGATCACCGAACCCGTTTCTAACCTGGTATTCGCGGGAGATCACACAGGAGTGTCTATCCCGGAAAGCATTACCGACCTTAATTACCTGGCCGTTTCAAATCCAAACGGGGTGGTATTACAGAGTGATATATTGCTTAATTCGTCATGTGAAGTGACCGGTTACATGATTTGCGGAGAGCATTCCTTATCCGGCAATGCGGGTGTCAATATTTTGCCCGGTGCCCGTTTTGCGACGGCTCATCCGGCGGGGATCTCGGGAACCATCGGCGTCGCTCTGCCATCATTCCTGTCATCAGGTGCCGATTATGAATTCAACGGCAATTATCCACAGGAAACAAATTTCCTGGAGACCTCAACCCCCGGTTTGATAAGAAATCTCATTGTGAATACTGCTGAAGGCATTCCCCTGGTGCTGACCGGGAATATCACCACCAGTGAGGGTGTTCATGTGAGTAGCGGTTCTATTTTGACTATTCCCGATGAAATAACTCTTACTGCCGGGAATCCTGAATGAATAGAGTTTTATTCAAAAACAGGACTTTTCCGGAGCAACTATTCCATTTCCGGGTGTTTGATTAAATGTTTTAAAAAAACATTTTTTGCATGTTGAATTATATATCAACCTAATTTATACTTTTACGTGCCCAAAAACAGCCCCCTGACTGTAAATGAGTATCCTTCATAAGTTTTTCCTTAACCCGATAAACCTATGAATGTCAACGCATAACAAATAACAGCAATAAATTTCCATGTTATGTTGAATAAAATTATCTCTTTTCTTCTTCTCATTTTCATGGTACCGCTAATTTCATTAGCCGAATGGATACCGTTGAATAGTTCAAATTCTGCTGATCCCGCAACGCCAAAATTGACGCTTCTCCATCAAAATGCCCGGGAGACAATCATTAAAATTGAACTCTCCGGTTTTGAGATGAACGATTTTATGGTTGGAAGGACGACTTACCAGGCTGTGAATATCCTTTCAGAAGCGCTTACCCACACACCCGGACAGCCGGAACTGCCCTATGTGGCTACTATACTTGCCATTCCTGACCAGGCTTCGGTTCGGGTCGAAGTTGTGGAAACAGGCCAGGAAAGCACATTCAGGAATGTTTACCTGCCGCCGGCAAGGAAAAGCTGGTACGAAGGCGATACGGAGCCCTCATATACCGAGGAATCTATTGCTTACAGAGCGGATAACCTTTACCCTGCTGAAGCCGCAAAGCTTGATCCTCCTGCTGTTTTCCGGGATTTCCGGATTACGCGGCTGAGTGTTTTTCCGGTTCGTTACAATGCGGCAAAGAGAGAGCTTTACGTAGCTTCTTCCATAACCGTAAGAGTGGTTTTTGTTGATGAACAGGCAATAAATCCCCGGACAGCGCCCAAAAGGCCCATTGCTCCTTCATTTGGAAAGATTTACAGAAGTACCATCTTCAATTACCAGGAGGTACTGAATGAGCAGTACGGCGGGAGGGAAGACGGACGTGACCTGATCCTGTGCATCATGCCTGATGAGTTTTACAATAGTTTCCAGGTTTATGCCGAATGGAAACGGCAGAGCGGAACCGACGTGCATGTCACCAGATTCTCCGATATCGGCGCCAACGCCAATAATCCTGACATCATCAAGAACCATATCGCCGATGCCTACCATAACTGGGAATATCCTCCGACTTATGTACTGATTGTGGGGGATGACGGGGTTTTTCCGAAAAAGATCGTGACCTATCCCGATTATTCGTTTCCCAACGAAGATTATTTTGTGGAAGTAGATGGCAACGACTATTTTCCTGAGATGATGATCGGCCGGTTCACCAACCAGGGGGATTACCGGATGCAGGTGATGATCAATAAATTCCTTCTTTACGAAAAAACGCCCAATACTGTGACCACCGACTGGTTCAAAAAAGGAACGGTATGTTCCAATAATGCATATGAGTCGCAAAAAGAGACCAAACGGTTTGCGGCCGGCATGATGCTGAACTATGGACATTTCACTTCGGTGGATACCCTAATGAGCGACGGTTCGGGATGGGGATGGGATTGCACGGTGAGCCTTGATGATGTGATCGATGCGATCAATGAAGGCCGCAGCTACCTGAATTACCGCGGGGAAGGCTGGACCAGCGGATGGCAGGCCTCCTGCTATAATTTCGAAACATCTGATGTAACCTCATTGACCAACGGAGAGCATTTTACCTTTGTAACCAGCATAGGCTGCGGGGTAGCGATGTTCGATACATGGGGAGCCAATAACTGCTTCGGGGAAGAGTGGATAGAGATCGGATCCCTGACGGCTCCCAAGGGCGGTGTAGCCTTTGTCGGGCCTACTTCCAATACGCATACAACCTATAATAACAAAATCGACAAAGGGATTTATACAGGCATGTTTGCCGAGGATATGGAAACTCCCGGTCAGGCCTTGCTCAGGGGAAAGTTATATATGTACAATGTTTATGGTGATGAATACTATGTTGAATATCATTATAAAATATACTGTATCCTGGGTGATCCCAGCATACATATCTGGAGGGATGTTCCCCTGGCCGTAACCGTTGATTATCCCCAAACCATCCTGGTGGGACAGGACCAGGTGGAGATCACGGTGAATTTCACCGCATCCGGTCAGCCGGCAGCTAATGCACAGGTGTGCCTTACCGGCGACGAGATCTTTGCGACAGGATATTGTGATAGTGAGGGGAAAGTCTACATGGATATTGTCCCGGAGACTCCGGATACTTTAAAACTGACCGTCAGGGGGAAAAATGTTTATCCTTTCCAGGCCGACATCATCGTGATCCAGCCCGAAGAACTCGTTGAGCCGGATGGAGGACCGGCGCTTGACGACCTTGATGGCAACCTCGACGGCCTTATCGACCCAAACGAAAACGGCACAGCCACCTTTACACTGAAAAACTGGGGAAGCCAGACTGCAAACAATGTCATGGCAACACTGACATCGGGTATGCCTGATTATATGCAGGTATTGACCACCGTGCCGGTCAACTACGGAAATCTTGCCTCCGGGGCAAAGATTACAGGAAACCCATTCATGCTGCGGGTTGCTGAAAATTGCCCTGTCGGACAGTTGATCCCGGTTCAGCTGCATGTTACCAGTACCGAAAATTCCTGGGATTATAATTACGATATTGTTATCAACGGGTGCAATCTTTTGGATGAGGGATTTTATGTGAATGACCAGGGAGCCGCCGAACCGAATTACCGGATGGACCCGGGCGAAACGGTCAAGCTTTTTATAGCCGTTCACAATGCCGGCAATGACCTGGCAAAAGATGTGGTGGGTATTTTGACATCCGATGATCCGTTTATTGATATTGAGGATGGAGCGGGAGCATTTGGAACGATTGCAATCAATGAAACAGCCATTAATTTTTACAATTATTTTGTGGTAAAAATTGACCCTTCCTGCCCGGCTGATTATTTCGCCCAGTTCAACCTTCAATTGATGACTTCCAACGGGAATTATCCATATCAGAAGAATCTCACCCTGAACCTGCCTGTATCGCACCCGGTGCCTTCCGACTACACGGGTCCGGATGCCTATGGCTATTATGCATACTCCAGTGATGATATTTTCGACCAGGCACCCGGTTATACCTGGATCGAAATCGATCAGGCCGGTACACCGATCAATATTTCAGGAATAGGAGATTATACCGAAACAGTCAGTCTCCCCTTTACATTCAAGTATTATGGCGTTGAATATGCCCAGCTCCGGATCAGTACCGACGGCTGGATAGCTTTCGGAAACGGTAACCAGACGGCACCGGTCAACACCACCCTTCCGAACATCGATAATATCAACTGCATGGTGGCCGGTTTCTGGGACGATCTTTATGACGCTGAAACCGTGGAGGGGAATATTTATTATTACAACGATTTCTCCAATCACCGGTTTATCATCGAATGGGACAGCATAGCCCGGAACGATTTCGGTTCCGAACCCAATGTGGAGATTTTCCAGGCGGTGCTTTATGATCCCGATTTTTATCCCACATTGACAGGTGACGGTGAGATCGTATTTAATTACAAACAGGTTCGGGCACCTGAAAGCAGCACCATCGGCATCGAAAACCAGGGGCAGAATATCGGTCTGCTATACCTGTTCAACGACGCCTATAATCCCGGCTCAAATATCCTGAAAAACGAGTTTTCCATCAAGTTCACGACCGAACCGCCGGAAGCCTCAATTATCACCGGGATTGATGACAGGAAAGAGGGATCGATGGAAACGTCGGATCATCTCAGCTGTTTCCCGAATCCGTTCGTGGAGTCGACGCGGATAAGCTATACAATTGACAATCCGGCGGCCGTATCGGTGAAAATTCTCGATGTAGAGGGCAGAACGGTGAGGATATTAAAGAGCGCCCGGCAAAACGCCGGAACCTACGAGATTCTGTGGGATGGATGCAATGATGCAGGTTTACCGGTAAGTGCCGGGGTTTATTTCTGCCAAATAAAATCAGAAAATTTCCGGGAGACCGTTAAATTGTTCTTGTTGAGATAGTTCACGTTATTAATGCATAGTTTTTATATTCTTCTTGCCCTGGTACTGATGGCAGTCATATTCGGGATCATCGAATATTTTCTGCACCAGAAAAGGATTTCATCCATCCCGATCAGGATCCATGTGAACGGGACGAGAGGGAAATCGAGTGTGACGCGGCTGATCGGGGCAGGGCTAAGGGAAGGCGGAATAACCAATATCACAAAAGTGACCGGAACGTTTCCCCGGCTTATCCTGGAAGATGGCACAGAAACCTACATTCACCGGAAAGCTTCGGCCAATATCATCGAACAATTATCGATCGTCCGGTTTGCCGCATCCCGAAAGGTCAAGGCGCTGGTGATGGAATGTATGGCATTGCAGCCACAATATCAGACGATTACGGAACACCGGATGATTCACTCCAATGTCGGAGTCATGACCAATATCCGGATGGACCATACCGATGTGATGGGCCATACTCTCGGTGAAATTGCTGAGACACTGGGTCGGACCATACCCGCGAAGGAACATCTTTTCACCTCTGAAAACGTGATTCCCGACCTCCTGAAGAAAATGGCCGATAAACGGAATACCGTGACCCATTTTGTGGATCCGGAAATTGTTTCGCATGAGGAGATGCAAGGTTTCAGGTATATTGAACACCGGGAGAATGTTTCGCTGGCGCTGGCCGTTTGCCTGCATGCCGGCGTCGATAGGAATACGGCGTTGCAGGGGATGTACAAAGCTGTTCCAGATGCGGGCGCCCTGATGGTTTTCAGGGTGGAAGCCTTCCGGAAAAACCTGGTCTTTTACAATGCCTTTGCCGCCAATGATCCCGATTCCACCTTCCTGGTCTGGCGGAAGATCAGCGATGAAACGGGGATGGAAGGGAAACGGATCGTGTTGCTGAATACCCGGCAGGACCGGCTGTACCGGGCAGAGCAACTGGCCGGCATGGTGGCTTACCGGCTCGAAAAGGAGGTCGATTATCTTGTGTTGATCGGGCAATCGACCGATGTTGTGGAGAGCATGGCCATTCGCTATGGCATTCCTGCCCGGAAAGTCGTAACGGTCGGATGGACAACATCGGAAAATGTTTTCGACCGGTTGCTGGCTCTGACCGACCACACGGCCACCATTGTTGCGATCGGCAATATGGGCGGAATGGGATCGGGTCTCGTCGAATTCTTTGAACACAGGAGTATATAATTTATGATTGAATTAGCTATAACCCTTGGCCTGGTCCTCAGCCTTCTTTCATACGAAGTATTCGGACTGGCGGCCGGCGGGATAGTCGTTCCGGGCTATATCGCCCTGCAACTGTCGCACCCCGACCGGCTTATCGGAATCCTGGTGGTCAGCCTGGTGACTTACCTGATCATTAAAGTGCTGGGCAATTACACCTTTTTGTATGGCAGGCGCCAGATGGTCCTCAGCCTGTTGATCGGTTGTTTGCTGGCTATTTTCACCCGGCATTTCCTGACCTTTAACCTGGGAAGCTCAACGCTTGAACTCGAAGCCGTCGGCTGGGTCATCCCGGGGCTGATCGCCCACTGGTTTGCCAAACAGGGAATCTTCAAAACGATCAGCGTACTGTTTGTTTCATCCGTACTCGTCCGCCTGGTTCTTATCCTGATCTTTGCGGGCGCTTTACTGCCCAAATAGGAGGTGATATGTTTAAATTCAAAGCAACTTCGAACCTCGTGCTGGGCCTCCTCTTCCTTCTGGCTTTGCTGGCTTTTATCGCAGTGGAGAATGGAAAGAAAGATGTCAAACAGGATTATTACAATGAAAAACTTGAGGCAGCCCGGCTCTCCCAGGCTGCAGCCGGTCATATCAAACAATATCGCCTGCAGAAAGGCGTCTTTCTGGATGATGTGAATGATCCCAATCAAACGGCCCTGATCGGACAGGAATATACCATGATCACGACCGACCAGGGAAATGTCGAATCAAAATTATCTGCCACCAACCCGAACTTTGCCGCAGTGATTGTTCAGTTGCTTAAAGAGGCGGGGCTGGAAGAAGGCGATCCGGTGGCCATAGCATTCTCGGGGTCTTTCCCCGGGATGAATATCTCCGTAATGGCGGCCATTGAGACGCTCAAACTGCAACCAACCGTGATCACCTCTGTCGGGGCATCCAATTTCGGAGCCAATGATCCCTATTTTACCTGGCTCGATATAGAGACACTGCTGAATGATGCAGGCATTTTTCACTACAAATCGGTAGCCGCTTCCATCGGCGGCGGAAATGACATCGGCCGGGGCCTGAGCCCCGAAGGCCGGAATCTTATCATTAGCGCCATTGAAAGGAACCGGGTTGAATTGATTAATGAGAAACACCTCGAAAACTCCATTGCCAGAAGAATGGAAATTTACGAGCAACAGGGCAAAAAGAATGCAGCCAAGGCGTTTATCAATGTCGGCGGAGGGATAGCCAGCCTCGGCAATACGGTAAATGGGCAGCTCATCCCTTCGGGGCTTACCGAACGCCTTCCCATGAGCAATTACCCGTTGCACGGTGTGATCATCCAGATGGGCCGGAAAGGGATCCCCATCATTCACCTGCTGAACATCGACCAGCTGGCAGCAAAATACGGACTGCCGGCCAATCCGGTGCCCATGCCGGAACCGGGTGAAGGAGGCATTTTCATTCAGAAAAAATATGATCTCGTTGTAACGACTATTGCTCTGGCCATCCTCGTCACCGTCATCATTTTTGTTTACTTTGCGGAACGAAAACGGCACCAGCTGGGAACGGATGTTGTGCCTGTCGTTCCGGGACAGAGGAAGCAGCAGGCTGAAGATGAGATGATTGAAGAGATATGATGGTCGATTGTCGATGGTCGATGGTCGATTTTCGATTTGTATTGAGAGTTTTATTTGATAATATGATGATTAAGAAAGTTGGAGTTTTCGGTTTTTTATTGCTTTTAACCGGCAGTATCTGTGCCCAGACGGAATCGAAGACCATTAAGCCTTCGGGATTTGTGAAGAAGATTACGACTGTGAGCGCCGGGAAGAACAGGAGCTATTATGCGCTGAGTTATGCCGATGCGGCAATGGTTACCGTCCAGGGGCCGGGGGTGCTGAAAGTCCATACCCGTGCGCAGTTCCGGCCGGGCGACCAGGTCCAGGCACGCTATACGGTTATCTATACGGTCGATGGCGGGACTCAAAAAAGTGTCTCGGTTTCAGGGATCGAACGTTCACGGAATGCAACCTACACCGATGGCACCCTTGGCGTCCCGGGAGAGCTGAAAACATTCGAAATCGAACTTTCGCGGGGATTTCATACGGTTGAATTCCGGTTGAAGGATATTACCGCCAATGTGGCTGCCCGGTATGTTTTTACCCCCGCTAAGCTGAAAAAGCAGGATTGGATGGCTTTTTCCCCACTGCGCCCTTCCGAGCCCGTCGATCTCATCTCCCGTGAAACCACCACGCCTTATTACCGGTTTACAGCAGAGAAACCGCTGCGTGTTGAGATCATCGGCCCGACCGAATTGCGCGTCCTGACCCGAACGGAGCACCATTTTGGGATGAAAGGACGGATCAATTACAGGGTCCAGGTCAGGGAAAACGGATCGGTCATCAATACCTACCAGTTGAACAGCAAAGTGTCGGATGTAGCCGTTTATAAAGATATCGACAATCTCATCCCTGGAACGGCCTGCGAATTTGTTATCCTGATCCCCGACGGAAAACATCTTTATGAAATCTGCCCGCTCGACCAGGATAAAAATTCTTTGCTCGGACGATTGCTGATTCCAGGGAAAGATGTCGGACTCGAAGAATAAAAACAACGGAAAATGAGAATATTCATATTGAAATATCATCGATGCTGCTTACCAGCCTACTTTCTGATCATACTTTTTTTAGTATTCGGAATGCAGACCGCAGCCGCGCAAAAGAAATCTTCCAAAAAGGAGAAACATTTCGAGGCCGAGATTAAATTCGGCTCGATGTACGACGACAATATCCTGAAATATTCCGGCAAGTATATTGATCGTTTCATCAATCGCCAGGATTCCGGCAGGTTTCACATCAAGACATACGATGATATCGTGTTCATCACCGCTGCCGACCTTTCTGCAACATACCGGATATTCAAAGACCTTAAAACCCGGATCAACGGAAGCATTTACAGTAACATGTATGCCACCAACGGCGTGAAAAACTGGTATTATTTCACTCTGGGGCTCACACAAAATGTCACCAAGAAAGCCAGCTTCAGGGTTTCCTACTCTCACATTCCCCGCTTTTATGTGAGGCACTTTAGGGATGCCGACCGGGTGGAGATATACGGCTATACCCCGGAAACTTTCGTCCCTTTCTCTTTTGCAAAGGATAATTACGGTTTCTGGTTTCAGAACACTTTCCTGAAAAGCACCCGGGTAAGATTATCGTTCGACCTGGCCCGTTATTTTCATAATAAACATTATACGGAATATGACTGCAACAGCTATATTTTCGGGATTTCCGTTTCGCAACCGCTTCACAAAAAGGTGAAGATCGAAGCAGCTTACGAGTTCGAACATTCTGACGCCAAAGGTTACGACGAACCGGGCGAGACCCGGGAAACAGCCGACGATGCCGATGCCACCTACAACGAATACGCCTTTGCCCTGGGACTGAACTGGGAGCTTCCGAAAATCCGAAAGAAAACGCATGAAATCGATTTGAATGCCACCTATCAGAACCGGGTCTATTTTTCGGAGCATTTCCTGGAGGAAGATCCCGAACATACCGGGAGGGTGGATGATGTCGTCCTGGTTACAGCCAATTATAACCTCCAGGTGAGCAAGTCATTCACTTTAGGGGCTTTCTATAAATTTTTCATGAGGAATTCCAATTCGTCATCCGAAATCAACAGCGAGTATTTATCCGAAGAAAAAGACTACCGCCAGGACCAGGTTGGCTTGCAGGTAGTGTATAATCTCAAGTTTTAAATTGATTAAACTATGAATAAAAACCTGTTATTATTTGTTTCCGGCGTCATTTTACTGGCCGGATGCGGCAAACCGAAAGATCCCGAATCGCTTACACCGTCCGATGGTGGGTACAAGATCGTCAGCCGGATTGCGTCGTCGGGATTTTCAAACGACGTCGTTAAAAAAGATAATCTTCTCTACATTGCCCAGGGAGAAGGGGGATTGCTGATTTACGATATTACAAATCCGGCCGTTCCTTCCTTCATTTCGCTTACAACGGATAAGCTTCGGGGTTATGCCGGGAAGATCGCTATCCGCGACAGTGCGGTTTATCTGGCAGCTAATACATTCGGCATCAATGTGGTAAATGTCAGCCAACCCGATACACCGAGGGTAGCCATTACCAACCTGGGCGTCAAACCGGCACGGAATTTCCACATCATGGGGCATTACCTGTTCACCGCCATTAGTGAACAAGGAGTGGGTATCGCTGAAATCAGCTATCCGACCGAGCCCGACGTCCGCGGGCAGTTTGCAACCATTGGCTATGCTTACGGGCTGGCCACCTCATCGGATTCCAACTACCTTTTCGTTGCCGGCGGGGAAATGGGATTGACGATTTACAATATTTCCGATTTCCAGGAGGGTTATGGCATCTATCCCAAAGCCGGCTGGTGCGATACACCGGGCGATGCCGAAGCGATTGTTCTGGACGAGAACCGGTCGCTCGCTTTTATGGCATGCGGCACCTCCGGCCTGCAGATCCTCGACTATTCCGACACAGCCGGTGTATTTGTGGCCGGAGTTTACGACAGCGCCGGATATGCCAAAGACCTTTACCTGGATGATAATAAGATCTATATGTCGGCTCAGCTTGGCGGAATGCAGATCATCGATGTGACCAATCCGGCGGCGCCAAAGCTGATCGGCGCGGTCAAGACAAAATATGCCCTGGGTATCGACGCCGATGACCAGTATATCTATCTGGCCGATGAAGATGAAGGGGTGTTGATCATTAGCATTCCTTATGGCCTTGATTAATTCAGCACCGGGACCATCGCGTTTCGATTACATCGACCAGGTCCGCGGCCTGGTAGTGGTCCTGATGCTGCTCGACCATTGTTCCTATTATTTTAACTCCGTCTGGGACCAGATCGATCAGCTGGATCCGCTTTTCGACAGCTGGCCCCAGTTTGCCCTCCGCTACGCCTCCTATCTCTGTGCCCCCGGGTTCCTGATCCTGGCAGGGGCCATGGTCTGGTGGTCGTATACAAAACAAATCGAAAAAGGGATCGAAAGGAAAAAGATCATCCGGCAGATCATGATCCGGGGGTTATTCCTGGTCGTGCTGCAGGTTACCTGGGTCAACTCCTCCTGGGGAGGATTCAGCGAATTCAAACCGGGCCACCTCGGGATCATCGCCTGCATTGGAATCTCGATGATCCTGCTCGCCCTGGTCATCCGGTATCATTGGATGGTCAGGGCCGCACTGGGACTGCTGATCCTGGCCCTCCACCCGCTTTTGCTCCGCATTCCGTATGATCCGGCAACAGGTTGGCAGGAAGCCCTGATGCAGACCTTTATCGATGCGGGGGAGTTTAACAAATACCCGGTCATCCCCTGGTTTGCCCTTGCCCTCATGGGATCGGCCATGGCCAGCGGATGGCTGCAGGCCTGGAAAAGCGACCGGGCAAAGATATCCTGGAGCTTCGGTATCGGAACGGCAGCAATTCTGCTGGCCCTCCTGGTTCGGATGGGCAGGGGCTACGGCAATATTTTCCCATTCTCCGACCCCGGTTCTTATTCCTTCTTCTTCGATCAGAAATATCCGCCTAGCCTCTTCCTGAACCTCTGGTTCTTCGGATGGGTGCTGGTCATTACCGGAATTTTCATCGCCATCAATAAAATCTCCCCGAAAATTCTTTACTTTTTCGCCATTCCCGGGCGCGTGGCGCTGTTTTTCTACGGAATGCACATCGCCATTATGGGGATTTTTATCAAACGTATTGATTTCCTTTACAGGGATGGCGGGGTCACCGAAACATTGATCGCATTCGCAGTAATGATGGTCGTGATGATCCCCCTTTGCCTGTGGTTCTATAACGTGAAAAAAAGAAGCAGGAACTGGGTGGTGAGGATGATATAAGGGTAGGACGGTAGGACGGCAAGACTTTAGGACGGCAGGGTTTTAAGGGTTTGGAGGGTTGTCAGGATGAGTGGTAAGTTATTCAATTTAAGGATGATAAAGAGTATCAAATATTATGTTTTGATTAATGGTTTCGCGACAATCCTTGCGATTTTGATGGTGGGGATGGTTGGAGGATGCGCCGAAAAAAGGGATGGCATCCCTGCTCAGATGACGTTCAGCCGCTTTTATTACGAAAAATCGGGCAGGCAGGCTGCAATTAGCAATGTTTTTGAAATGAAGGAAGGGGAGAATGTTGTGGCTGTGGTTGATCCGGGTGTTTCCCTGATGGATCCGGGGCGCGACCGGTTGTTCCATATCGACTGGATCGGGCCCGGCAACCGGTCGGTCTATCTGAAAAGGATCGATCTCCCGGCCGGGGATTCGACCGGCAAACTGGTCAGTGCAGTCTCCCTCGACCCCTTAAAAAGGGATGCCGGCGTTTATTCCGTAAGGGTATATTATTTCAGGGATCTGATCGCGGAAAAGCAGTTTGAGATGGTTCCCGAAGGAACAGCGAATCATATCGAGGCTGACATCATCTTCTATAAAAGTTTGGATAAAGAAACAGGGGAGATGAATGGCATCGATACGGTATTTGAGATCAGGAAGAAAGGGATCCTCCGGGCCCGGGTTAACCTTAGGAATATGGGTATTTATGAAGATGATGAATTGCCTTTCCGGATGGAATGGTACGGCCCGGATGGAAAATCGTTCTATGACAAAAAGATGATGGTCAATCCTGCGGATACTGTCGCCACATTAAATGGTTCTGTATCCATTACCCCGGATAAACGGCAACCGGGTGATTATGAATTGCGTGTGTTGTTGTTTGATGACATCATCGTCAAGCGAAGGTTTTTTCTTAGATCGGAGGATTGATTTAACCACAAAGGCGCACTAAGGATATTCACAAAGGCGCACAAAGGAGTCTTGCGTTATAAAATCACTCTTTTGATCCCATCTTTTAAATGGCGCACATTGAAATTAACGAGCAATCCCAATTTGCATCCTGATAGTTTTAAATAAGTCAGAATTTGTGCAAAGTGAACGTCATTAAAAGCGTCGACAGATTTGATTTCAACGACGACTTTATTTTCGACCAGGATATCAATCCTATACCCAATATCAAGTTTAACTTGATTATAAACCAAATGCAATGGTTTTTGTTTTTCGGCAAATAATCCTGTTTGTTTTATTTCATATTGCAAACATTCTTCATAAGAACTCTCTAAAAGACCGGGCCCCAGTGCCGAATGAACCCGGTAGGAGCAATCTAAAACAATTTTAAAAACTTCTTCATTCGTCATACATCCTCCTTTCTTAATTGTTTAATCTTTGTGCGCCTTTGTGAATATCCTTAGTGCGCCTTCGTGGTAAAAGCGAGTAATTCTCACATATTAATCGGTTTTTCACTTCTTTTATACCCGGTCATATAAAAGATAATTTATAAAACATTCATTATTAGATGTATAATTCTAATAATAATTGAAATTATTTTCGATTTAACCATTGTTAAAACCACCAAGGCGCACGAAGGATATTCACAAAGGCGCACGAAGCATCAGTTGAAAAGCAAAGTGCCAGACAGTTTTACAGGACCACTCGACGAAATCAGATAAACCGATTGCTATTAATCACTATTTTTGCCTGGAATCTTACTTGATATGCAACAACTTTATATCTATAACAGCCTTTCCCGGAAGAAGGAACTTTTCGAGCCACTGGTACCGGGCCATGCCGGGATGTACGTCTGCGGTCCCACCGTATACGGCGATCCGCACCTGGGCCATGCCCGGCCGGCTGTGACTTTCGACCTGGTGTTCCGTTACCTGAAACATATCGGCTTCAAGGTGCGCTACGTGCGAAACATAACCGACGTCGGGCACCTGGAAGGAGACGCCGATGCCGGCGATGACAAAATCGGCAAAAAGGCCCGGCTTGAACAGCTCGAACCGATGGAGGTGGTGCAATATTACACCAACCGCTATCACGAACTCATGGCGCGGCTGAACCTGCTGAATCCGAGCATTGAACCGCACGCATCAGGCCATATTATCGAGCAGATCGCCATGGTGCAGAAGATCCTCGACGCCGGCTTTGCTTACGAGCGCAACGGCTCTGTGTATTTCGACATCGAAAAATACAATCAGAAACATCCGTACGGCATCCTTTCAGGACGTAAAGTGGATGAATTACTGGCTTTTACAAGGGAACTCGACGGGCAGGAAGAGAAAAAAAGCAGTTTCGATTTTGCCCTGTGGAAAAAGGCCACCCCCGATCATATCATGCGCTGGCCCTCGCCCTGGGGCGAAGGTTACCCCGGCTGGCACCTCGAATGTTCGGCCATGGGATGCAAATACCTGGGCGAGACGTTCGACATCCACGGCGGGGGAATGGATTTGCTTTTCCCGCACCACGAATCGGAAATAGCCCAGTCGATGGCTGCGACGGGCAAGATGCCGGTGCGTTACTGGATGCACAACAACATGATCACGATCAACGGGCAGAAAATGGGTAAATCTCTGGGTAATGCCGTTTCGCTGGAAGATTTTTTCAATGGCAACCACAGCCTGCTGGAGAAAGCTTACAGCCCGATGACGATCCGTTTTTTCATCCTGCAGGCCCACTACCGCGGCACCCTCGATTTCTCCAACGAAGCGCTGCAGGCGAGCGAAAAAGGACTGCGTAAGCTGCTCGCTGCGCTCGCAGCAGTTCAAAATTCATCCGCCAGCTGGCGGATCAAAGTTCAAAGTGAATCCGGAATCCGGAACCTGGAACCCGGAACCTGGAACCTGGAACCCGGAACCTGGAACCCGGAACCCGGAACTGTTACCGGGCCAATTGCACAGATAATTGCCAATAGCTACTCGGCGATGAACGACGATTTCAACAGCCCGATCGTGATCGCCCAGCTTTTCGAGGCAGCCCGGATCATCAACCTTGTTAAAGAAGGCAAAGAGAAGCTTTCCGATAACGACATGGCGGCGCTGGCCTTTGCCTACCGGACTTTCATGGTCGATATCCTGGGCCTGGTGCCGGAAGAGCAATCGGGACAAAAAGATGAGATCATCAGCGGGCTGATGGACACCATTATCGGCATTCGCGCGGATGCCAGGGCGAAGAAGGATTTCGCCACCTCCGACCAGATCAGGGATAAGTTGCTGAAGGTCAATATACAGATTAAGGACGGGAAGGAAGGGGCGACGTGGGAGATTAAAGAAGATTAGACGATTCCGCATTCGATCCGCCAGCTGGCGGACCGAATGCCAAATCGCGTAATTCGATTGTCCAACTGGTCTTATCTCGCCACCACAAACTTACCACTTCCCCAAAAATCTCCCCCATTTCTCAGTACCGCGATATACACCCCCGGATGATAACTTTCTACATTGATCTGTACCTGGTCCTGCTTGCCAGGAACCTTTATTTCAGCCACTTCCCTCCCGAAAACATCGTAAATCCTCAATGACAAATCCCTTCGAAAATCGACCATCGACCATCGACAATCGACAATCCCTGAGGCTGGATTCGGCCACACCTCCAACTCTCCACGCATCCATGCCTCCCCGCCTCCGGTTTCATCGATCCAAACCGTAGAGTCGCAACCCGGTTCGGCGCAACCGGCGCTGTCGAGCTTCAGTACCCACATTCGCTGGACCGCATCCGGGCCGGGTTCTGCCCGCGATGATTCGCCGCAGGCTATCAGGCCATGATCGCTGGTTTCGTAAACATCGTATAAATAATCGAGGATCGATGGTTCCTGGTAATGCCTGTAATCCCTGTACCAGATGCTGTCGCCGTATTGGTTGATCTTGAAAAGCCACCCCTGCATCGGCCCGGTGAGGGTATCGGAATTGGCATATCCGACGGCTACGAAGCTCCCGTCGTGCAGGGTGATGATATTCCGGAGCATATTGAGCTGGTAGGGTTTGCCGTATAATTTTTCCCAGATTGTATCGCCGTTCTGGTCGTATTTGATGAATTTAATTTTACAATACGAATAGGGTACGGGGTAGGGAGGACCCTGGGACACGGCATGGGCATACCCGAAAACAAAATTCCCATCCGGGGCAATGGTTACACTGCCATATCCATCCATGTATTCCGGATGTCCCGCTGTTCGATGCCATTGGATTGATCCGCCCGTGTCTGTTTTGATGATGATGGCATTACCTGAATAATCGTCCCCTGGATTGTATGAATATCCTGAGATGATAAATCCACTGTCTTCCGTGGGGATCACTTTTTGCCCTTCGGAGGTCTGATCAAAACTGTAACCGGTACGCCATTTTTCATTACCTGATGAATCACTTTTTAAAAGGAGGACTTTGCCGATCATATCCGGATGCCTGTCATAACCGGTAAAAATCAGATCATGCTGATTGATGATGTTACAATAGCGGAAGTACAAGACAGGCCCCACTTTGCTACAATAGGAATTGTAGGTATAGGAGTCGAATGATGAATCGAAATTCATATATAAACCGCAGGATTCATTTTGTACATTGTGGCTCCCACCAAGAATAAATGAACCATTAAATGCATGAATCGAACCCGGAAAACCGGCGTAATGATCCGAAAGATTTGTCCTGTATTCATTCCAGGAAATCAATTCCCCATCCAGAGATATTTTAGCAATAATAATATTTTTATAACCAAAAATGCTATCTAACCCACCACCGGCAATAATATATGATGAATCACTTTCTAATATACTCTTTCCTACAGACATGGTATTTTGATTATATAGATTATTAAAGTAAATCCTTTCATGAAATTGAGCATTGCAATTCAAATTAACTTGTAGCAGAAGAAATGTCAGATTCATGAATATAAACTTCCCGATTGCACTCATGGGCAAACTCAAGATTAAGGATGATTAATGATAAATTTGGTTGATGCCTTTACGTCAGAATTCACTACCAATTTACATATATAAGTACCATTTATGAAAGTTTCTGTGCTTAGTACAAACTGATTTTGACTGCTTGTAAGAGAGATCTCTTTAGAAGTTGTCCCTTTAAGATCATTGATACTGAAAGTGTCAAGTCCAGGATTAAGAGTGCAATTACTGATAAAAAATTAACTGTTCTCATAAATGGTTGGATTAACAGGTTAATAAAAAATAGACTCGGTGTGATTTACTGCATAAAGGTAATTCAAAAGGGCAAAGAAGTCAAGGGCGGTTAACAAGTTTTTGGTTTGAGACGCCATCTGGTTTTAGTGAGATGGCATCTCGATTGCAAGGAGACTCCATCTCAAAATCGAGATGGCATCTCATTAAAAGGAGACTCCATCTCATTTCGGGCAGATGGAGTCTCAATCCTTATCTCTTCCTTTACCAGGGCACACCGTATGAGACGTCGCTATTCAACACACAGACTCTTTGAACACAATAGAAAGCACAACAGATCTATGTGTAACCTATTGTGCCCTATCCCGAGGTTTCGGGACAAGTTGTGTCTATGTAGTTAAAAATCAAACAGCTACAACAAGAAAATAATTCTTCTTCCCCTTCTGAACAAGGATATACTTTTCATTTAAAAGATCACCCACGCCAACCATCTTATCCTCCACAACCTTCATTTTATTGATCGATAACGCATTCTCTTTTACCGTCCGCCGCGCCTCGCCCCGGGACGGGAAAATCCCTGTCTCATCCGCCAGGAACTCCAGGAGCGGGATGCCTTGTTCGAGTTTAACTTTAGATACTTCACTTTGCGGAACCCCTTCAAAAACGGAGAGGAAAAGATCCTCGGAGAGGCCTTTCAATGTTTCGGTCGTGCCGGCGCCAAACAGGATCGCCGACGCATCGATTGCAGCCTGGTAATCGGCTTCGGAATGCACCCTCACCGTAAGGTCCTTTGCCAGCGCTTTCTGCAACTCGCGCTGGTGCGGCGCTTCCTTGTGTCGTGCGATCATTTCATCGATCTCTTCACGCGTAAACAAAGTAAAGATCCGGATATACTTCTCCGCATCCTCATCCGAAGTATTCAGCCAGAACTGGTAGAATTTATAGGGGGAGGTGCGCACCGGATCGAGCCATACGTTGCCGGTTTCGGTCTTCCCGAACTTGCCGCCGTCGGCTTTGGTGATCAGCGGGCAGGTGAGGGCATAGGCGTCGCCGCCGTTCTTGCGCCGGATCAGCTCGGTGCCCGTGGTGATGTTGCCCCACTGGTCGGAGCCGCCCATCTGCAGTTTGCAGTTCTTATGCTCGTTGAGGTAGAGAAAATCATATCCCTGTACGAGCTGGTAGGTGAATTCGGTGAACGAGATCCCTGTTTCGAGCCTCTTCTTTACCGAATCCTTCGCCATCATATAGTTGACTGTAATATGCTTGCCGACATCGCGGATAAAACCCAGGAAGGTGAACTCTTTCATCCAGTCGTAGTTGTTGACCATTTCGGCGGCATTCGGCTTGTTACCGAACTCGAGAAGCTTTTCAAGCTGTCTTTTGATACAATGTTCGTTATGGCGGATGATCTCTTCGCTAAGCAGATTCCTTTCTTCCGACTTCCCCGACGGGTCGCCGATCATGCCCGTTGCCCCTCCGACCAGCGCCAGCGGCTTATGGCCGGCAAGCTGCAGGTGCTTCAGCATCATGATGCTCACCAGGTGGCCGATATGAAGCGAATCGGCCGTCGGATCGATCCCCACATAACCAACCACCATTTCGTCCTTTTTAAACAGTTCTTCCGTTTCGGGCGTCATGTCGTGGATCATCCCGCGCCAGCGGAGTTCTTCGATAAAGTTCATAAGCCTAAAGTTTATGCAAAGGTAGGAAAAAGCGTTAATTTTGCCGCATGATACTGGTAACAGGCGCAACGGGCCTGGTGGGATCCCACCTGGTATATGAGCTGGTCCGGTCGGGGCAGTCGGTCAGGGCATTGAAGAGGCCGGGCAGCGATATTACCATGATCAGAAAGGTATTTGAACTTCACCAGGAAGACCTTTTTAGTAAGATTGAATGGGTTGAAGGCGATATCCTCGATATTTATTCGCTGGAGGATGCGATGGCAGGGGTCGACACCGTTTACCACTGCGCCGCCCTGGTTTCGTTTCTTCCGAAGGACCGGAAGAAGCTGATGCGGATCAATACCGAAGGGACAGCCAATGTGGTGAACGCGGCGCTGGAGAAGAAGATCGCGACGCTGTGCCATGTTTCCTCCATAGCCGCACTGGGCCGGCCGGAAGATCAAAACGATGTGATCGACGAAAGCCTGGTATGGAAAACCTCAAAACATAATTCGGCTTATGCCGTCAGCAAATACGGCGCCGAACGAGAGGTCTGGCGCGGCACCGCCGAAGGTCTCGATGCGGTGATCGTCAATCCATCTATTATTCTCGGCGTGGCTGGTCCGGGAATGGGCAGTTCGAGGCTGTTCAACACTGTCTGGAACGGCCTGAAGTTTTATCCTCCCGGAAAAAACGGTTTTGTCGATGTTCGCGATGTGGTTCGGGCGATGATCCTTCTGACCGACAGCCATATCCGCAATGAACGGTTTATCCTGAATGCGGTAAATCTTGATTACAAAACGCTGTTTACACTGATGGCCAGGGAATTGGAAAGGCCGGCTCCCTCAATATCGGTCAGTCCATTTTTCTCCGGTTTTGCCTGGAGGCTCGAGAAGATCCGATCGGCCTTAACCGGCATAAAACCGCTCATCACCCGCGAAACAGCCAACACAGCCGTTCAGCAGTTTGAATATTCGAACCTCAAAATCAGGAAGGCGATTGACTTTGAATTCATCCCCATCGAAGAGACCCTCCGGCATTACTGCCATATCTTCAAATCAACTCTGAATTCCTGATTTGGATTTCGCACCGGTCGATTCGGGCAATACAGCCCGGTGGTGCAGTCTGTAGGGATAAATTTGTATTTTTACCAAAAATCAAAATATCATGTTCAAAGTCAATGAATATTTCGACGGAAAAGTGAAATCGATCGCTTTTACCACCCCGGACGGACCTGCAACTTTAGGCGTTATGGCGCCGGGCGAGTATGAATTCGGAACCTCCACGGTAGAATATATGACCGTGGTGTCCGGCATGATGACCGTCAAGCTGCCGGGCGAAGCGGAATTCAGGGATTACAAACCCTTTGACACATTCATCGTGGCAAAGGACTCGAAATTCCAGCTCCGGATCGTTACCGATGCAGCATATATTTGCTTATACAAATAATGAGAGTTCTTGCTGAGGTTATATCAAAAGTAATAAACCACAAAGGAACACCAAGGATTTCACGAAGGCGCACGAAGCTTATTATTAGATAATCAGATACTTTGTGCGACTTTGTGACGTACTTTGTGCGACTTTGTGGTTAAATAAAAGACTTTTGAGAAATCCTCCAAATCAACCACCGCAATGCCAACTCTTTCCAAATCGACCTTTCTCCGCGGATCGCAGTGTCGTAAATCGCTGTATCTCCACTTTAACCGGCCCGATCTGAAGGATCCCATTTCCCCGATGCAGCAGGCCATCTTCAGCCAGGGGCACGAGGTGGGTAAACTGGCACAGCAGCTTTTCCCCGGAGGGACCGATGCCGGCCTTTATGTTCCCGACAGGTACACCCAAAGCATTGCATTGACGCGCAGACTGATCGAAGAGGGCACGGAGGTTATCTATGAAGCCGGTTTTGCTGTTGATGACCTGCATTGCTTTATCGATATCCTGGTCAGGGATGGAGATAAATGGAAAGCATACGAAATCAAGAGCTCCACACAGGTAAAGCCGGTGAACCTGCTGGACGCCGCTTTCCAGTATTATGTCATCACAAAAAGCGGGTTGCATGTTTCCGATATTTCACTGGTTGTGCTGGATACAGGCTACGAAAGAGAGGGTGATCTTGATATCCGTTCTCTCTTCAAAACCATAAGTGTACTGGAACCGGTGCTGAAATGGCAGGATAAGATTGAACAATCCGTTGAAGACTTCTTCTTCATGCTGAAATGTCCCGTGGTACCGGAAACCGGCATCGGTCCTCACTGCAGCGATCCGTACGACTGTGATTTCAAAGGGCATTGCTGGGAGCATATTCCCGACTATTCCATCTTCAATATTTCCCGGCTGAGCGCCGATAAGAAATGGGAGCTTTACCGCCAGGGGATCGTGAAGTTTGAAGATATTCCTTCGGATTTCAGGCTGAATGTAGCCCAGTGGCAACAGGTGATCGCGGAGTTGAAAGGGGAGACGCATATCGACAAAAAAGCGATCGGCCGCTTTGTCTCCGGCCTCAGTTATCCGCTCCATTTCCTCGATTTCGAATCGTTCCAGCCGGCGGTGCCGTTATACGATCACAGCCACCCTTACCAGCAAATCGTCTTTCAGTATTCGCTGCATATTTTGGATTCACCGGACGCGCAGCCGCAACACCGCTATTTCCTGGCTCCGGCCGATAAAGCGGACCCGCGGATCCCATTTATCTCCCAATTGGTGGAAGATATAAACCCTACCGGCGATATCCTTGTTTTCAACCGCTCCTTCGAAGCCTCCAGGCTGAACGAAATCGCCGCCACGTTCCCGAATTTCCAGTTTCAAATTTCGAAACTCACCTCCCGAATTAAAGACCTGATGGACATCTTCCAGAAACGGTATTATTACGTCCCCGAAATGAAAGGTTCTTATTCCATTAAGCAGGTGCTTCCCGCCCTGGCACCGCAATTCAGCTATGAAGGATTGGCCATAGCCGACGGAGGATCGGCCAGCCATGCCTTTATGGCACTGCATTCCGAACCCAACCCTGAGAAAATCACAGAAACCCGGAACAACCTGCTCGAATACTGTAAACTGGATACCCTGGCCATGGTGGAGATCCTGAATGTTTTGCGGAGGATCTAATCAACCTTCTGCATGAAATCCCATTCCAGTGTCTTCCTGACACCCTGAGCCAGAGGAGTTATGTGGTAACCCAGTTCCTGTTCTGCTTTTGCGCTGCTCAAGCACCAATCGTTGAGATATTTAAGAACAAAATCTTCTGTGATCAGCGGAGGAATGCCGGTAAACCGGGCCTGCCATTGCATGGCCCTGGCTACACCTGCCATAACGGGTACGGGAAGATGTACCATTTTTCGCCTGTTGCCGGATACATTTGCCAGAATTCCGAAAAAGTCATCGAAGGTAACATTCTCTCCGCCCAGGATATACCGTTCACCTGCACGCCCTTTTTCAGCGGCAAGAATATGGCCGCGGACCACGTCATCGATATATACATAATTCCCGATTTTCGAACCATCACCCGGAATTATCCTCCATTTCCCCGACTTATATCCAATCATCATTTTAGTGGTTGAATTGCTTGGATTTAAAGGTCCCGGGCCGTACACCCTTGACGGATTCACTATGATGACGGGCAAACCCCTTCCGCAGTATTCCCTGGCTTTTGATTCTGCTTCTGCTTTTGTCGTTTCATACGCATTGAAATACGGGATAGTCCTTTGAGTATCTTCATCAACAGAAAGGTCGCCGTCGGAAGGAGACATTGTTGCGGCTGAAGAGGTGAAAACAACCTTTTTGACACCGGCTTTAAACGCGGCCTCAAAAACATTAACGGCTCCTTCGACATTCACGCGATGCGGATAGGCCGGATCTTTCGACCAGGGTTTGGCGAAGGCAGCCAGGTGAAAGACGGTATCGCATCCCTCCATGGCCTGGAGCAGGACCAGGTTATCAAACAGGTCGCCCTTAAAATACCTGACGCCCGGATGATTAGCAGTAGATACTTTTTCAGGATTCCGGACAAGGGCATTGACAGAATGCCCGTTTGCAGTCAGTTGTTCAGCCAGGGAAGCGCCGATAAATCCGGATATACCGGTGATAAAGCATTTCATAATTGATGAATTTTAAGTTGGTTGAATTTCATTTCGGGGTTACGGTAAATACAGAATAATTCAAATGAAACAGCCTGTATGGAATGAAGGAGAATCGCCGGTAAAACCGAGCCGGATTTGACCGTCAGGAAAATGACAACAGCCCCGAAAGGGATCGTTGCCACCGACTCTTTCAGCCCTTTAGGCAGATGAAGGATAAAGTACAATGAAAGATTGATCAGGATGGCTGGCCACAAACCGAATGCTTCCAGGCAGGTATGCAGAAGCAAACCCCTGAAAAGCATCTCATATCCCACCAGGTACAGGATCCACCCGAAGGCGAGGCCCAGGGCGGAGCCCGGACCCCAGTTTTCGAGCCGGAGCTCAGGATAGGCTTTTTGCAACCGGATGTTGGATGAATTGAAGTAATTCATGACAGTCAGAAAAAGTGCAACAAGCGCTGTATAAGGCAGCCAGGCAGCGGTTGTCCCGGCCCTGAAACCTGATTCGGCCGGACTTTGACCGAAAACGAACCAGGCAACGGCTACAGGCAAAATGCCGAGCAACAGGAAACCGGTGAATTTCCTTAGCAGGTAACATCCAATGGCCACGTTGCAGGTTCCCGGTTTCTTCATTTTAACTATCCGGTAAAGCACAAAGTAATAAGCAACTGAAACGGCTGCGGTGGCCAGAATTGCATAAACGGCTTTGATTGTATCGGGTTCCATGGCAGATGTTTATTTAAGCGGCAGTTCTCTTTTCAGTACATTGCTCAGAACGCTCAGGCGGATGTCTTCAGGCACCAGTTGCATCAGCAACCGGTTTAACCGGTTCCAGATACCGGGGATGATCACGTTCTGACCTTTCTCGGCACCTTTCAGCGCCTTCAGGGTAATTTCCCGGGCAGAGAGGACGCCCAGCCGGGCGATAAAGCTTTGTTTCATGATACGCTTAGCGACATCAGCATTTGAAATGAATGGGCCCGGAGCCACGACGACGACACTGACGCCGGTACCGTGCAGTTCCCTGCTTAATCCTCTTGAAAATGAATAGATAAATGCTTTAGATGCGGGATATATCGTCTTGTAAGGTAGCGGGCCGAATGCGGCAAGGCTTGACACATTCATGATCAATGCTTTACGATGACGTTTCAGCTCCGGCAGCAAGAGGCGGGTCAGCATGGTAGTGGCGCGGATATTCAGATGAATGATCAGGTCGAGGTATTCGGAAGAGGCATCTTCAAACTTTTTCGTTCCGCCGACGCCGGCGTTATTGATCAGCCGGTCGACCGAATAGTTCTCTGTCACCCGGGCAGCCAGCTTTTCCAGCTCCGCTTCATCGCTCAGATCGCATTCGTAACATTCGACATGGTGCCGAAAGTTCTTTTTCAGTTCGTCGCGCAATTCCCATAAGCCACTGCCGGGCAGTGCGACCAGCAGCAGGTTATGGCCCCTCCGGGCACACTCGGTTGCCAGTTCTCTCCCCAGCCCCATGCTGGCGCCGGTAATCAGGGTATAGGTCTCCTGTGTTTTCATGACATAACAGTATTTAATTTCCTGTAAAATATCGACCGGGCCAGGTAAAAAGCCCCGAGAGTCATGGGAATGCTGAGGAGCAATCCGCCGGCAAGCAGGGATACAAACACATCCGCATTACCGAAAAAGATATCCTTTACCGCTCCGAATGTCATCCGGTCGGGCAATTCAAACGTATTCTCATAACCAAGGACCGATTTGCCGACAAAGTATGCCAGGGCGTAAAAGAGCGGCCCGGTAAGGTAGTTGACCTGAAGGATACCGATCATGCAGGCGGTCTTGTTCCATTTGGCCAGCCACACGATGGGAAGTGCCACCAGCCATTTGAAACCGATGAACGGGGTGGCGCTGATGAAGGTGCCGAAAGCAAACCCGTAACAGACCTTTTCCGGATCCGATTTGATGCTTTTGAGCTTGTTGACAGCCAGAGTGACGGGATTGAATGTGAGCTTTTTCATTTTTGCAGGGTTTGAGAATATTCAACTCCGGATAATTGACCGCGCATGCCTTCCATCAGGCTCATGATGCTTCCGGTTATGATGGGATCTGTGATCCAGCGCGGTATGACAGAAGCCTTGGAGGAGATGAAGTAACATTCAACCCTCCCTTTTTCGCCGCTTCCGGGGCAGATAACGAACGAACCGTTGATGTCCTTCATACGGGTAATCCCATCCACCTCGGGAATGTAATCGGGCCGGCAGGTAAACCGGATCGTCGATTCACCCGACGGTTCGGTTGATAAAGAATACTGAAGAATGCAGTCCTGGTCGGCCAGGGGCCAGGGCGCGCTGAAGCGGATATAGCTGAACCATTCACCAGCCGTCGCCTCTTTCAGGTTGCGGTACTCCCGGGCAGATGGGATCCAGGCCATGGCCTGCTGTTCGTTTTTAAGAAGGGACATGATATCCTCCTTTGTCCAGCCTCCTTCAAAGACCGCCTTCATCTGCCTAACCCGGTTGCCTTCGGGCATGACCATCCAGCGGTAAAACAGGTCTATCCCGTTTTTCTGCTTCATTAACCGGAATTCTTCTTCCGGTGTTACGGCCATCATCTTCAGGCAAATCACTAATAAGGTGATCAGGATCAGAAGGTGCTTTGCTTTGTCATTAAATGATAGTGTTTTCATAGCTCTTGTTTTTTGATCCAAAATTATATCCTGCAAATGCCTTAACGAAAAGGCTTTATGCCATGGTAAGCCTGAAAATTTGCAGTTGGTAAAAATCGATCTTCCCCGGGAAGGTGTTTTTATGGAATTCTAATTCTAAAGACAGGGGAAATCTTAAAAGGTCTATTTTTTGCAAATCAATTTTTGATAAGTTGCAAAATTTCCCGGAAATAATGGGCATTTTTGCTGTTAAAGCAAATCTTATGTTAATATCGCAAGAATGGAAAAGCGGGGTTATAATACGGGAAGTAGATTTGTGGATATTTAGAATTTGTGATATTGTGATATTTTGAACTTGTGATTTTTTGGTATTGTGAGCTTGTGAGCTTTTGATTTTTTGATATTGTGAGCTTGTGAGCTTTTGAACTTTTGATTTTTTGATATTGTGAACTTGTGATTTTTTAACCGGTAACCCTTAACAATAGCGCGATGCTACAGATAACTACCAAGACCATTTATTTTGAGCGAATTAACAAGGTGCTTGTTTACATCGACCGGAACCTTGGGGAAAAGATGGATCTGGAGATGCTGGCGTCGATGGCTCACTTCTCGCCGTTTCATTTTCACAAGATCATGCGGGCGTATCTGCGCGAATCCCTCGGCTCGTATATCATAAGGGTCAGGCTCGACACAGCCGCTTCCCTGTTGATATATTCCAGGGAGCCGGTTTCGGATATCGCCTACCGGATCGGTTATGATACACCGGCCGCCTTTACCAAAGCTTTTCAGAAACGTTTCGGTACGTCGCCCAGCGACTATCGTCAAAATAAGGGATCCCTGCGATTAGAAAAAGTAGAGTTATCCACATTTAATTTTAAAGCGATGAATTTGAAACCTAAGATCAAAGAGATCAAGCCTATTCCGGTGGTATATGTCCATGCCATCGGGGATTACAAAAATGTCGGCCCGGCATGGGAAAAGCTGGCGAAGTTCATGAAGGAAAAGAAGTTGTTCTCCTTCGGGATGGATTTCATCGGTGTTTCGTACGATGATCCTTCAGTCACAGAGACGGAGAAGCTCAGGTATGATGCCTGTGTTACAGTTAAGAAAGAGATCAGGCCGGAAGGGGAGGTCGGGTATAAAGTCCTCGAAGGAGGATTGTATGCGATTTTCCGCCATACCGGTCCGTATGAGAATTTTTCGAAAACTTACGACCAGATCTATTTGAACTGGTTGCCGGAAAGCGGATATGAACTTCGTGACGAACCGCCGCTGGAGTTCTACCTGAACGATCCCGATCGCACCCGGCCGGAGAACCTGAAGACGGATATCTACGTGCCGGTGAAACGTGAGGCGTGAGCAGTGAAGGGTGAGCAGTGAACAGAAAAAACTCTGGGGCCCTCTGTAATTTTAACATTAATTCGTGTAAATTCGTTGTATTCGCGTCTATTCGTGTTCTATTAATAGCACGCGAATGACGCGAATTTATACGAATGAACACGGATCTTTCAGATCAAACCACAGACACGTTGATAGAAATTTTCAACAAAAACTGTTACTTTTGGCCCGAAATTGTTAAATTATCCAAGTTATCCCGGGGTACAAAGCGATGAGTGAATTTCCAATTAGGCGAGCGATGCGGAAGATTTTCATTTTGTCTGTTTTCGCCACTTTTTTTACCCTTGCGGGCTTTTCGCAGGATACGGTTATGATGCAACCGGCGGATTCCCTGGCATTAGCCGACAGCACACTTCTTATCAACCACTTATCCGACAGTGCTGCAAAAATGATCATCACTGTTTACGACGAATACTGGGTGACCAATTCCATCAATTGCGGCTGGAAGACGACCGATACCGCCCTGATCGGAACAGGCCTGGAGCTGTGCGATACGGCACATCCATTCGTCAGGCCGACTATCGGGAAGCTTTGGCGGGGATGCACATACTATCATGCCGGGTGGGATATCGGGCTTGATTACGGTTCGCCGGTATTAGCCGGGCTTAACGGGAAGGTGCGTTATGCAAGGTATTGCAGCGGATACGGCAACCTGGTCATCGTGCGGCATTACAGCGGGATGGAGGTCTATTATGCCCATCTTTCGAAAATACGGGTAAAGACCAATCAATGGGTGGAACCGGGAGATACCATTGGGCTGGGAGGCGCTACGGGACGCGCCAGGGGTAACCACCTGCACATGGAGTTCAGGATTTGTGACCGGGCCCTCGACATCGCCGACATGTATGTCCACAACGATACAGTCGTCAATCTTTTCAAGATCAAGGAACTCTCCACGAAGCAAAACCAGCCGCAAACGGCAGAATATCACAAAGTGGTGAGTGGGGATACCCTATCCGGAATTGCAAGAAGATACGGGACCACCGTCACCAATCTGTGTACGCTGAACAGCATAAGCCGGGAAACCATTTTGCAGATCGGGTGGCGGCTCAGGGTGAAATAACGAGTTCAAAGTTCAAAGTGCAAAGTTGAACTGGCTGAGGTAGCAATGAAAGGCAATACGGCCCGGCTGTAAGGTTTCAGGAGAATTTCTTCGAGAAATTTTCAATGACTGCCATCAGCTCGTCCGGCAGGATTTGCAAGACCTTTTTTACGATCCAGCCTGGTATTTCCTTGTAGAAAGCTTCGGCGATGCCGCCGGTGATACACGCCAGCGTATCGCTGTCGCCGCCGAGGGAAATGGCCAACCGGATGGCGTCTTCGTAGTCGTTGCTTTCGAGAAAGGCGATGATCGCTTCGGGCACAGTTCCCTGGCATGTTTCGTTGAACCGGTAACCGGGCCGGATGTCATCAATTCTTCTTTCCAGGTCATAACCAAACGTATCCTGGACATACTTTTTAATATCCCCTTTACCGGAACCCTTTCGCGCCATGAACACGGCAACGGCAGTAGCCTGCGCCCCTTTGATCCCCTCCGGGTGGTTATGGGTAACCTCCGCGCTTCTTTTAGCCTGGTACAGGACCTCATCCAAATTGTCATACGCCCAGCCAACGGGGCTCACCCGCATTGCCGAGCCATTGCCGAAGCTGTTGTAAGGCCTGGGATCCGGAACATGGATCCAGGAGCTGAAATAACCGCCATAACCACGTCCCGGGTAATTCCGTCCGTAAGATTGGTAGGCCGCAGCATAATCCATACCGGAGAGGATGCTGTCCATTGTGGCAATGGTGAGGACGCTGTCGTCGGTAAAATCTGTCCGGGGATTGAATAACTGAAAATCGGTGGTTTTCACGTTGTTCCATTCAAAGACCGACCCGATGATATCGCCGGTAACAGCGCCCAGGATAAGGCGGGGAGAGGAGGAGAGTTTCATTTCTTTTAAATTTTATCTAATGGATTAAGCATCTTCTTCAGCGCCTCAATATTTCTAGCATTGACGATATTCTTCCCTTCGGGGGTGTATAAAAAGTCAAATTTATCCCGGTGATATTCAGTTACTCTCGCCCTGACGACTTTTCCCGTACTGTTGAGCAAAGCATTGTCGATCGTAAAGGGTTCGTCAATGATAGCGATTGCGGCCGGCAGCCACCGGGCAGGGAATAGATCGGCAAAGGGGCCGCCCGGCTTGTACCGGTTGATTTCCGACTCGATTTCCATCAGAAGGGTTTCCAACCCTTCAGGATGGGCGGGTGCTAAATTCCTCTCCTTCAGCCACCGCATCAGGGCTTCTTTATTCGGGACCAGGAGTGCGGAGGTGTATTTGTCCTGGTTGTTGTGCAGCATCAACTGGTCGATCAGCTGCGATCGGTCGGTGATCGTCTCTTCTATGCCTTCCGGGCTGTATTTCTCCCCGTCGTCGGAAATGAGCAGGCTCTTGAACCGGCCCAGGACAAAAAGAAAGCCGTCTTCATCCAGGTAACCCATATCCCCCGTGTGGAGCCAGCCGTCGCGGAGCGCCTCCCGTGTCGCTTTTTCATTCTTCCAGTAGCCCTTCATGACGTTCTCCCCCCGGATGACAATCTCTCCTTTCTCCTTAGCCGGCAGTTCTCTGCCCTCTTCATCGCAGATCTTCAGTTCAAGATGCCCGACGACCCGGCCCGAAGAGCCGAGCTTGTGCCGGTCTGCCATGTTCCCGGAGATGACGGGAGAGGCTTCCGACAGGCCATAGCCCTGGTAAACGGGAATCCCTATTGCATAGAAGAACTTCTGGATCTCTATGTCGAGCAGCGCGGCTCCGCCGAAAAAGAATTTCAGCCTGCCGCCAAAATTAGCCCTGATCTTTCTGAACAGTATTAAATCGTATAATTTGTACAACGGCTTGAGCAAGATTCTCATCCCTTTCCCGCGGTCCCATCCGGTTCCGTTATATTTATAAGCAATCCGCAGTGCGTGGTTGAACAGTTTTTCGGTCATTTTTCCCTTGTCCCTGATCCCTTTTTCGATCCCTTTGCGGATATTCTTGACCAGGGCCGGCGCACTCAGTAAAAATACCGGCCTGATCTCGCGGATGTTCCCTGGGATATTCTTCAGGCTGTCGAGGTACGACCTGCCAGGTTGCACGGCTGCAAAGCTCGATCCTGTGGCCATCATAATGTAGATCCCTACCGTATGCGCAAAAGAATGGTCCCACGGCAGGATCAGCAGGGTGGTCCACCATTCCGGGACATCCAGCAGCGTCAGCGTCTGTTCGATGTTCGCCGTGTAATTGCGGTGCGTGAGGATGATCCCTTTCGGATCGGCCGTGGTCCCGGAGGTATAGCTGATGCTGGCATGATCATCCGGCCCGATCGAATGGATGACCTCCATTAACCGGTCTTTGTGTTCCTGCAGGTATTCTTCCCCCGTTTGCTTCAGATCCCCGGCATATATCCCGGCTACCCCTTTGTTTTCAACAGGATCGAGGAAGATGATCTTTTCGACCGATGAGAGATCTTTAGCGGCAGCGATGATCTTCCCGGCCTGGTTGCCCGAAGTGATCACAAACCGGGTCCCCGAGTGCTCCAGCCTGAATTTCAGGTCGGCTTCCTCCTTGATCAGAACAGAGAGCGGGACGCTCACGCCGCCGGCGTGCAGCACAGCGAGTTCACTGATCACCCAGTCGGCGCGCGATTCGGAGATCAAAGCCACCCTGTCGCCTTTTTTTAAGCCCAGGCACAGCAATCCGGCCGCAAATTTAAAAACCTCTTCCCCGATCTCCCTGAAGGTAAAAGACTCATAAAGAGTCGATTTTTTTTCATGGATGTAGGGATTGTCCGCATACTTCCGGAGACTTTCCTCAAAAAGAAGGGTCAGTGTTTTCATAGGACAGGCGTTTTAATCTTCGATGATCAATTCAGCCACTTTATCGCGCATCTCCAGGAAAACCGGGCGGAGAGGGCTGTCGCCGTCCGTTCCGTAGTTGACGATCATGGTCATAATGGCATTGTGTTCCGGGAAGAAATCGAGGTCGGCGCTGTAGCACAGATCGCGGCCCCGGTGGCCGATGGAATAATCCTTCTCCGGGTCGCCGATGTCGATAAAATCCTTGAAGCAGGCCACTCCCAAAAGCTTACGCGATTCCACCACAGGATGGAACACCAGCATCTGGTCGAGCGAAGCCTGTGTCAGCAGCGACTTTTCGACGAAGAGAGCTTCTGCGAAAAGGTACATGTCCCAGACCGTGCTGTAAACCCCGCCGTAACCGTTGCCACTGCCGGTGTTCCAGGTCGACAGGTTCATGATCGAGCCGTTGTTGTAAAGATCATAGTATCCCTGGGCCACCCGGTCGTCCGGCAGGGGATCGTGCCAGAAATAATAGGTGTCGCTCAGCCCGAGCAGGTCGATCACCTCCTCATGCAGCACCCGGGAATGCGGTTTACCTGTAGCGGCTTCGATGATCATGCTCAGCAGGGTGAAATTGGTGTTGCAATAGCCCGCCGTATCCTCCGGATCAAAAGCAAACATCGCCTCTTTGTTGTAAACGTATTTCAGCAGGCCTTCGGCGGTCCAGTGCCGGGCCGGATCGTTCAGGATCTGAAGGTAAAAGCCGGCATCTTCGATCACTTCGTAGATTCCGCTGGTATGGTTCATCAGGTTCCTGACGGTAATGGGTTCATTGCCGTTAGCAATCTTATCGAGTTTATCCTTATCGATGTATTTACTGATCGGGTCATCGAGGGAAAGGATCCCTTTTTCCTGCAACCTCAGGATAGCGACGCCCAGTTCCATCTTGGTGATGCTGGCTATTTTGGAGACATGGCAGGGCTGCATCTTTATGCCGTTTTCGATATCGGCCATGCCGGCGGCGCCGATATAGAATCCATTATCGTCTTTCACCAGCAAAACAATGCCCGGGAGCCCCTTTTGGACGTATTCTTCGATGAGGGCCTGGAACCGGCCGCTTTTGGGATTTTCGCGGTAAACCGGGTCCTCTTCCAGCGGGCAGTTCAAAACGGCAGGCCTTCCGATCTCATCTTTTTTGCACGATGCCGGCACAGCCAGCGTTATGATCAGGGGGATGATCCATTTGAAGGCGGTTTTCATAGCATTACCCGATTTTCAGTTGTAAAAGGCAACATTTAATTGATATTGAACTGGAAGCCCAGTCCGAGCGACCCATTCGGCAGCATGGGCACGTAGCCCGACACGAACGGCATCTGGAGGCGGAAGTCGTAGTTCACGAAGATCCTTCTGACCTGTTCATCCTTACCAAAATCATACCCCAGCCCGATACCGGCGCCGGCGATGAATTGCGGTTTGCCGAACCCCATGCCGGAGCTGTAGGTGCCGTCATCCTGCATTGCCGACCGGTCGGTGAGGTAGAAAGCATGCATATATCCGGCCTGCAGGTATCCTTCCATCGAGAACCCCTTGACCATCCACCGGTAGCCACCCTGGGTATTCAGCATGATGGCCTGGTAGACGTAGCGGTGATAGAAATAGCTGATACCCGCATTCTGGAACCATTTGTGGCGGCCGGCCTGTTTCCAGCCAAACTCATCCGACAGGGTAACCCCGAAGTGGATGGGCTGGTTGAACGTGGCGGAGATCGAGGCCGGCGGCAGGAGGGTGGCGTTATTGAAAACGGCCACCGAAAAAAGCCCTGCTTTCCCGTCCTGGCCTTGCATGAACAAAGGGAAGAACAGAAGAACAACAGCGATTGATTTCTTCATGATGAAAAGATAAAGCGGTTACAACAAATTTAGGGATTTAAGTAAAACGGGCATAGAAAGCTCCCCTTTTTTCGATCGGTTAAAAATTGGATTCGCGAAGGGCCACAAAGGACCCGCTTTGTTTGAAAATGGCTTATTATCCTTCAACGATCCGGATATCCTCCTCCGTCAACCCATACAACTCATAAACCATCCGGTCGATCTCTTTGTTAGTGGCGTCAAGGTTTACCAGTTTTCTGGTTTTAAAAGCCGTCTTCCATCCGTTAAAATAAAAGGATCAGGAAGTTGATGAGAGAGATACTTTTCCCGGCTAATTTTAAAATGACCATCTACCAGGCTGATTAGCTCATCATTTTTTCTATCAAAAGGGAATAGCATAAACAGTTTAATGCCGGGAAATTTTCGCTTAATCGTTTTCAGACCGGGGATAATATCTGTGTCTCCAGTAACTATAACGAAAGCATCATTTTGATTATCAATGACTAATTCCCATAATTTATTAATGATGGCGATGTCAGTTTCTTTTTCTTCGTATTTCGTAAAATCATTATTACAAACTTTACACCGGACTGTTTTTCGTTTAAACTTACCATATTCAATTTGAATCCCTAATGATTCCAGTACTTCAATATAGTTTTTATGCCTGTTGATCGTTTCGGGATCACTATTCTGTAAATGAAACCTTATTGCAGTAAAATAATAAATAGAATTCAGGGTTGATTCTCTTGAAATATTTGGTAAATAGGATTTTAGAAGTGAATGAATATTTAACCATTTTGTTTTGGACCCGAATCGCCGTTCCAAATCAATAATCGAATGATAAAGATTAAAGCCGTCTATTAGGAATGTCGTCTTCATAAAATAAAAACCCTTGGAACGTATCCCAAGGGGAACTTATAGTAAAAAAATACTATAAGCGGAGTTATGAGTGCAAAAATAAATCTAAAACTCACTTAGAAGCAAGTATTTAACATTAAATTAAGGAAATTTAGAATGATTAAAAATAAATGATGTGTGTGCATATGTTTTCAGGAATTCTCCGCGATCCGGATTTCCTCCTCCGTAAGCCTATAAGACTCGTGAAAATCCTTTGCATCCGTGTCAATTCGCGTTCTGTTGATGGAACACGAATGATACGAATTTAAACGAATGGTCGCGAAGGAATTTGAATGAACCGGGAGGCTACGATCCCTCCACAATCCGGATCTCCTCTTCTGTCAACCCATACAACTCGTAAACCATCCGGTCGATCTCCTTGTCGGTGTCGTCTATCTTAGCTTTGAGATCCAGCGCTTTCTGCTTCTCCTGGTTGAAGTATTCCTCCCATTCGGCTTCTTCGGAATATATTCATTTCCATGTTGATGGTCTTTCAAGTAAATACCTTTAATGCTGATTAATGAATCTGGTAGTTGACAGTTTATTAATTTACTTCTATAAATAAATATATGGCCAGTGGTTGCGGATTAATTGACAAAACTAATATTTGGATTATCTTTGCACAACAAGAACAGCTCCAAAGATAGCATCTTTGGACCGACGCCGCCGATCAAGCGGCGTTTCTTTTAAGTCTGCTTTGCATGAACGTCGACTCCATGTCGTTTCCTTCAATAAATTAAGGATCAGTGCAATTGCGGGCTTTGTTTTTGTTACACGCATATTCACGCTGACAAAAAGCAGATTTTCGCAGATTACTCGATAACAACGAATTATCATCCGCGTAGTCTGCGCTTAAAATTCCGATAATCAGCGAGAAATTTATACCATGGCCGTATGTGTTTTAATATGATTTTAAATTCCCTCCAAGTTCCGGTTCAGCTTCAATCAACCTTTCTGATTCGTGAAGATCCGTTTTATTCGTGTTTATCCGTGTTCTATTGAAGCGATGCATCCGCCGGACAAGCAAACCTTTCTCCGCCGGTTTAAATTGACCCCCTGAATCGTCCTATAGATACATGAATCAATAGCTTTTCCAGGTTTGGCAGGAAGGGGAAAGGTCATCGGTTTGATACAAACATGTGCTGTGCCTTAGGCACTCTTGCGGAATGGACGCATCTTTTACCCTACCATACTGTCGTCCCTGATGGGACTAAGGGGAGGAATAAATAAACCCTTGTCTAACTATCTGTCAAACAAGGGTTCTCGATTTGATTCTGAGGTCTCGAGCGGACTCGAACCGCTGTACGAGGTTTTGCAGACCTCTGCCTAGCCACTCGGCCACGAGACCAGCGAGTTGCGCACAAAGATAGTTCATTTCACCGAAATTCCAAATCCCAAAATCCAAATTCCAAACAAATCCCAAATTCCAAGCACCAAAATCCAAACAAATCCCAAATTCCAAGCACCAAAATCCAAACAAATCCCAAATTCCAAGCACCAAAATCCAAACAAATCCCAAATTCCAAGCACCAAATTCCAAACAAATCCCAAATTCCAAGCACCAAATTCCAAACAAATTCCAAATCCCAAAATCCCAAATCACAACCTATTACCACCTTCTGACTACCTAATGACGCGAACGAAGTGAGCTAATGACGCGAAGCTTATGGACGCGAAGCTAATGACGCGAAGTCCACTAATCCGTTATCCCCATCTTCCGCATCAGGAACGTGGCATTCATCTGCCGCGCAATGCCGTCTTTCAGCTTGTAATCAAACACGAGCCGGTCATCTTCAATCACCACTTCAAAACTCTTGTTCACCACTTCGCCGGGATAGCCCTTCTCGAGCTCTCCCAGCGCCAGGTCGTGCGTGGCGATCATGCCCGAGGCGCCGTAACGCAACATCTTCTCGATCAGGGCGATGCTGCCGCTCTGCTTGTCGCGCGAATTGGTCCCCTTAAGGATCTCGTCGAGCAGGATCACGAGCCTTTCGCCGTTTTCCAGCCGCTCAACGATGTACTTCAACCGCTTCAGCTCGGCATAGAAATACGACTCGTTCTTCTGCAACGAGTCGGTGGTAAGGAAACTGGTGACAAACGCTATGGGCCTGAACGTCATCTCTCTGGCCGTCACCGCGCTGCCGGCCATAGCCAGAACCAGGTTCACGCCGACGGTCCGCAGATAGGTGCTCTTGCCGGCCATGTTAGCGCCGGTGACAATGGTGAAATACCTGCGGCTTAAGATGTTAGCGGGATTGCCGACACAAGCGCCTGTGGAGATAAGGGGATGGCATATTTCGTCAGCATCGAGGGCTGTGTCATCCTGGCTGATTACGGGGAAAATGCTTTCGGGATGGTTGAACCGGAAATTGGACAGACTGCAGAGGGCGTCTGTTTCGCCCAGGATCTCCAGCCAGCGCGGGAGCTCATCCCGGTGCACGGCCTGCCACTTCTCCAGCCGCCGCACCATCACGATATCCCACAGGAAAAAGAGATTCAGGAAATAACCGACGATCATGTTGTTGCGGGCTTCGAACAGGTTCAGGATGCCGGCCAGCTTCTTCACCGACCGTCCGGGTTTGCCGCTTTTCCCATGCAACCCGGCGACCAGCGCCTGCATGCGGCTGCTGTTGAACGACCTGTCCTCCAGCATCGACAGCAGCCGGGAATACTTCATCACAATGTCGGATTTGCTCGATAACATCCGGTATTTTCTCAGGATCGTTTTGCCGAAAATTCCTAATATTCCAAATGGAACGGCATGGTAAAGCAGGATGACCACCGGCGGGATCACCGACAGCGCTGCAAGCAGAATCACCAATGAGGTAAGGATAGGGACCAGGATGACAAACAGCCTGAATCTCCAGTGACCGAACAGGGCGGGTTCTCTCACCCAGGCCAGGAGTTCCGCTTTATCGGTCGGATGTTCTTTGTCCATATAACCGGTTGCCCGGAATTCCTGCCTCCAGTCCGGTTCGCCGGCCATCTCAGCCACAGCCTCCTGCCGGCTCCGGATAGCAGTTTCATCCATCAGCGGATCCTTAAGCCAGGCGGCCAGCACTTCTCTTCCGGAGCGGGTTGCGGTCCGGTTCAGGTACTGGAACAGGCTGCCGGGGCCGAAGATGTCAAGATCGGAAGTGAAGGGATGCTCCGGATCGGCATGGTCGGCGCCATCCTCAAAACCGGCATAATCGCCTTCCAGTACTTTGATCTCGGCGGCATTTATTTCCACCATGTTCTCTGCATGCCTGAGCGCTTGCTGTCCGGCTAGATATTTCCTGAATGTCAGCAAAAAAGCAAAGATGCCGGCAATGGCAATCCAGGCCATAACGCCGAAACCATGCGAATGGAAAGCATAGACCAGGATAACGGTCAAAAGGAATATAGCCAGCCGGGTAAAAGCCAGCTTCCGGAGAAGGCCCTTCAGCCGGGCTGCTTTTGCCTGGAAAAGCTCCAGCCGGTCCTGGTAATACCTGCCGGGATCATGATGCTTTATCATTTATCCCAGGTCTTGTATGGATTTTTTACGAGCCAGGTGTTGTAATACCTCGGATCGTTCGTTACCTCCGCCCCGATCCACTCGGGTAAAGGAAACTTCTGCCCCGGGCTGTCGAGTTCGATCTCGGCTATGCAAAGCCCCTCGTTCTCTCCCAGAAACTCATCGACCTCCCAGGTAAGGCCCTCCACGTTGATCCGGTAGCGGTTTTTTTCGATCGTCGGTCGAAGGCAGAGGTTGTTCAGCATATAGCGGGCATCGTCGACGGGAATGCGGTACTCATATTCAGCCCGGGCTATGCCTTGCGAGCTGCCTTTCACGGTAAGAAAGGCCAGCTTCCCCTGGATCCTGACCCTGACCACCCGCTCTTTGTCGGTGCTCAGGAAACCCTGATGAATGTGGATGGGTCTGGCCAGTTGCCGGAATGTCCGGCTCTTTACCAGGAATTTCCGTTCGATCTCTAAAGCCATTTGGCGGGTGTTATTTCACCAGTTCCAAGGGGGCAGCGATACCGGTGATGGCTTTGAAGTCCGCTCGCGGCATCCTGAATTTCCTGACAATGGTCATTTCGTCGATCAGGTTCTTTGCGCCGGCATACTTGTCGATAATGAACAGGACATACCGGATGTCGACGCTGATGGTCCGCTGGTAGTCGGGCTCGAAGGCGATATCGCCGCTCATGGCTTCCCAGTTGCCGTCGAAAGCCAGCCCGATCAGTTCGCCGTAGGCATTGATCACCGGGCTTCCCGAGTTGCCGCCGGTGATGTCGTGGTTCGACAGGAAGCAGGTCCGGATCGTTCCGTTCTCGGCATAGGGACCGAAATCTTTCTTTTCATAAAGGGTTTTCAGCCTTTCGGGTACGATGAAATCGCTGTTGTCGGGGTCCTCTTTCTCTATGACGCCGTCGAGAGTAGTAAAATATTCGTAATAAACCGCATCGGCGGGATTATATCCCTGGATGGTCCCGTAGGTCAGTCGCATGGTCGAATTGGCGTCCGGGGCGTATTTCCGGTCGGGGTTCATCTCGCGCAATCCGGCGATGAACAGCCGGTTTCCTTTTGCAAGTTGCGTGTACGATGCGCCCGTGGCTTTCTGGATCTCCATATATTTTTCATAAAAAGCGATGAAGGCCTGGTATGCCGGGTCTTTCTGCAATGTTTTCAGAACAGGGTTTTCGATGAAAGCATTGACCTTTGCGGCAGTGGTAAAGATGGATTTATCAAAAACGGCATCCGCATATTCCTTAAAGCAACCTTTGTATTTCTTCATCATCAGGGAGAGGAATTCGGGTTTCTGGTCGCAAGCGACATCTTCGTTGAACATCTTCATCATCGAAGCGAAGGTCTTCCGGTCGATCGGCTCGTAGTAATCTTTGAAATAGGCGTCGGACTGGGCTTTCAGGCTGGCTTTCATTTTCCCGATCTTTTCCTGGTCGGGTGTTTCTTTGGCTAATTCATCGGCGAGGCCCTTGAATGATCCGGCAAGGGAGATGATCTCCGGTCCGCGCAAGCCTGCCTCCCGGTAATACATGTTGGCAAGGGCGTATTTGGAGATGGTTTGATAGGACTCTTCGATTAAAGTGAGTGCACTTCCGTACTTCTCTTTCCTGGCGGCATCCTGGCCCACCCAGTCGCGGAAATCGTTTTCGATCGCCACTTTTTTATCATAGACATCGAGCCGTTTCAGTCCTTTGGTCTGGCCGATGAAATACTTCCAGTAGTTGGAGATGCGGGCGTATTTGCTGGCATACTGGATGCGGACGGCGTCGCTGTTCACCATTTCGGCGTCCATGATATCGAGCTTTTCCTGCCTGATCTTCACGATGGCCGGGTTGGAGGTGTTGATGGCCATCTGCACGCCCCACGACGAAAGATAGCGGTCGGTGCTGCCCGGGTAGCCCATGATCATGGCATAATCGCCCTCCTTGTAGCCGCCGATGGAGACCGGAAGGTAATGTTTCGGTTTCAGCGGGATATTGTCTTTCGAATAATCGGCGGGTTTTCCGTCGGGGCCGGCATAAACACGGAACATGGAGAAGTCGCCCGTATGCCGTGGCCACATCCAGTTGTCGGTGTCGCCGCCGAATTTACCGATCGCCGAAGGGGGCGCCCCGACGAGCCTGACATCTTTATACGTCTCATAAACAAACAGGTAGAACTCATTCCCGCCGAAAAAGCTCCTGACGCCGGCATTGTAGATGGTGCCGTCAGTGGCTTTTTTGATGAGTTCATCGGAAACGGCCTGAATCTTAGCCGACCGCGCCTCTTCGGTCATATCGGCCGTAAGCTGGCTGTTTACCGCTTCGCTCACGTCTTCGATCCTCACGAGGAACTGCACGGTGAGCTCCGGGTTGGGCAGCTCTTCCTCCAGGCTCATGGCCCAGAAACCGTCGGTGAGGTAGTCGTGCTCAACGGAGCTCTGCGCCTGGATCTGGCCATAGCCGCAGTGATGGTTGGTGATGAGCAGGCCCTGGTCGGAGATGATCTCGCCGGTGCATCCCCGCCCGAAAATGACGATGGCGTCTTTCAGGCTCGATTGATTGATGTTATAGATTTCATCAGCCGTAAGCTTGAGGCCGAGCTTCTGCATGTCTTCGTAATTCAGCCGGTCGACCAGCATGGGGATCCACATCCCTTCGTCGGCTCTCAAAGCCATGTTAAATGACAAAAGGCCGGCTGCAAGTAATAATGTAAGTTTTTTCATTGTTCTATTGTACTATTGTTAAACTGGTAAATTGTTAAACTGGTAAATTGTTAAACTGTTAAATTGTTAAACTGTCCAACTGTCCAACTGTCCAACTGTCCAACTGTCCAATCCCTCGCTTCGCTCGGGACAGGCTGTCCAGCTAAACAAACCTCTCTCCTTTCTTCAGCTTCACATCGTCGACGATCTGGCGGAGTTTCTGTTCATCTTTTTTCCGGCAGACCAGCAGGATATCATCATCTTCCACAACGATATAATCATCCAGGCCCTGCAGCACCACCAGCTTTTCGGCAGGCATGTGGATGATACAGCCCGACGAATCATAGGTCAGCACATTTTTCCCGGAAATGGCATTTTTACGGTCGTCTTTATCCCGGATATCATGCAGTGAGCCCCAGGTGCCCAGGTCGGACCAGCCGAAATCGGATTCGATCACATACACGTTGGAAGCTTTTTCCATGATGCCGTAGTCGATCGAGATGCTTTTGCAGACAGCATAGGTGTCTTTGATGAAAGCGGCCTCCTGGTCGGTGAAATATTTGTCTTTGCCTTTTTGAAAAAGAAGACCGGTATCGGGAAGATGATCTTGAAAAGCCTTAAGCAGGCTTTTGAGCGACCAGATGAAAATGCCTGAGTTCCAGAGAAATTCCCCGCTTTCGAGGAATGTCACCGCCAGTTCGTGGCTGGGCTTTTCGGTGAATGTCTTCACTTTATGCAGTGCCGGGTATTGGTCGTCGTGAAGTTCCGTATTGAACTGGATATATCCGTATCCGGTATCGGGCCGCGATGGTTTGATCCCCAAAGTGATCAGCCAGGGATTTGTTTCTGCTGCGCGGAGGGCAGTTTTAATTTTTTCCCGGAAGATCTCTTCTTTCAGGATGAGGTGATCGGAAGGGGCGACGACCAGGTTGGCATTGGGATTCCGTTGGAGGATCTTATAGGCTGCATAAGCAATGCACGGGGCTGTGTTCCTCCGCGACGGCTCCAGCAGTATCTGATCTTCGGTCAGGCCGGGCAACTGCTCCATGATCTGCTCCTTGTAGAACTCATGGGTCACGATGAAAACGTTTTCAGGAGGGCAGATCCCCATAAACCGCTGGTAGGTCTGCTGGATCAGCGACGAACCGGTACTCAGGATATCAATGAATTGCTTTGGGCGGGAGCTCCGGCTCATGGGCCAGAAGCGGCTCCCGACCCCCCCGGCCATGATGATACAATAGTTGTTAGTCATTAGTCGTTGGTCGCTAGTCCTGAGTCCCGCAATGCGGGACGAAGGATCATTTTCCCTGCAAATGTATAAAACTTAAGCTAAATAACCTCCGGTATCACCCTTGCTACCGGGCTGATGCGGTAAAGCCTGCGGTTGTCGAGGCTGAGGCAGCGGTACCATTTGCGGAGCCTGTCCTGTTTGATAAAGCGACGGCCGTTCTGCATCCGGAAGCTGGCGCCCATGGGGAGATCTTCCAGGAAGATGCCCTGCGGTTCTTCATCGTGCGGCTGGAGTGCCCGCGTCAGCATAATGTCGCATTTGCTGGTCGCTTTGGGGTTTCTTACCTGGTGGACAACGATTTTCCGGATATCCGGGGGAAAAATGTCTTTCACGATAAGTTCTTCCAGGAGGGCGGCATATTGCCCTTTCCAGGCTGAACCGTGAGGCTGCACTTTTCGGCCGTATTTTTCCCAGGTGAGCATATGGGCAATCTCATGCGTAAAGGTGATGAGGAATTCATACGGGTTCATCCCGGCATTCAGGGAGATCCGGTTGATCCGGTCGTGCTGCGGCGGGCGGAAATCGCCCAGCTTGCTGCTACGGTTTCGGGTCACTTTTACATGGATCGGCCTTGTCCCTATCCACTCCATCACCACATCCAGCGCTTTTTCGGGTAAATATTCGCTAAGCCCTTCCCGAAGCGTTTTCTTCACCGGCATAAAATAAATTCGGATTTGAAGGTTGATGGTACGACCAGCGGGAACAATCGCATCCTCCGGGCCTTTTTGGTTTGTAATGGCGCACCGGCGAACGGCCCGATGCACACGAACCTGCGATCAGGGCCAGTAAGATGACTATCAGTAATAATGTTGTAATCCGTGAGCGTTTCATTCGGTACCAAATCAAAATAACGGGCAAAGGTTACAAAAATTGTTATCCTGACCATATGCAATATTTTGTAATTTTGAAATTACGGATAACGAAATCCTTTGCTCAACTTTGAACTTTAACCTGGAACTCGGAACCTGGAACCCGGAACTCGGAACCTGGAACTCGGAACTCGGAACCTGGAACTCGTAACCCGGAACCCGGAACTTGGAACCCGGAACTTTGCACTTTGAACTTTGCACTTTGAACTCATTATGGTGAGTCTACTCGGAAAATATATTCTGCTCATGGCGCAGGTCTTCAGAAAACCGGCCAAGTGGCGTGTTTTCTGGGACCAGCTGATGAGCGAGTTCCAGAAGATCGGCGTGGAGTCGATGGGGATCGTGGCGATCATTTCCCTGTTCATGGGGGCGGTCCTCACGATGCAGGTGGCATTCAATATCGACAGCCCCCTGGTATCGCCGATCATCATCGGGTTTACCGTCAGGCAGTCGGTCATTCTCGAGTTTGCACCGACCGTCATCAGCCTGATCCTGGCTGGCAAAGTGGGATCGCGGATTGCTTCCGAGATCGGTACGATGCGGGTGACCGAACAGATCGACGCGTTGCAGACTATGGGGGTGAACAGTGCCAATTACCTGATTTTTCCGAAGATGATTGCCGCCATCCTCTTCAACCCGGTACTGATCGTCATGAGCATGTTCCTCGGCCTGATCGGGGGGCTGGTAGCCTGCCTGTTGCTGGATCTGACCTCTTTCACCGTATATGTCGATGGCCTGCAGGCCTGGTATGAACCCTGGTCGGTCAGCTATGCGCTGATCAAAACCGTCATCTTTGCATTCATCATCGTCAGCGTATCGGGCTTTAACGGATACATCATCAAAGGCGGAGCCCTCGAGGTCGGGAATGCCAGTACCAAAGCGGTGGTACAGAGCAGTATCCTCATCATTCTATTTAACCTCCTTTTAACCGAAATCCTGCTCTGATGATCGAGGCCCGGAACATATCGCTCACCTTTGGCGAGAACAAAGTCCTCGACGACGTTTCATTCACTTTTGAACAGGGGAAGACCAACCTGGTCATCGGGCAGAGCGGCTCGGGTAAAACGGTGCTGGTGAAATGCATTGTCGGCCTGTTGCAACCCGACGAAGGGGAGATCCATTACAACGGCAGGGATTTTCTGAGCATGGGGATCAATGAAAAGCGAAAACTCCGGCAGGAGATCGGGATGCTTTTCCAGGGCGGTGCGTTGTTCGATAGCATGACCGTCGAACAGAATGTGATGTTCCCGCTAAACATGTTTACGAAAATGAGCCTGGCGGAAAAACTCGACCGGGTGAATTTCTGCCTTGAACGGGTACACCTTGAGGGTCGAAACAAACTGATGCCATCGGAACTCAGTGGCGGGATGATCAAAAGGGTGGCCATAGCCAGGGCCATCTCCCTGAATCCCAGTTACTTGTTCTGCGACGAGCCCAATTCGGGCCTCGATCCGATCACCTCCGGGGTCATCGATGAACTGATCAAAGAGATAACGGAGGAGTTCAACACCACCACGGTGATCAATACACACGATATGAATTCGGTGCTGATGATCGGCGAGAAGATCGCTTTCATTTACCAGGGGAAGATCGGGTGGAGCGGGACCCGGCACGAGATCCTTCATACCGGCAACCCGGAACTGAACGACTTCATTTTCGCCACCGAACTAACCCGCAGGATCAGGCGATGACACTCCTCGATTTTATCATTCTTCTACCTATCGTCTGGCTTTGTATCCGCGGTTTTATGAAGGGGCTCATCATCGAGCTGGCCACCCTTGCCGGCATGGCGCTGGGGATACTGGCCGCCTACTACTTTGCCGCCGACCTGCAGGCGCTCATGCAGGATTATTTCTCCCTTTCAGAAAAAGGGACCCGGATCGTCGCCTACATCCTGATCTTCCTGGTCGTGCTGTTCACGGTATGGCTGATCGGCAAGCTGGTCGAAAAATCGGTCGACCTGATGGCGATGGGATGGCTGAACAAACTGCTCGGAGCTATCGTCGGCATCATAAAAGGGGTTGTGATCGTTTGTGTTGCGCTTTACCTGGTGGAGAAGTACGATACCCGCCAGAAGGTAATCAAACCGGAAGTGAAAGAAAAATCGATGTTTTATCAGCCGGCGATGGAGGCGGTGCGCTTTGTGGTCGGAAACCGCTTGAGCTCCGCCAGGAGCGACCTTTAACTAACGACCTTTAATCGCCGCCACTCCCGGGAGTTCTTTGCCTTCGATGTATTCGAGCATGGCGCCGCCGCCGGTGCTGACGTAGCTGACCTGGTCTTTGAGATCGTACTTGTTGACGGCTGCCACGGAGTCACCACCGCCGATCAGTGAAAAAGCGCCGTTCTGCGTGGCTTCGGCAACAGCTTCGGCAATGGCTTTGGTCCCCGCTTCGAAATTCGGCATCTCGAAAACACCCATCGGACCATTCCACAATATCGTTTTAGAGTTCAGGATCACTTCGCGGTAGGCAGCTATGGCTTTCGGGCCGATGTCAAGGCCCATCCATCCTTCCGGTATGGCCGTCGATCCGCATTCCATCTTTTCCGCATCGTTCTGGAAGGCGCTGGCAATGACAGCGTCCTGCGGGATATAGATTTTAACATTGTTGGCTTCGGCTTTGTCGCTGGTTTCGCGGGCCAGCTGCAGCAGGTCTTCCTCTACCAGCGAGCTGCCCACCTCTCCGCCAAGGGCTTTGATGAAGGTGAACATCATCCCGCCGCCGATCAGCAGGTTATCGACCTTATCGATGAGATTGTTGATGATCTCTATCTTTCCCGAAACCTTCGCCCCGCCCAGGATCGCGGTGAACGGCCTCTCGGCGTTCCGCAGCACCTTGTCGATGGCTTTCACCTCTTCTTCCATTATGTAACCGAACAGTTTGTTTTCCGGGAAGAACTTAGCGATGATCGCCGAAGAGGCATGTGCGCGGTGCGCCGTCCCAAAGGCGTCATTCACGTAAACATCGCCCAGTTGTGCCAGTTTGGCGGCAAACTCTTCATCGCCTTTTTCTTCATTTTTATAAAAACGCAGGTTTTCCAGTAACAGCACTTCCCCGCCTTTCAGCTTGCCGGCCATCTCTTTCGCTTCTTCGCCGATACAATCACCGGCAAATTTTACTGTCAGGTTAAGCGTTTTGTTCAGATAGGGCAGGAGGTGTTTCAGCGAATATTTTTCGGCAGGGCCTTCTTTCGGGCGGCCCAGGTGCGACATCAGGATCACCGCGCCGCCGTCACCGAGGATCTTTTTCAGCGTGGGGATGGCTGCATCGATGCGGGTAGTGTCGGTAATATGATAATTTTCATCCAGGGGAACATTAAAATCGACCCGTATCAGGGCCTTCTTTCCGTTAAAATTGAAATTGTCTATTGTTTTCATGTCGAATTGGTGTTAATTCACTCGAGATGGAGTCTCCATCTTCGGCACTGCAAAAATAGGAATATACCGGGAAAATACTCTACCTTTGCCCCTTATTTAATTCGTCATTACGATGAGAATCATCATTGCCGGGGATGGAGAAGTCGGACTCTACCTGGCCCAGGAATTATCCAAAGAAGATCATAGCATCACTATGATCGTCCCCAGCGAGGATCTGGTCAAAACCATCGAATCACACAGCGACGTTATGGCAACGGTCGGTGATCCGACGCTGATCTCGGTGCTGAAACGGTCGAATGTCAAAAAAGCCGATCTGCTGATCTCCGGGCTGCATGAAGAGCGGATCAACATCCTGACCGCCGCACTGGGGAAAAAGATCGGCGCTATTAAGACCATCGCCCGCATCAACACAATGGAATACCTTTCCGATGAGAACAGGAGGATGTTCGAGGAGCTCGGCGTCGATCACCTGGTCTGTCCTGAAGATATTGCCGCAAATGAGGTAGTGGACCTGCTTCGGCAGACGGCGGCCACCGAAACGTTTGATTTTTCACAGGGAAAGCTTTCCCTTTTCCTGCTTCGCCTTGAAAAGAACGCCCCGGTTCTGAACAAGACGCTCGACCAGATCGCCAAAGAATTTGTCCATCTCCACTTCAGGGCCGTAGCCATCCACCGCGACCGGAAAACGATCATCCCGAAAGGGGACGATAAATTCCTGGAAAATGACCTGGCATACGTGATCACAAAACCCCAGGGGATTAACGACCTGCTGAAACTGAGCGGGAAATCGAAAATCTCTATCCATAACCTGATGCTGCTCGGCGGAGGAAGGGTCGGGCGTACCGTAGCCCGGAGGCTGGAACATTCGATGAACATTAAACTCATCGAAAAAGATAAAGACCGCGCTATCCAGCTGGCCAATACACTCGACCACTGCCTGGTGATCCACGGCGATGCGCGCGACATTCAACTGCTCGAAGAAGAGGATATTTCAGGGATGGACGCATTTGTTGCCCTCACCGACAACTCGGAAACCAATATCCTGGCCTGCCTCCATGCCAAAAAGTTCGGTGTTCCCAGGACCATAGCGCTGGTCGAAAACATCGACTATATCGACATCTCACAAAATATCGGCATCGACACCATCGTGTGTAAAAAACTCAGTACAGCCAGTAATATCATCCGCTTCACTTTGATTTCGGAGGTGACCAGTATCAAATGCCTCAGCGGGATCAATGCCCAGGTCCTTGAGGTGGTGACAAAACCCCATTCTCCGGTAACCAAAGCCCCGATCCGGAAGCTGAAATTTCCCCCTGGGGCCATCATCGGCGGGATTATCCGGGGATCCGACAGCTTCATTGCCGTCGGCGATTTTCAGATCCAGGAAGGCGACAAGGTGGTGGTCTTTGCCCTGCCCGATGCCCTCCACGCTGTCGATAACCTTTTCCATTAGAGATTCAGACTTTCGGAAAAAATAACATGACCTATCCCTTGGTATGTTCGGCAAATCGGAAATAAATTTCAGGCAGATTCTTCGCCTTATTGGCGTGATCCTCGTTATCGAAGGTGTTTTCATGCTGACCGGATTGCCCTTTTCTCTTTATTACCAGGATGATAAACCTTTCACCCTGTTATACTCGTTCATCATCACCAGCGCATCGGGAGGGATTTTATTGTTTTTCACCCGTTCTGATAAAGACAACACGATAAACAAGAGAGAAGGATTCCTGGTGGTCAGCCTGGCCTGGGTGGTAATGAGCCTGTTCGGGACTGTCCCGTTTTTGCTGAGCGGCGCTATCCCTTCTTTCACCGATGCTTTCTTCGAAACCATGTCGGGATTTACGACAACCGGAGCCTCCATTCTGAGCGACGTTGAAGTGCTGCCAAAAGGGATCCTCTTCTGGCGGAGTATGACCCACTGGATCGGCGGCATGGGGATCATTGTACTGACAATTATCATCCTGCCATTCCTGGGAATTGGCGGGATGCAGCTTTATGTAGCCGAAATGCCGGGAGTTTCCAAAGATAAGCTGCACCCGAAAATTTCCGAAACGGCCAAACGGTTGTGGGGGATCTATATCGTTTTAACCGCTATACAGACGATTTTGCTGGTTTTGGGAAAGATGCCCCTGCTCGACAGCCTTTGCCATGCTTTCGGGTCGATGGCTACCGGTGGATTTTCAACCAGGAACGCCAGCATCGGAGCCTATTCGCCTTACATACAATATGTTGTGATTGTTTTTATGTTCCTTGCCGGGATGAATTTTACGCTTCATTACTTCATAATCTCCGGAAGGTTTAAAGAGGTATGGAAGAACGAGGAATTCCGGAAGTATCTTTATATCTCACTGGGCGTCAGTATTATAATTGCCGCTTTCCTGGTAATAAAGACCGATGCAGGGTATGCGAAAGCATTCCGGGATGCCCTTTTCCAGGTGGTTTCCATTGTCACGACGACGGGATATGCCACGACCGATTACCTGGTATGGCCCGGCGCGCTATGGTTTTTTATATTTCTGATGATGTTTGTGGGCGGAATGGCCGGATCGACAGGCGGTGGCGTGAAAGTGGTAAGGCAGTTGCTGTTATTTAAAAATGCCGGCAAAGAATTGAAAAGAGCGATCCATCCCCAGGGGGTAATTCCGGTCAGGCTTAATCATGAAGCTGTTTCACAGGATATTATTTATAAAGTGATGGCATTCTTCCAGTTGTACATCATTATTTTTATTTTCGGAGCTATGATCCTCTCTTTCCTGGGCCTCGATTTTGAAACAGCCATCGGAGCCAGTATTTCTGCACTGGGTAATATTGGTCCCGGACTGGGATTGGTCGGACCGGTAGGAAATTATGGTTTTGTTCCTGATGCCGGAAAATGGTTGTTATCGTTTATGATGATGCTTGGCAGGCTTGAACTGTTCACCGTTCTGTTACTGATCACCCCTTACTTCTGGAAAAGATAAGCGATATGAAACCGGTTCAATGGAAATACTTGTTACCTTCGTTGTAAATACCCCCCTGAAAAGCGCTTATGAAATCGGATAAGATCATCTTCTGGCTTTATTATTTCTCCCTGGGTCTGATGCTGGTCTCCCTGCCGTTTTCCAATTTTTTTATGAGCGTTTCCCAGTTTTGCCTGGTCGGAACCTTTATCCTTCATGGAATGGTGAAAGAAGATGTCGTAAGGTTCTTCTCAGAAAATAACAGGGTTAAACAAGTTCTTCTTTTTCTTCCTTACGGGATTTTCTGGATTCTGAAGTCAGTCGCCGGAAAGTTCAAAGAGTTTTTCCGCCGTGAGAATTCTCCCGCCTGGATCTTCTCTTCCATCTACCTGCTCCACCTGGTCGGATTATTCTTCACCACCGATTTCGATTATGCCCTGAAAGACCTCCGGATTAAATTGCCGCTGTTTATCATCCCGCTGATGTTATCAACGACGGATCTGCTCAACAGGAAGGGATTCCGTTTCCTGATGTACTTGTTTTCGGCCGCTGTTTTTACCGGTACGCTGATCAGCACCTACCATTACCTGACCATGGATTTCACCGACAGCCGGGAGTTGTCGCGATATATTTCCCATATCCGGTTCAGCCTGCTGATCGATCTGGCTATATTTTTCCTGGCCTATATCGCTTTCCGGAAAAGCGATATCCCGAGGTGGCCCCGCTACATAATGGCTGCCATCGCCCTCTGGATGGTCGCATTCCTTGCACTGGCTGCGTTTATGACCGGCCTGGTCGTTTTTTTCCTTACCGCAGCGGTAGTTCTCCTTTATTTTATTTTGACCCGGCAGGGAATCGTGCTCCGGCTGGTCACTTTAAGCGGAATTATCCTGATTTTTACTGTAGCTTTTTTATTTGTGATGAATATAGGCCGCGATGTGAACCGGGTTTACCCGGTGGATGAGGGAAGCCTTGAAAAAACCACCGCCCTTGGCAATCCTTACTGGCACGATCTATCCAATCCTCAAACCGAAAATGGTTATTATGTCTGGCATTATGTGGCTACCGATGAGCTGAGGGAGGCGTGGAACCGGCGCAGCCAATATTCTTTCGATGGAAAAGACAAAGCCGGCCAGGAAATCAGATACACCCTGATCCGTTTCATGACCTCCAAAGGTTTGCGGAAAGACGCCGAAGGGCTTGGTAAAATGAGCGATGCTGAAGTAGCTATGGTGGAGGATGGAACAGCCAGCATCGTTTATGTAAGCAAATCCAATTTATATGTCAGGATTTACAAGATCTTCTGGGAATACGGACGGTATCAGGAGACCCATAATGCCAGCGGGCATTCGGTGATGCAACGCCTGGAGTTCTGGAAAGCATCGGTCAATATTATCCGTGACAATTGGATCACCGGGGTTGGAACAGGCGACCTGGAAAAAGCATTCCAGGAAGAATATGTCAAATCGGGCTCCTTGCTCGATCCCGAGTACAGATGGCGGTCGCATAACCAGTTCCTGGCAATTTTCGCCTCTTTCGGTGTTTTGGGCTTCGCGTGGTTCCTGTTCAGCCTGCTGTTTCCTGCATTACGCCTCGGCAAGTTCCACGATTACCATTATCTTTCTTTCTTTATCATCATAATGCTGTCGATGCTCACCGAAGATACACTGGAAACCCAGGCCGGCGTTACTGTTTTTGCTTTTTTCAGCTCCTTTTACCTGTTCAGTAAAAAATTTATCGACATCCTCTGATGCAGCTTAGTGATCAAAACAGCGAAAATCGGTGGCTCGTGGTCGTCAACCCGAATGCCGGAAAAAAAAGAGGTGAAAAAGACTGGCCCGAGATATCCGGTCTTCTTGCCGCAGCCGGCATTGACTTCCATCACGAATTCACGTCCCATCGTAACCATGCGGTCGAACTGACCTGCGAATTTATCAGCAAAGGATTCCGGAAAATAATTGTGGTGGGTGGAGACGGCACTTTAAATGAAGTGGTAAACGGGATCTTCAGGCAGGATGAGGTTGAACCCAACGATATCACCCTGGGAATGATCATGGTCGGTACGGGCAATGACTGGGGAAAAATGTATAACCTGAAGGAGAATTATAAGGATGCTATTCATATTATCCGGGAGGGAAATATTTTTTTGCAGGATGCGGGAGTGGTCATTTACCTTGAGAATGATATTGAACAGGTTCGTTATTTCGTGAATAGCGCAGGGATGGGATACGATGCACTGGTTGTGCAAATGACCAACCAGGGAAAGGAAAAGGGACGGGGTGGCACTATGGCTTATATGTCGAGCCTTCTCAGGGGATTGTTCCGTTATAATCTTGCTTATCTCGATATTGAAGTGGATGGAAAAAGGGTCTACAAAGGAAAAGTCTTCAGCATGAGCGTCGGGATCTGCAAGTACAGCGGAGGCGGGATGATCCAGTTGCCTTTTGCCGTCGCTGACGACGGTTTGCTGGATGTTACCCTCTTTAAAAAAGTATCGAAGCTAACGGTTATAAGGCACCTTAAGAAACTCTATTCCGGCCGTTTTACCCATCTGCCCTTCGTTGATACTTACCAGGGGAAAACCATTTCGGTTATCTCAGCCCCCCATAATCCATCTTTTCTTGAAACGGACGGCGAATCGCTGGGAAATGGCCCTTTTACCTTCCATCTTATCCCGCGGTGCCTCCGGGTGATCACCGCTGAAACCCGGCATCCGAAGAGTGAAAAATTCCTGGCGGAATAATAATAAATCTGTTAAAAATCAGTTATCTGCATACACCCCGATAAATTAGCTATGAAACACATGAAATCAGGCATTTTAGCTTTTTTGATCATTGCATCATACTGTTCCGCAGCCCAGGAAGTGGGAATCGGCCAGTGGCGCGACCATTTGCCGTACGACTATGCCACACGGGTGGAGGAATTCCATTCCGCCGTTTATTGTGCAACCCCATACAGCATGTTCTACTTCGACCGCGACGACAACAGGGTCCAGCGGCTCAGCAAGGTCAACGGACTGTCCGACCTGGGGGTTAGCGATATCTCACTAAATACGGACCAGGATATCCTTGTCGTTTCCTATTCCAACACCAATGTGGATCTGGTCATGCCCGACCTGACCATCATCAATATACCCGATATCAAAAGAAAAGAGATCCTGGGGAACAAAACCATCAACAGCATTATGAATTACGGCAAGTTTGCCTATTTATCCTGCGGATTCGGTATTGTGGTATTGAATGTGGAGAAGAGAGAGATTAAAGATACGTATTATATCGGGCCGGAAGGAAGCCGGTTGAATGTTTTCGGGATGACATACAACGATACCGCATTTTTTGCCGCTACAGAGAGCGGGATTTTTTATGCTGCCATCGACGACCCTAACCTGGCTTTCTACGGTAACTGGCACAAAATCCCGGATTTACCTTATCCTAATGGGTATTACAACCTGATCGCCAATTACGGGGGGAGGATCATCGTCAATCATGCCGATCCTGATATCACCGGAAATAATGCCTATGTTTTTGAGAACGGGGAATGGAACCTGTTCGAAGAGGCTGAACCTGGCCGGGTCTATTATAATATTCGGGTAAGCGGAGATAAGCTGGTCGTTTCTTACGGGTATTTTGTCATTGTTTTTAATTCCAGCCTGGAACAGGAACTTAAGATATATACTTACGGCGAATCCAGCCCGATGCCATCGGATGCCATGATAGGGACGGATGGATATTACTGGTTGGCCGACAGGAGCAAGGGACTTGTGAAAGTATGGGGAGGAGGATTTAACCATGAATTTATCAAACCCAGCGGCGCCCCCACAGCCGATATTTTCGATATGGCCTGCAGCGGCGGAAAGCTATACCTGGTCCCCGGCGGCTTGACCTCCACCTGGAATAATTCATGGAAAGGGGCAAGATTGTATTCGCTGATCGATGAAACCTGGAAAACCTACAGCAGCTCCAATGTCCCGCCACTCGACACCCTGAGGGACTTTGTCTCGGTCGCAGTCGATCCGCAAAACAGCAACCACGTGTTTGCCGGTTCCTGGAACAGGGGAATGGCTGAGTTTAATGAAGGAGAACTGGTTGTGATCCACAACTCCGACAACAGCGGCCTGGCTCCGAATATGGGGCTGGGATATCCGAATGTGAAAGTCGGGGGAATTGCCTTCGACAGCGAGAACAATCTGTGGGCCACCTCTTCCGGATCTGAGAAGATATTGGCTGTCAGGCGGCCTGGTGGCGTTGCGGCAGGTGAATGGGAGGCATATAACCTGGGAAGCAGCACCACCGGCGCCGAAGTGAAAAAAGTGATCGTGGATTCCTATAACCAGAAATGGATTATCCCCAGGACCACTCAAACCAATCCCAACTATATTTTTGTTTTTAATGAAAATAACGATCCGGGGAAACAATTCCGTGGCCTGAAATCGGGCGCCGGTTATGGAAACCTGCCCGGGACGAGTGTTTATGCGATTGCAGAAGATCTGGAGGGAGAGGTCTGGGTCGGAACCGATGAAGGCGTGGCCGTTTTCTACTCCCCGCAGGATGTTCTCCTTGGCGGTAATTCCGACGCGGAGCTGATTCTCGTCAATATCGACGGGTACACCCAATACCTTCTGGAGACCGAAATTGTCAAAGCGATTGCTGTTGATGCCGCCAACAACAAATGGATTGGCACCGAAAGAGCCGGTGTTTTTCTACTCTCAGCCGATGGCACGAAACAAATCCACCACTTTACTGAGGATAACAGCCCCCTGTTTTCCAACAATATCACAAGTCTCACCATCAATGGCATGACAGGTGAAGTGTTCATCGGAACGGCCAAGGGACTGATTTCTTATAAAGGCACAGCTACTGACGGGCCGGATCCGGTCACTGACAGTTATTACGCCTATCCCAATCCCGTAAAACCGGGTTACAGCGGGACCATTGCCATCCGCGGGCCGATTGCCGGCGCCACCGTTAAAATCACCGATATCCGGGGATCTCTTATCTATGAAACCATGGCCGAATATAACGATACGCAGGTGGAATGGAACGGGCTCGATATGAACGGAAGAAGACCCAATACCGGCGTTTTCCTGGTGTTTGTCTCCAATAACGACGGTAGCGAAACGATGGTGACAAAGATATTGTTTGTTAATTAATGTTCCAGGCTACGCGCGGCATCGTTTTCCGGCAGACCCGCTACTCCGACACCAGCCTGGTAGCCCGGATCCTGACCGAGGAATCGGGCCTGCGTTCCTACATTGTCAAAGGGGCCCACAGGCCGAAAGCCAGGATCAGGGCCAGTATTTTTCAACCTCTTACCCTTCTCGACATGGTGGTCAGCCATAAGGAAAAAGCCGACCTGCAACATATCCGGGAGGTCCGCATTGCGTATCCTTTCCAGACCATTCCGGCCGATATTCGCAAAACATCGATCCTTTTATTTTTGAATGAATTGTTTTATAAATCGATCCAGGAGGAGGCATCAAATCAGGAATTGTTCCGGTTTATTTATGATAATCTGATCCTGTTGGACCGAACAGAAGAAAATCCGGCCAATTTTCATATTTCGATGGCATTGCACCTTTCACATTTTCTTGGATTCTTTCCTCAGGGCCACTACTCGGGCTTTCATACTGTTTTTGACCTTACGGAAGGAACCTTTACAGAGTCAGAACCATTACCCGCGGAGAATTTTATTTCCGGGGAAGTTTGCAGCTGGTTTGCAAAGTTTCTGACTGTGCCTGTCGAGAGGTCTTATGTGCCCGAGGTTTCCGCAGTAATCCGTAGCGAATTGCTTGAAAAAATCCTCAGGTATTATCATCTTCACCTGCCACTGACCGGTGTATTCAAGTCGCATAAGGTATTACATGAAGTTCTAAGGTAATTATTACGGGAGATTGGGATATTCGGAAATGGATATCCCAAGGGTGCTTTCTAAACAATTCTTTAACAATCCTTTAACTTCTTCTATGTTCTGCATGGCCCCCATCTCTTTCCCGAGAGATGTCACCCCTTTGTCGATAAAACCACAGGGATTGATGTATCGGTAAAAGGAAAGATCGGTATTGACATTGAAAGCAAATCCATGCATGGTGATATGCCGGCTGGCCTTGACGCCGATGGCGCATATCTTTCTGGCTTTGGCAGGGATCTCCGGATCAAGCCAGACACCGGTGGCGCCGGAAAGCCGCCCCGACTTTATTCCAAACCGGCTTAGAACCAGGATGACCGCCTCTTCCAGTCCTTCGATATATTCCCTGATCCCGATCGAAACCTGTTCCAGGTCAAGGATAGGGTATCCGACGATCTGGCCGGGGCCGTGAAACGTAATATCGCCGCCCCGGTTGATGTGATAAAATTCAATTCCCTGCCTTTCCAGCATCTGCTCATTTAACAGAAGGTTTTCCTTTTTGCCGCTCTTTCCAAGCGTGTAAACGGGAGGATGTTCACAAAACAACAGGTGACCCGGAAAGGATTTTTCACCGGCCAGTTTCTTTTTCATCAGCCCGCCGAAAAGCTTTTCCTGGTAATCCCAGGCCTTGCGGTAAGGGATGAGCCCCAGATCTTCATATTTTAGTTCAAAGTTCAAAGTTCAAAGTTAGTTTAACATTTAGCAATCGAACAATTGAACAATCGATCCCTCACAACACATGTTTTTCGGCGTGGTAGGACGATCGCACCAGCGGGCCGCTCTCAACATGCCGGAATCCCATTTCAAGCCCCGTTTGCCGGTATTTTTCGAACTGCTCCGGCCGGATGTACTCCTTAACCGGCAAATGTGCCGCAGTGGGCTGAAGATACTGCCCGATGGTCACTACCTCACAACCGACCCTCCGGAGATCTTTCATGACCTGAACCACCTCTTCCTCCGTTTCTCCTAGCCCCAGCATAATGCCCGACTTCGACCGGATTCCCGATTCGGCCACCCAGCCGACCACCTCGAGGCTCCGCTCGTAAATAGCCGCCGAACGTACCTGTGGCGTCAGCCTCCTTACCGTCTCCAGGTTATGGGAGATCACCTCCGGCCGGGCATCGATAACAATCTGCAAGAGCTCTTTCCGGCCGCGGAAATCGGGCACCAGCGTCTCGATCGTCGTGGCGGGATTTAGCTCTTTTACGGCCCGGATCGTTGCCGCCCAGATGTTTGCGCCTCCGTCTTCCAGGTCATCCCTGTCGACCGATGTAATGACGCAGTGTTTCAGCTTCATTTTTTGTACCGATTCGGCAATCCGCGCCGGCTCCGCTTCATCGGCCGGCAGCGGGCGCCCCGTGGGTACCGCACAAAACTTGCATGAGCGCGTGCAGATATTCCCGAGGATCATAAATGTGGCCGTTCCGCGGCCCCAGCAATCTTCCTTGTTGGGGCACTGACCTGATGAACAGATCGTGTGAAGCCTGTTCCGGTCAATAATATCGCGAACACCTATATATTCTTTCCCTTTAGGGACCTTAATTTTCAGCCAATCCGGTTTTTTTCTTCCTCTGTTCTCTTCCATCTTTATGAATTTCTTTGCAAAGGTAAGGGCATTGTTGCATTGATCCGGCGTTCAATTGTTCAATTGTTCAATTGTTCGATTGTTCAATTGTTCGATTGTTAAATTGTTCAATTGTTAAACGGTGATCCTTCGGGCTTCGCCCTCAGGACGTGCTGTCCAACTGTCCTATTGTTAATTAAATATGATCAAAATACTCTGTATTACTCTCCCGCCTTGCGGGACAAGTTGTGAAAATCTGTGTAACTCTGTGGTGAATAACAAATCTCATCATATAGATTATGTTTACATTTGCATCTAAAAATATATATAAGTGAAATATTTGATCATCATAACTTGGATATTTTTATCAATGGTTTCTGCCGCGCAGCCCGGAATTCCTCCCCGCTGCCCCTATAAAGCCATTCAGTTCCCCGACAGCCGCGTGGTAAAAGAGGCCCAAGACTTCACCATTATCACCACCGACGGTGTCACCCGTAACCTCTACAATACCCTGGATTCCGGTAAAACTGTTTTCATCGATATTTTTTATACCACTTGTTATTATTGCCAGGTCTATGCCCCGGTTATCGAAGAAATCTACCAGAATACCGGTGCCGGAGAAGGAGATATAGAGTTCTGGGGTATCTCCAACAATCTGTTTGATACAAATAATGTGATCGACGAATACAGGGAGCAATACAACATTACAAATCCGTGCGCAGGGCCCTGGGGCGACGGGGAGATCGCCTTTACGATCCTTGTCAACGGGCAGAACTTCAACGGATTCCCGACGTATTGCGTCATCTGTCCCGACCGGACCCTGTATTTCGATGCCTGTTATCCGCCAACGACTACCTGCTTCGATCCGTTTTTTGAGCAATGCGCCAGCATCGGAATTAATGATGATATTATTGCTGATCTTCAGTCAAAACACAAGGGCCCTGTGACTGTCGAAGTTTATGATCTTGTTGGGAGAAAAATCTTTTCAGGAAATTTCGAATCGGAGCCCGATCTGAAATCTCTTTCATCTTCTGTTCAGGATAACGGAATGTATGTTATCAGGATACTGAATGATAACCGGTTGATCGATATCCATAAGATTGTGATTACCGGGAGATAAGTCGCCAAAACGTTTTTACCGATAGTTTCCTATCTTTGCACCGTCGGACTGCTGACTTCAGGTTGAACCGACGGCTTTAGTCGTCGGACTACAAAAAATACAAGCGATTCTAACGATATAGAGATCCATTTAAACAGTTTAACAATTTAGCAATTTAGCAATGCAATTTTCCGAACAGGAACAAATACGCCGTAATTCGCTTCAGGAACTGATCAACCTGGGCATTGATCCTTATCCTGCCGAAGGATTTAACGTGAGCAGGAATATTCATGACATCGTCGCTGAATACGAACCGGTGAAAAGCAAATATTACGAGGACGGCAAGCTGAAAGATCTCGTCGTTGAGCCTGAATATGAAAAAATTGAAGTGAGCCTGGCCGGCCGCATTATGAACAGGCGCATAATGGGTGCCGCTTCCTTTGCCGAAATACAGGACTCGACCGGAAGGATGCAGATTTATATTAAAAGGGATGAGATTTGCCCTGGCGATGACAAGACCATGTACAATACAGTGTTCAAGCGTTTACTGGATATTGGCGACATCATTGGCGTGAAAGGCTTTGTCTTTATCACCCATATGGGAGAGATCACCGTCCATGTGAAGGAATACAAGCTTCTTTCCAAATCGCTCAGGCCTCTTCCCATTGTGAAAGAAAAAGAGGGCGAAGTGTTCGATGCGTATGCCGATCCGGAACTCCGTTACCGCCAGCGTTATGTCGACCTGATCGTTAACCCGGAAGTCAGGGAAACCTTTGTCATGCGTAACCGGCTGATCAACTCGATGCGTTCGTTTCTCGATCCGAAAGGTTATCTGGAAGTAGAGACGCCTATCCTGCAGCCGCTGTATGGTGGAGCTGCCGCCCGGCCTTTCACGACGCATCACAATTCGCTCGATATGACCCTCTACCTCCGCATCGCCAATGAGCTTTACCTGAAAAGGCTGATCGTCGGCGGGTATGATGGCGTTTATGAATTTTCGAAAGATTTCCGCAACGAAGGGATGGACCGTTTTCATAACCCCGAGTTCACCCAGATGGAGCTGTATGTGGCGTATAAGGATTATGAATGGATGATGGATCTGGTGGAGGAGATGGTGGAGAAAATCGCGCTCGATCTTCACGGAACCTCACATGTACGGGTAGGTGAGAACCTGATCGATTTCAAACGCCCCTGGAAGCGGTTCACAATGTTCGAAGCTATCCTGTACTACACAGGCCTGGATATCAGCGGAATGGAAGAAGGAGAGCTGCGGCAGGCGGCTGCAAAACTGCACGTCGATCTTGATCCGGCCATGGGCAAAGGTAAGATCATCGATGAGATATTCGGGCAGCTTTGCGAACCGAAACTGATCCAACCGACGTTCATCACCGATTACCCGGTGGAGATGTCGCCGCTGGCTAAGAAGCACCGCAGCAAACCCGGGCTGGTAGAGCGGTTCGAAGCCATCTGCAACAGCAAGGAGATCTGCAATGCTTTTTCCGAGCTGAACGACCCGATCGACCAGCGGAAGCGCTTCGAATACCAGCTGGAGCTTGGCAAAAGAGGCGACCAGGAATCGATGGTGCTGGATGAAGACTTCCTCAGGGCTCTGGAGTTCGGTATGCCTCCGACCGCAGGCCTCGGCATCGGGATCGACCGGCTCACGATGATCATGACCAATTCTCCGTCAATACAGGATGTAATATTCTTCCCCCAGATGCGGCCCGAGAGGAAATAATTAGAAATATTCTACCTTTGGCACCCGATTTGATAATCAACATTTTAAATATGATCCCTATGAAAAAAAACATTTTTGCATTCATTACCGTTTTAACTCTCAGTTTTTCAGGAATTTCCGCCCAGACTCTCGATGAGGCCGGCGCTGCCTTCAATGCAGGCATCCAATTTGCAAAAGATTCATCCTATGCCGAAGCAATTGTTTCTATTGAGAAGGCAATTGAAATTTGTAAAAAGATTGGCGACGATGGAATGGAACTCCAGATCAAGGCTGAACAGCTACTTCCCGGCACATATTTTAATCTGGCTAAAAGCTTGTTCGAACAAAAAAAATACAATGATGCGATCCCAAATTTTGAAAAGTCGGCGCAGTATGCTGATGTGATGGGTGAAACGAAAACTGCCGACGCCAGCAGGACATATTTGGCCGGTATCTATTATGCCCAGGGAAATGCCGAATACAAGAACGAAGCCCTCGACAAAGCCATCGAAAAATACAACAAGGCCCTTTCCTATAAACCTGAATATTACAAAGCTTTCTACGGCCTTGGCCTGGTTTACAAAAAGCAGGAAAACCTTCCCCTGATGAAGGAAAACCTTGACAAAGCCATCGCACTTGCCGGCGACGATGAGAAAACCAAAGGAAACGCGCAGGATGCTGCTGCTTCAGCTTACCAGAAAGCCGGTGCGCTTACCCTGCAAGCCAAGAAATACACGACGTCGATCGAAAACCTAATCGCTTCCCAGGAATACAATAGTACGGAACCCCGGACCTATTTCTACCTGGCTATCGCTTACAACGGGCTTTCCAAATGGGATGATGCCATCACCGCTGCAACCAAAGCCCTGGAGCTTCAGACCGACGACAAATCGGATATCTATTTTGAACTGGCTAAAGCCCAGGAGAATAAGGGCGACAAAGCCTCTGCATGTGCCAACTACAAGAATGTCACCGGCGGAAATAATGTCGCTGCTGCCAAATTCCAGATCGAGCAGGTGCTGAAATGCCAGTAAGAACTAAAAATTAATAGAATATCTGCTATCTGGAAATAATTAGCTTCCGGTAATCAACTCCTCTGTCCGTCTTGAGTTTCAACAGGTAAATTCCTGAACGTACTTCATTCCCTGCTTCATCTTTCCCATCCCAGGTAATTTCATGATTTCCTGCCGGGTATTCACAGCTAGCGAGGGCCCTGACAATCTGCCCCTGCAGGTTACATACAGCAACCGTTACATCCATCTCTGCTTTCAGGCTGAAAGAGATCCTGGTCTCGCTGCTGAACGGATTGGGTGCTATCGATTCAATTCTTGCAGAAGAAATCTGAGGATTGGCAATACCGCTCAGCAGATCGCTATCTACTCTTATCACCACCTTGTAATGCCCATCTTCAGCATAAATATCCAGCGTATCGGTTACCATATATCCCATTGCCTTATCAACGGGAAGATCGATCTTTACCGTTAGCGGCAGGGTTTCATTCACAGTCATCGTATACGGAAATGTCATGTCAAATCCTTCAATATACCAGTGGAAATATCCAAATCCCTCGCTTTCAATATCATTGATCACCGATTCACTATTGGTATAATTACAAACATTGAAGGTCTGGCCGGTTACCATCTGGTCGCCGGAGGTATAGATCATGGAGTCGGGATAAACCACAGTTAAAGCGGAATACCCTACTGTGAAAACATGCGGATCGGGTGCGCCGATATAAGGGTGATTCTTTCTTCTTCCCGAAAGATCAACGGCACGCAGGTAGTACGACACCTGGCTGCCCGGTTCAACAAGAGGGAGAGTGGCTTCGTAATGATATCCATTAATCTGCTCCAGTTGAACAGACTGGTAATCCCCTTCATTTACTTTATAATAACACCGCAGGGAATCGCTGATCAACCCCATCCCCGAATAGGGAACGATCTCTGCCGATAAGTCCCAATCCATCTGGAATGGCTTATTTCCCAGGATCGGCTGGTGATTTACATAGAGCATTCCAATATCTGCAATCCCTTTTGCCCGGCAGTGGAGCGCATCCGTATTTTCCCAGCTGCCAAAAAGGACCGGGACAATCTCATACCCCGGCATGGCCTCCTGGTAAACCTCAATGGCCTCATCATCGTACTGGCTTCCGGTAATGGGAACAAACACCTTTTTATTAAGGATCAGGGAGTTGGTATATGGCGTGTAGGGATAGGTACCGGGTGTGTAAACACGATAAACCTGGAAAAGATTACCGTAAGCGCTGGTCTGGAAGGCCCAGTAATTGGCGATCATCTCATAATCCTGATAACGGTAATCGGAAGGGGGAACCTGTCCGACCAATATTTTATCAACGTCCAGGAACTTGGCCCAGCAGTCGATATGTTCAATGTATTCATCCAGCGGATCATCCTGAAGGATATACCTGTTAATACCCAGATAATCTTTCACAAGCGTATCGATGTCGGCGTGCGTCAGTGTGGGATTTTCGGTCCAGGTAAGTTGTGTGGATGCAGCAAGTCCGTCCCCGTCATCCATCCAGTTGCCACCGGTGTGGATCAGGTTCATGCCATACAGAGGGACTCCCATCTGCTGGGCGAGAACAACAGGAATATTATCATCGAAAGGCCTGGGCCGGTTATAAGGGAAATCACAGATTCCAATATCGGAATAGCCGTCGGCCACCCACCAGGGGCCGTAGTCGCGCGTCCAGTAGCTATTTGACGGTGCGATAAGCCATTCACAGTTGGCTACATTCACCCCTGCCGATTGATACTGGCTGAGCACCTGCTGCTGCTCCGCAGCGCTCGCAACAATCGTCTTTACTTTGCAATCTTCCGCCATCTCCTTGATCAGGCTCATCGGAATGCCGAACGGATAACGGATGAGTACACTCTGCATCTCCTCAAATTCAGCAATGCTGCGGGGTGCGGCTGGCGGATCGGTTGGCGTAAAGTCGCGTCCAATTTCATGTTTCCTGAGTTCTTCCTCAGGGGTCATTTCATGCGTCAGCGCGGGCTGCTTTTCCTGTGCATGCAGTTTCACAGAAAAAGTGATCAGAAAGATAAAAAACAGGGATGAGAATCGTTTCATAAAATATATCATTCTATTCAACAAAATTAGAAAATTAATATGCCTTATTTCGTATCTTTGTTTTTCATTTTGTAATATCAGGAATATGAATACGTTTTTACCTCTTTTATCGATGCCTTCCGGAACGGAATGGCTCCTGATCCTGGCAGTAGTTCTTTTGATTTTTGGCGGCAGGAAAATACCCGAACTGATGAAGGGAATAGGTAAAGGAGCCCGGGAATTTAAAAAAGGGATGAGCGGCGATTATGATGAAGAGCCAAAAAAGGACGTCCCCGCTAAAAAAGAATAGGATATTTAAGGCAAAAGCCGTTTGGAGGCTGTCTCATACGTCTGAGCAGCCTTTTTTTTATTGGTAATCGTATGTTTGAATTTTTATAATACACAACAAAATCATTATGATAACCGTAATTGGCCTGATATCTTCCGCATTTTTGCAGGTTGTTGCAGCCGTCAGTGCTTTATGGCTGTTAAGGGCTTCCAGGGCCAAAGTGGCCTGGATCATGATTTTTGTCGCATTCATGTTTATGGCTTTCAGGCGGATTGTGGAAGTGATGGCCATAACTCACGGGGATATTTCAACCGGGTTGATTCTTCTTTCCAACTGGCTGGGGATCATAGTTTCGGCTATAATGGCCGTGGCTGTTATTATGATCGGACGGATCCTTTATAAGTTAAAGAAAGCGGAAAACATCAGCCATGAACTCGAAACCCGGTTTACCACCCTGTTTCATAACAGCAGCGATGAAATTTACCTGGCCGATCTTAAGGGGAACCTGATCGAAGCCAACCAGGTGGCCTGCGAGGCACTGGGATTCAGCAGGCAGGAACTGCTGCAGAAGAATTTCAAAGACCTGAAAACCCCTAAGTATTTCGATACGGTGGAACCGAACCTTAAAAAGATCATTGAGAATGGCCGTCATGTTTATGAAACCGAGCACGTTTCGAAAGAGGGTAAAGTGATCTCCCTGGAGGTGAAAAGCAGGGTCATCAATTATATGGGGCAGGAGGCGATTATCTCAATAGCCCGTGAAACGACGGAGCGTAAACAGATGGAACGTAAAATATTAACGGCTGTGATCGGGGCGGAGGAGAAGGAGAGGGAGAGAATCTCGAGAGATTTGCACGACGGACTTGGGCCTTTGCTTTCAACGATCAAACTGTATGTGAATGAACTGGAGTCGGGCGACCTGGAATCTGCTGAGAAGGTGGAAATGCTGAAACAGACCAATGAGCTGATCAATGAAGCCATTTCAGGCACCCGGGCCATTTCCAATAACCTTTCACCTCATCTGATCATGGATTTCGGCCTGGTTAAAGCTGTAGAGTCGTTCTGTAAAAAGATCAACCTGGTGCCGAAAATCCGGATCCAATTCAGCAACAGGCTGGATAACCGGCGTTTTGACCAGACAGTTGAGATCGTATTATACCGGGTGATCACGGAGCTGATCAACAATACGATCAGGCATGCCCGGGCTTCCCGGATTGAAATCGACCTCGAGATCATCGAAGATATGCTTCAACTGACCTACCTGGATGATGGGATTGGGTTTGATAAAGAAAGGGTTTTAACGGGAGATTCGGGTGGAATGGGCATGAA
>JAGOPY010000003.1 GCA_017991835.1 Bacteroidales bacterium | reverse complement strand
GGATTAACACAGGTATTTATTCGTGCCCATCCGTACTATCCGTGTCATCCGCGTTCAGAACCGAAAAGTTAGAACACGAATAAAACGGATTGGACGGATTAACACAGGTATTTATTCGTGCCCATCCGTACTATCCGTGTCATCCGCGTTCAGAACCGAAAAGTTAGAACACGAATAAAACGGATTGGACGGATTAACACAGGTATTTATTCGTGCCCATCCGTACTATCCGTGTCATCCGCGTTCAGAACCGAAAAGTTAGAACACGAATAAAACGGATTGGACGGATTAAAACGGGTATTTATTCGTGCCCATCCGTACTATCCGTGTCATCCGCGTTCATTAAAAAAAAGAAAAAATAATTTGTAATGAAAAAAATAGTATTATTGCAATATCAAAATAATATTAAAATAGATTAAAAATGGAAAAAGAAGTCAATTTCAAACCCAAGAGCGGTTACATCTTCCTGGCCCTGGTGATCCTTGTTTTAGGAGCAATTATTTCAATGGCTTTTATTGCCGATCAGGGCTGGGTATTTGCATTCCTGGTGATCCCGTTTTTTATCCTGCCGGGATTTATGGTGGTCAATCCCAATGAATCGATGGTGCTGATCCTATTCGGCGATTACATCGGAACAATTAAAGAGAACGGATTTTTTTGGGCCAATCCGTTTTATGTAAAGAAAAAGATTTCGCTCAGGGCCCGCAACCTCGACAGCGAACCGATCAAAGTGAACGATAAGGTTGGAAACCCAATTATGATCGGTATTGTCCTGGTCTGGAAAGTGGAAGACACCTTCAAAGCCGCGTTTGAGGTGGATGATTACGCACATTTTGTGGAAATTCAGAGCGAATCGGCTATCCGGAAACTGGCGGGTCATTATCCCTACGACAATTTCGACGATGCCCAGTCGGAGATCAGTCTGCGTTCGGGTGGGGAAGAGGTGAATCATGTACTGGAGAATGAGCTGCGGGAGCGGCTTGCCATTGCCGGTATCCACGTGATTGAGGCCCGTATCAGCTACCTGGCTTATGCTGCAGAAATCGCCGGCGCCATGCTCCGCAGGCAGCAAGCCACCGCTATTGTGGCTGCCCGTATTAAAATCGTCGAAGGAGCCGTCAGCATGGTCGAGATGGCCCTGGAGCAACTCTCCAAAAAGCATATCATCGATCTCGACGAAGATAAAAAAGCGACGATGGTCAGCAACCTGATGGTCGTATTATGCTCTGATAAAGATGCCGCTCCGGTAATTAATGCCGGTACATTGCATCAATAAAAACTAAATCTGACCGGGGATGGCAAAAAAAACTTTTGTATTGCGATTGAATCCGGAAACCTATGAAGCCATCGAAAAATGGGCTGCCGACGAATTCCGGAGCGTAAACGGCCAGCTCGAATGGATCATCGACCAGGCATTATCGTCTGCAGGAAGAAAAAAGAAAGCTAAATCCTGACAATAAAAAGGTCTTTGAACCGACGGCTTTAGTCGTCGGAAGAAGACCTTTCGTGAACCGACGGCTTTAGTCGTCGGAAGAAGACCTTTCGTGAACCGACGGCTTTAGTCGCAGAATTAAAAAAGGCTGCCCTCTAAAAAAGGCAGCCTTTTGCATAAAGTTATGATCGAATCAGCTTAGTTGATCGTCACTTTCTTAGTAGTAACTCCTGATTCGGTTGTGATCCGAATGGTGTAAACGCCGTTGTTAAATTCGGCGGCATTCACCTTGTACCTGAGATCATTCATATCTCTTGCAAACACCTTCTGGCCAAGCTGGTTGAAAATTTCAACCCTTGTCATTTCAGTATTGCTGGTGATATTCATTTCATTGACAACAGGATTGGGATAGACCGAGAAGGATACTTCCTCCGATTCAGGTGTCCCGACCCAGTAATCGATCGAAATATCATCCACCATAAAGATGAATGCATCGGCCGTAACGCCCTGGATAGCGACATACACGGTCTGTCCGTCATAGGCGGAGAGGTCGTAGTACATTTCTGTCCAGTCGGTTGGAGCTTCCATATATGGTGGATCGGAAATCAGGGTAAAGCTGGCCGGATTGTTATCGGTAGTGGAGATCAGTACATTGTATCTTTCCAGGCCCCAGTCATCGACATAGGTCTTAACCCAGAAGGTAAGAGAGGAATTCATTCCGAGAGTCACCGCCGGTGAGATCAGCCAGTCATCGTTTTCGTAAGTCGGTGACGCCGATGCCATGCAAGCGCCGAAGCGGACGCCGCCATGTGGCTGGAGTTCCGGATCATCAGCGAGGGAAGGTTCGGTGGTCGCCGGGTTAAAGGCGATGAACGACATGGGTTCGCCGGCATGAGGGAATTCAACACCCTCGATACCATAAGTAGCGGATCCATCGACATCAACAGTGGTCCACGGATCAAAAGTCAGCGACCAATCTTCCTGGGCTTCGAAATCGAGGATTACTGACTGAAGTGAGCCTGATTCGGTTACTTCGAATGTGACCGGAACGTCTACGGATGGGAAATCCGGGTCGTTGCTCAGGAAGCGGATAGCTGCATGATAGGTTCCGGGTGCCAGGTCGGCCGCATCGCAGGTAACGGTGATCTGATCGCTTCCACCCGCTTCAATTGTACCGCCATCGGATGAAATAGCCAGCCATTGAGCTACCGGCTCGCCGGTAAGCATCCCGCGAATATTCCAGTTGACATTGGATTCATAGTCGGTCAGGTGGTTCCATACCACGCCGTCGAACGAAATCCAGTCGCCGTTGATATTATTCGGGCCTTCATCGACGCCGGGAATGAACATATCCGCGACCGGCTGTGTATACTGGTAGCCGATCCAGAGTTCTCCACCTGTAATATAGACCGGATTGTCGAGTTCTACCTCGGTCCAGGATTCAGCAGTAGGTGTAAAAGGCTGATCGACCAGCATTTCGCCGGGACCGCTGCCATTACCGGGACCGTAAACACGTACCCTGTGATCATCGCCCGTCATGTTAAAATACATGATCACCGAGGTCAGCATCATTCCGGCGTGCGGAAGGGTCAGTTCGGGCGGGAACATAGCTGCATTAACAATGGTATAGGGCAGATTCGGCCCCCAGGAGAATGCGTCGGCGTTGTTGCCGTCATAATGGAGGAGGAAATCATCCGTCGGCGGATTATAAGCGGCCGGGCGGTAGGAAGGATCGGTGGAGATCACGTTGCTGCCTCCATTTTCCCTGACAGGAGACGGCTGGGCAGCAAGAATAGTCTGCGGAGCGCTCTTAGCAGGCTGGACATAAACTACATGAGCGCTGTAGACCAGGTCAACTCCGCCGGTATTTGATACGGTCAGGATTTGTGATTCGACGCCGCCTGCTTCGGCTTGTTCGACGATTTCAGAGGGATTGAAAGCGATTCCGGGTACTTCAAAAGCTTCCAGCGGAGGTCCGTCGTAGATGTACATACCACCAACGCTGCGGCTTGACCGTGCAAATGAACCTGCCCAGCCTGTTTCGTTATCAAGCCATACCGATGCCATGAAATCATAGCCTTCTGTAATAGCCGCCCAGGTATAACCACCATCCGTGGTGTAAGATATGCCGTTTTCGCCTTCTGCACTGGCTGATCCGACGAAAGTGGCCGTCGTTCCCGGAACATAGGTAATATAGCGGGCATACATCGGGCCGGCTACATTGACCGATTCCCAGGTAGCGCCACCGTCATGAGTAATGCTTAATGTAGGCTCAAGACCGAGATCCAGATAGGAACGGAATGCCATGCCGTTCAGTTCATCCGAGAACTCGGGCTGTACGACGGTCGTTGCGCCGAAGGTCGTCAGCGAAGCTGTCCAGTGGAGCCCTTTGTCAGCCGAATGGAAGATCCTCCCTTTATTGGTACCGAACCAGATATGATCGCCCACGGCGTCATAGTTTCCGGTGATACCGTATTCACCGCTGGTAGGTGCGGGGATATTGATTGAAGGAACGCGTGTCCAGGTCTCACCGCCATTGCTGGTGGTATAAATTTCATAATATCCGCCTACCGGATCACCCTGTGCAACTCCGTCGTCTTCGTTAAAGAAGTGAAGAATATTGGCAAAGGATGAGCTGCCATATGCATTACCTTTTTTGGTCCAGGTGGCCCCGGCGTTTTCGGTTTTGTAAAGTCCCTGGGTGGCTCCGGTGTTGAACACGGCCCAGCAGGTTGTGGAATTGATGGCAAAGAGTTGCGACAGCCCGTCGCCGGCATTGAATGTGCCGGGATACCAGGTCTGGCCCCCGTCGAGTGAACGCGTAAAGCCATCGACGATAGCGCCGGTAGCGTCGACAGGCAGAGCCCACAAGGCTGTTTGATCCAGCATTCCGACGGAGATCTGTCCGATACCATTACCGACTGTCAGGTTGGAATTTTTCTCAATCCATCCTTCCTGGGCCTGCAAATAAGACATGGCTGCAAGCCCGACAAAAATCAATAGTAATTTTTTCATCATATTGTTTGAATTAGAATTTAATGATTCAAATTTATGGATAAATCTTTCAATACAAACCAACAAAATATAAAGTCATTAATGTTAATGGTAAAACAAAAAAAAGAGGCTGCCTCTGAATCAGGGGCAGCCTCTTGTCTTATGGCATTAATAATGAAAGAAATGCTTATTTAATTGTTACTTTTTGAGTAGTAACTCCGGTTTCAGCGGTGATCCGAATATAATACACTCCATTCTCAAATTCGCTGGCATTCACTCTGTATTTGAATTCTTTGATGTCCCTGGCGAACACTTTCTGTCCGAGCTGGTTGAAAATTTCGATCCTGTTCATTTCCGAATCGCTGGTAATCGTCATATCGTTAACAACCGGATTAGGATAAACCGAGAAGTTAACATTACCGATTTCAGGAGTTCCCGTATAGTAGTCGATGGAAATGTCATCCACCATAAAGATGAACGCATCGGCTGTAACACCCTGGATAGCGACGTAAACAGTCTGTCCGTCATAAGCAGACAGGTCGTAGTACATTTCAGTCCAGTCTGTCGGAGCTTCCATATAGGGTGGATCGGAAATCAGGGTAAAGCTGGCCGGATCGTTATCGGTGGTTGAAATCAGCACATTGTATCTTTCCAATCCCCAGTCGTCGACATATGTTTTTACCCAGAACGTCAGCGAGGAATTCATTCCCAGGGTAACCTGCGGGGAGATCAGCCAGTCGTTATTCTCGTAAGTCGGCCCGGCAGAAGCCATAACGGCTCCGAAGCGGACGCCGCCGTGCGGCTGGAGTTCCGGATCGTCGGCTAAGGACGGTTCGGTAGTAGCCGGATTAAAGGCGATGAACGACATGGGCTCGCCGGCATGCGGGAAGTCAACACCTTCAATACCATAAGTGTTTGATCCATCCACATCTACGGTGGTCCAGGGATCAAATGTGAGCGACCAGTCTTCCTGGGCTTCGAAATCGAGGATGATGGAGGTCATGGTGCCGCCGGAGGTCACAGTGAAGGTAACCGGTACGTCAATCTGGGCATTTTGCATATCATTGCTCATTATGCGCACCATACCGTCGTAAACGCCTGCTTCGAGGCCGTTAGCATCGCAAGTCACATTAACAGTGACCGATTCGCCCGGAGCTACGGTTCCTGAAGTGGGATTGGCTGAAAGCCACTGATCGACAGGGGTACCGGTAAGCATGGCACGGATGTTCCAGTTACGGGTATCTTCATAATCGGTCAGATGGTTCCAGGAAATCCCGTTGAATGAGATCCAGTCGCCGTTGATGTTATTAGGGCCGGCATCCACACCGGGGATAAACATGTCGGCAGACGGCTGTGTGTATTGGTAACCTACCCAGATCTCTTCTCCTGTGATATACACGGGATTGTCCAGTTCAACTTCTGTCCATGTAGCTTCAGACGGGGTGAACGGCTGGTCGACCAGCATGGTTCCCGGCTGATAACCGTTGCCCTGACCGTAAATACGCACCCTGAAGTCAGTTCCGATCATATTGAAGTACATGATCACAGATGTGATATAAGTTCCGGCTTGCGGAAGTGTCAGTTCGGGTGGGAACATAGCGGCATTTACAATGGTATAAGGCGGATTGGGCCCCCATGAGAATGCATCGGCATTGTCGCCGTCATAATGCAGGAGAAAATCGTCGGTTACAGGATTATACGCAGCGGGGCGATAATTTGGATCCGTAGTATTATCCATGGCATATCCCAGTGACCTGGAATGAGAAGCCGGATTTTCGATAGCTGGTGCCGGCTGGTTCTGGCCTTCCATCGGGTAGAAGACGCTCAGATCATAAGTGAGGTCGGCTGTCCCGTTGTTGGTGATGGTCAAAGGTACGGTCACCGTTGTGCCTGCTGCAGCAGATGTTGAGATGCTGGCCGGATTGACGGCAATAGAAGGATTGGATTCGGCTCCAAGCTGGGTGAATTTGAGGTCATCGATGTAATACCTGTAGGTCGCATCATCTGTCCAGAAATCGACACCACCCAGTTGATTGGTACCGGTGGTTTCCTGTGTCTGATAAGAGAAAGGCCATTCATGTACCTGGACCCCGTTGACGGACAGGCTGGCGATATCTTCATCGATATTAATATAATGTTCAATTTTATTCCATTCTCCCGGATTATAAGTGAATCCATAATAAATGTTTCCTACCATTAATTCGCCGGTGCCATCGTCATAATACCAGACATCGAAAGCCCATTCGATACCGGGCGATTCAAAATGCTGGAAATTATAATAGCCCTGGTATCCGGCTTCAACATACATATACCAGTCGAGGAAATATACACCGCTGGTCTTGTTTCCGAGTTTCAGCACCAGGTCGGTGAGGCCGTCGTCCGGATCCACGAAAATGGATTTTGTCGGGCTGTGTGCAAAATCATCGGAAAAATATCCGTCTTCTCCTGAACCGGGATCATTGCTCCAGGTGGTCCACCAGTCGGGAATGCTTTCGGCAACATAATCACCGACATTGTATGATTCGAAGTCATCCTCATAGAGCGTAATGGGCATGGGTGCGAAATTAACATCGTCGAGATAAAACCTGTAAGTAGCATCATCGGTCCAGAAATCGACTCCGCCAAGCTGATTGGTGCCGGTGGTTTCCTGTGTCTGATAGGAGAAGGGCCATTCATGGACCTGGACACCATCGATATAAAGTTTTGCCATGTCACCATCAATATTGATTTCATGCTCAACCGAGGTCCACGCTCCGGGAGAATAAGTAAATGGATAGTAAACATTGCCAACCATTAATTCTCCGGTTCCATCATCATAGAACCATACATCAAAGGCCCATTCTATTCCCGGCGACTCAAAATGCTGAACATTGTAATAGCCCTGGTATCCGGCCTCAACATATATATTCCAACTCAGTATATATGCTCCACTGGTCTTATTTCCCAATTTAAGTACCAGGTCGGTAAGGCCGTCGTCCGGATCGACAAAAACGGATTTGGTCGGGCTGCTGGCAAAATTGTCAGAAATGTATGCGTCTTCGCCCGAACCGGGATCATTGCTCCAGGTGGTCCACCAGGTCGGATTACTTTCAGCAATGTAATCTCCCACCGCATAGCCTTCAAAATCATCGGTGTACAAAGCACCTTGTGAGAAGGCAGCCCAGGTGAAGAGCAACGATAACGATAGTAGTAATAACTTTTTCATAAAGCTTTATTTTTTGGTTAACACTATAAGAATGCACAAAGGCAAATATAAAAAGATAATTCCGGAAATAACAGAAAAAAAAACCACCATTCAATTCCAACCCTATTTCCTAATACTATTATTATTCACTATTCCTTTTTCCCTATTCCCTATTTCCTATTCCCTTTTCCCTTTTCCCTGCCATGTCCCCCTTTCCTCCATCCTTAACTCGATCATCCTCAGTATCTGATCATTCCGTATAAGCCCCCAGCCCGGACCGGCCAGGAATCGGGGAGGCACTTCGCCGGCAAAACGTTCGATGACAATGGAAGGATTTAGTTTTTCGGCAAAGTCGATCACAAAATCGATATACTCTTCCAGAGTGAAAAAGGCAAAGTCGTCCGGCTTTTCCCTGTATTCCCGTTCCATCCTTGTACCCCGGATGATCTGCAACTGATGGAATTTTATGGTGTTAACCGGAAGGTTTGAAATGATTTCTGCCTGATGTAGCATCATATCGCGTGTTTCGCCGGGTAGTCCGAAGATCAGGTGAACACCTGTTTTGATCCTGTATTGTTTTGCCAAATCAAGAGCCTCCACCGTTTCCGAAAACGTATGGCCCCGGTTGATCCGGCGAAGCGTCTCGTCATAGCACGATTCGATCCCAAACTCAAGCATCACATAATGCGTTTTAGCCAATTCTGCAAGGTATTCCAGTTTATCCACGTCGATGCAATCGGGCCGGGTTCCGATCACAATCCCTGCTATTTCAGGGATTTCGATGGCCTGCCGGTAGATTTCCCGCAGCCTGGCCAGGGGAGCATAGGTATTCGAATAAGGCTGAAAATAAGCCAGGTACTTTGCCGCCCGCCGGTATCTCTTCCGGTGAAATTCAATGCCTTCTACAATCTGCTGACTGACCGTTTTTTCGGGTTTGCAATAAGATGGATTGAAAGCATCGTTATCACAATAGGTACATCCGCCAAGCCCTTTGGACCCATCGCGGTTGGGACAGGTGAAGCCCGCATCGATAGCCAGTTTCTGTACCCTCCCCCCGAACTGTTTTTTCAGATGTTCGGCATAGCTGTTGAACCGACGGTGATGATTCCAGGGATACAACTTATTTTGCTACACGTTCCAGCCATCTTACCATAAACAGCATGGTCAGGAAGGAGAGGAAACAGGCTACGACGAATACGCTCCAGGTAAGCCAGATCGGCACACTTTCGTAAAGAATGGCGCCGATGAACAGCAACTGGTTCCCGATGGCAGTCGCTCCGAGCCATCCTCCCTGCATGACGCCCTGGTACTGCGGCGGAGCCACCTTAGATACGAATGAAATGCCCAGCGGGCTGATGAAAAGCTCTGCGACCGTCAGGATGAAATAGGTGCCGATCAGCAGCATTGGCGTAACGCGCTCTGCATCGGCCATTCCGCCGGCTGCCTCAACCTCCGATTTCAGCGGTAATCCCATGGATCCTATTGTCATAACTAAATAGGCTGTTGCGGCTATGAGCATCCCGATAGCGATCTTCTTCGGAGTTGATGGCTCTTTGCCCCGGGCCCGGAGCCATCCGAAGATTCCCATAATTATCGGCGTTAACAGGACGATAAATATTGGGTTGATCGACTGGAAAATTTCGGCTCCTTTGATCTCCATGACTCCGAGATTGATCCGGATACCGCTGAGATCGGTATAATCTTTGGCGAAATAGGTGAGTGTCAATCCGTTCTGATGGAAAGAGAACCAGAAGAAGATAACAATGCCGAACACAGCGAACAAAGCATACAATCTCTGTTTGACCTCTTTGGGATCCATGGTTATTTCATGATGTTCACCATTCACCACTGTTTTGACCTTGAGCGACGGATCGGGGAAAATCTTCTTGTTGACCAGGTAAATCGTCAGGGAGATCAGCATGGCAATGATCGAAATACCGAAAGCATAATGGAATCCGGTAGCGAAAACGTTGAGATAATCGTTGGCAAATAATGTCAGATCGCTTACCGGCCCCGCAGTGCTGACCTCGGAGGCCAGGGTCTGCAGTTTGGTAGCCGCCTCCGGCGTGATCGTGCCCTTTAGATACTGGTGGCAAAGTTCCGGCAGGTTGGGATTATACTCATACCCGTGGCGCATAAGCCAGCCGTTCCGCATGGCAATGGCGGCAATAGGTGCAAACAATGCCCCGACATTGATGAACATGTAAAAGAGCGAAAAACCGGAATCTCTCATTTTTCCGTAGGTTGGATTGTCGTACATCTGCCCGACGAGCGCCTGCAGGTTGCCTTTGAACAATCCGTTGCCGAAAGCAATAGTAAACAGTCCGATACAACTGATGATAAGAAACAAGACCTGGTTTGGCACCGGCGTCTTTGTCGGGATGGCAATCAACAGGTAACCGGCTGCCATGACAAACTGGCCGATCATGATGGTCCCCTTGTAATTTCTTGTCTTGTCAGCAATCAATCCGCCTACAAAAGCCAGAATGTAGATTGAAAAATAGAATACCGAATAAATTATCCCTGCATGAGTGCCTGAAAGGCCGAATTTTGCCTGTAAGAACAATACGAGGATCGCCATCATGGTGTAGAAACCGAACCGTTCTCCCATGTTGGCCAGGGCTGCAGCTAACAACCCTCTGGGATGTTGTTTCATCATAACTTTAGGTTTTAGTTTGTTTATAGATTTATTTTGAATCCGGAAAGTTTAAGGATGACAAAAATAATTAAAAATCGATCTTTTCAAAGTTCCGTTCAGTTTTCGGTAAAAATTGCAGAAATTTATACAGTTGATGTAATGAAGTCTGGTAAAATTCGTCTTACCCGTGATGAGTCCACAGGAGTTTAAAATAAAGGTCATTCCATTGAAAAACAAGTTGTACAGGCTTTCGCTGAGAATGCTCGGAGCAACGGAGGAAGCAGAAGACGCCGTTCAGGATGCCTTTGTTAAACTCTGGACAAAACGAAATGAACTTAGTGGGTATTCCAGTGTTGAAGCCTTTGCGATGACTGTGACAAAAAATTTGTGCCTTGACCGGATCAAATCGAAGAGTTTTCAAACCGAAAGGATTTCGGATAAACTGAATTCATCCCTTGGAAATGACCCGGGTAACGTGGTTGAGAATACGGATTTCAATGGATTCATCCACCGGATCATTGCCCGGTTGCCTGATCATCAAAAGGCTATTATGCACATGAGAGATGTTGAAGATTATGAATACGAGCAGATTGCCGAAGTTATGGGGCTGAATGTCAATGCGGTAAGGGTGAACCTGTCAAGGGCCAGAAAGAAAGTCAGGGATACAATTCTAAAAATGCACGATTATGAACTTGCAAGAAATTGAAAAATTGCTGATGAAGTATTTCGAAGGAGAGACTTCTCTTCCGGAAGAGAAAATTCTGAGAGATTTTTTCTCTGGCGGCGATGTTCCGGAAAAGTGGATGAATCTTAAGGTTTACTTTTCAATAATCAGGGAAGAAAAGAAGGTGCTTCTGGAAAATCCGAGACTGGAAAACCGGCTGGAAACCATTCCTGAAGCAGAAAAGATCGCCCCGCTGATCGACCTTCGCCGGCCCTGGATCTACTGGCTGACAGGTGTCGCCGCTTCCATCCTGATCCTCATCGCCATCTTTGTCCGGTTCGATCCTTTCCCGAAAAAGATTGAAGATACATACAAGGATCCCCAGGTTGCATACATGGAGGCAAGGAAGATCCTTCAATTCGTATCCTCGAAATTCAACCAGGGCACCCGCAGCCTGAAATCGGTCAATGCTATCGAAACAGGCCTGACTCAGCTTAAACCAGTCGGCTCCTATGATAAAGCCGTCAGCGAAGTGAACCGCCTCAGCGACGTCGAAAAAGTAGAAAAACTAATCATCAACAATTGAACAATAGAACATTAGAACAATTTAATAATCAAACAATTAATTTAACAACTATGAAACGTACAATTCTCGCAGCTTTAACAATGCTGCTTCTGATGAGCGCACAGATGATTTATGCCCAGAATAGCTCCGCACTTGCGCTGTTTGATAAATATGGCGGAAAAGAGGGATACACCACGGTGAGCATTTCCAAAGAGCTCTTTGGAATGTTTGCCGATATCGAATCCGATGATCCGGATATGAAAGAGGTGAAAACGATGATGGAACAACTCGAAGGGATCAAGATCCTGATGTTTGAGACCGAAAATGCGGATGACGCCGAACTGGCACGCTTTAAAAGCGAGGTCGGCAAGCTCCAGGTGACCGGCTACAGCGAACTGATGGTCGTGAAACAAACCGGCGAGGAAGTGAAATTCCTGGCCCAGAAAAAAGGTGACAAGATCGGCGAACTACTCCTGGTTATCAACGGTGAGAAAGAGGCCGGATTCATAACCATCAGCGGATTGATCGATATGAGCACCATCGGTAAACTATCCAAAACGATGAATTTCGAAGGGATGGATAACCTGGAAAAGCTGAATGATAACAAGTAACAGCTCAAAAAACGATCATTCCATGAAAAAGTTGACCTTAATCATACTGGTTGCCGTTTTGCCGGTCTTTGCCATGGCCCAGAAAACGCCGTTCACCCAACTATATGACAAGTATGTCAGCGAACCGGGTATTCAGACGACGCAGATCTTACCGGGATCGACCAGCTTCGAATGGGAAAAGACGGCAGATAATACCGCGATCAGGGAGATGCTGAACAGCATTGAAAGTATCCGGATCATGAAAGTCCAATCCGATTCCACGAAGATTTCGCCGGATAAGATCTGGAAGAACATGCAAAAAGCGGCATCCGAAGAAGCCTACCGGGAAATCCTCACCGTTTCGGCCGACAAGGTTCAGATGCGCATGCTTATGCTCAGGGGAGAGGAGGGAAGAACCCGGGAAGTTGCCCTGATTGCATGGGAAGGCGACGGTGTCTTCATGATGACCATGACGGGCAATATGGACTTTTCATCTATGTTCAGCCCGGAAAATATGAAGAACTTCCGCGAAATCGGGGAGTATTACCTGGAAAACCACAGCGGCTGCCAGAAGGCAGAAGAATAGGTGAACCAATAACCGACGGATTTACCCGTCGGAGCACAATTCCAATAACCGGCGGGATTTCCCGTCGGTTTTTTTTTCTACTTTTGCCGTTTATTTTCGATACCGACCGATACACAATAAAATGGATATTCCCAGCAAATACAGCCCGAAGGAGATTGAAGAGAAGTGGTACCGCCACTGGATAGATAAGAAATATTTCAGTTCAAAACCGGATGAGCGGGAGCCATATACCATTGTTATCCCTCCTCCTAATGTGACCGGCGTGTTGCATATGGGCCATATCCTGAACAATACCATCCAGGATATCCTGGTCAGGCGTGCCCGGATGCAGGGGAAAAATGCCGAATGGCTGCCCGGTACCGACCATGCCTCTATCGCTACGGAGGCGAAGGTGGTGGCCAGCCTCAGGGCGAAAGGGATCGATAAATTTGATATCGGACGGGAGAAATTCCTCGAGTATGCCTGGGAATGGAAGGAAAAACATGGCGGGATCATCCTGGAACAGCTTAAAAAACTGGGCGCTTCATGCGACTGGGACCGGACCCGCTTTACTATGGACCCGGCACTTTATGAATCAGTTATCACCGTATTCATCGACCTTTACAATAAGGGGTTGATCTACAGGGGTGTAAGAATGGTGAACTGGGATCCCAGGGCCCTGACCGCTCTATCGGATGAAGAAGTTGTCTATAAAGAGGTCAATTCCAAACTGTATTATATAAGATATTTTATTGAAGGCTCCGATGATGAGTTCATTACGATAGCAACGACCCGCCCTGAGACTATCCTCGGCGATACGGCTGTATGCGTGAACCCGAATGATGAGCGATATAAAAGCCTGGCCGGGAAAAAAGTCCTGGTCCCATTGCTCAACCGGCCGGTCCCGGTCATTGCCGATGAATATGTCGATATGGAATTTGGTACAGGCTGCCTGAAGATCACACCTGCTCACGATATCAACGACTATGAGATCGGGAGGAAGTTCAAGCTCGAATCGATCGATATATTCAACGACAATGGCACCCTGAGCGAAAAAGCCATCCTTTACGTGGGCGAAGACCGCTTTGTGGTGCGTGAAAAGATCACACGGGAACTGGAAGCCAAAGGCCATATCGTTAAGATAGAAGATTATGCGAATAAGGTGGGCTATTCGGAAAGGACCGACGAGGTTATCGAGCCTAAATTGTCGCTCCAGTGGTTCATGAAGATGGATGTACTGGCAAAACCGGCGCTGGATGCGGTGATAAATGAAGATGTTAAATTCTACCCGTCGAAGATTAAAAATTCTTACCGCCACTGGATGGAGAATGTGCGCGACTGGTGCATCAGCAGGCAATTGTGGTGGGGCCAGCGCATCCCGGCCTATTACCTTCCCAATGGTGATTTTATCGTGGCTAAGTCCGCTGAAGAGGCCCTGGCCAAAGCCCGTTTGGAATTTAATATGCCCGGACTGAAGCCGGAAGATCTTAAACAGGATGAGGATGTGTTGGATACCTGGTTCTCATCGTGGCTTTGGCCAATCTCCACTTTCGACGGGATCAGGCACCCTGAAAATGAAGATATTCGTTATTATTACCCGACCAACGACCTGGTGACCGCCCCGGAGATCCTCTTTTTCTGGGTAGCCCGTATGATCATGGCGGGATTGGAATACCGGGGGGAGGTACCCTTCCGGAATGTTTACTTCACCGGGATCGTCCGCGACAAGCTGGGACGCAAAATGTCGAAATCGCTTGGCAATTCACCCGATCCGATCCTGCTGATGGACCACTACGGAGCAGATGGCGTCAGGATCGGCATGCTCTTCATGTCGCCCGCCGGCAACGACCTGCCATTTGATGAAGCATTGTGCGAGCAGGGGAGGAACTTCAGCAACAAGATCTGGAACGCCCTTCGCCTGGTGAAGGGCTGGCAGGTTGATCCCGGCCTGGAGACTCCGGAAACGAACCGGGCTTCGACGGCATGGTTTGAAAACAAGCTCAACCAGACCCTGGCCCTGATCGACGACCATTTCCTCAGGTTCCGTATTTCCGATGCCCTGATGGCGGCCTACAAGCTGACCTGGGACGAGTTCTGTTCGTGGTACCTGGAGATGATCAAACCGGAATACCAGAAGCCGATCGACCGGGAGACCTATGAAAAAACGATCTCTTTCTTCGAAACCCTGATGAAGCTGCTGCATCCATTCATGCCTTTTATTACTGAAGATGTCTGGCACCGGCTGGCCGACCGCCCCACCGGCGACGATATCATCATCGCACCTTTCCCGGTGGCGGGAGAATACAACGACGAGCTTTTGAAGCATTTCGACAGGGAACGCGAAGTCATCATGGCCATCCGGAACGAACGGAACGCAAAAGGCATCCCGAATAAAGACAAGATCCATCTCCGGGTCAAAAAGAACCACGGCCAGGAACCGGATACCTATTTCGACTGTGTCGTCAAAAAAATGTCGGGACTGGCTGACCTGGAATATGTAGAGGAAAAGGTACCTGGAGCGCTGACTTTTATCGTCGGTTCAACCGAGTTTTACATCCCGGTAGAGGAGGAGAAGATCGATATCCCGGCGGAAATTGCCAGGCTCGAAACTGATCTTGAATATGCACGCGGTTTCCTGGCCACGGTTATGGCTAAACTCAGCAATGAAAAGTTTGTGAACAGCGCCCCGGAAAAAGTGGTTGAGATGGAACGCAAAAAACAGTCCGACGCCGAATCAAAGATCAGGGTGATCGAAGCCCAATTGTTGAATTTACGTACAAAATGAATTACGGTAAATTGCAGGATCGTTGCATGCAACGATTCTTCAATTTACCGCTGAAACACATAGCTAAGCAGATTCGCCCCCATCTGCAGCGCCTTTTGCCGCGTGGCATCCGAGTCGTGGTGCACATCCTGGTCTTCCCAGCCGTCGCCCAGGTCGGTCTCATAAGAATAGAAACAAACCAGCCGGCCTTCGTAAATCAACCCGAATCCCTGCGGTGTTTTATTATCATGCTCATGGATCTTGGGCAAACCGTTGGGAAAATTGAATTTCTGATGGTAGACCGGGTGGTCGAACGGGAGTTCCACAAAATCGAGCTCGGGAAAGACCTTTTTCATCTGCGGCCTGACAAACGGGTCCATTCCATAGTTATCGTCGATATGCAGAAAGCCCCCGGCAAGCAAGTAATTCCGCAGGTTTGAAGCTTCGCTTTCGTTGAAAAAAACATTCCCGTGGCCTGTCATGTGTACGAACGGATAATTGAAGATCTCTGCGCTGCCCGCTTCAACCGTAGCATAACCGGCCTCAATGCCCATCTTCAGGTTATCGTTGCAGAACCGGACCAGGTTGGTCAGCGACGTAGGATTGGCATACCAGTCGCCTCCGCCACTGTACTTCAAAAGAGCAACCTGGACTCCTTTCTGAGCAGTGCAGGATAATGTTAAGAATGCAATGACCAGGATGGTACCTAACTTAATTTTCATCAGTTTTCAATGAAAAACATAAAAGGAAAAATGCCATGAAAAATGAAAAACGCAAAACGCAAAATGTAACATTTATTGTCAAATGAACAATGCCAGATATCAAATGCCAAACGCGGAGCGGATCGCTTCCACTGCGTCAAGCTTTTCCCAACCAAAGAATGTCACCTTTTTGAAGATCTTTTCAACCTCTTTTTCGTTTTCAATCACTGTTTTTCTGAAAGTATCCCTGTCTTCATAAAACACTTCGACCTCTGCCTCGTAATGATCCCGGCCAAAATGCCCGTAGGTACTGGTAGGGCTGAAAACGGGGTTCTGCAAGCCGAATTTTTTAATGATGGCATAAGGGCGAAGGTCAAATAACTTACCCGCAATATCGGAGATTTGTTTATCCGACATGATAAGGCCATTCTTATCTTTAACTTTTGCCGTTCCGCTGGTATTCACCAGGAAACCCACCGGTTCGGCGACACCGATCGCATAAGCCACCTGCACCATGACCTCTCCGGCAACACCTGCCGCAACGAGGTTTTTAGCGATGTGTCTTGCTGCATACGCTGCCGAACGGTCGACTTTCGAGGCGTCTTTCCCCGAAAATGCCCCGCCCCCGTGGGCGCAACGGCCGCCGTAAGTATCGACAATGATCTTTCTTCCGGTCAAGCCCGAGTCGCCGTGCGGTCCGCCAATGACGAAATTGCCCGTCGGATTGACATAGAGCTTATACTCCGAATCGAACAACCTGACGATCCGGTCAGGCATCTCTTTTAAAGCCATCGGGATAAGGATATTCCGAATATCCTCTTTAATCTTCGCCTGCATAATGTCCGGATTTTTGTCAAATTCGTCATGCTGCGTTGAGATAACCAAAGTATCGATCCTAACCGGCTGGTTCATTTCGTTGTATTCGATCGTGACCTGCGATTTGGCGTCAGGCCGCAGGTAAGGCATCAGGTTCGTCTCCTTGCGGATCCGGGCCAGTTGCTGCAGCAGGATATGCGCTACTTCGATCGGCATCGGCATGAAATTGTCCATCTCGGTACTGGCAAATCCGAACATCATCCCCTGGTCGCCTGCTCCTTGCCTGTATTTTTCCTCTTCCGTTTTCGATCCTCTCTCCACGCCCCGGTAGATATCGTCCGACTGCCCGTGGATCGTCGAGATCACCCCGCACGAATCTGCGTCGAATTTGAATTCTGCCTTTGTATAACCTATCTTTTTTATTGTATTCCTGACGACTTCATCGATACTGACATACCCTTTGGTGCGCACCTCGCCGGCCGTCACAACCAGGCCCGTCGTTACCAGTGTTTCACAGGCCACCTTCGATTCGGGATCGTGACGTAAGAACTCATCCAGCAGGGCGTCTGATATCTGGTCGGCTACCTTGTCGGGATGACCTTCCGACACCGATTCCGAAGTAAATAAATAGCTCATTATATCTTATTTTTTAATTATGAAAAAAGAAAATATTTCAAAAGGTAAAATTTTTTTAAGAATACTTCGTGTGGCTTCGTGTCTTCTTCGTGTAACTTCGTGTAAAAGAGACCTTTAAAAGTTCCACGAAGGTTTCATAAAGTTCCACGAAGGACTTTTGAAACATCCTATTACGCTTTAAAACTTTTAAGGGCACAAATCTATGAATAAAAGGAATATGAATCAGCCTTGAGTCAGAATCTGGAAAACCTCTTCCAGCCGCAGCTCTTCCCGGTTCATGGAAAGTATGGCGATGCCTTTGCTTACGGCCAGGCTGAACAATTCCTCGCGGATATCTCTTCCTTCGGCCGTTTCCAGAGCCCAGGTTTTTTCGCCTTTTCTTTCGATGCCGGTAATCCCGCTTATCCGGTTAAAATCCTGGCTGTCGATTTTACCGCTGAACTCTACGGTGATCCGGTTCCTGTTTTTAATGCCGGTGGTGAGGTTCCTGGTTGCATCGTCGGCCACGATCCGGCCTTTATGGATGATGATGGCCCGGTCGCAGATCGCTTCCACCTCCTGCATGATGTGCGTCGACAGCATCACCGTTTTTGTCGCCCCGACCGACCGGATCAGGTGGCGTATCTCGCTGATCTGGTTGGGATCAAGGCCCGACGTCGGCTCGTCGAGGATGAGCACCTCCGGGTCGTGGATCAGCGCCTGCGCCAGCCCGACGCGCTGGCGGTACCCTTTCGACAAAGCTCCGATCTTCTTCTTCCGCTCATCGGTCAGACCCGTCAGTTCGATCATTTCACCGATCCTGGACTTTACATTGCTTTTGATCTTGTGGATTCCGGCGACGAATTCCAGATATTCGCCAACATACATGTCGAGATAGAGCGGGTTGTGTTCCGGCAGGTAGCCGACCTTTTCCCTCACTTTCAGCGAATTCTCGAAAATATCGTACCCGCAGATGGTAGCAGCCCCTTCCGTCGGCGGGATAAAGCAGGTAATGATCTTCATCAGCGTGGATTTCCCGGCGCCGTTCGGACCGAGCAGTCCGACAATCTCACCGGGTTTGACACTCATGGAAACATTGTCCAGGGCTTTCTGCGTATCGTAAATTTTAATTACATTGCTGACTTCAATCGACATATTGCTTTTTCGAATAGGGATGCCGAAATTAGTAAAATATTTATATTTATGCTCTTGAAATTATTAACCTTTTCCTTTAAGTTCTTTCGGTTTTATGAAAAAAATCAAATTTATTGGATCGATTTTGATCATGTTTTTGATCATTCATTGCACAGTTGTTAACGGTCAAAATGAATCAATAATTATTTCATCCGATAGCAAAAATCCGTTAACAGATAATACTTACTTCAATGCCAGCTTATTCGGGCATCTTCCTTTTACCGGAACGTCTGATATTTTTCAGTTAAATCCGGCTCTTTACCGGAACAGCGCCGCCGGAACCTTTTTAATAGATGGATTCAGCACTTCAGGCGATTATACCTTATTTGACGGGATCCCGATGGATTTTATCGAAGAAATGCCGCTCAGACTGATCGGTGAAGTTAAGTTTAATGATTTTCATGATTTTCTCACCTGCAACAATACCATCACCGGTTATGCCCGGCTTGAGCCGCTCCGGCAATCCGACAGCCTGACCATCCGCCTGGAACCATCCACCCGCATAATTCATGGGCAGTTCAATGACGCAGACCTGCAGTTAATCATTTCCGGTCCGTTAATCAAACAAACACCCGGAAAAAACAATTCCACTTCACTGAACTTTACGCTGGCAGGCCGCTTGTTTTCTGCATCTGATCCAAACCCTTCGTATATCGGGAGAGACCAGGCATCTGCAGACTACCTTGACTATCTGGCGGATGAATCCCTTCGCCCTTCTGAATTTAGTGGTACTTACCCAAACGCTTGTTTCACCCATGCCACCAATGCTGTTTCGTCTTATTTTAATTCAAATGCTGCTAAAAAAGGATTTTCGCTATATGCTTCTGTGAGTGCGGAAGCTGGAAATGGGATGTTTCTGAAATTGGGCACATACACGGTGAAAAAAAAGGAAACCATTCCGGTCTATGACAATTTTTTCTTTAACCAGGATAAGAATCCAGATCAATCAACCTTATATTCAAACAATTACATTACTCTCGGTCAGATTCTTAAATCCGGGAGATCAACCCGGTTTACCTATCAGGTGCAAGGTAATTACTCGATTCAGAAGAACAAGATTGAAGATCCCGACTATGGCGATGATTTTTTCAAATACGGATATGTTGGAAAATTTGAGACATTCAAAAGGCCAACTTATGAGTTAGGCTCTATCCAGGTCGGTGATACGTATTATGAACAGGCATTGATACTGAATTCCTGGGACTACGATACCCTGGTCGATTTTTCACCGGGTGAAATAAATCCGGGATTAGCCGCTTATACTTCGTCGTATTTTGACATCTTTGTTGGTGAACCGGATAATCACTACGGAAACAAAGACCAGATCCAATTGGGAGGAGGGATACTGAATGGTCAGAATCCTGACAAGGTTTATGGTCTGTGGAATAATACCGGCACTGTTTATAATTATTATTCAAAAGAGGATAACAGGAGGATCAATATTGCTGCGAGTGGTATGCTGGAGCTTGACAACCATAAGATAAAAATTGGGTTTCAGTTCCGAAGAGACAGTTATTCTTCCTATCGGGCCAACCCGGTGGGTCTGTGGGGTTTAATGCGCTCTATGACCAATTTTCATATCAACGAACTCGATTTGTCAAATCCTGAAGTCCATGAAGGTGGACTTTGGGACTCCGTTTTCTTCTACAGGAAATATGATGCAGCCAGCCAACATTACTTTGACAGGAACCTGAGGGAAGCGCTTGGGCTTGACCCGGACGGAACAGATTTTATCGATATCGATTCCTATGATTTCATCACAAGTACAATAAATTATTTTGACAAAGAAGGTTTAAAACACACGATTGATGTCGGAAAGGAATTGTTTTCCCTGGATATGTTTTCTGCTGATGAGCTGTTGAACGATGGCATTGCTTCCTTTGTTACTTACAGCGGATATGATCATTTAGGCAATAAGAACGGGAATAAAGTTGCTTTTGAGGATTTTTTCACAGCTACGGATGGGGAAGGAGAATATATCCGTCCGGTTGGGGCCTATACACCCATGAATTATACCGCTTATGCCGACTATCAGGCGGAGTTCCGGGGGTGGTCGGTTGAGGCCGGATTAAGGATGGATCTATTCGATGCCCATCAGCAGGTTCTGAAAGATCCCTACTTATTTTATGAAGCCTATACTGTGGGCGAATTAGGGTTTAATCCTGATTTTTTGGAAAAAGTACCCCAGTCGATGGATGATCATTATGTGGTTTATATCGATAATGAAAATCATCCGACACGGATCACGGGTTATCGTTATGGTGATCAATGGTTTGATGAGGATGGCTTAAACATTGATAATCCGGCTGTACTGGACGTCGGTTCAGGCATTTGCCCGTATTTAATAAATCCGGATCAAGAGCATATTACGACATCTGTATTTACTGGTAATCAACTGTATTTCAACTTCCTGCCCCAGATCAGTGTTCAAAAGAACTTCAAGGACAAAGTAATGGTGGCATTCACCTACAATTCTTCAGTCCAGGACCCTTATCCCGAATTAACCTTTTCCAATCCGGCATCTTACTATTTTATTAATAATGCATCAACCTGGGTTCCAAACGGATCCCTGAAACCGGAAAGAACTGATAAATTGCGCCTGGGTATATCGGCGATGCCACTCAGAAAAATTGTTATCACGGTAGAGGGTTTCGTAGATTATTTCAGTAACATGATCTATCCGGTAACGTTTTATGGAGCCTACCCGAAAAGCTATAAATCGTTTCAGAATGAGGAAAAGCCATTTGCCCAATATGGCGCTGACCTGGCAATCAGAGGGATATCTGGTAAAATTTCCGGATTCAATTATGGATTGTCCTATCATTTATTGTTCAATAAGGATAATCCGGCCTATCATTTGTATGACTATTTAGTACCTAAGAGCCTGTTGAAAGGTTATTTTCAATTCAATACAGGATTCGGGAAAGACTACCTTGGGCCGGCAGGATCGGCTAATTATGCGATATTCAGCGGTTTGGGGATCGGATTGTTTAGTCAGCTTCAAAGTGGAGTATATTATCTTTCTTCGGCAACGGTGGATGGTTCCACGTATATGGATTATAAATCTGATGAAACTATTCCCGCCCAGGTTTTCCTGGATATGAAGGTCGAAAAGGGATTTCATTTTAACGATGGCCGTTATCACCTGACATTGTATGGTACGATCCGGAATCTTTTTGACAAGAAGCTGATTTATAAAGTCTACAGGTTTACGGGCCAGCCTGATGATAATGGCTACCTGACAGCGCCCGAATCGCAGAAGCAAATTAGCGAAGCGCTGGATTCGGAGTCTTACAGGTATCTTTATGCAAGTTATATTAATAATCCATCTCATTACGGTATGCCGAGAAGCCTAACTCTGGGGATAAGCTTTGATTTCTGACAGTCTTAATATTGTAATGTTTGTTAATTGTGAAGATCAGCCCTTGATTCGCATTCATTATTAATTTTTTCCACTTCTGTTTGTTAATACCAAAAAATCATTCTATCTTTGCACCCCATTTTCAGAAGGTAAACGATTTAATATTTGAAACATAGCCATCGATGGATACTTTGAGTTACAGAACCGTCAGCGCGAATAAGGAAACTGTTGAGAAACAGTGGATTTTGATCAACGCTGAAGGCCAGGTGCTGGGACGGCTGGCATCACAGACCGCTAAAATTCTCCGCGGAAAAAACAAGCCCTATTTTACACCTCATGTGGATTGCGGGGACAATGTTGTGATTATCAATGCGGAAAAGGTCGTCCTGACAGGAAATAAGCTGGAAGGAAAAGATTATGTGCATTACAGCGGTTACCCGGGCGGTGACAAGCACCATTCTCCGAAGGAGATGCTGAAGAAAAGGCCGACCTATCTTATCGAGGAAGCTGTCAGGGGCATGCTCCCCAGGACAAGGCTCGGACGGGCTATCTTCGGAAACCTTCACGTTTATGCCGGTCCCGAGCATCCGCACCAGGGCCAGGCTCCTAAAGAAATCGATATCAATACCATTAAATAATCAATATGGAAGTCATTAACGCAACCGGAAGAAGAAAGACAGCCATCGCCCGCGTATTTTTAAAGGAAGGCAATGGCCAGATCAAAGTGAACAAGCGTGACGTGAAAGAATATTTTCCGACCGCAGTGCTTCAGTATACGGTACACCAGGCATTTGAAATTACCCAGACCGAGAACAAGTTTGACCTGAACGTCAATCTCGACGGCGGTGGTTACAAGGGCCAGGCCGAAGCACTCCGGATGGCCATCGCCCGCGCACTGGTCAAACTGAACCCCGAATTCCGGAAAGCATTAAAAGATAAAGGCCTCTTACGCAGAGATCCCCGCATGGTGGAACGCAAGAAACCCGGACAGCCCGGTGCTCGCAGGCGCTTCCAGTTCAGCAAGCGTTAACGGATCGCTCCCCGATAAAGAGTGTTTAGTATCTAAACGCCCGGGACCATCGCCGCTGCATGCGGACTGCTACCCGGGGGTTGCTTAATCAGAAGGTAAACATAAATCTACAAATTAATGGCAAGAACAACTTTCGAAGAATTACTGGATGCCGGAGTACATTTCGGGCATCTGCGCAGGAAATGGAACCCCAACATGGCGCCCTATATTTTTATGGAACGCAACGGGATCCACATCATCGACCTCTACAAAACGATGGCCAAACTGGAAGAAGCGGCCTCCGCTCTGAAACAGATCTCCAAGTCGGGGCGCAAAATATTATTTGTCGCTACCAAGAAACAAGCCAAGGAAATCGTCGCCACCCAGGTGCAAAAAGTAGGAATGCCCTATGTGGTCGAACGCTGGCCGGGCGGTATGCTGACCAACTTTGCCACTATCCGCAAGGCGGTGCGCAAAATGGGCTCGATCGACAAACTCATGTCGACCAGCAACTTCAAGAGCCTGTCGAAAAGGGAAAGGCTGCAAATCAACCGCGAAAGGCAGAAACTGGAGAAGCAGCTCGGCAGTATCGCTGAACTCAACCGCCTCCCCTCCGCGATTTTTGTGGTCGATATCCTGAAAGAAAAAATCGCCATCGCCGAAGCCCGGAAACTGAATATCCCCACCTTCGCGATCGTCGATACCAATTCCGATCCGAACATCATCGATTTCCCGATCCCGGGCAATGATGACGCGTCGAAATCAATCGAGCTGATCCTCCGCGTCCTGGTACAGGCTGTGGAAGAGGGGCTTGCAGAAAGGAAGATAGATAAGGAAGCCCGCGGAGAAGATGATGACCGTGACGAATTCGATCAGCCGAACCTGTTGGTCGACGGACTGGACGACGAAGAAGATGCGGAAGCTATGCGTAAAAAAGGACTTGAGAAACTGGCCAAAGCCAAGAAAGAAGAAGAAGACCGGATGGCCGAGGCAGGTAAACGTCCGCGCAGAGGGCTTACTAAAACCAGAAAATAACATTTAAAGAAATTTGATTATGGCAAATATTACTGCTGCTGAAGTTAATAAACTGAGACAGATCACCGGGGCCGGCATGATGGATTGCAAAGCCGCCCTGATCGAAAGCGACGGCGATACGGAGAAAGCGATTGAAGTGCTGCGCAAGAAAGGTCAGAAAGTCGCTGCCAAACGTGCCGATAAAGAAGCAACTGAGGGGATCGTCATTGCAAAGACCAATGATGCCAATGACTTTGGCGCGCTGGTGAAAGTTAGCTGCGAGACCGATTTCGTGGCCAAGAGCGATGATTTCATCCATTACGTGAAAGGCGTTATCGACCTGGCCATAGCCAAAAAGCCGGCCTCAACCGCCGACCTGCTGGCCCTTGACCTGAACGGCCGGACTGTTGAGCAGAACCTGACGGATCTGGTAGGTAAAATTGGCGAAAAAATGGAACTGGCAGGATATCATACTGTCGGCGCTCCGTTAGTATCGGCCTACAATCATCTTGGCAACAAGCTCGCAACGCTCGTTGGGATGAACCAGAAGAGCCCTGCCGTAGCCGAAGCGGCACACAATGTGGCTATGCAGATCGCTGCCATGAGCCCGATTGCCATCGACCGCGACGATGTCGACAAGAGCGTCATCGAAAAAGAGATCGAGATCGGTATGGACCAGGCACGCAATGAAGGAAAGCCGGAGAATATGCTGGAAAAGATCGCCATCGGCAAGCTCAATAAGTTCTATAACGAGAATACCCTCCTTAACCAGGAATATGTGAAGGATAACACGAAAAATATCCGGACATATCTTCAGGGTATCGATAAAGACCTGACCGTAACGGCGTTTGTAAGGCAGAAGCTGGGCGACTAATAGCGCAACCGGTTATTCAACCTGAAAATATAAAGAGGCTGTCTCATCGGGCAGCCTCTTTTTATTTCATTGGCGCTACTCCCGGCCGTCCCGCCTGAAGCCGATGCGTTTTCTTTCCTGTTGCTCTTGTTTCTGTTGCCGGTACTGTTCGAGTTGTTTCAGGTACCCGAAGATCAGCAGGATCTTGTCGTCATGATCGGCTATTTTCTGTTCGATAATGGAGAGTTTTTCAATAATATCATTATGAGCCAGGAGCAACTCTCTCATCCTGGTAAAAATCCGTATGATCTGAATATTGACAAGAATTGCGCTGTTGCTGTTCAGAACACTTGATAACATTGCAACTCCCTGCTCGGTGAAAGCCATAGGAGAATAACGGACTCCGCCCCAACTTGAGGTGCCAGTTTGGCTCCTCAAGTTTACTAATTCATCTTGTGAAAGCTCGAACATAAAATCCGGCGGAAAACGGCTAATATTGCGCCTTACGGCTCTTTTCAACTGTTTGGTTTCGACTCCGTAAAGTTCTGCAAGATCCATATCAAGCATAACTTTTCTGCCCCGGATCAGGTAAATCTTGCTCATGATCACCTCCTCGGGAACCAGTAACGATTTTTCCTCATTCATAACCATTGATTTTGTATGGTAAAGTATCGAACATATCTTAAAAGGGCGCAATGTGCAACCTCCGGATCATGTATTTCTTCCTGTTAATCCGGTTTTCGAGTAAAAATACCCGGTCGGAATAAAATATTTTTATGCTGCTGGTTTGAAGAGGGAAACGGGGAGGGCGTATTAAGACTCCATCTCGATTTTTTGAGATGGAGTCTCGAAGGAAATGAGATGGAGTCTCGAAAAATTACCCGATGCTGTCCACCAGCTGGCGGATCGAATTTCGTTCAATTTAGAATGCGCCATCGCGCGATGGCACGTTTTTCCATTGATCAAAAATGCAAAATGCAGCATGCCGAATCGGGTAATTACATGCGCGTTAAGTTATACCGAGAGGAACAGCAGTATAAAATTCGCAATCCTGTTCCGACCGGTATATCCCAGGGCAAATCGTTCCAATAATCCCCGGGGATTCATTTCTTCAAGCCTCCAGATATCTTTTTCCGTATCGCCCCGGGCTATCGAACTGAGATAACCATAGGGGTTGTATCTGTTGATTGTGGCAAAACAGTAGTGGCGATTCATTTATTTTATCTTCGCTAAAGACCATGGTTAAAATTAGCCAATTTTCAAGTAAACAAGTGGTCTGGATTTTAGAGAGAAGTTTTATGGATATTCAATTTTAAAATTACAGTTTTCCAGGTCTTCCCAGGTGTCGAAATCAATCCGTTTAGCCACAATGTACTCGTCCCTGATTCGTTCCCAGGGGATTAATGATAATGAGTCATAATAAAAAATGAAATAGTGCATCCACCCTTGTTCTAAAATCTTTTTAAGATGTTCTGAGTAATAGTAATCATTCACAATGGAATGAGGTTGTAAAATATCCTCTTTATTAATATTATCAATAGTACCCCATGGGAATGCGGAAACCAATGTAGTATCCATTACTTCATTAGGCTCATTATGAGAGGCAAAGACAACTAGTTTTGAATTGCTATTATTTTCAATATAAATATTCATGTCGTCTTCCGGAAGTTCTTCCGGACACCCAGTTATTGCTGCAAACAGGAAGATATAAAACAAATACTTTAGTTGATGTACTAGTCTGACCATTTTAAATCAATTAAATACAGTAAAAATAAATCTGTAAATATCAAATTTCGTATAAACCGGCTGTCAAAATATTTTTGATTCGGATGGTGCCAGTCGAAATTATATCTTTGAAAGGGCGTGAGTCTGTCGCCAAGATAGGCCATTGCTCTAGCATTTGCATCTTGTTCTACCCAAATCTCATCATGTGACTTTGTGCTCCTCCAATCTAATTCAGAGGCACTTAAGCCACTTAATATGGCTCCTGGTATATATGAACATCCTCCCCACTGCCTTGTTTGCAGAAAGTGACCATATTCATGAAGTAATGTAGAATTACTATAATCTATATCTCCATATTTTGGATTGATAGTTATATATCCTCCAAGAGATACTGCAGATTTCATCCCTGGATCAGTGACAACTGTTGCGCCATGAAAATAATCTATTTCGATTCTGCCTGTATTATTACAGAAATTAGCATATTCATATCCTATTAATGTCATTGGTTGCTGCCAGGTATGTCTTGATACAACCTGTAAAAATTGATTGAAACTATTACCCTGGTCTTCATCTACTTGAAAAAGTCCCATTGAGATTTGCCAGGAATTGGTGGCACGTCGGTTGGCTTCGTTAAATCCACCATCAAATAAACCTATTGTTCCTGACAGTGAGGCTTCACCAATAAATGTCGTTGCCATTGTCTCAATAGTACCGGGCGGGATGATACCTAATCCATATGCTATTGCTGCCCAATTCCACCACTCCCATTTTTCTCCATCCGGATCCTTATAAATAAGCGGATTATTCCCGCAATACGAATACCGGTTAAACGATTGCGTGAAGCCGCCCTGAACGTAATTATCGGGGCTTAAGAACCTGCCGATGACCGGATCATAGACCCGGCCGTTCATATTGATCAGGCTGAACTCGTCGAGATGTTCATGGAAAGTAAAACCGCGGTCAATAATGAAACCGGTTGGTAATCCTTCGTAGGTCCAGTTAACGGGATTCCGCCGCCGGCCCCAGGCATCAAAACTGTAAACGGCTTCTTCACCGTTCTGGGTGACAATCCGGCCGTCATCACCGGTAATGGCATACAGCGAGCCAAGATGATCGGTGTGAAGGTAGTAGATCGATAAAGAAACGGTTCCGTTTCCGAGTGCAAACCGGTTGATTTGCCCGCGGGGATTCATTTCTTCAAGCCTCCAGATATCTTTTTCCGTATCACCTCGTGCTATCGAACTGATATATCCATTGGGATTGTACCTATTGATTGTGGAATTTCCGGAGGGGTACATCAATTATCTGGTTTTCAGGATTGCAAAGGGTAAAATTAATCGTTTTTCAACTTAAACCGTGGACTGAATTTTGGGTAGTACTTTATTCATCTATAAGAATGGAATTTGTATATTCTTTTTTTACTATGGAAGAAATGTTGTTGACCAAGACCAACGGATTATTATTGAACCTGCCTTTATATATAAGATTTCCGGTGTTATTGACTACAATTACAAGTGGAAAAGAGTTAAAATTAAGATTCTCATTGACAATACTTACAGGATCCATTGAAATACCATAATTAATAGCATATTTTTCTGAAAGTTCAAATATGGTCGAAATGCATATTGAGTCATAATCGTTATTTGGTACCACTACAGAAAAGATTTGAATATCTTTCTCTTTAATAAAGGTATTGGTTAACTTTTCAACCTCGGGCATTTTCTTAAAGCATACTCTACAGGAGGTTGTCCATAAATATAGGACGGTTAATTTACCCATGAAACTACTATTGTTCATTTCGTGCCCGTCCAGGGTTCTAAAGTTTAATTCGAAATTATTAATTCTGTAATCATCTTTTATAGTAAATACATATTCACACCAATTAAGAGTGATGAAGTAACATAATAATGAAAATAATAGCCCCAATGATAAAGACACATAAAATATATTATGACGTCCATTTAAAAATAATATCTTTAGGCCTATTCCTATTCCTGTTCCAAAAAGTAAAATAAGGATATTTGGCAATAAATGGTAGAGACCATCCTTAAACATAAAGATCGATTCAATTAAAAATAATGGACCACTTAAAGAAAATAATACTAAGCTATTTTGCTTAAGTCTCGTTGTAGCTAGTTTGTATCCACCATAGATAAATAGCAATCCTCCCATACTACATTGCATGGCCCAACCGAAGGCTCCCGAATTAATCATCAATAAATTAATTAAGAGTATAAGATAGATAAATCTACCCAGTGTTGATCGTTTGATTTTATACCTAAGGAAGTAACCTGAACAAAAGGAAAGAAAAAAAGCTGGTATACAAATTAATATAAAAGGTAAAATTTTAAAAATATAAGTACTTTCAAGTTTGTGATGATACTCGACGAAAACAAAAAAACAAATAATAAAAATTAAAAAGAAGATATTAGTTATACTCCTGACTATTGTTAGTTGAAGACTTGCATCTGATGGTTTCCAATACCCTGTTATTAGATAAATGATACATCCATTATAAATGAAGAAATTAATTTCCCTTGTATTTATTAAAAAAGAAGGAATTAAAACCAGGAAAGGGAATAGCGACATGAAGTATTTATTACCACGCAACGTGATAATGATTGTCTTAATTCCCTTAATATTGAGATATCTTTTATAAAAGATGTTAATTTTCATCAGGTTTGACAACCATGTCTGTACAATCACCTTCACAAGAGTACATATAGAGGAATCCGCATCCGTCATCAGTTGCCATACATCCATCCAGACCATCTTCACACAGTCCTGCATTAAGTATCGAACAAGTTATATCCCAATTACAAATACAATTCTGAGGTCCCGGCTGCTGAGCATAAACGCCTTGTTCTATTTCGCTGATTGTCATTATTGTGTAAAAACTGCAGACTACCTGACTTGTATCAATACCTTGTAAACTTAATATGTAGCTTAGTAATGTACTACAATAAGCTTTTGATGAAGTCGCATTTTCTGCTTCGAAAAAGTCTGCTTGGATTCTCGTTTTCAAGCTATCAATATAAGGATAAAAATTTTGAGGCCAATTATATAATTGAATACTATCAACCTTTTCAATCCATATCTCAGATTTTTTATCAGCATCAAGCGATCGAAATATCGCTACCTGATAATTAAAAGGATAACCTGCTAGTTCAGTTCGGGTAATGTCTTGCAAGTCCTTTAAATGATATTTAACCCATTGATTAACTTCCTCATCACAACTATATTTTGATTCTTGTGAACAATTGGTTAAAATGGAAACAAGAATGCTACAGGTTAAAAACACTTCCATGCTGATCCTTAATTTTGCTTTCATGGCTTTAGAAATTATTGAATAATATAATACTTCTTGTTTCAAACGAAGAATAGCTTGGACATTTATGATCTAAAGGAAATATTCCCCTTCAAGCAACTTACTTGTTCAGAAAATATTTAGTTGCATCAAATATAAGAAATTATTATCCTTAAATCAATAGAATGAGCAGATTTAGAATCAGTTTATATAAACCGAGGGGGGATGTTAAATGGGTTGGATTCGTGGAAATACCGAAATTAAAAAGGCTGCCATCCCGGCAGCCTTTTTGTTTTGTCAAACCCAATCATGAAAGAACACATCTTTGCGATATGCTTATCTTAAATATCAGTTTCCCAGCAGTTCCTTTACAAGTTCCGCCACTACTTTATTGTCGGCCTTCCCGGCAAACAGCTTCGACGCCTGTCCCATCACACGCCCGAGATCCTTCAGCCCGGATGCGCCGGTATCCCGGATGATCTGCTCCAAACCGGCCCTGATCTGTTCCTTTCCCAACTGTTTAGGCAGATACTCCTCAATAACGGATGCCTGGTACAACTCTACCTCCGCCAGGTCGGTGCGCCCGCCGGCCGTGTACATCTCAGCCGACTCGTGCCGCTGTTTGACCAGTTTCTGTAAGAGTTTCAGGCCCGCTTCATCCGAAATTTCCCCGTTCACCGCCTCTTTGCTCGTCTTTGCCAGCAGCAAGGCCGCTTTGATCGCCCGCAAAGCCTCCAGCTTCCGGCTATCTTTAGCCATCATCGCCTGCTTGATATCCGTATTGATCCTATTCTCAAGGTCCATGGCTCTGTTATTATCCGGGTTCAGTCAACATTATCATGCAAGTACGAATTCCCCGACCGGATCTCCGTATTCCGGGTCTCAGGATCTTCGTACAGCGAATATTTTGAAACATGGGCTTCGCCTGATGAGGTGAAGTTCTTTAGTTCCACATTCCGCCTGACATAGGCGGGCTCATTCTCCAACTCTTCGATCACGCTCTCCTGGTGCATCTTCAGGCTCAGGTTCCTCAGCCGCTCAATCCGCTCCTGTGAACGCAGATCCACCGAAGGACGCGTAAAGACCTTTTCCGTATCCCGGAATGTTTCGCCACCCGGCTTTTTGACATAGACCTCGAACGGCCTGATCTCCTCCTGTTTGCCGGATACAGGGCGCTCGGGCTGATCGTCCCGGCCAATCCGGTTGACGATCGGCTGGTATTCGGGCTGCACCACTTCCTGCTCTTCCCGGCTGATCTCTTCGGGCTGCTGAAATTCAAAAACAAACGTCCGGTCTTCCGGCTCGGGGATATTCATCTCCTGTTTTTCCTCCATCACCGGCGCTTCGACGCTGACGGTCTCCATTTCGGATTCTTCGCCAGTCGCTTCAGCGGTTTCGGGCTCGCTAAACGATTCTTCTTCAACGGCTTCATTCTCTGCCGTCTCTTCCATGGCCGGTTTCCGGAGAAGCTCAAAGGTCCGGGCATTCATCAGGCTGTCGTCGATGGCCTGCGTTTCGGGCACGGGCGTTGCCGCTACTGTCTGGTTACCCAGGGTGTGGACAACGCGGTTATCCTGGGCATCCCCTTTTTTTTGCGGTTCAAATCCTGTGGCGATCAGCGTGATGCTGATACTTTTGCCCAGTTTGTCATCGTAGCCGTTGCCCCAGATGATCTCGGCCTGCGATTTGGCCTCCTGCTGTATGTAGTCGGTAATTTCCGTCACCTCATCCATCGAAATTTCTTCTTCGCCCGAGGTGATGTAGAGCAGCACATTGCTGGCGCCTTCGATATCATTGTCGTTGAGCAGGGGAGAAGAGAGGGCGCCTTTCACCGCATCCAGGGCGCGGTTCTCGCCTTCGGCCTGGGCATAGCCCATGATGGCTTTACCACTCTCTTTCATTACCGTTTTAACATCTTCAAAATCGACGTTGATGTAGCCGGTAACGGTGATGATCTCGGCAATACCTTTGGCTGCCGTGGTGAGCACATCGTCGGCTTTGTCGAAAGCCGCAGAGAGCTTGAGGTCGCCGCAAAGCTCCCGGAGCTTGTCGTTGCAGATGATCACCAGGGTATCGACATATTTCTTCAATTCCAGGAGACCTTCATCGGCCTGTGTCCTCCTTTTCTTTCCTTCGAAAGCAAAGGGGATGGTCACGATGCCGACGGTCAGGATACCGAGTTCGCGGGCCACCTGGGCAATCACCGGTGCGGCGCCCGTGCCGGTTCCGCCGCCCATGCCGGCGGTGATAAAAAGCATCTGGGTATTTTTCTCCAGGATCTCACGGATCTGTTCTATTCTGTTCAGTGCAGCTTCCCTGCCGACCGCGGGTACGGAGCCGGCGCCCAGCCCTTTTTCGCCTAACTGGATCTTGGAAGGGACGGGTGACGATTCCATGGCCTGGGCATCGGTGTTGCAGATGATAAAGTCTACACCTTTGATTCCCTGGCGGAACATGTGGTTCACCGCATTGGACCCGCCGCCCCCTACGCCTATGACTTTTATGATGGAAGACTGGTTCTTCGGCATATCAAATTGGATCATTTCTTTCATGGTCTACAGGAATTTAAAAATATTTCTTTTCTGAATTGGATTTGTTTTTTATATGATTAATTATAAACAGGTTGATTGTTGATAACTGAAGCTATACCTCATCTCCTTCAAACCAGTCCTGGATCCGTTTCAGGAACCCGTTGTTCCTCGGTTTCTTTTCAACCGGTTTTTCATCTTCAATCTCTTCTTTCTCTTGCATTTCAGGCTCATCATCCACAGTTTCGGGGAGGGGTTCCGGTTTTTGTTCCTGCGAAGGTGCCGGGGCAGGAGGGGCCTGGGTAGGCAACACCTGTTCCCTGGTCTGTGGCGCCTTATCCTGCATCTTGTTCCCCGACCTGACCTGTTCCCTGATCTGCCGTTCGATTCCCTGGATAACGAGGCCGATACCGGTGGCATACATCGGGCTGGCCATTTCGTCCAGCGTCTCCGGCGCCAGGTGCTCGTTCGGGTAGCCGATCCGGGTGTCCATCCCGGTCATGAATTCGGTGAGCTGCGCCAGGTGTTTCAGCAGCGAACCGCCGCCGGTGAGCACAATGCCGGCAATCAGTTTCTTCTCATATCCCGAGTTTTTGATCTCATAATAAACATGCTCGATGATCTCTTCCATGCGGGCCTGGATAATGCTGGCGAGGTTCTTGAGCGTGATCTCCTTGGGCTGGCGTCCGCGCAACCCGGGTATGGCAACCACTTCGTCTTCGCGGTTTTCGCTGGCCAGCGCCGATCCGAACCTGATCTTCAGTTCTTCGGCATGTTTCCGGATGATGGAGCAACCTTCCTTGATGTCTTCCGTCAGGATTTCACCACCGAAAGGGATAACAGACGTATGCCGGATGATCCCGTCCTGGAAGATGGCAATGTCGGTCGTACCACCGCCGATATCCACCAGCACGACGCCGGCCTCTTTTTCTTCTTCGCCGAGCACTGCGTCGGCCGATGCGATCGGCTCAAGGATCAAATCGACCACTTCCAGCCCCGCTTTCCTGACGCACTTGTAAATGTTCTTGGCTGCCGCAGTCTGGCCGATGATAATATGAAAGTTGGCTTCGAGTGTGTTGCCCAGCATACCGATCGGCTGCTTGACGTCCTCTTCCCCATCGACAATATACTCCTGCGCGATCACATCGATGATCTCCTCCCCGGGATTCATGTTCAGGTTGAACATGTTCTGGTGGAGGGTGTCGATGTCCTGCTGGGTGATCTCGTTTTCGATATCGCGCCTGATAATGGTCCCTTTGTGTTGCAGGCTTTTGATGTGCTGTCCGGCAATTCCGACATTCACATACCGGATCTCCACACCGGAGCTCTTTTCGGCCATCTCGACAGCGGTACGGATGGATTGGACCGTGTTTTCGATGTTTGATACGACGCCTCTCTTCACCCCGATCGACTGGGTGTTGCCGTATCCGAGAATTTCTATTTTTCCGTGCTCGTTTCTTCGCCCTACAATGGCGGCGATTTTGGTGGTGCCGATGTCTAATCCGACGATAATATCCGACTTATTCATAGTGTTGGGTTTTTTATACAAACTACCTGGTTCTTATATTTTAAATTGATCGTTTTATAGGTATTCCAGTCGATATTCCGCATCACTTTCCGGTAGAAGACCTTGAGGTTTTCCAGCTTCTCGGCGGCATCTTCCCCGCTTCCGAACAGGATGACCTGTGAACCGACGCGGGGTACCAGCTCTATTTCCCCGTTTTCGTGGATATAGATCTGGTCGATGAATGATTCCAGGAACTCATCCCGGGAAATGGCATATGCAACGGGGTAGATCTGGTGCAAAACGGAGCTCCGATCGAACTTGTCCAGCGGTTTTTCCGATTTATCGATCGACATCAGCCGTTCGGGGATATTACCGCCGGCCAGGGTGACATGCGAAGGATGGGCCGGGCTCAGCGGCATAGCACAACCGTTCAGGTCGAGGTAAAATTGCTCTCCCTGTTGATTTGCAATCCGCACCAGCGGCTCCCTGACCCTGGCTTTCAGGATTAGTTCACAGTCCATCGTTTTGTAAACCTCACAGGCTGAGACATATGGATTACTATCAACCAGTTTTTCCATTTTATCGATATCGATGATCGATACGGGCGATCCTTTGATCTCACCAAAGTTTTTCCTGACGAGTTCATGGATCTCCGATGTTGTTATGAGCGATTTATCGGTCTGGTTCAGGACTTCGACGGTGAACTCACGGTACACATTCCGGTGGTGCTCCAGGTCGGTGAAAGCCGGCAGGATGATGACGGCAGCCATCAGGAAGATCAGGAACAGTATGTTCAGGAGTTTCTTCATGCCCGGAGTATTTTTTCGATTTTTCCGACCAGAAGGTCGATATCGCCTGCGCCAATGGTCAGGAAGATTTCGGGCCTGTTTTCCGTAAGGGATTGCAGTGCCTGTTCGCGGCTCACGATTTTCTTATGCGGCAGCTTCATTTTTTCGAGGATCATTTCGGATGATACTCCCGGAATGGGCAATTCCCTGGCGGGATAAATGTCAAGCAGCCATGCTTCATCAAGCAGGTCAAGGCTTTGCGCAAATCCGTCGGCCAGGTCTCGCGTCCGGCTGTACAGATGGGGCTGGAACATGCCGGTCAGCTTTTTACCCGGGTACATCATCCTGACAGCGGATATGAACGCCTCAAGTTCCCTGGGATGGTGGGCATAGTCGTCGATATACACCGGGCCGGGCTCATCCAGCCTCACGTCGTAGCGACGTGTAACGCCGGTGAAGGTGCTGACCGCTGCCGCAATCTGTTCCGGCGACACACCCAGTTTGACGCATACGGCCGCAGCGGCCATCGCGTTTTCCACGTTGTGACGGCCCGGGATGCGGAGGGCCACATCGCGTACCATCCTGCCGTTCAGGCTCATGTCGAACCGTTGTCTGCCCTCGCGGATAACCGGGCTCAGAGCCGAAATATCGGCATTCCCCTCCACCGAGTAGGTGACGGTTTCGAAAGTGCCTTTGAGATCAACCTCAATCCCTTCGCGCAGCGCCAGCATACCGCCCGGTTTGATATGAGCGGCAAATTCGCTGAACGATTGCTGCAGGCTGCCCGTCGATCCGTAAATGTCGAGGTGGTCGGCATCAATGGCGGAGATGACGGCGATATCGGGATGGAGATGCAGGAATGAGCGGTCGTACTCATCGGCTTCGACGACCATGATCTCCTCTTTCCCGGAGGTGACCAGGTTGGAATCGTAATTCCGGGCTATTCCGCCGATCAGCGCGGTGACGGGCCGGCCTGCTTCGATCAGGATATGGGCAATCAGCGAGCTGATGGAGGTCTTTCCATGTGTCCCCGCGACAGCGACGGTGGTCCGTCCTTCCGTCAGTTCTCCAACAGCCAAGGCCCGTTTTATCATGCGGATCCCACTGGAAGCGAGGAATTTATATTCGTTAAGTGATTCCGGCACAGCCGGCGTGTATACAATAAGGTCAATATCCGGCGGTATCAGGGAGATATCGTCGCTGTAATGGATCACCATCCCTTCGGCTTCGAGCTGCCGGGTAAGGGTGGTCGGGGTTTTGTCGTACCCTTGGATGGAGAGCCCTTTCCTGCGGAAATAACGGGCAAGGGCGCTCATCCCGATGCCGCCGATGCCGAGAAAATATATTTTCCTGATATGTCCGAATGATGGGTTCATGACGATATTAATCCCAGTATTTGGTCAGCAATCCTTTCGTCAGCATCCGGTATGCCGAATGTCGCGATATTTTTTTCAAGTTTCTTTCTTAAGATATTATCATTCATCATGTTAAATAAAACACCCGGAAGCTCCTCCTTCGATTTCTTGTCTTCGATGACGATAGCGGCTTCTTGCAATTCAAGCCGGCGGGCATTTTTCATCTGGTGATCTTCTGCCGCTGTGGGAAGAGGAATAAAGATGACCGCTTTTCCAACCAGTGAAAGCTCGGCAATGGCGATGGCGCCGGCGCGGGAAACCACAGCGTCGGCCAGGGCATACGCAAGGTCCATCCGGTAGATGAAATCGGCAACTTTAACATTATCGTAAACGGCAGCCCGGCAGGATTCTTCGGCCCGGTTCCTGAAGTTCAGGCCTGTCTGCCAGAGGAGCTGCAGGCCGTTTTCTTTTAATCCTGGCAGAAGGGATTCGATCGTATTATTGATGGATAAGGATCCCTGGCTTCCGCCGATGACGAGCACGGTGGGCAACGCAGGATCAAGTCCGAAGAACTCCGCCGCCTCCTGTCTTTTCCCTTCCGTCAGGATGACTTCTCTCCGGACCGGGTTGCCGGTCACAACCAGTTTTTCTGCCGGAAAATACTTTTCCATCCCTTCGTAAGCAACACAGATCTTCGCCGCTTTTTTAGCGAGCATTTTATTGGTGATGCCGGGAAATGAATTCTGTTCCTGGATTACGGTAGGAATCCCCAGCCACCCTGCAGCTCTCAGCGCCGGGCCACTGGCGTATCCACCCACTCCGACAGCCAGATCGGCCTTGAATCTTCGGATGATTCCGATAGCTTTCACCAGGCTGAACATTACTTTGACCGGAAAAAGCAGGTTCTGTATTGACAATTCCCTCTTAAGGCCGCTGATCCACAAGGCTTTGATCTCGTAACCCGCTTTGGGCACCTTTTCCATTTCCATACGCCCTTTTGCACCGATAAAAAGGATCCGGGTTTCCGGCCGCTTTTTGCGGATGGCATTGGCTATGGCTATTGCCGGGAAAATATGCCCCCCGGTACCTCCGCCGCTGATAATGATATGTGGATCAGGCCGTGACATATTGCTCCTCCGGTTCTTTTGGTTCGTTTTCGAAGGTCCCTTTGCCCACTTCTTTGCTGACACTCAGGATGATACCGATCGACAGGCTGGTGAACCAGATCGAAGTTCCGCCCATGCTCACCAGCGGAAGCGGCTGACCGGTCACCGGCAGTAAATCGACAGCGACGCCCATGTTGATCAGCGCCTGGAAAACCAGGCTGAACGCTACCCCGATGGTCAGGAAAGCGCCGAATGTCCGGGGCGTCTTGGTCACGATCCTCACGGCTCTGAATAGCAGGATCATATAAAGCAGCACGACGAAGGAGCCGCCCAGCAGGCCATACTCCTCGAGGATGATGGCAAAGATGAAATCGGAGTAAGGGTGGGAGAGAAAGTTCCGCTGGGTGCTGTTACCCGGCATTTTTCCGAATATTCCGCCCGAAACAACCGCTATTTTTGACTGAACGACCTGGTCGTCTTCTTCCTGGTCAGCACCGGCTAAAAAGCTCTCCATACGGTTCTCCCACGTTTTCAGACGGCCCTGGCTCCCCTGTGGAAGCAACATCAGTATGCCGATGAAAAGTAAAAAAGCTGCCGCTGCAATCCCCACCAGTTTCATCAGGTTCAGGATTCGGATGCGGCCGATGAATAGCAGCACCAGGCTTGTCACGAACAACATGACCGCTGTGGAGAGATTACCCGGCAGGATCAGTCCGCAAACCACCAGGATAGGTAGCATGACCGGAATAAACAACGATTTGAATTCATGGATCACCTCTTGTTTCTTGGTCAGTTCCCTGGCCAGGTAAATAATAAGAGTAAGCTTGGCCAGGTCTGCCGCCTGGAAGGTGAGGCCGAAGGGTAACTGCAAAGCTCTTTTGGCTTCATTTACGTCTTTTCCGAATATCAATGTCACTATCAATAGAAGGATGGCTATGTACAGGGCGACCTGGAAAATCCGTGAGTAGTAGGTGTATTTCACCTTGTGCGCCAGGTACATCAGGCCAAAGCCCAGCGCCAGGATGATCATGTGCTTGACCATATAGTAGATCGTGTTTCCTTCCTGGTATTTGTATGCCAGCGTTCCTGTCGAGCTGTAAACAGCCAGCAGGGAAAGCAGCGATAGCAGGATGACTACCATCCAGATCACACGGTCGCCTTTCATATGTTTGTTCTCGCCGGTCATCTCAGGATCAGAGGTTTTTGATGGCTTTTTTGAACTGGTTGCCGCGGTCCTCGAAATTTTCGAACAGGTCGAAACTGGCGCAAGCCGGCGACAGCAATACGGCTTCACCCCGGTGGGCCAGGCTGTAGGCTGCTCTTACCGCATCGTCGGCCGTTTGCACTTCGATAACGGTTTCCACCAGATCACCAAAGGTTTCGATGATCTTCCGGTTGTCTTTGCCCAGGCAGATAATCACCCTGACCTTGGCCGTAACGAGCGGGATCAGTGATGCGTAATCGTTCCCCTTGTCGAGCCCGCCGGCTATCCATACAACCGTTTTGTGCATGCTTTCGAGCGCATACCAGGTCGAATTGACATTCGTGGCTTTGGAATCATTGATGTAATCAACACCATGGATACTGGCCACAAATTCAAGCCTGTGCTCTATGTGCTGGAAATCGGAAAGACACTGCTTTATTGTCTCCTTGCGGATTTCCAGCAGCCGGGCGGAAATACCTGCCGCCATCGAATTGTACAGGTTATGCCTGCCCTGTAAGGCTAATTCTTCTAGAGTCATAGAAGTTTCTTTTTCATTAATGTTGAAAACAACTTGATTATCCCTGACAAAAGCTCCTTCTCGGAAAGCCCTGTCGCCTGATGTGAATGGAAAATGCCTGGATGGGACCTCTTTTTTGCTCAGATGTTCCAGGATGACCGGATCATCGAAACTGAAAATGAAATGGTCACCGTGTCCCTGGTTGTTGATAACCCGGAATTTAGAATCGATATATTCCTGGAAATTGTAATGGTAACGGTCCAGGTGATCGGGTGTAATGTTCATCAGAACTGCGATATCTGCCTTCGCCTTGAACATGCCGTCGAGCTGAAAACTGCTGATCTCCAGGACATAGATATCGTGCTGTTCGGTGGCTACCTGCAATGCGAAGCTCCAACCGACATTGCCTGCCAGTCCCGCATTCAGACCGCCTTTTGTGAGAATATAATGCGTGAGAAGGGTAGTGGTGGTCTTGCCGTTGCTCCCCGTGATGAAGATCAGGCGGGCATCGGTATAGCGGGAGGCAAACTCGATCTCTGAAATGACCGGTATCCCTTTTGCCGTAATGGATTGTATGATAGGCGCCTTATCTGGAATCCCCGGGCTTTTGATGATTTCATCCGCATCCAGGATTGTCGCTTCGGAATGTTTATTTTCCTCAAATTCAATCCCGTGATCAGTTAATAGCTTCTTATGTTTTTCTTTTATGATGCCGTTATCGGATACCATTGGATGGTAGCCTTTCAGCCGTGCCAGGACTGCCGCCCCGGCGCCGCTTTCGCCTCCTCCCAGTATAATGATATCGTGACGGTTCATCTTTATCTCAGTTTTAATGTAATGACGGTGATGACGGCCAGGATGATCCCGACGATCATGAACCGTTGGACAATCTTTGGTTCCGGATAGCCCAGCACCTGGAAATGATGATGCAGGGGCGACATTTTAAAAATCCTGCGACCTTCTCCGAACCTCTTCCGTGTGAATTTGAAATAGGCAACCTGCATGACGACCGAAAGGCTTTCCATCACGAATATCCCGCAAAGGATGGGGATCAGGAGCTCCTTACGGATGATAATGGCAAAAACGGCAATGATCCCGCCCAGGGCCAGACTCCCCGTATCGCCCATGAAAACCTGCGCCGGATAGGAATTGTACCAGAGGAATCCGATACAGCCTCCGACGAAGGCCCCGATGAATATGGTCAACTCGCCGGTATTGGGCAGGTACATGATATTCAGGTAATCAGCAAAGATGATGTTGCCCGATACCCAGGCCAGCAGCCCAAGAGTGGCCCCGATGATGGCCGAGGTGCCGGTGGCCAGCCCGTCCATGCCGTCGGTAAGATTGGCGCCGTTGGATACTGCCGTAATGATGAAAATCACCAGCGGTATAAAAATCAGGAACGCATACTTTTCGTATCCTGTGCCTAACCACCTAAGCAATACGGCATAATCAAATTCATTGTTCTTGACGAATGGAATGGTTGTTTTGGTCGATTTGACCGATACCGCGCTGAATTTCTCCGAAACGCCGGTGGAGGTAGTGATCTCTTCGGTTGAAGGGCTGGTCTGTGTAACTTTTTCCCGGATGACAACGCCATCGCTGAAGAACATCGTGGCACCGACAGCAATACCAAGAATGACCTGAGCCAGTATTTTATATTTTCCCCTTAAACCTTTCTTGTTTTTTTTGAAAACTTTAATGTAATCGTCCAGAAAGCCGACAGATCCAAGCCATACAGTGGTGAACAACATCAGGGTAATGTAAATGTTGTCGAGTTTGGCGAACAGGATAGTCGGGATGAGGATGGAAGCCAGGATGATGAGCCCGCCCATGGTCGGGGTTCCCTGCTTGGCCAGTTGCCCCTCCAGGCCCAGGTCGCGGATCGTTTCCCCGACCTGCCTTTTGTTCAGGTATCTAATCCATTTCGTTCCAAAAACCAGCGAGATAAGCAAAGAAACGATCACTGCCGCCGCCGTACGGAAGGAGATGTACTGGAAAACCCCGGCTCCCGGCACATCGCAACATCTTTGCAAATAATCGGCTAAGTAGTACAGCATGATTATATGGGTTTTTGGTTTTCGTTCAGTAACATCTCTTCCAGGATCTCCTTATCATCGAAATGATGCCGGATACCTTTTATTTCCTGGTATTTTTCATGGCCCTTTCCGGCAACCAGGATAATGTCGCCGGGCTTTGCCAGATGGCAGGCCGTCCGGATCGCTTCCCTCCGGTTGACGATCACCATCACTTTCCTCTTCAACTCGGCAGAAATGCCCGCCTGCATTTCGGCAATGATCTCTTCCGGCTCCTCCGACCGCGGATTGTCTGAAGTGAGAATCACCAGATCGCTTTTGGCAGCGCAGATGGCTCCCATCAAAGGCCGCTTCGAGCGGTCACGATCACCCCCTGCCCCGACCACAGTGATCAGCTTTTCGTTGCGGGTCCGGATCTCTTCGATGGTGGTCAGCACATTTTTCAATGCGTCGGGTGTATGGGCGTAATCCACAATGGCCGTGATGCCGTTATCTGAGTGAAGAGTGTCGAAACGGCCTTCTACCGGCGGTACCGAGCTGAGGAATGTCAGCACATTTTCGGCCGGCTGGTCCAGCAGGAGTGCCGTGCCGTACACGGCTGTCAGGTTGTAGGCATTGAATTCTCCCGTCAGCCTGCAGTAAATCTCCGTTTCATTAATTGTGAGCTGCAGCCCTTCCAGCAGGTTCTCTGTTATCCGGCATTTGTAATCGGCCGGTGATTTGACGGCATAGGTCCTGATCCGTGCATGGGTGTTCTGCACCATCACCATTCCGTTCTTATCGTCTTTGTTGACCAGCGCAAAAGCCCGGGAGGGGAGGAGGTCGAAGAATTTCTTCTTGGCCAGCAGGTAATCTTTGAATGTTTTATGGTAATCCAGGTGATCATGCGTGAGGTTCGTGAAAATGCCCCCGGCAAAGTTCAGCCCGGCGATTCGGTTTTGTGCAACGGCATGGGAACTCACCTCCATGAAGCAGTATTGCCCGCCTTCATCGGCCAGTTGCCTGAGCAAAGCGTTCAGTGCCAGCGGATCGGGCGTCGTATGGGTGGCGGCGATTACCCTGCCCATGATGATGTTCCGGATCGTCGATAGCAGGCCGCAGCCATAGCCTAGCCCGGTAAATACCTGGTACAGAAGGGTAGCGATCGTGGTTTTGCCGTTGGTACCCGTCACGCCTACCAGCGTAAGTTCTTCGGAAGGATTATCAAAATAATTGGAAGCCATAACCCCCAGGGCAAAACTGCAGTCGGTAACCTGGGCATATGTTATTCCGGGTATCAATGTCCCGGGCATCTCTTCGCAAACGACCACGGCAGCGCCCGATTCAATGGCCTTGCCGATGAAAGCGTGACCGTCGGCCTGCGTTCCCCTGACCGCCACGAAAAGATCCCCCTTTCCGACCAACCTCGAATCGAAGCGTATTTCACCGATCCGGGCATGCGGGTTTCCTACGACCCTGACCACACCGGCCTTGTACAATATATCGCTCAGTTTCTTCACCTGATCGTATCTGAAAGAAATAATTCAATCCGGCTCCCTTTCTCCAGCCAGGTTCCTGCCAGCAATGATTGTTCGCTTACCAGCCCTTTCCCGTGGATGACCGGTTTTAAACCTGCCTTTTCCATCATGTAGACGGCGTCTTTTCCGGTCATGCCGATCATATCCGGTATCGTGTCAATTCCGTAATAGGCGGGTTTCAGTACGATACCCACCACGGAACTGTCCATTTGTACCCATTCGGGTGTCTGTGAGGGCATCATGACCGGGTATGAAAGACTGACGAGGCTTGTTTTCAGGTCCTGGTAATTGCCTTTGCCCCGATCTGGAAGGTGAATCTTACCGTATTCCGTTTTTTCTGTCTGGTCGTGGATATCCATCTGCGTGGCATAGACTTTATCGGCAATCTCCTTGAAAACAGGGGCTGCCACAGCTCCGCCGTATATCTTCCCCGCTTCCGGCCGGTTCACAACAACTATACAGGAATACTTGGGATTGTCGGCCGGGAAATAGCCAACGAATGATGCATTGTATTTCTTTTCGGAATAGCCCTTCTCGCCATCGGCAACCAGCGCTGTGCCTGTCTTTCCGGCAATCCGGTAAGTTGAATCTTTCAAAACACTGCCCGTCCCGTTCTCAACGACGCCCTCCAGGAGGTATTTAACCTGTGTCAGGGTTGATGGCGAGCAGATAGAGGGATTGAGCACCGATATTTCGTTTTTCCGGATGGTTTTTCCCCCTTCCCTGATTTCGCTGACGAAGATCGGTTTTACCATTACGCCATTGTTCGCCACGGCATTATAAAGGGTCAGGATCTGTAATGGGGTGAGGGTCAGTTCATATCCGATCGACATCCAGGGCAGACTGGTACCGTACCAATGTTGCTTGTCGGAGGGATCCTTCAGATACGGTTTGCCTTCTCCCGGAATATCCACTCCGAGCTGCTGACCGAGCGACATCTTCCGGAGCAGTGAAACATATTCTTCCGGGTGAGCACCGAACAGAGTTGTGATGATTTTGGATACGCCGACATTGGATGACTCTTCGAATATTCGCTGAACGCTCATGTGATCCGATTCGGGACGATGCGAATCGAGCATCCAGCGGTTATGGTACTGAACCCGGCCGTTGCCGACGTAATACTGGTCCGAAAGCCTGATCTTGCCGGTTTCAAGTGCCGCTATGAGGGAGGGTAGCTTGAAAGTGGACCCCGGTTCGATGGTTTCCCCGACGGCATAGTTGTAGATCTCCTTGAACTTTCCGTCTTTCGGATCGTAGCGAAGGTTGGCGATGGCCCGGATCTCACCGGTGCTTACCTCCATCAGGATCGCACAGCCCTGAAACGCTTTGTGCTCCTCCAGGTGGCGCGCCAGGGCCGATTCGGCCAGGTCCTGTATATTCACGTCGATCGTCGTAATAATATCGCGTCCATCCCTGGGGGCTATTTCCGGATTGTCGTTCACCGGGATCCATTCCCCCTGGCTGATCCGTCGTTTCAGTTGCAGGCCTTCATGGCCTTTGAGGTCCTCGCTGTAGGCCCCTTCCAGACCTACAAAAAGGCTTTCGGTCTGGTTTTCAAAACCGATGGTCCGACGCGCCAGTTCTTTGTAGGGCAGTTCACGTGTCGTCTTCCGGATAACGATCAATCCCCCGGCGTATTTACCCAGGCGGAAGATCGGAAATCTCTTCAGTTTCTTTAATTCATCATATTTAACATGGTTTTTGACCAGGAAATAGCGGTTTCCGTCGGCCCGCGCACGAAGCAGGTCTGATTTGTAATCCAGTGACGATTTATCTTTGAATAATCCGGCGAGCAGCATCGAAAGCGAGTCGATCTTTGCATTGAATATTTCCGGCTGAACGACATTGGGCGAAAGATCCATACGGATTTCAAAATCGGGAATCGATGAAGCCAGCAGGCTGCCGTCGCGCGCCAGGATGTTTCCGCGTAAGGCTTCGATGGGGAAGTATTTCACCTCCTGTTTTTTTGCTTTTTCAAGCAACTCATCCTTCATGGAAAATTGAAGATAAGCCGCACGGTAGATGATCACCAGCGCAAAAACCAGTACCCCGAAGTAAACCAGGTAAACCCGCCATAGTATGTCCCTTTTTATATCTTTCATGGCATGCTGATTTTGTCTTTTTCACCGATGATGATCTTTTTCGGCGGATGCATCGATTCGCTGATCCCTGTATCCTTAAGCTTCCTGGCAATTTCCGATGATTTGCTCTCAAACATGACCCGGCTGCGGGATGTAATGTATTCGTACCGGAGCTCTCTCAGTTCCTCTTCCAGGTCATCGATCTGGCGTTTGGTTTTCTCTACATGAAAAATATTGGTTATATACATGATACCCAATATGATGAGAAAGATGATGAAAGGTAGTGCCCGCATGAACCGTTCCTTCGTCAGGAAGGTGCCATCGAGAATGGAATGAATCGACTGGCCGATATGCCTCCGGCTGAATACCTCCTTGCCGGGTAATTTGAAGAATGTTGCCGATCGTTTTTCTCCGCTGCTATCCATATCAGATCTTTTTTGCAATTCTGAGTTTAGCGCTTCTCGACCGGCTGTTAACCGATTGTTCTGATGCTGAAGGGATGATGGCTTTGCGCGTTGCAGGCGCCAGGGGGGCAATCAGGTTGCCATAGAAATCTTTCACCGGGTTGCCTTCGAAATTGCCCGTTTTAAAGTAATTCTTCACCAGTCTGTCTTCAAGGCTGTGATAGGAGATCACGGCGAAACGTCCGCCCGGATTTAACAGGTCTGTTCCATGCTGTAACAACTCTTTCAGGGCCTCCAGTTCATCGTTTACTTCGATCCGGATAGCCTGGAAAACTTTCGCCAGGTATTGATTTTCCTTGCCTTTCGGAGCCCGCCGTGATACGATGGATCTGAATTCCTCCGTGGTGTTGACCGGACGGCTGAGTATGATTTCCTGCGAAAGCCTGAAGGCATTTTCTACTTCACCGTATTTTTTCAGGATTATTGTCAGGTCCTCAAGGGAGTAACCGTTCACAACCTGCCATGCATCTTTTTCCTGCTCCCGGTCCATCCGCATATCGAGCTTTCCGCTGAAGCGGGTGGAAAATCCCCTGTCAGGCTGATCGATCTGCCAGGAGGAGATACCCAGGTCGGCCAGGATACCGTCGATCCGGGTGATACCATGGACACGGAGGAAATTCTTCAGGTACCTGAAATTGTGGCCGATCAATTCGAACCGCGCGTCTTCCGGGGCGTTGGCGAGTGCGTCCCTGTCTGCATCGAAGGCGAAAAGCTTCCCGGTGACCAGCTTTTCCAGGATCTTGCCGGAGTGGCCGCCACTGCCAAAAGTGGCGTCGACATAAATCCCGTCAGGACGTATGTCAAGGCCATCAACCGATTCTTTCAACAGGACTGGAATATGGTACATCACTCTATGGGTTCTACATCGTTATCGCCCATGACCTCTTCGGCCAGGTTTGCGAATTCTTCTGCGTCGTACGAAACCGCTTTTTCGTACTCGTCCTTATCCCAGATTTCAATTTTATTGACAACCGATGCCATCACCACATCCTGCTTTATCGCGGCGAAATTGAACAGGTCTTTCGGGATCAGCAGCCTGCCCGTTGAGTCCAGTTCTGTCAGTTTGACGCCGGCCATGAATTTCCGGATGAAATCCACGTTCTTCTTTCGGAAACGGTTGAGTTTATTGATCCGGGCACTTTCTGCATTCCATTCCGGGACAGGATACAGCTCAAGGCAGTTGCGGAAAATGCTCCGCTTGATAACAAAGCCCTGGGCCACCACCTGCGATAACTGGTTCTTGAAAGCCACTGGAAACATGAGCCTTCCCTTGGCATCAACCCTGCATTCGTATGTCCCGATAATGTTTAACAAGGATCAGAGGAATTTTGATGTAAATATAGAGTTGTTTTTACCACATTTTACCACTTTATACCACTTTTTAACTAACAAGGTTTCAATTTTTATTAACACATTTTGATGATAACTTTTAAATAATTGAATGACAGTTGCTTACGGGCACATTTATAATCCGGCGATCAACCGGGCCCTAAATTTGACAACTGTATCCGCAAACACCGATTATTTCCTATATTTGTTCTGGAAAGAGGCATTATGGAGAATACCCTTCAACGAAAGGCAAGAGAAAGCCAGCCGGTTATTACTGAGAAATACATCGACGTGAGGAAGATCTTCAGGTCGAAAAATCCGCGACTGGCCGGGAGCATTCCGGGATTCATTTTCCGTTTACTGGAAAAGATTATCCACCAGGACGGGATCAACGATTTTATGTACCGGAACAGGGATAAATGGGGATTGGATTATGCTGAAGCAATTCTGGATGGATTCAGGGTTTCAACCCGCGTTGTCAATCCTCCTGATCTGAGCCACGGAAGATACCTTATTGCTTCCAACCATCCGCTCGGTGGAATGGATGGGATTGCACTGATCCATGAAACCGGTAAATTAAAAAAAGACCTGCTTTTTCCGGTAAATGACCTTTTGCTCAATCTGCCGAACCTTTATGAATTGTTTATACCGGTGAACAAGCACGGCAGCAATGCCGAAAATATCAGGTTGTTCAATGATACTTTTGCTTCGGATGTGCTGATTTTGTATTTTCCGGCAGGCCTGGTTTCAAGGAAGCAAGCCGGAGAAATTAAAGATGTGGAATGGAAAAAAACTTTCCTGACAAAAGCCCGGCAGTCCGGAAGAGATATTGTTCCTGTTCATATGGCCGGGAGAAATACGGAATTCTTTTATAACCTGGCTAATTTCAGGAAAAGAATGGGGATAAAGGCGAACATTGAAATGCTGTTTTTACCCGATGAATTGTTTAAATACCAGGGCAAGGAAATAGTTATAACTTATGGAAATCCAATCCCGATCGGTACTTTTAACAGGAGCAAATCCGACCAGGAGTGGGCTTCACTGCTCCGTGAGCATGTTTATAAACTGGAAAGGAATCCTAATGAGATTTTTAACTATTGATTTTTAACAAAATAGGATTATTATGCAGGCAGTCATTCCACCCGTTAACAAGGCTCTGCTGGAAGCCGAACTGACTCCGGAAAAGTTTGTCAGGAAGACGAATAACGGTAATAACCTGATTTACATATTTGATTATGACAGTTGCCCGAACCTGATGAGGGAGATTGGAAGGCTCCGGGAGATCACCTTCAGGGATTCAGGCGGAGGAACAGGAAAAGATAGTGATATCGATGAATTTGACCTGGGCGACAAGCCATTCCATCAGCTAATCGTTTGGAACCCGGAAGATAAGGAGATCGTTGGCGGATACCGGTTTGCCCAGGGCGACAGGCTGAAGATCAATGATAGAGGGGAAGTGCAATCTCCAACTGCTGAATTATTTGAGTTTTCTGATAAATTTGTTAGAGATTATCTTCCCTGGGGTATCGAACTAGGCCGCTCATTCGTCCAGCCGAATTATCAGCCGCAGTTTAACCTTAGAAAAGGGATGTATTCTCTCGACAATATCTGGGATGGGCTTGGCGCTATCGTGATTGATAATCCCGGGTATAAATATTTCTTCGGCAAATTGACCATGTACCCTCATTATGAATACTTTGCCCGTGATATGGTCTTGTATTTTCTGCAAAAATTCTTTCCCGATCCGGAAGGACTGATGACTCCAAGGGAGCCTTTACACCTTCGGCATGATAAAGACTACCTGGATAGTTTTTTTACCGGGAGTAACTATGTGGAGAACTATAAGATCCTTGTCCAGCAGGTAAGATCACACAATGAAACCGTTCCGCCCCTGGTGAATGCTTACATGAGCCTGTCGGCAACAATGAAAACCTTCGGCACTTCACTGAACCGCCATTTCGGCGATGTGGAAGAAACCGGCATTATCATCACCATCGGCGATATTTATGATTTTAAGATCGACAGGCATATTGCCACATATAAAAAGTAATGGCCACTAATCCGCTTACCATATCAGCCCGTTTTATCACCAGCAGCCCCGAATATACAAAGTGCCCGGCGCCGGTGATGCCTGAATATGCATTCATCGGCCGGTCAAACGTCGGCAAATCCTCCCTGATCAATATGCTGACCGGTGTCAAAATGCTGGCCAAAACCAGCTCCACACCGGGCAAGACACAACTGATCAACCACTTTTTGATCAATGAAAGCTGGTACATTGTAGACCTCCCCGGGTATGGCTATGCGCGGACGGCCAAAATTAAGCGGGAACAATGGCCTAATGTGATTGAAAAATACCTGCTGTTTCGAACCAATCTTATGTCGACCTTTCTATTGATCGATTCCCGGCTGGAATTGCAGGAAAACGATCGAAAAGTAATTAACTGGTTCGGAGAGAACGGATTGCCTTTTGTCATCGTATTGACCAAAACAGACAAGCTTACCCCCAACCAGGTGAATGCAAGCCAGCTAAGACTGGCAAATAAACTGAAAGAAGAGTGGGAAGAATTGCCTGTATTTATCCTGACTTCGTCAAAAAACCAGGAAGGCCGCACGGAAATCCTGCAATATATCGACCAGACAAATCTGTTATTTCAGGTACCGTAATTATAATGTTGCGGTTATCTGAATTCTGCCAGCAAAGTGCCTTTGGCAACAGAAAGCCCGGGTGTAACATAAACTTCTTTTATGACGCCCTTAAGCGGTGAAAAAATATTATTGTTCATTTTCATCGCTTCCAGTACCAGCAGAATTTCCCCTTCCTTTACCTTGCTTCCTTTTTTGATATGTACTTTCCTGATTTTTCCCGGGATAAAGGCAAAGATCTTTTTCGGGTCTTCGGGCTCATAAGGTTTCCTGTTGCGGAATTTCTCGGTTATTATTGTCTGGTAAGTAAAATCATCCAGAAGCATGGAACCGTATTGGGGTTGCTGAGAATTCTCATCAGCTTGTTTGTGTTTATGTTCAGTCATGCTTGTCGGTTTAGAAAGGTGGTATACCGTGTTTTTTCTTCGGCGGAGTCTCCTGTTTCTGCATCGAGATTTGCAAGGCGTGTACCAGCATATTCCGTGTTTCGGATGGTTCAATGACGGCATCAATGTAACCATACGCTGCAGCAACATATGGATTGGCAAATTTTTCCTTGTACTCCTTGATCTTCAGTTTGCGGGTTGCTTCCGGGTTATCGGAGTTCTTGATCTCATTCCGGAAGATGATATTTGCCGCCCCTTCCGGGCCCATGACGGCAATTTCGGCCGTTGGCCACGCAAACACAAAGTCGGCTTTAAGATGGTGGGAGCACATGGCGATATATCCTCCTCCGTATGCCTTTCTGAGTATTATCGTGATTTTGGGTACGGTGGCTTCCGAATAGGCATACAGCAACTTTGCACCATGCCGGATGACGCCTGCATGCTCCTGGTCTATTCCGGGCAAATATCCCGGGAGGTCAACCAGAGTAAGTAGCGGAATATTGAAAGCGTCGCAGTACCGGATAAAACGGGCCGCTTTATCCGAAGAGTCCACATCAAGCACACCGGCGAGGTATAACGGCTGGTTGGCCACGCAACCGACCGTTTCGCCATCTATACGGGCAAACCCGATAACGATATTCCTGGCCCAAAGTTCCTGGATCTCAAGGAACTCAGAATCATCCGCCAGGGCTTTGATCACATCGCGGACATCATACGGTTGCTTGGGATCGGAAGGGATGATCTGGTCGATCTTGAAGCTCCGGCTCTTGGGCGGCCTTTTGGGGAAGGAATCGGCCCGTTTCTGGTTATTCCATGGAATAAAGGTGATGAGTTGCTTGATCTGGTCGAAACACTCCTGTTCGCTTTCGGCAAAAAAGTGTGCATTACCTGTCTTTTCCGCATGGACCCTGGCACCGCCGAGATCCTCCATCGATATTTCTTCTCCAATCGTGGCTTTGATGACTTCCGGGCCGGTGATGAACATCTTGGAAATCTTATCCACGACAAAGACAAAATCGGTCAGGGCCGGCGAATATACCGCCCCTCCGGCACAGGGCCCGAGAATGACTGAAATCTGCGGGATCACACCTGAAGCTTGTGTGTTCCGGTAAAATATTTCTCCATATCCGGCCAGCGAATTCACCCCTTCCTGGATTCGGGCTCCGCCTGAATCATTTATGCCGATCAGCGGCACTTTCAGCTTCATGGCATGGTCCATGATCTTGGTGATCTTTTTAGCATGCATGTAACCCAGCGAACCGCCTGCTACGGTAAAGTCCTGCGCAAAAATGCACACCGGATGCCCGGATAATACTCCCGTTCCTGTAATCACCCCATCACCGGGAAGGTATTTCTTGTCCATATCGAAATCTTTGCCTGCATGCTCGACAAATAGATCATATTCATGAAATGATTTGGGATCGAGTAAGGCAAGGATCCTTTCCCTTGCCGTCAGCTTTCCGGTAGCCTTCTGTTTCTGGATAGCTTCATCTCCGCCGCCGCGTAGAGCATCCCTCATCCTCTTTTTTAAGTCTGAAGATTTTTTTGCTAATCCCATAAGTACTGATTTTAGTGAACAATAGTCTTTGGTTATTTAAATTTGGTGTCGTTATGCTTTGATAATCAGTAAATTATATCTTCTCCTTGCTTTTTGGTCATACAAAGGTAATCTTTTTTAAGAGAGATGTTAAACTTTGGTTAATTATCCACCTGTTTGTCATTTTCTGCTACCGCGGGTTTTTTCTTCCGAAACATATCGGAGATAAGATACCCGACAGTGGCGCCCCACACTATTGTTAACCAGGGATTTGATGTGAGCGGGCAGGTACCGGTGCGGCACCCGACAAAATAATAATATAGGTATCCCCCGGTAGCGCCTGTGAGAATTCCAGCCAGTGCCAAAATGAGGTTCCACCTGAACAATTTATTTTTAAAGGTATTTTTCATGTGGTTGCAATTATTTATATCTAAAAAATTGCATGCAAAAGTACCTACTTTTTATCCACAACCTCCAAATTATTTAAGGCTGACTTTAGTGATTCCCGCTCCGCCCCGGTCGGCATCCTCATCCCCGAATGAAATGATCTCATCACAGCCGGAAAGGTAATTTCTAACCACCTGCCGGAGAACGCCTTCGCCTTTTCCGTGCAAAATACTTACTTCCTTCATCCTTAGCAGATAAGCGTCATCAATGTAACGTTGCAATAGCTGAAGCGCCTCGTCTGCCATTTTCCCTCTCAGGTCAAGGACGAGCTTGAAATTGACCGCTTTTTCATTGATATCCCTGATGAAGGAACTGACCTTACCGGATAACTGCTGTTCTGATTTCCGGGCAGGTTTGAGCTGATGGATATTGACCGTCATTCTGATGCCACTGAAATCCAACAAAGCTTTCCCCTCTTTAATCCTGACTATCACCCCGGTACCCGGCTTATCCCCGATGGTAACCATATCGCCTGCCCGTAACTCCTTTTTTAAGCCGGTCGCTGCTTTCGCTGTGGTCTCCACGACCTTCTCAGGCTCTTGATCCTTCTCCAGTTTTTGCCTGAATTTTTCAAGCCCGATCCTGGCGTTTTTTGTCGCCTCTTTTTCAGCCTGGGCTTCCCTGATCTCACGGATAGTATTTTCGATCATCCGGTTGGATTGCGACAGGATGTCGCGGGCATCGTTCTTTGCTTTCTCCAGGATCTCTTTTCTGGTCCGTTCCAGGTCGGATTTCATCATTTCATATTTTTCGATCATTTCTCTAAGAAAACGATCGGCCACCTGGAATTCTTCCAGCTTTTTCTCCAGGCGAAGTTTTTCAGCTTCAACATCCTGCAACTGGCGCTCAAAATCGAGGTGTGTCTTACCTGCTTTTATAATTGCGTGATCGATTACATCTTCCGGAAATCCGATACGGCGGGCAATCTCAAAAGTGAATGAACTTCCGGGTTTACCTGTGGCCAGTATGAACAGCGGTTGCAGTTTCTTGGTATCGAACAGCATAGCACCGTTGACAATACCCGGGATCCTGCCGGCCAGCAGTTTCAAATTGGAATAATGCGTCGTGACAATCCCAAATGCCCCAGTCTGGCTCAGTTTTTCCAGTGAAGCTTCCGCAATAGCGCCTCCTAGCGACGGATCCGTGCCTGTTCCCAGTTCGTCGACCAGGAACAGGCTTTGATGGTTGCAGTTCTCCATAAAGAAATTCAGGTTCAGCAGATGCGAGCTGTATGTACTTAGGTCATTCTCAAGGGATTGTTCGTCGCCTATGTCAATGAAGATCCGTTCGAAAATTCCTCCTTGGGAATCAGGCGACAAAGGTGCCAGCATCCCGCACTGGATCATATACTGGATCAGTCCTATGGTTTTTAAACATACGGATTTTCCCCCGGCATTGGGGCCTGTAATTATGAGAATCCTTTCTTCCCTGTCGAGCCGGAAGTTGAGGGGTACAACGGTTTTATGTTTTTGTTTAAATGATAAATAAAGTAGCGGGTGCCTGGCATTCATCCAGTTGAAAGCCGGCTCCGGCGACAGGAGCGGCTTGTCGGATCCGGTTTCCTGGGCAAACCGGGCTTTGGCCCGGATGAAATCAAGCTCGCCTAACAACGCGTATGCCGCCAGCAATTCATCGGTTTCCGGCCGGACAAAGTCTGCAAATTGAGTGAGAATTGCAATTATTTCTCGCTTTTCAGCTCCCTCCAGCCGGCGAATCTCATTATTGATCTCGAGGCAAGTCTCCGGCTCCAGGTAAACAGTCTGACCGCTGGCAGATTCATCATGGATTATCCCTTTGATCTTCCGTTTGTGTGTTGCCAGCATCGGGATGACCAGACGGCCTTCGCTCAGCGTAACCTCCGCGTCTTTGCTTGTCCATCCGGCTTCCCTCGCCGCTATTAGCAACCGGCCGATTATTTTTTCACTTTCCACCGTTTTCCGGTCAATCTCCCGCCTGATCCTGTTCAGTTCCGGGGATGCGCTATCCCTGATCCGCCCTTTCTCATCAATGATCCTGTCGGTTTCTGCCAGGACTTGTTTTGGTACTGAAAGGTCACCGGCTTTTGCTATCAGGAAGGTGAAAGACTGGGACGAAGGCAGACGGAAAAAGTTAAGGCATGCGGCAATCGTTGCCAGCGACTGGCGCAAATCGTGCATTTCTTCTGGAAGAAAATACGATCCCGGCCGTTTGATCCGGTTCAGAGCCGGTGAAAGATCAAAATAGTCCTGTGTGGGAAAGGGCATTCCTGTTTCCAGGATCGTGAGAAATTCCCGGGTTTCCGTAATTTGCCTGGTTATGAGCGCAAAATCGCTGCTGAACGACATCCGGGATAATCGTTCCCTGCCCATTTCCGATAAGCAAAAATGGCCGGTTAACTGCCTGATCTGCTCAAAACCTGTCTTATAGCTGTAATTTTCAGGGTAAATCAATGCTCGTAGGGTTTCTATATTTTCTGTACCGATAGAATTTCCTGGCCACAATGAATGCCGTGAACAAAAGTAATACAGTCAGTCCACACAACGAACAGATGTAAATATTCAGTGTTCCGGTTTTAAATCCCCTGCTGTTGCCATATAACACGGATCCTGACCAGAAGGCGGGATGTACCTGGATTTCCGACCGTGTCAGTTTGATATAGTTCAGTTTTGATATTTGCAAGGCTTTGTCCTTATCGGTGCCCTGGTTCAATAGATGATAAAAGTTCTGTATGATCAGGGATGTACTGATATCATCGACATCCCACAGGGTCATCACCACGCTGGGCATTCCGGCGGATGTGAATGCCCTTGCCAGGCTTAGCACGCCTTCCCCCTTCAGAAGTTTCCCGTCGCCGCTGCTGCAGGCGCTCAGCACAGCCAGTTCCCCATCCAGGTCGAGGTTATAGATTTCATATGTTTGTAAAAAACCATCTTCCTGTTTTTCACCGAATTGATTAAAAGTTAACATCGATGAAAGGGGATTTATATTATTGATATCTGTATGGGTTGCGAAATGTAAAATATCATATTGTGATGCGATTTTTTTAAAGGCACTTTCAGTCGCTTCTTCCCCAAGTAATAATCTGCCTTTCATTATCTTAAGTATGTTTTGCGATTCTTTGATTGCACCCGGAAGATTCTCTTTGAATTGTAAGGCATCAGCCAGTGCTTTGTTACTTGCCAAAATTGTCCTTGTCATCAGGCTTGCTGTCGGTGCCATGGCCAGAACGCCTCTGTTAAGGCGCGGAGCCTTCCCCTCTCGAGTTAGCCCGAGAATGGTCGCCGACGAAGCATAGGTAATGGGATGCTCCTTGATTAAATACGGCAAAGCCCTGAAATTTATGGTATCCGACGGGAATTTGGATTCGATAAGGGCTTCAAACGAAACATAACTCAGTTCACCGTCAGGAATAATAATCAGTTTTTGGTCTTTCCCTATATTTTTCTTGATCGGATCAATAAGTAAAAGGTATAATTCGTGAGATATTGATTGGAAAAGGTGATAATCCCGTATGGAATATTCCGAGACCTTGTCGAAATCCAGGTTGTTCTTCATGGCCATGATCTTCTTGCTTAAATCCCGGGGACAGGGAACTTTTTTAGCAATAAGATCTTCTTGTGTGATCAGGAAAATCATGAGATGCTGGTCTGTTATCGCATATTCTATAAGAATTTCATCGTGTTTAAGCAAATCTTGCAGGTCATTTACTGTAATGACAGATGGATCGTATCTGTATTTATAATAGGTTGGATACTGGTTTTGTAATACCTGCATGAGGCTGTCGTATTTTTTTTGTTTAGTCAAAAGGGTACTGCGGTAATACTCCAGTTTTTTCATATCCGGTGATTCGGCATTCTCCTCTTCCCATATCTTATTAGTAAACAAATAGATATAACTTTTGATCTCTTTTTCCACCGATCGGGTTGTAGCCGGGACGGCCCCAATATCTGCAGCATTGTCATCTGATAATTCGCTCAAAAGGATATTTGACTTATTCCGCTCCAGAGTCGTAAATGCCAATTTAATCCAGTTTTCATCTCCTGTTTTGTCATATGCCAGCAGGCAACCTTCAGCAATAAAAGAATATACATTATTTATATCATTTGAAAGTTGCATCCTGCTGTTCTCAGTCCTCACGTTCAACCTTATCTCATCTATCAGGTCGATGGCAAGCAACCCCGTTTGAATAGCGCCTTTGAGATAACTAAGGTCCCCGTTCTCCTGGTAATACTTCATCAGCCCCATTGCTTTCTGGCCCAGTAGAAGGAATATCCTTATATCCGCTTCCAGATCTTCCAGTTTCGGATTATGGAGAAAGTTCGAATCGGTGAATTGGTTTGCAATAGTGATCAGGCTGCTTTGATAATACTGCAATCCCTTGTCATACTGTTTCTTCTTACTGTAAAGGTCACCAATGAGCGATTGTACGGTAGCCAAATCCCGCCTGTTATATTCTTTTTCTTTGTTAAATATATCATAGGCAAGCTGATAATAATCCATCGCGCTTTCCGACCCGGTTTCATTCAGGTATTTGCCGTAATACAGGCAGGTTAAACCAGTTTCGGCACTGTGATTTTCATTTTTATAATTGATATCAGATATGATCTCCTCCAGATAAGACCCTGCTAATTCTAACTGACCTTCACCTAAGTAAATGGATGATAGGTTTCTGAATGCTTTTATTTTTAGAATTGAATCAGCACCAACAAGGGCTTTTTCATAATATTCTTTTGCTTTTTCAGTTTCACTAATTTCCTTATAAATATTAGCAATATCTGAATTTATTGTAGAGATCATGAATTCATTACCTCTAAATGTAGAATCAATTATTGATCGTGCATTCATTAGATAATTTAATGCAATCTCTGGTTCACCCTTCATATGATATAATAATCCTTTATTCCAATATATTTTTCCAAGTTCTAAGATTGTTCTTTCCGATTTTGTTGAAAAGATTAGTTCGGCTTTTTCGTAAAAATCTATAGATTCATTTAATTTAAATATTCCTTGATAGAATCTGCCAATATTCAAATATATTCTTCCCAATGAATAATTTGTTGGTTGTAAGATTGATTGTTTGATCTTTAATGATTCAATAAAGTGCGATTCAGCATTATTAAGATCATAAAGTTCAAGTTTTATTATACCAATATTCTGCAGGTAGGAAGCTTTTTCCTCCAGGTTAAACAACTTCTTTTCGTTAATTTCCAGTGCTTTCTCGTAGAAGAATAGGGCGGAGTCATAAATCTTATTGAAATAGTAGTAGTTACCCATCTTATTAAAACAAGGGGCCAGCAGTGTATCTTCCGGACCATATAACCCGGAAAAGAGCCGGATGGCCTTCATAATCGAGACACGTCCATTTTTAAGGTCACCGCTGCTGATCTGGACGGTTCCCCGCGTAGTCAGGAAAAATGCGTAAAGTGGGGAATTCTGAAGGCCATGATGCATAATCGATGATTGAATACTATCGAGTTTCACCAGGCACTCTGCCGTATACCCTTGCAACCGGTACAGATCCGCAACATGGATCAAAGCCTCCAGGTATTCAGGGCCGACGGGAGAATATCCGGCCGAATCAATATACCAGTCAATGAACCTTTCCGCCTCTTCAAACCGGTTATAATTCTTGTAATGATTCAGTTCACTATAAAACGGGCCCGGCAAGTATTTTTGCCCGGTTGCAGGGTTCAGCATGAAGAATAAAGCTACGGCCGGCAACATCCTGAGCCATCCTGTCAAAAGGATCACAGATTCTCTTTTCATTTCAAAAAATGGTCGTGGTTTAATACTATTATACCTGTTAATGCCATTTTTTCTTAAAAAATACCCGCCTGTTGAAAAAAATAATCAGAAATCCGCTAATGGCAAAGACTACAAGAGCTATCAAAAGAGCAATTTTATGAGTATTTCCTTCAGAAGTGTAAATTTTACCTGTTTTCCCGATATTGACATAGCCTGCCCAAAAATAGGGATGTGATTTCAGTTTGCTGCACGATTCAAGGTACCTGATTTTGGCCTGCTGAAGCGCCTGGTCGTTCGAAAGGCCGTTGTCCAGGTTTTCATAGAAAATTGCCATAAGATCGGCACTGCTGTGATCCTCAATTTCCCAAAGTGTCATGACCACACTGGGGATGCCGGCATAGAAGAAACCCCGGGCCAGGCTGATGATTCCCTCACCCCTTTCGAGTTTTCCGCTACCGGTATTGCATGCGCTTAAAACAGCCAGCTGGCCGTTCAGCTTCATGTTGAACAATTCGTAGGTATTGAGGTAGCCATCATTCGTGGAGTTATTTTCCGGCACCTGAAAGACAAGCTTGGAATACAGAGGATTATGATTATCGACCAAAGTGTGCATAGCCAGGTGCAGGATACCATAACCGGCTGCATATTTTTTGAAATTGGATTCTGTAGCCTTTTCGTCGAAAAACTTTTTTGCCCTGAAAGAACCTGGAATGGAATTGACCTCTTCCCTGGTCCCGGTGATGGGATTTAAACGCAGGAGAATGGAGTCCTGGCCTCCGGCATATCTGGCATGGCTGGTATAATCATAGGTTGGTGCGAAGGCCAGGAGTGACCTGGCTGTTTTTTTCGATTCAATTTTTGCCTGTGCGAAAAATACCGTTGCCGAACTGCTGTAACTTATTGGATGATCCATGATCAGCCACGGCAAACCCTGGTATGTCAGCGAGTAGGTTTCCGGTTTTTGGCGGAGAAGGAGGTCGAATGAAAGATAGCCCAGTTCACCGTCCGGCACAATGATCAGTCGTTTTCCCTGTATTTGGTTTTCAAAAGGACGGACAAGCATAGTATATAATTCGGCCGAAAGGTTTGTTAACCGGTAGAAGTCATCCTCTCCGGGATTGAAATAGTTTAAACCGGTAAAGCAGTTTCTGAGGCTATCCAGTTTTTCTGCCAGGACTAATTTACGGCCGGCAATTTTACCATGGACCTGACCATCGGTGAGTAAAAAAGTGAAAATTAGTGAGTCTGTAAGGTAATACTCCAGGATAGCCTGATCCGGTGCAAGATTCATCAGCGCAGAGTCGGTGGTTACGACCTCGTATCCGTATTTTAGGCTGAAAAAGTCAGGATACTCTTCCCGGATTCGGGAATGCAAACTGTCGAGTGTGGACCGCAGGTAAAATACCTTGTCATTCCAAAGGTTGATCTTATTTTCATCAGGCATCTTCTTTTGCCGCTCCTCGTACAACAACCCGGCATACATCCCCAATTCCCTGGAAATATTTCTTTCCAGTTCGGATATCTTTTCCGGAATTACGCTGGTAGACCGGGCCTGCAGGCCCCGGAGTGCGCTGAGCAAAATTATGGCCTGTCCTTTTTCACTGAATTTGAAGGCTTCTTCAAGGTACTGGCGTTCACCGGTTTCTTCATACAACCCGAAGGCAACGGTAACTCCCAGGTCAATGACCGATCTGGCATAGTTGTTCAAAATGATCTGGCTCTCTTCTTCAAGGTAGGTTTTTCGAATCTCCTCCACAACATATAATGCCAAATTGATGGTGTTGAGGCTATGTTTTAAATTTATGGAAAATATGTTTTGCTTAAAATACTTATAATAAACATACGCTTTTAGATATAAAGCGTTAACAGCGAATAAGTCTAAACTGATCTCAGATCTTTTAGGATTAACACTAATGTCAGAGTAATTAAATGTTGGTACTAATGAAATTAGAGAAAGTTGGATCTTTTCTAACGCTAAATCATAATTATTTTGTTTAGCTAGCAATTCTGCTTGCAATAGATAAACATCAGATAAATCTTTGTTTTTTGAGCCAAATAAATATTCAATGATCGTACTTGACTTGTTTAAATAAAATATCGCTTCCTCATCTTGGCTAATCGATTCTAAAAAGATACCATAATACTTGTAACATAATGCTAAATCAATACTTTTCTCATTATAGAATCTTTTTGCATAATCGATTGATAAGTAAAAGTATTTATTTGCACTATCTTTTTGATCTAATTCGAAATATGTGTTAGCCAGGTTTCTATAAACTTTAACTACAAAGGCATTGTTCTTGTTTCGAGCAGCTTTACGAAAATAATCAATTGCAAGTTGTTCATCCCCCTTTTTATCATAAGAGAATCCCAAGTCCATCAGTGCAATTAATACATCTGTATTATCCGTACTTAAATACTTTTGTCTTATTGAGAGTGATTTTTGTAGATAACTAATCGATTTTTCATAATCCCCTTTTGTTGTATAAATATTTCCTTTATTTATATAAACATGTGAAAACAGAAGTTCATCCGTCGATTGCGCCTTATTTAAAATCCATTCAGCTTTATCGTAATACGTTAAGGCAGAGTCATATTTCGATAAATCCATATAAAATTTCCCAAGGTTATTGTAAATTTTTGCGAGAGCGACATTTGATTCCCCAAATAATAACTCTTTAATCTTTAATGAATTAGTGTAGAACCTTTCTGCTAAATTATAATCACCTCTTAAATGGGCGGCGATTCCCAGATTCTGGTAGGATGAAGCCGACAGGTAATTGATCGGATTTGATTTGCTTTTAGCCAGTTCCAGGGCTTTTGAGTGGCAAAGGAAAGCGGAGTCGTAATCGGATTCTGCAAGGAATAGGTTTCCCATTTTGTTATAGGCGTAATGAAGCAATGTGTCTTCCTTTCCCGTTTGCAATTCCCGAATCCGGAGGGCTTTTTGCAGAAATACCTTGGAGGAATCCAGCTTGCCTAAGGCCAGGTGATAGCTCCCCAGCACCTGGTAATAATCGGCCAGCAACAGTTGATCGTTCGGGAACTCCAGACCGACCATCCTTTTAAAATTTAACAATCCGTTCAAGGCCATTGGATAATTTCGTTGCAATGTGTAGACATCGCAAATATTCAGTTCTGCTTCCGCCAGCGCTTTTTTGTTCCCAGCTTGCATCAATAAGTCCCGGGCTTTGATAAAATAGTGGAGGGAACTGTCGTATTCGACCCGGTTTCTGAAAAGTGCGGCTTTTTCAGAATAGTGTCCGGGCAAAGTATTTACCTGGCCAGGCATAAGCCCCGGAAACACAGATAGAAGGAAAACAATCAAATAACCTGCAGGCCCCGGTATTCCCGGTCTGTGATGGGTTAATTCCTGCCAAAATCGAAAAGAGGCCGGCATCCGTTAATATTTGATCATCCCGCTTTGGCTAAATTAGTAAAAACTTCAATACATAGAAAATAAAAAAAGGAGCACCAGAAGGCACTCCTTTCAGGATTTAATATAAAACGCCGCTTAATTTGATTTCAAGAGTGTTCCGGTGGCCATAGTCTCTCCGTTTTCATTTTTCCTCACCGTATAATTATAGATTCCCGGTTTAAGGTCCGGTAATTGGGCTTTGATCTGGTTTCTGCCTACAGTCTCAATGTATTCGTTCCTTACAAAAACGATCCTGCCTGCCAGGTCTGATAAAATAACTCCTACCGTGCCGGCTTCTGTCATGTTGAAATCAAAAGTGACCTGACTCGTGAAAGGATTCGGATAGGCCGAGGCAATCTTTTTTGTTACGGTGATATTCACTAACGGGATGTTAAGTTTTAGTCCTTCTGCCATTTCTCCATTCCTGTCAATAAAATGACTTTTATCGTCCAATACAAAAGTGTAGGTCGACGGGTTATTCGATACCGATCTTTCTCTTGCCCGAATCCGCAGCAGCATTTCGCCTTCTTTCAGCGAGATACTGCTCAATGTCTCATCCATCCAGGTTACATTTAACCGATCGGCCGAAAGATAAATTTTGGCTTCATCCATTATGGGCTCCACTTCCATGATTTCCAGGTTTGCGGGTATCCGGAATGAAAGATGCATTCCGCTTGTTGTAATATCTTGTCCAATTGATACTTTGAAATCAATTCGCTCATTTTCTCCAGAGAAAATGTCATTCGATAAATATTCAACAAAAATATTTGAAGACTTTGGGTCAGGAACCAAAGATCCATTTACATCTCCTGACGATGATCCGGCTTTTGATATTAATCCTTCCCTTGCAGGATTTGGTATTGTAAATTGAGCATTTTCAAAGACCCAGGGGCCGATCGGGAACGGGTTCCCCTGGTTTAAGTATCCGATGAGGATCATGAAGTAGTCGGCCCAGGTGATGGTACCGCTTCCGTTCACATCAGCAGCGAGCGTCTGGATAGGGGTAAACGTGATCTGGTTCAATAATTTTAGCATTACCAGGAACGCATCGCTCAATTCAACACCGCCCGCTTGCTGGTTCGTGCTGAAACTGACGCTATATGTCCCCGTGTTCAGGTTATCAAATTCATAATACCCCTCATTGTCAGTGACAGTTGTGCTTACAATATCTCCTGATTGGTCCATTAATGAAACATTTACTCCACTCATAGGATCATCATTATGATACAATACTCTTCCGAGGAAGTCGGAACCCTCCTGTGAAAACGCTGAAGTAGATAAGAGTAGCAGCCCGAGGCACAGGGACCTGAAAGTAAATTTTTCCATGATTGTCAAGTTTGGCGTTTAATTATTAAATCCGGTTGAGTCAAAGGTATTTTTTAAGCGGCTATACCTTTTTTACGTTTTAATCAGGGATATGTTAAAAAGTAATACGGTTTTTTCTTATTTTTTTTTTACGGACGCAAAATAAAGCATTATCCCCTGCAACAAATTAGTAATTAACTTTGGCACTGAATAAAGTTAATAAATCATCAAAAATTTATAACCGGAAGCAGTATTACCTTTTTTCAAATCTATGATAAACCACCGATGAATGAATTTTTATACTGACGATGCTATAATTGACGGTTTAAAGAAAAGGGATAACGGGATCATACGATATATTTACAAAGAGTATTACCCGACCATTAAATTTCTTATAACCACTAACTCCGGAACTGATACCGATGCTGAAGATGTGTTTCAGGATGCATTGGTTGTGCTCTACAGAAAGATAGCTAAGGAAAATCTGCTATTAACGAGTTCTTTCAAAACATTCTTGTATTCAATCTGCCGGAATTTATGGCTGCAGCGGCTCGACAGGAGGGTATTCAGCAGCGAATTCATGGAGGTGGAGGACCTGGGTGAAATGCAGGAAAGCATGCATCCGGAGCATCCGGAAGAGGAGCAGGAGAAATACCGCCTCTTTCAGCAACATTTCCTCCAGCTTAGTCCTGATTGCCAGAAGGTGCTGAAGTTGTTCATGGGGAAGACTTCGCTGAAGGAAATAGCAGACATAATGGGGTTTAAGACTGAGAAGTACGCGAAAACAAGAAAGTTCATGTGTAAGGAGAAATTAAAGGAAATGATTATAAACGATCCGTATTTTAAAAAGTATCTATCTGATTATGAATAGCATAAGGTATACTGAATGGATTGACAGCTATGTTGAAGGTGAACTGGATGAAGCCGGAATGCGCCAATTTGAAGAAGAATTGGAAATCAACCGGAACCTGGCCCTAGAATATAAGCTGGATAAAGACATCAATGAAGCACTCCTCGAAGAAGATATCCTGGACCTGAGGGCGAAATGTATGACTGCCCAGAATGAATACAACCTTTCCCGGAGCCGACTTGCCCGGGTGGTGCAGTTTACGCGGAAATACTGGTATGCAGCTGCATCAGTAATTCTGATAGGTCTAATAGCCGGCGGCCTGATGCTGATGAATCCCGGCGGGTATTCGTCGGAGAAATTATTTAAAATGTATTACAAATCAGACCCATCGGTTGGGATATCCAGGTCCGGTAACGTAAATATGGTTGAAGCTCTCCGGGTCTTCAGCATGAATGATTTTAAAGCCGCCGATAAATTGTTTGACAAGGTTCTCGAAACTGACCCCGGAAACATACCTGTTAAATACTATTCCGGTATTTCGAATATAGAAAACAGGAATTTTGAGAAGGCCATAGCCATGTTCGAAGATATAATCAGCGATGGAGATAATTTATATGTCGAAAATGCGCAATGGTACCTGGGATTGTCACAACTGGCAGCCGGAAAAATAAACGAAGCTGTTGAGATATTTGGAATTATTTCCAGGAAACAGGACCATTTTTACCATAAAGATGCTGAGAGTATCCTTGAAAAGATAAATAAAAGCGGAAATAATAAAAATATTTTGAATAAATTGTTCTTTTTGATATTACCTTTTTAAATTTTCAGGATTAACTTCAGATTGAAGAAATAATCCTTTTGTTTTTTCATGATTTTGGGTTTAAGTAAAGGGTGCCGGGGGGCACCCTTTATTTTTTTCAAACTTTTCCGGCCTGCTCTCCTTATTGTTAAAACTAATATCTTCGCTTTATCTAATCATAAAGCAGTAATCTTAATTATTATGAACCATAGGAATAGTTTTATAACTGCAACTCCGGTTTTTCTTGCTTTTTTATGTATGGGATTCGGAGATGTAGTTGGCCCACTCACCGGCCTCATAAAAGTTGAATTCCAGCTTTCAAATTTCATGGCCCAGTTGATACCATTTATGGGATTTATCATGTTCGGATTGCTTTCCATTCCGGTAGGCATATTGCAGGATAAAAAAGGTAAAGTGACAATATTGCTGACAGGACTGGTCCTGGCCCTGATGGGACTGCTTATCCCGATGACGGGCAAATTTTCTTCGTTCATAGCTATTCTTGGCGGTATCTTGCTATTGGGTGCCGGCGCTACTTTTCTCCAGGTTTCGGGAAATCCGCTGATGAGAGATGTATCGGCACCGGGAAAATATTCCCGGAACCTTTCTCTTGCCCAGTTCATAAAAGCAATAGGCTCACTTTCCGGCGCATTAATTCCGCTGGCTGCTGCCAATTACTGGGGTGGAGACTGGAGACTGTTATTTCCTGTATATTCCATTGTTATTGCTATTGTGTTGCTATGGTTGTCGCTTTCAGGGATCAGAAAAACCGAAGTACGTGAGAACAGGGAAAAACCAGCCACTTTCAGATCAAGTTTTTCCTTACTTCGTAACCGGTATGTTGCCACTATGGTGACAGGGATTTTCCTGTATGTCGGAGCGGAGGTGTCGATGAGCTCAGGCCTGCCGATATTTCTCCAGGATGCTTTTCAACTGGATATTGCCAGGATGGGTTTGCTGGGCACATTGTTCTTTTTCCTGGCCCTGACAGCCGGCCGGTTCATGGGAGCACTGGTACTGAACTGGATAAAAGCGAGAACTTTTCTTATCATTTCTGTCGGATTTTCCATATTTGGTTTCCTGGGCGTGTTTTCAGGGGTTCAAGCCCTGGCAATGGTCGGTATATTTGTGATAGGACTGGGTTTTGCCAATATTTTCCCCTTAATTTTCAGTATCACAGTGGAAACTATGCCTGAGAGAACCAATGAGTTGTCGGGACTGATGGTGGCCGCAATCATAGGCGGGGCCATTATTCCCATGCTTATGGGTTTGGTAGCAGATAACAGCAGTACATCCTTTGCGTTTATCGTACCATTAGCCTGTGTCATTTTTATTTTAGTCGCTTCGCTTATCAAACCTGTCAGGCTCATTTATAACTGATATGAACAGAAGGAAATTTTTAAGGAATGGTACTGCCGCTACGGCTGGAATTCTGCTTTATCCGGGAAAGAATGCAGGGAATGCATTACCTTTAGAACCCAATGATTCGGGGAATAGAATTCTTCTTTCAACATGGGATTTTGGGCAGAAAGCCAATGAAAAAGGATGGAATTGCCTTCTTAGCGGAAAAAAGGCACTGGATGCAGTGGAAGCAGGAATTCGCGTCATCGAAGAAGATCCGGATAATTTATCGGTGGGTTTGGGCGGTTTGCCCGACCGCGATGGTTATGTCACCCTCGATGCATGCATTATGAATGAAAAGGGGAGGGCGGGCTCAGTGACCTTCTTGCGGGATATTGTTCACCCGATCTCAGTGGCCCGGCTTGTCATGGAGAAAACGCCTCATGTCATGCTTTCAGGGGCTGGTGCATTGCAATTCGCCCTTGAAAATGGCTATAAAAGAGAAAACCTTCTGACTGAAAAGGCCAGGAAAGCGTGGGAAGAATGGAAAACGACCAGCCACTACCAACCGGTTATCAATATTGAAAACCACGATACGGTTGGCTTATTGGTTCTGGACAGTGAAGGAAACCTGTCGGGGGGATGCTCAACGAGCGGGTTGGCCTACAAAATGCATGGCCGGGTTGGTGATTCACCCATCATTGGCGCCGGGCTTTATGTCGACAACAAAGTTGGGGCTGCAGTTGCAACAGGTCTGGGAGAACTGGTAATGAGGTCCCTGACCTCCTTTCTTGTAGTGGAGCTGATGCGCAATGGATCGTCGCCTCAGAAAGCGTGTGAATCGGCTATCGAAAGAATTGTATTGAATAACCCGGAATATGGCGAGGTTCAGGTTGGTATCATAGCTCTTGACAAATCGGGTAACCACGGCGCTTTTGCGATTCAGCCCGGCTTTACGTATGCCTTAAAAGATGAAAACCGGGATGAAGTTTTATCATCAAATAGTTATTTACAATGAGAGGAATGATTAAAAGCGCGGCCCTCCTGCTGGTTCTTGTATTCACGGTAGGATGTACCCAAACAGGCGATTTCAATCCGGTCGAATTCGTCAATCCATTTATTGGTACAGACGGCCATGGCCATACATTTCCCGGAGCTGCCCTGCCTTTCGGAATGGTGCAACTTAGTCCGGATACGCGCAAAGATAACTGGGACGCTTGTTCGGGATACCATTATTCAGACTCCGTCATTCTGGGTTTTTCTCATACTCACCTAAGCGGAACGGGAGTAGGCGATTATGGTGATATCCGGTTTGTGCCGATGACCGGTAAATTGTATAACCGGCCCGGAACCGACGAACTGGCGGAGCCGGGTTACCGGTCAGGTTTTTCGCATGACTCGGAGGAAGCATCCCCGGGATATTATAAGGTATATTTAACAGACCATAAAACAGGAGTCGAACTGACGGCCACCAGACGTTGCGGATTCCATAAGTATACTTTTCCATCTTCGGATGAATCGCATATACTTATCGATTTAAAGGAGTCGGTTGTCTCTGAAAAGATTCTGGAATCATCCGTTCGAATCATTAATGATCATGAGATCAGCGGATTTCGGAGAACTTCGGGTTGGGCGGAGGATCAGGTGGTCTATTTTTATGCTGAGTTCTCCAAACCCTTTTCAGCCTCCGGAATATTCACCAATGACACATTATCCGAAAGCAACCAGGCAGACGGTAAAGATATACAGGCTTTTGTCAGGTATAAAACTCATGAGGCCGAAGCTCTCCTGGTTAAAGTCGGGATTTCGGCTGTGAGTGAAGAAGGCGCGCTCAAAAATCTGAGAGCTGAGATACCGGACTGGGATTTTGAAAGGGTGAGAAATTCAGCAGCCGACGAATGGAATCGTGAATTGGGAAAGATAGAGGTGCGTGATAAAAACAGGGATAACCTGACTAAGTTTTATACAGCTTTATATCACGCTTTTCTTGCTCCGAACCTATTTTCTGATACGGATGGCCGTTACCGTGGTCACGACGGAGCCATTCACCATGGCGGGTTTGATGTTTACACTGTTTTTTCCCTCTGGGATACTTACCGGGCATTACACCCATTAATGACCATCGTTCAACCGGAAAGAACCAATGATTTTATCAAAACTTTCATCGATATTTATGAAAAGGGGGGCTTGCTTCCGGTTTGGGAACTGGCTGGCAATGAAACATTCTGCATGATCGGCTACCATGCAGTCCCTGTTATTGCCGATGCTTATCTGAAAGGTTATAGAGGATTTGATCACGAGAAAGCATTTGCTGCGATGAAGGGGAGCGCCGGACAGGACCATTACGGATTGGATAGTTACCGGAAATTTGGTTTTATCCCGGCCGAAGCAGAAGGAGAAGCAGTATCAAAAACGCTGGAATATGCCTATGATGACTGGTGCATCGCAAAAGTGGCGGCGCAGATGGGCAGGGAAGAAGATTACAGGAAATTCATAATCAGAGCTCAATATTATAAAAATCTGTTTGATCCCGAAACCGGGTTTTTGAGAGGGAAACGAAATGGAATGTTTGCCGAACCTTTCGATCCTGCTGAAGTCAACTTTATGCTGACTGAAGCCAACACATGGCAATACACATTTTATGCGCCCCAGGATATTTCCGGTTTAATGGCGCTGATGGGAGGCAAAGAACAATTTGAAAATAGGCTGGATGAAATGTTTTCAGCACCGGAGAACCTCAGTGGACGGCAACAAGCCGATATAACCGGACTAATCGGACAGTATGCCCATGGAAATGAACCCAGTCACCATATGGCCTACTTATATAATTATACGGGGAGCCCGGATAAAACCCAGCGGCTGGTCAGGCAAATCATGGATGAACTTTATGGCACCGGTCCCGATGGATTATGCGGGAATGAAGACTGCGGCCAGATGTCTGCATGGTTTGTCCTCAGTGCCATGGGATTTTACCCGGTAACCCCGGGATCCGGATATTATGTTATCGGAAGCCCCTTGTTTGATGAGGTCATTTTGCATCTCGAAGGAGGTAAAACTTTTCAAATATCCGCCAGGGGCAATGATGAAAGAAACATCTACATTCAATCCGCGTCATTAAACGGGAAGTCATATACCCGTTCATATATCGACCATTCTGATATCATGAACGGTGGAGTTATCGCGTTTACATTGGGGCCGGAACCTGGCCTTGAATGGGGAAAAGGGGGAAACGACATTCCTGAGACCTCGATACTGGACCCCATCCTGACTCCTATACCTTATTATAAGAGCACCTCGGCTTCTTTCCAGGATAGTATAGTCGTGGAACTCCGGCATGTCGATCCGGATGCCCGGTTGTTTTACAATACAGGCGAAATCGCCGATAAAAATATCTTTGTAACGTACACCGCGCCAATACATTCTGATGTATCGTTGAATTTGTCTGCCTATGCAGAAACGGATGGCCAGGTGCCAAGTTCAATTACCAATGCTGCTTTTCACAAGATTGACCATGAATGGCACGTTTCTATAACTCATCTCTACAATAGCCAGTACACGGGAGGAGGAGATATTGCCCTGATTGACAGGCAGTATGGAGGCCCGAACTTTAGAACCGGTTCATGGCAGGGATATCATGGCGTTGATTTCGAAGCTGTAATCGACCTGGGTAGAATGACTTTTATTCATTCACTTTCAGCCAGGTTTTTGCACGATCAGCGGTCGTGGATATTTTTACCCGGGGAGGTGGAATTTTCTCTTTCAGAAGATAATATCCATTATAAAAAAGCTGGGACCCGGAAATCGGTTTTCGAGGATAAATCAGAGATGGCCCAGGTTGTAGAATACGACCTTAAGGATGTAGGTATGATGGCAAGGTATATAAAAGTTAATGCGAAGAACAGGGGCGTTTGCCCGGAATGGCATGTCGGATCGGGAGAGAAGGCCTGGCTTTTTATCGATGAGATCGGGATAGAATAAAAAAAGAGGCTGCTTGTTTAATCAGGCACCCTCTTCCTCAACCGGCATGGATTTAACGGATCGGATATTTTTTAAATATTTCGTTTGATTTCATCAGGATATCCACGTATTGAGCTCTTTGATATGCGTAGGGATCCTTAATATTCACTTTGGCCAGCTTACCTTTGAAATCGGCCAGTGAGTTATATTTTTTGGATTTCATCCACTCTTCCATCTCTTCCAGTATCTTTCCGATCTGTTTGGGGCCATGTTTGTAAATTGTGCTGACAATCTGCACGGCATCGGCTCCGGCAAGGATCATCTTTAAAACGTCCTTACCGTTCAGTATACCGGTATTGCTGCAAATACTTCCGCGAATCTTCGAATAAAGCAATCCGGCAAATCTCAGCGGAAGGCGGTTGTCTTCCTCGTTGGAGAGCATATACGGATAGTGAAGCCCTTCTTTATCCAGGTCGATATCCGGCTGGAACAGGCGGTTAAACAGGACAAAACCGTCGGCCCCTTTTTTATCCAGTTCGCTGATACAGTAAAGCGGATTGGTATAGAACGGACTGAGTTTTACACTGACGGGGATTTTAACCGATTTTTTAACCCCTTCGAGTGTATCGAGCTGCTCCTGAAGAATAGAATTATCATCGATATCAAATTCTCTGGGTACTGCGTAGAAGTTCAGCTCGAGTGCGTCAACGCCGGTTTGCTCAATTTTCCGGGCATATTCATACCATGTATCATCATAAACGGCGTTCAGGCTGGCGATCAGGGGGATATTCACAGCCTTGCGCGCCTGGGCCAGGTTGTAGAGGAATTCCGCCGGGCCGGCATCTTCGATGAGGGGCAGCATAGATGACATCTCTGCATGACGTGCACCGTAGTCTTCTTCAGCATGATAATTTTCAAGGTTCTCCAGCTGAATTTGCTCTTCGAACAATGATTTGTAAACAATGGCCGATGCGCCGGCATCTTCCAGCTTTTTGAGGAAATTCAGATCGGTGACCAGGTTACTGGCTCCCACGATAATGGGATTCTTCAGTTTGAGGCCAAGATATGTCGTCGTTAAATCCATTTTATTACCTGTATTTTAAGTTTGAAAACGGTCGTAAAAGTAGATAAAGCTACCTATATATACAAGGATTATTATAAGATTTTATAAAAGAAATAGAAATGAGAATGCGGTATAAAAAGGAAATTTCGGAAATATTTCAGCCTTTAAATTTATCTAAAATGGTTATAAATTAGGCTATTGAAAAGCGATTTTGAAGCGCCAATCCATCCCCGTGGATATAATTTAGTAATTTCGCACTGGATTTTAGAAATTAGGATTTTATTGTTTTAAGGTGTTTAAATACAATATATTATGAAAAATAAGAAGTTTATTACCTGCGATGGGAATTACGCGGCGGCTCATGTTGCTTACATGTTCAGCGAACTGGCAGCAATCTATCCGATCACTCCGTCATCGACCATGGCAGAATATGTAGATGAATGGTCGGCATACGGCCGAAAAAATATATTTGGCGATACCCTGAAAGTTTCAGAAATGCAGTCGGAAGCCGGGGCAGCCGGAGCTGTACACGGTTCTCTGCAATCGGGTGTTTTAACAACGACATTCACGGCTTCACAGGGATTATTACTGATGATCCCGAATATGTACAAGATTTCCGGTGAGCTGCTACCGGGTGTTTTTCACGTCAGTGCCAGGAGCCTGGCAGCCCATGCGCTTTCCATCTTCGGTGACCATAGCGATGTAATGAGCACCCGCCATACCGGTTTTGCCATGCTGGCAACCGGCAGCGTGCAACAGATCATGGACATTGCCTCCATTGCCCACCTGGTCGCTATCAAATCACGGATCCCATTTCTCCATTTCTTCGATGGTTTCCGGACTTCTCACGAAATCCAGAAAGTTGAATATTTTGAGAATGAGGATATGATACCTCTTGTGGATTTCGAAGCCATCCAGGCTTTCCGGAACCGTGCGCTCAATCCGGAGCACCCGGTGACCCGGGGTACGGCGCAGAACCCGGATATCTATTTCCAGGCCCGGGAAGCAGGGAACCGTTTCTACCTGCCTATTGCGGATATGGTAGAACACTACATGCAGATTATCAGCAAAATGACCGGCCGTGAATACCATCCTTTTGTTTATTACGGCGCCCCGGATGCTGAAAATATCGTTGTTGCCATGGGCTCGGTAACCGAAACCATCAAGGAAACCATCGATTATCTTAACGGAAAAGGAGAGAAGGTTGGATTAATAACCGTACATCTTTACAGGCCTTTCTCCGAAAAATATTTCCTGAATGTGCTCCCGAAGAGTGTAAAGCGCATCTCTGTTCTCGACCGGACCAAAGAACCCGGCGCAAACGGGGAGCCTTTGTACCTCGATATCAAGGATATTTTCTACGGAAAGAAGGATGCCCCGATGATCGTCGGAGGGCGCTACGGACTCAGCTCGAAGGATACCACCCCGTCGATGATCATCTCCGTGTTTGACAACCTGAAGATGAATGAGCCAAAGAACAGGTTTACCGTCGGGATCATCGATGATGTGACCTACACCTCATTGCCTTTGCTTCCTGAATTTAGCGTCGTGCCGAAAGGTACGTTTGAAGCTAAGTTCTACGGTCTTGGCAGCGATGGGACGGTCGGAGCCAACAAGAATTCGATCAAGATCATCGGCGACAACACCGATAAATATTGCCAGGCCTATTTTGCCTATGATTCGAAGAAATCGGGCGGTATTACCACATCTCACCTGAGGTTCGGTGATAAGCCGATCCACTCTACTTACCTGGTTACCACCCCCGATTTTGTAGCCTGCCATGTTCCATCGTATCTCAATAAATACGATATGCTGAAGGGGCTAAAAAAGGGGGGGACCTTCCTGCTGAACAGCATCTGGGATGAGGAAGAGACCAAACACAAACTGCCGGAATCGTTCAAAAAATATCTTGCAGAAAACGATATCAATTTCTATATCATCAACGCTACAAAAATTGCTGAAGAGATTGGCTTAGGAAACAGGACCAATACCATCATGCAGGCTGCATTCTTCAAAATCGCCGGGGTTATTCCTTATGAAACGGCAGTTGACGAAATGAAGCGGATGATCCGGAAATCATTCGGGAATAAGGGAGAGGAGATTGTCAAGATGAACAATGCCGCCGTTGATGCCGGTTCTGCCGTTATTAAGGTCACCATTCCAGCAGAATGGAAAAAACTGGCCGGCATTGATGATAAAGGACATGCAGATGTGCCTGATTTTGTCAGGAATATTGCCATTCCGGTGAACAATCTTAAAGGTGATGACCTTCCGGTTAGCGCTTTCCTTGACAGGGAAGACGGAACATTCATGTCGGGCACGACAGAATTTGAGAAGAGGGGTATTGCCGTCAATGTGCCGGAATGGAAGGTGGACAACTGCATTCAGTGCAACCAGTGTGCATATGTTTGTCCCCACGCCTGCATCAGGCCATTCCTGCTGTCGGACGACGAACTGAAGAACGCCCCTGAAGGGACGACCACGCAGGATACCAAGGGCAAATTTGCCGGATACCATTTCCGTATCCAGGTGAGTGTGCTGGATTGTACCGGCTGCGGCAACTGTGCCGATGTATGCCCGGCCAAAGAGAAGGCCCTGGTGATGGAACCGCTCGAATCGCAACTGGGAGAAGTTGAAAGATGGGATTACATTTCGAAGAATGTCAGTTATAAAGACACTATTGTTCCGAAAGACCAGTCGGTGAAGAACAGCCAGTTCGCGCAGCCCCTGTTCGAGTTTTCAGGAGCCTGTGCCGGATGTGGTGAAACGCCTTATATCAAGGTCATAACACAATTATACGGAGAGAGGATGATCGTAACCAACGCTACGGGATGCTCCTCGATTTACGGTGGTTCAGCCCCCTCGACTCCATACCGTCCGCACAATGTCAGCGGGCATGGGCCGGCCTGGGCCAATTCCCTGTTCGAAGATAATGCCGAGTACGGTTACGGCGTAAATATCGGTATCAGCAAGCTTCGTGAGCGGATCGCATTAAGGATGCAGGATTCGATCAAAGCGGGCATTGATGGCGAGCTGGGCGACGCTTACCGCGAATGGATTGAAAATATGAATATCGCAGAAGGTTCGGAAGTTGCAAGCAAAAAGCTGATCCCGTTGCTGGAGAAATCTGCTGATCCGGTGGCAGCAGAAATCCTCAGCCTGAAGCAGTACCTGGTAAAGAAATCGATCTGGATTGTCGGTGGCGACGGCTGGGCTTACGATATCGGTTATGGTGGCCTGGACCATGTTCTGGCCAGCGGTGACGACCTGAATGTGCTGGTACTCGATACAGAAGTCTATTCCAATACAGGCGGACAGGCATCGAAATCCACGCCGGTTGGCGCGGTAGCCAAATTTGCCGCATCCGGAAAGAAGATCCGCAAGAAAGACCTGGGTATCATGGCTATCAGCTACGGTTATGTTTATGTTGCGCAGGTAGCTATGGGTGCAAACCAGAACCAGTTCTTCAAAGCCCTGAAGGAAGCGGAATCGTATCCGGGCCCGTCGCTGATCATCGCTTATTCGCCCTGTATAAACCACGGTATCCGCAACGGTATGGGCAAGACGCAATATGAACAGGAACTGGCGGTGAATGCCGGCTACTGGCACCTGTACCGTTACAACCCGCTCCTGGAAGCAGAAGGAAAGAATCCTTTCCAGCTCGATTCAAAAGAGCCTGACTGGAGCCAGTTCCAGGGATTCCTTAATGGCGAGGTGCGCTACGCTTCGCTCAAGAAAGCGTTCCCGAGCGAAGCTGCACGTTTGGATGCCCTGGCCGAACAGAATGCCAGATGGAGATACACAACCTACAAGAGGCTGGCAGGAATGGATTTTTCGGAGAAGTAGCCTTCTGAGAATTATTTAATCTTCACCTCAAAAGGAAGCCTGGCCTGGATGCCACTGGCTTCCTTTATTTGTTTGATATAGTTATAATAGGCGTAATATTCACCCAGTTCCTTCTCAATTCTTCCGGCCGCGACGTTACCCGTCAGCTCGTCGATGATCTGCTGTAACGGTTCTTTCTGGGTCGGGAGCGACATCAGGTTGTACTCGGTAATCCCGGCCAGCCCGGCGGCTTTGTCGATGGCGGCGGTCAGGCCTCCGAATTCGTCGATCAGGCCGATCTCTTTTGCATCGGATCCGCTCCAGACACGGCCCTGGCCGATCTCATCCACCTGCGACTTTTCCATCTTTCTCCCTTCGGCTACCAGCGACAAGAAATCATCGTAAATTTTTTCAATTTGCCTTTCGATCACCAGTATTTCATAATCTGACATCGGCCGGCTTACATTCGGAAAGTCTGAATATTTGTTTGTGTTGACCTCATCGAAGGTGATACCGAGTTTATTGTTGAACAATCCCTGCATATTGGGGATCATGCCAAAGACACCGATAGAGCCGGTGAGGGTGGCAGGGTCGGCCATGACATAATTGGCGGAAGCCGAAATCCAGTAGCCTCCCGAGGCGGCCACATCACCCATGGAAACGACAACGGGTTTTTCTTTTGCAGCCAGTACGACCTCACGGCGAATTACTTCCGACGCGCTGGCGCTGCCTCCGGGGGAATTGACCCTGAGCACGATCGCTTTTACTTTGTCGTTCTCGCGGGCTTTCCGGATAGCTTCAGAAATATTGACCGATCCGATCGTCTGGTCGTCGCCTTTGCCATCGATAATATTGCCTAAAGCGTATACCACCGCGATTTTGTTTGCGGAGACTTTCTGCGGGGTTTCCGGCGGGACCAGCGTATATTTTGCCAGTGTAACAGTTCTGACCTTTTCCTTTTCACCCAAACCCAGTTTATTCCTCAGTTCATCCAGAAGCTGGTCGCGGTAGTATAAACCGTCGATCATACCTATATTCAGGGCTTTACCGGCTTCATAGGCATCCAGGTTGTCGGCAATTTCATTCAGGCGGGCCAGACTGATATTCCTGGAAGCAGAGATATCGGCAAGAGCTGTTGCCCAGAAGTCGGTTACCATGGCATTCATTTGCTCGCGGCTGGCTTCGCTCATCTTATCTTCCGTGAAGATCTCCACGGCGCTTTTATATTTTCCGTGCCGGATGACCTGCATCTCGATATCCAGTTTTTCCAGGGTGCCCTTCAGGAAGAAAACCTGGGCTCCAAATCCCCTGAAATCAATCGCGCCGGCCGGGTGCAGGTACATTTTATCGGCCACGCTCCCCAGGTAATAGGCCATTTGAGAATAGACCTCTCCGTAAGCGATTATGAATTTACCGCCGGATTTAAATTCGATCAGGGCGTTCCGGATTTCCCGAACGGTGGCCAATCCTGACGGCACAACGCTCAGGTCAAGAAAGATGCCTTTGATTTTATCATCGGTCTGGGCCTTTTTAATGTTTTTGAGGATTTCATCGAGCCCGGGTTCCTGTTCCATGGTGAATCCGGCCGGGGAGAAGAATGTCATCGGGTCTTTGGGAGCCCGGTCAAAAACTTCGTTTTCCAGTTTTATCTGCAGAACGGTTGAGGACTCGATGGAAACCGATTTCTTATCGGCCATAGACGCTATGGAAGCGAAGATTCCGATGAGGATAAAGAATGATAATGTCAGGATGATGACAAAGCCTAACATAGAGGCCAGCATAAATTTCAGGAAATCTTTCATAACCTAGGATTTGAATTTTTTTAAATGGATTTGTTTTCCGTCAAATTCGGCATAAGTAAAATGGGTCAGCCAGTCGCCCAGGATGATCAGCCGGGATCCGCCCGGAAGCTCAATATTTTCCGGCCTGTGCCTGTGCCCGAAGATGAAATAGTCGGGTTTGGTCCCATTTTGCAAAATACCGGTTGCGTATTGATATAACATTTCATCTTCAATACTGTTCAGATTTTCGGCTTTATCTTCTTTGATCATGTTGGCCAGTCTGCTCTTTCCCGAGAAATAGAGTCCCATCCGGGCGCCTATATCGGGATGCAGCCAGCGGAAGAGATACTGATTAAACCGGCAACTGAATACCTTTTTGAGGAATTTGTACCCGTTATCGCCCGGGCCAAGGCCGTCGCCATGTGCCAGGTAAAAGGTTTTGCCCATCATGGCCCTGACTTCCGGTTTACGGTGAAGTTCTATTCCTGCTTCATCCTGCAAATAGCTGAAAGCCCAGATATCGTGGTTACCGGTAAAAAGGTGCACTTTCAGACCCTGGTCAGTCAGTTGGGCCAATTTCCCCAATAACCTTATATATCCTTTTGGGACAACGGTCTTGTATTCAAACCAGAAATCAAAAACATCACCCATGAGAAAAATATCCGAAGCATCGGATTGGATCATATCGAGCCAGGAAACCAGCATCTCTTCCCTTTGTCGGCTCGATGCATGGTCGGGGATGCCCAGGTGAAAATCGGAAGCGAAGTAGATTTTTCCGGATGACCGGGAAACGTTATCTTCCAAAATATTGATCATTTTAACGCAATATTACTAAACTTCCCCTTATAATCCAATTGCGGCGTGGCAACTTAACGATTCAATTCAGTTTCCAGCCTGCTGAAATCATTTCCTTTGTAACGGATATACAGATCTTTATCCAGGTAAAAGAAATAAGGAAACGTATCGGGTATGTTGAACATTGTTTTTGCCGATGATTTAATGTTCAGGAGATCAGAAACATTGATCCAGTTATCGAGCCCGTCCTGCCGGATAGCTTCCTGCCACATCTCTTTGTAGCTTTCCAGCGCAATGGCATATACCACCGGATTTTGAGCCGAATTTTCGGCCAGGTCCCTAATGACTTTATTGGCTTTCCGGCTCGAATGGTCCCAGGATGCCCAGAAATAGAGGATGACGGGCCTGCCTTCAAAGGAATACAGCCTGACCTGTTTTCCATTCACATCGCCTAATGAGATATCAGGGATCGTTTTGCCGGGTGCCAGCTGTGCTTCGGTAATATCGAAAATGCGGCGGTTTTGCCTGGCAATTGTAATCTTTTTATTCAGTTCCTTAAGGTGTTTATTATCAGGATAATGAAATCTCAGGCAAGAATCTGCCATCATAAAATGAGAGAAATTATCTTCTTCCGTCAGAATTCTTCTTTCTCCAAAACGCTTGTTCAGCACCAGCAAAGTGGCCAGCGAAGAACAGTGATTCTCAATGAACTGCTGTGCGTAGCGCACCTGTTGTCCGAAAATTTCCTGGTATTCTTTATCCAGTTCCGGTTTCAGAGAGCGAAAAGCGGTCGAACGCATCTGGTTATTGAATGTTTTGCTCAGCGAATCGACCTTATTACGGTTTACTTCAGTGAACATTTCAAAATCGCGGAATATTTCGGAATCGGGCGATCCATTGATGGAATAGTTTTTCCGGATGTTGGCCTCCGATGATTGAATCCGGATGTTTTTCTCCTGGTCGAGCACAAGAGTAATGAAGTTCCGGTTATCCACCTTGACCAGATAAAATCCGGCGCCTTCCCGTCGAAACTTAAAGCGGAAATTTCCTTTATCGTCAATTTTCACAGTATCCAACGGAGTCGCCGAGGTAATATCAAACTCGCTGAGAGACACTGATTTTCCTGCGAGTTGTGAAAAGGATCCGGTGATTGTGGTTTTGATACTTTTTTTACCATCCCTTTGGCAGCCTGCTGCAGCTAATACAATCAGGGCGAACAAAAGAACCCGGAAAATGAAAATATTTCTAACTGCCATCATGAGGCCCGATTTTTATTATTTTAGACAAAAATACGATAAAGGTCGTTCCTGAGTTTATTGTTTAAATCGTCATTTCACCGGGTAATTTGAAGAAAAGCGTCATCCTCTGGATATTATTGCTGATTCTTGTCAGATGTCACGGCCAGGTATTTCTTCTGGTTGAGAATGATAAGACGCTTAAAAACTTCAAATACTATCCCGGCGACGTATTGAGTTTCAGCCTTGGCCCATCGCAAGGGAGGATCACAGATCAAATCACCGGGATGACTGATTCTACTCTCATCTTTGAGTATACAGGAGAAGTCGGAATTGACCGCCTGATGACTATTTACCGGTCGAACTGGCTGATGATGACCCTGAGTAGCTTAAGCATGCTGGCCGGCGCCGGTTATATTGGTCTCGACAGTTTCAATCGCCTGATCAACCGCGAGTATCCGGTGATCGATGCCGGTACTGCGCTGGTTTCCGCTGCGCTGATCGGTGGATCCTTTGCCCTGATGCCATTTCATGACAGGCGATTGAAATGCCATACCCGCTGGAAGCTCAAGGTGCTGGATCAAAGTTCATTTTAAGAATTACGGGAACAATTCACCGAGCAACGCTTTAATCAGCCGGGTCATTAGAGGTTCGGCCAGGCTGGCGGCATCTATGACCTCCTTGTGGGAGATTTCGACGATTTTTCCTTTGACCCCCAGGTCGGCAATAACAGATACGGCAAAGACCGGCAGCTGCAACTGGGCGGCGGCGATCGCTTCAGGGACTGTCGACATGCCAACGGCATCGGCTCCCAGGTACCTGATATAGCTGTATTCTGCGGGTGTTTCAAAGGTAGGACCGGTTACTCCCGCATAAATCCCTTTCCGGTAATGGATTCCCATCTTTTCGGCCAGTATTTCGGCTTTTTTGATCAATCCGGCATCGTATGGCCGGCTCATATCCGGGAAACGCGCTCCGAAGCGCTCGTCGTGAACTCCTTTGAGGGGGTTCTCATTCATCAGGTTCATCAGGTTGATATGATCTTCCACAATCATAATATCACCGACCTGAAAACCGGGATTTAGTCCGCCGCTGGCATTGGAAAGGATCAGTAAATTAATTCCGAGAAACTTCATCACCCGGATGGGAAAAACGACATCCTGAAGGTCATAACCTTCGTAAAAGTGAAACCTGCCCTGCATTGCCACAACGCGGCATCCGTTCAGCCCGCCGATGATGAGCCGGCCGGCATGGCCTTCGACGGTGGAAGAGGGAAAGTGGGGGATTTCGTCGTAAGGAATAAAAACAGGTGACTCAATTTCATTGGCCAGGTTTCCGAGTCCGGTACCGAGAACGATACCGGTTTCCGGAATGATCCCGGTCCTGGTTCTGATATAATCAACGGCTTCCGATACTTTTTCGAACATAATCCAGAATAAGTTTATCAAATTTTATTTCATCACAATCATGGAAATTGATCCTGATGGGGATGTAATAAACCGGCAACACATCGAGATATGCGGAGAATTCATCAGTATCCAGGCGTGTCGCGTCTTTTTCGGTGGTGAAGATAACTTTATCTTTTGAGATTATGCTGTGGTATTCATTCAATATTTTTTCAAAATCACTCCGGGAATATTGGTGATGATCATGAAAGTCAAATATTATCAATTCGTTACAAATCGTCTTCAGGTATTCCTGCAAAGGATAAGAATTAGCCACTCCGGCCACCATGATGATGTAGCTGTATTTTTCGGCGGCCGGTTTCTGGTTCTGGCATCTTTTCAACGGTATCGGCCTGTCGTATGAAACATAAGAATAAAAGAGTTTCTGATGGGGACGGGGGGCAATCTCTTTCACAAGATTGCGCCGGGTGATCGGGGAGAGCACCTTGGGGGTTTTGGTAACTATAATGAAGTCGGCCCTTTTGGCGCCTTTGGATTTTTCCCTGAGCAGCCCGACTGGAAGCAGATAATCTTCTGTGTACAGGTGATGGTAATCGGTCAGGAGGATGGATCTTCCGGGTTTGACATAGCGGTGCTGGAATGCGTCATCCAGGAGAATGACTTCTGTTTCAGGTCTTTCATCCATGATCCGTTTGATGCCCCTGACCCGGTCTTCATCGACGGCGAGGGTAATATCCGGAAATTTATTCAAATATTGAGCCGGTTCATCGCCGATCTCAAGCTGTGAATGTTCCGGCCGGCAGAGGATAAATCCTTTGGTTTTTCTGCGGTATCCCCGGCTCAGGACGGCAACCTTGTAATGGTTTTTCAGCAACCGGATGAGGTGTTCGATATGAGGGGTTTTTCCCGTTCCTCCTGCGCTCAGGTTTCCGACTGCGATGACGGGAAAATGGAAACTCCTGGCCGGAATGATTTTCCAGTCAAACAATTTGTTTCTCAGACCAATAACAGCCCCAAAGAGGCAGGCGAATGGAAATAGTAGTATTTTTACGATAATCATCTGTTAAATATACCAACAATCTGTTTCAGAAGTTATATTGCAGATTAAGAAAACATTAAAGTTTTATATTTATACGGATGGAATTTAAAAAAGTCACTTTTTCTATAAAAAAAAATAAATTGATATGGTTTTAAAAGAATTGCTTGCAGCTATTGAGGAGATGGCGCCGTTTTCATTGCAGGAAGATTATGATAATTCGGGTTTACAGATAGGATCTTCTGGCCAGGAAGTGACCGGTTGTATTATTTGTCTTGATATAAATGAACAAGTTGTGGAAGAGGCCGCCAGGCATGGCTCAAATTTGATCATCAGTCATCATCCTTTAATATTCAAAGGAATAAAAAGAATTGCTGATAAGACGGCGACGGAAAGGATCATTAAAAAAGCACTCAAAGAGGATCTGGCCATCTGCTCGGTTCATACCAACCTCGACAATGCCTGGAACGGAGTGAACCGGATTCTGGGCGAGAAGCTCGGTCTATCGGGGCTTTCAGTGTTGCGTAAACCATCAGGGATGCTGAAAAAGCTGGCAACCTATTGCCCTGCAGCGCATGCAGGAAGGGTGAGGCAGGCTTTGTTTGACGCCGGGGCGGGTCATATTGGCGGGTACGATCAGTGCAGTTTCAATCTCACAGGCCAGGGGACCTTCCGCGGAGGGGAAGCGACAAACCCATTTGTCGGCGAGAAAGGGCATCTCCATTTCGAGGAAGAGGTAAGGATAGAGACCATCTTCCCTGCCTACCGGAAAGAATCGGTTGTTGAAGCGCTTTTATGCGCCCATCCCTATGAAGAAGTAGCCTACGACATTTATAGCCTGGAAAACGAGTATGACCGGGCAGGTGCAGGGATGATCGGCCATTTGCCTGAACTTACGGATGAAAAGGTTTTTCTGGCACAGGTGAAAGATATCCTGAAGATTCCGGTGATACGTCATTCTCCTTTATTGGGAAAGCCTTTGAGGCGTGTGGCTATTTGTGGCGGCTCCGGGAGTTTTCTGATCCAGGATGCCATCCGGATGCAGGCCGATATTTTTCTAACGGCCGACATAAAATACCACCAGTTTTTTGAAGCCGACGGGAAAATCGTCATTGCTGATGCAGGACATTTTGAAACTGAACAATTTACTTGCGGGTTAATCGCTGCTTATTTGAAGAAAAAATTTCCTACCTTTGCAATCCGAATTTCAGAAACCCTGGCTAATCCGGTTAATTATTTTTAAATCAATAATTTATGACAAAGGAAAGTGCGATTAAGAAAGGTCCTGAACAGGCCGAACAGCTTTCAGATGAAGGGATCAAAAGAAAAATCGAAGATACGCTATTAGCGTTATACCAGCTTCAGCAGCATGATTCGCAGATCGATAAAATTCGGATGATCCGTGGGGAACTGCCTTTGGAAGTGCAGGACCTGGAGGATGAAATCATCGGTTTACAGACCCGGATCGAAAATTATCATGACGAGATAAAATCGTTTGATAAGTTGATTGCCGAGAAAAAGCAGGCCATCAAAGACAGTGAATCGCTGATCCGCAAATATGAAGAGCAAAAGATGAATGTAAGGAACAACAGGGAATACGATTCGATCACAAAAGAAATTGAGTTTCAAACGCTTGAGATGCAACTGGCTGAGAAGAGGATCAAAGAATACAATGAAGCCCTGAACGGAAAAAACGCACAGATCAGCGAAGCAGAAGGTGTATTGAACGAGAGGCGTTCTGATCTGGAGATAAAAAAGAGCGAGCTGAACGACATTGTGGAGGAGACGGAGAATGAAGAAAAGACACTGGCACAGAGATCGGAAGAATTGCAGGGAAGGATTGACGAGAGGTTACTGATGGCTTACCAGCGGATCCGGAAGAATGCCCGCAACGGGCTTGCCGTGGTCCAGATCGAGCGGGATGCCTGCGGTGGGTGTTTCAACAAGATTCCTCCCCAGCATCAGCTGGATATCCGGATGCACAAGAAAATCATTGTATGCGAATATTGCGGCCGGATCCTGGTCGATTCGGATATTACCGGCATGGTAAAAAAGAACTGAGCTTATTGAAATTCTGTTTATAAAGAGGGTGCTCTGACTTTTGAGACACCCTTTTTATTTTGTTATATTTGTAACATGAAATTGAAAACCTCGTCTTAGGTTTATACATTTATAACAAATTTAAATCACATGCAAAGAAAAGGATTGTACCGCAGCCGCCGTGACCGTATTCTGGGTGGTGTAGCCGGCGGCATTGCCCAATCGCTGAATGCAGATCCTGCCATTATCAGGCTCATTTTTGCCGTCCTGGTAATTGTCGGAGGGGGCGGGCTGCTGCTCTACCTGATCCTCTGGATCGCGATTCCCGAAGAACCTTTCGAGTATTATCAATCCGCATTTAATCCGGAAACCTCACCCGGTGGCCAGCCTGCTGAAGGAGGTGAAACTGCTGCACCTTCGCCGGTGGTTTATCCTGCGCGCCGGAACAACGGCGGCCTTATCGTCGGCCTGGTGCTGATCTGCCTCGGTGCCCTGTTCCTTCTCGACAGGTTTTTACCTACAATTCACCTTCATTTTCGTGATTTCTGGCCCATCATCATCGTAGTGGCCGGTATCACACTTATTGTCAGTAGTTTTGCCGGAAGAAAAAAATCCTGATCCATGAAAGCAAAGAATATTATCTGGGGACTGGTCCTGGTTCTGATAGGGGTCATGTTTATACTGAAGAATCTCGATGTGATTTATTTTAGCTGGCACAGCATCTGGCGCCTCTGGCCCATTGTTCTTGTGCTTATTGGCGTAACCATACTTCCGATCAAAGATCTTTATAAAATTATACTCACCGTGATCGTCATGATCATAGGGGCATTGTTCCTGATCTATGTTCCGGGTAACCGGGATAACGACTGGTCGTTCCGGTTTGACCGGGATATAACCCCTCCCAGCCCGCCTGACAAGTTAAAGGACATTGATCAGCGGATCTTTGAAGCGTATGATACGATCATAACCTCGGCAAAATTGGATTTCGATGCGGCCGCCGGAAATTTCCGTATTGAGGATACTACTGCCGAGTTGTTTGAATTCGAGCGGGAAGGAAACCTGGGTAAATATGTTTATTCCATTAAAGACCTTGGCAGCCGTCGGGAGATCAACATTGAGCTGGATGAAGGCCGGATCAGGGGGGATTTTAGAAACAAGGTCGCAGTTAAGCTCAACCCGTTGCCTGTTTGGGACCTGAAAGTCGATGTGGGGGCAGCCAATATCGATATGGACCTTTCGTCGTTCAAGGTAGAAAATATCGATATTGACGGCGGGGCGTCGTCGATCAATGTGAAGATGGGTTCGCTTTACGATCATGTGAACGTCAAGATAAATTCGGGTGCCTCTTCGATCAATATTAAAGTTCCGGAAGAGTTTGGCTGTAAGATAGTGGCCAATACGGTTCTATCTTCAAAAGACCTCAATGGTTTCAACCATACCGGGGGCGGCAACTACGAGACACCCGATTATCAGGACAAAAGCAAATTTATCACGATTAAAATCGAGGCAGCCGTTTCAAGCCTGTTTATTCAACGATACTGAGACAGGCTTGTTAAATTCTACCGTTCACTGATTTTTCAGCCCGGCATTTGGGAATAATGGTAAATTTGCCGTTTTTGCAAATTTTCAACCCAGAGTCTGATGAAAAGGTTTCTTCTTCTCTTACTGGCCATTGGCGGTTTTACAGTAGCATTCAGTCAGACCGGAACCATCAAAGGGTTTGTTTTTGACAAATCAAACGGTGAGCCGGTCATCTTCACCAATGTTTACCTTTTAAAAACCACTCATGGATCTGCGACAGATGAGAACGGTTATTTTATCATTACCAAAGTGCCTGCAGGAGATTACACCCTGATTGTCACCTACCTGGGCTATGATACCCTGACGATGCCGATCAGCCTTCAATCGGGCGGGGTCATTACAAAGCAGCTCTATTTGAACCCTGCAGCCATTAACCTTGAAACCATCAATATTTCAGCCGAATACCAGGAAGCCCGGACTGAGACAAAAACTTCGGTGGTTAAAATTACACCAAAGGACATCGGGTTGATTCCATCCATTGGCGGGCAGCCTGACCTGGCCCAGTACCTGCAGGTGATGCCGGGGGTTGTTTTTACGGGTGACCAGGGCGGTGAATTGTATATCCGGGGCGGTTCCCCGATCCAGAACAAAGTATTGCTCGACGGGGTCACTATTTACAAAGCATTTCACTCTATTGGCCTGTTCAGTGTTTTTGAGACCGATATCATCCGCAGTGCCGACATTTACACTGGAGGTTTCGGCGCAGAATACGGCGGACGGATCTCTTCGGTCATGGACATTACGACGAGGGATGGAAACCGCACGCGCTTTGCCGGAAAGGTGGGTTTAAGTTCTTTCGGCGCGAACCTCCTTCTGGAGGGGCCGTTTGTTAAAATCAAAGAGAACAGGAGCGGGAGCGCAGGTTTTATTTTATCGGCCAAAGGTTCTTACCTGGAGCAAAGCTCCGAATTATTATACAAGTATATCGATACGGCCGGATTGCCTTTCAACTTCCTGGATCTTTACGGTAAAGTTTCGATCCAGGCGAGCAACGGCAGCAAAATCAATTTTTACGGGTTTCATTACCGTGACCAGGTGAATGAATACAAGACCCTTTCTGATTTCAACTGGCACAGCACAGGAATCGGCACCAATTTCCTGGTGATCCCGGGCAAGTCTGATTTTATCATGGAGGGGCATGTAGCCTATTCCAATTACACCATCGGCCTGATTGAAGAGACCAGCCCGGAGCGGACCAGCAGGATATCCGGGTTTGATGTCGGCCTCGATTTTACCTATTTCCTTGGAAAGGATGAACTCAAGTTCGGCCTGGAACAGGTCGGTTCCACCACAGATTATTACTTTGTGAACGGATCGGGGATGGTAATTGAACAACAGGAGAACACCACTGAAATAGGATTGTTTGCCAAGTACAAGCTGACGGCCGGGAAATTCCTCATAGAACCCAGCTTCCGGCTTCAATGGTATGCCTCTTTGTCGACTGTTTCGCCGGAGCCTCGCCTTGCACTGAAATATAATGTGACCAAACATTTCAGGCTCAAGTTCGCCGGGGGCCTGTATTCCCAAAACCTGATCAGTGCGCGGTCTGACAGGGATGTCGTCAACCTTTTCTATGCCATCCTTTCCGGTCCCGATAACCTTCCCGATTATTTCGACGGAAAACCGGTGACCCATGCCCTGCAAAAAGCCACCCATCTCATCCTTGGTGGGGAGTTTGACATTGCCTCACAAGTGACGATGAATATAGAAGGGTATTACAAGATCTTCAACCAGCTGACAAACCTGAACCGGAATAAGATCTATGATGAAGACAAGAATCCTGAAAAACCGGCATTATTAAAAGAGGACTTTATCCTGGAGAAGGGCGACGCATACGGATTAGATATGACGCTCAAATATGACCACCGCAGTCTCTATTTCTGGGTAGTTTATTCTTACGCATTTGTCAATCGTTACTATGAAGAGATCGATACGGTGATGCAGCAATATTATCCTCATTTTGACCGGCGTCATAATGTAAACCTGGTAACGACATACCGTTTCGGAAAACAATACGGATGGGAGTTCAGTGCACGGTGGAATTACGGTTCAGGTTTCCCGTTTACCCAGACCCAGGGCTATTTTGAGAAGATTAAATTCGAGGATGGGATATATTCCGACTATATTACCGATAACGGTGAACTGGCCATTATTTACGGAGACCTGAACAAAGGCAGGCTGCCTTCGTATCATCGTCTGGACCTGAACCTGAAAAAAAGGTTTTTCCTGAGCGAGCATTCCAAGATCGATGTCGATGTCAGCGTAGTCAATGTATACAACCGGAAAAATGTCTTTTACCGCGACCGCCTCACCGGCGAGATCGTATACCAGTTGCCGGTCATGCCCAGCCTCGGCATTACATGGGCATTTTAAACATATTTCCCGGTTAAAATATTGAAAACATGGACCACAATTTATTCAAAGGAGTATTATGGATTATGCCGGTATGCCTTTTGATTTCCGGTTGCAGTGAACAAAAAAAACAGCAAACGATGGACGCACCGATTGCAAAAAAGGAGATGAAGGAGCTGACCATTCATGGTCAGACACGGATCGACAATTATTACTGGCTGAATCAACGTGAAAACCCGGATGTGGTTGCCTACCTGGAGGCTGAGAATAAGTATACCAAAACTATGATGGCTCATACCGATGGGCTCCGGGAGAAATTGTTCACGGAGATAACGGGAAGGATCAAGCAGACGGACATGTCGGTGCCTTACCTGGAAAACGGTTATTATTACTATACCCGGTACGAAGAGGGGAAAGAATATCCTTTATATTGCAGAAAAAAAGGAAGCCTGGACAGTGTTGAGGAGATCATGCTGAATGTCAATGAGATGGCTGCCGGGTACGCTTATTATGATGTGGGCGGACTGGAAGTCAGCGACGACAACCGCCTGCTTGCTTTTTCGGTTGATACTGTGAGCCGCCGGATCTACACCCTGTACTTCAAAAACCTGGAGACCGGTGAGATCTATCCTGACCGGATTGGCCAGACATCAGGCAACCTGGCCTGGGCCGCCGATAACAAGACCTTGTTTTATTCGACGCGGGATGAGTCACTGCGGCCCGATAAGATCTGGAAATACAGGCTCGGACAATCAGAAAAAGAAAGTGAACTGGTTTATTTTGAAGAAGATGTTACGTATAACACCTTTGTCTACAGGAGTAAATCCAGGAAATACCTGATGATCGGATCAGGGAGCACGATGTCGGATGAATACCGTTACATGGATGCCGGTGATCCGAATGGACGGTTTACGGTGTTTCAGCCGAGGATCAGGGGGCTTGAGTATTCGGTTGCGCATTATGAAGACAGGTTTTACATCCGGACCAATGATAATGCGGTAAATTTCAGGCTGATGGAGACTCCGGAAGGGGCGACCGGCAGGGAGAACTGGAAAGAGGTGATCGGGCACCGGGAGGATGTCTTGCTGGAGGATTTTGATGTGTTCAAAGGATTTCTGGCGATCCAGGAGCGCAAAGAGGGATTGAAGACCATCCGTATTTTCAACCGCGCCGGCCTGGATTATTACCTGGATTTCACAGAGCAGGCTTATACGGTCACCCTGGGCAGCAATGCGGAGATGGAGACGGAGGTGGTCAGGTACAATTACACCTCCTTGACAACTCCCATGACGGTTTATGATTATAATACCAGGACCCGTGAGAGCGAAATGAAAAAGAGGCAGGAGGTGGTTGGCGGTTATAAGCCTGAAGACTACTTTACCGAACGCGTATGGGTCACTGCATCCGATGGAAAACAGGTTCCCCTGTCGATGGTTTACCGGAAAGATTTGAAGCGTGACGGGCATGTTCCGGTCCTACTATACGGTTACGGTTCATACGGTTATTCGACCGATCCTTATTTTAATTCCGTGAGGCTCAGTTTGCTTGACAGGGGATTTATTTATGCTATTGCCCATATCCGGGGCGGGGAGGAGATGGGCCGGATGTGGTATGAAGATGGCAAATTGATGAACAAGAAGAACACCTTTACCGATTTCATTGCCTGCGGCGAATACCTGGTCAATCGGGGATATACGAATCCAGGGCAGCTTTATGCTATGGGCGGGAGTGCCGGCGGCCTGCTGGTTGGCGCTGTGATCAACATGCGGCCCGATCTATTCAAGGGTGTAATCGCGGCAGTTCCATTTGTTGATGTGGTTACGACCATGCTGGATGAGAGCATCCCCTTGACTACCAGTGAGTACGATGAGTGGGGGAATCCCAATGATTCTGCTTATTATAGTTATATGCTCTCCTATTCTCCGTATGATAATGTTACGGCGATGAACTATCCTGCATTGCTTGTCACGACAGGGTTGCACGACTCGCAGGTTCAGTACTGGGAACCGGCAAAGTGGGTGGCTAAACTCAGGGTAACCAAGACCGATAAGAACCCGCTTTATTTATGGACCAATATGGATTACGGCCACGGCGGGGCTTCCGGGCGGTTCGAAAGATACCGGGAAACCGCGCTGGAGTATGCTTTTTTGCTCGACCTGGAAGGCGTCTCGGAGTAGCTATTTTTTTACTTCCAGTTTGAAGCCTGTTCCGTGAACATTGGTGATAAAGATGGATGGGTCGTCTTTTAAATATTTTCTGAGCTTAGTAATAAAGACATCCATACTTCTGCCGATAAAGTAATCATCGTTTCCCCAGACCGATTTTAGTGCAACTTCTCTCGGGAGCAACTGGTTCTGATGTTCAAAAAGTAACTTCAGAAGGGCATTCTCCTTACGCGTCAGCACCTTTTGCTCACCGTTAATGCTCAGGATCAGATTTTTGTGGTCGAAGATGTAATTCCCCAGATTGTATACGGGTGGTTCTTCTTTTTCGGCCCGGGCCGGCTGATTCATGCATCTTTTAAGAATAGCCTGGATACGGAGACTCAGTTCTTCGGTGCTGAATGGTTTTGTAATATAGTCGTCGCAGCCCATTCTGAATCCCTTGATACGGTCTTCTTTCAGCGATTTGGCGGTAAGGAAAACAATCGGAACCGTATCGTCAGTCTTTCTGATTTCTTCAGCAAGGGTAAATCCATCCATCACCGGCATCATAATATCGAGAATACAAATATTGAATTTCCTATTCCGGAAAGCATCAAGGCCTTCCTTGCCATTGCGGCACAAATGGATGTCGAAATTCATCATTTCCAGATAATCCTGAAGCACCAGGCTCAGATTCGGATCATCTTCAACCAGGAGAATTCTAGGTTTGGGTGTATTCATCTTCCTTGTTTAAGTTATAAACAAAAGGTAAAAATAAATCAAATCTGCTTCCCTTATTCAGTTCGCTTTTTAAATTGATATGTCCGCCGTGTGCTTCCACAATCGTTTTGACATAAAATAAACCGATCCCAAATCCTTTAACTTTATGGAGGTTACCCGTCGGGACCCGGTAGAGGTTCCTGAAAATATGGCGCTGGTTCTCCGGGCTGATCCCGATTCCCCTGTCTTCTACCGAGATCACCAGGCCGTTTGAGACATTCTGTGTCCCGATTCTGATCCAGGGATTTTCCTTCGAGTATTTTTTTGCATTATCCAGCAAATTGAAGATAACATTGGTCAGGTGTTCTTTATCTGCTTTGATGATGAAACGGTTAGCGCAATAATGGGTTTTAATGGTACCCCCCGATTCATTGAAAGACAGAGAAAAAGTTTTGACAACTTCTGCGATTAATTGATGAACGTCCAATTCCTTCTTTTTAAGCCTGAATTGTCCTCGTTCCAGTTGAGAAACGCTTAAAATCTGTTCCACATGGTTTTGCAAACGGGTATTTTCGTCGAGTATCACCCGGGCATATTTTTCAATTTTACGCTTGTCTTCCAGCACTTTCTCGTTCAGCAACATTTCACCGGCAAGGGAGATAGTGGCAATTGGGGTTTTAAACTCATGCGTCATGTTGTTGATGAAGTCCGTTTTCATCCCCGACATCTTTTTCTGCCTGTTAAAAATGAAGATAGAAACGGGAAAGCCGATGATCAGCACCAGGGTAAAGATGATCCAGATAGCGATCCATCCGGTAAGCTTGCTAATAATGTGGTTGTTTTCCTGAGGGAAAAATACCGCCAGGGAATACTCATCCCCGGTGCCCGGGATCGGGATTTTATGGGCTGATGTTAGTATTTGCCGGTCGTAATGACCATATTTGCCCCCCAGGATGGAATTATTTCTGTTATCTAAAATTGCAAAATGGAATTCTTCATCCAGGCGGAGGATTTTAAATTCTTCACCGATCCTGTATTCAACCTGGCTGATGTTGGCTGAAATTAATTGAACATCACCGGCCGGAATCTGACTCGCGACGCTTTTGACCGCGATCCTTACCGATGCGGCAAAATCTTCTTCCAGAAGATTGAATGCATTCCTTATCCAGAAATATTGTGTAATGATAATCCCGATAAGAGCTGCCGAATTAATCAGCACAACGAGCAGGAAGGAGTTTTTCTTCATGGCTCCAAAATTAGGCCGTATAGCGGCTTCGTGACCCCATTTAACAAATCATTAACAGTAATTAACAACCGGTTAACAAGCCTGTCCGTTATATGGGGGTAAATTTGTGCATTAATAATTATTAATATAACACAGGTAAAATTATGAAAAAACTCGTTTTATCACTCGCAATCATAGGATTTGTAGCTTTTGGCGCCATTGGCATCCAGAATGTTGTTGCTTCAACGGCTCAGGTTGAAGTCGTCAATTTCGATAAGGATCCAAAAAAGGATGAAAACAAAAAAGCTGCCGACAATAAAGATGTAAAGGCTGAAACCAAGACAACCGAAGGCGCTTCGAAATCCTGCGCTTCGTCGTGTGCTTCAACCTGCGCCGACAAATCAGAAACTGCAAAGTCATGCTGTGCCGGCGAAAAGTCATCCTGTGAAAAATCTTGTCCCGATAAGAAATAAACTATTTCTTTAATTAATTTGGTTTTTGGCCTTCCATAGAGATATGGGAGGCTTTTTTATTTTTAAAGATGATTAATTTTGGAAGAATAAAACAAATATTATGGCTACATCAGAGGTCAAATATATCGGTGAACTCCGGACCGAGGCCCATCATCTTTTTTCAGGGGTGAAAATACTGACGGATGCTCCGCTGGATAACCAGGGCAAAGCGGAATATTTTTCCCCGACCGATTTAGCTGCCACATCGCTGGCGAGCTGTATGCTGACCATTATAGGCATTGCAGCGCGTACGCATGGTTTCAGCATCGACGGCACAACGGCATCGGTGACCAAGGTGATGTATTCCAATCCCAGGCGAATCGGCGAAATCCACATCGATTACAGGTTTCCAGCTATGGGTTATACCCCGAAACAGAGGGCCATCATTGAAAATTCCGGGCGTACCTGCCCCGTTGCATTAAGCCTGCACCCCGATATCCGGCAGGTGATCGGGTTTCATTATTAATGGTAGATACGCAATATTTTGCGATGTAGATACGCAAAATATTGCGTATCTACCATAAGATTATTCCCGGGATTTGGTATCGATAATAATGGTTACAGGCCCGTCGTTGACCAGTTCCACCTGCATCATTGCGCCGAATTCTCCGGTTTCCGGGGTAATACCGCTGTCTTTTTCCATTTGGCGGATAAAGTCTTCATAAAGAGGGATAGCTGTTTCAGGGCGGGCAGCCTTAATATAAGACGGGCGGTTTCCTTTCTTTGTGCTGGCATGAAGGGTGAACTGACTGACAATCAGTATTCCGCCGTTAACTTCCGTGACCGGAAGGTTCATGACCCCGTTTTCGTCGTCGAAAATACGGAGCCTGGCTATTTTGCCGCTGAGCCATTCGATATCTTCCGGACCATCCTCCTCGACAATTCCCAATAAGATCAATAGCCCTTTACTTATCCGGCCTGCGACCGACTGGCCTATTGTTACCTCAGCCCTTGAAACCCTTTGAATAAACGCTCTCATCTTGATTTACCCCTATTCAGTTCACAATTTTGTAGTTTTGTATCCAAAAATAGGTAGAAATAATGGTAAGGCTGAGTGTCAATATTAATAAAATAGCCACGCTGCGAAACGCCCGGGGCGGGAACGTGCCCGATGTGCTGAAGGCGGCGGCCGATTGCGAACGTTTCGGTTCGCAGGGGATCACCGTTCATCCCCGTCCTGACGAACGACACATCCGTTTTCAGGATGCCCGCGACCTGAAAACGATCGTAAAAACCGAATTCAATATTGAAGGCAACCCGACTCCTGAATTCATTCGCCTGGTGCTGGAGGTGAAACCGGCACAGGTTACGCTGGTGCCCGATGATCCGGGCCAGCTGACCTCCGATCACGGATGGGACACCATCACCCACAAGGAAAAGCTGAAGGAGATCATAGCCCGGTTCCATGAAGCCGGTATCAGGACCTCCATTTTTGTCGATCCGGATGAAACAATGGTGATGCAAGCCCGGGAGACCGGCACCGACCGGGTGGAGCTCTATACGGAAAGCTATGCCCGGGAATTCGCGGAGGATCGCGAAAAAGCGGTCAGGCCTTTTGTTATGGCCGCAATGGCAGCGCAGCGGGCGGGGCTGGGTATCAATGCCGGGCATGACCTGAACCTGGAGAATCTCAGGTTTTTCAAGGAACAGGTGCCGGGACTGCTGGAGGTCTCTATCGGTCATGCCCTGATCTGCGATGCGTTATATTATGGGTTGGAGAACACGATTCAGCTATATCTCAGGCAGTTAAAATAAGCGTAGCAGATGGATCTCTTTTTCAGGGAATACGGCCAGGGCCAGCCCGTTGTGATCCTGCACGGATTGCTCGGCATTTCCGATAATTGGGTAGCCTTTTCACGCAGGCTGGCCGGCGAAGGGTTCCGGGTGCTCATTCCGGATCAGCGCAATCATGGCCATTCTCCCCATCACCCGGTGCTGAATTATTATGCCCTGACAGATGACTTGTCGGAGTTCATTGCCAGGCATCAGCTTGAAAATCCCGTACTCATCGGCCATTCTATGGGAGGAAAGGTAGCCATGAGGTATACACTGGAGAATCCGGAAACGGTTAAAAAGCTCGTGGTTGTGGATACCAGTCTCCGGGCATATTACCGGTTCAATTATCACCTTCGCCTGATCGACGCGATGCTGGCCGTGGATTTTGACAAGATTGTGACGCGGCAGGAGGTGGAAAAACAATTGTATAATAAGATCGGTGACAGCCGGCTGGTGATGTTTCTCATGAAAAACCTTTTCTGGAAAGAAAAAGGGAAACTTGGCTGGCGTCACGCACTGGCCGCGATCAGCCAGAACATCGACGCCATGTACGACGGGGTGTTTTACTCGGTGAAATATTCCCGTCCTGCTTTATTTATCCGCGGAGGTAAATCGGATTATATCCTGGATGAAGATATTCCTGCCATCACACAAAGTTTTCCCCAATCCATAATTAAAACAATAGAGAACGGTACTCACTGGGTTCATGCCGATGAGCCTGAACTTTTCTACCGGTACGTTCTCGGATTCCTGAAATCCTGACCTTTAACCGGCCAGCTCTTCTTTACGTTTTTTCAGCACCCTTGCCGAAATGACGATGCTCATTTCGTAGAGCAGCAACATCGGGATAGTGACCATGATCTGGCTGAAAACGTCGGGAGGTGTAATAACCGCTGCCAGAACCAGCAGGATGACGATGACGTATTTGCGGTTCTTTCGCATGAAAGCCGGGGTCAGAATACCGACTTTAGTAAGGAAGAAGACCACGATCGGGAGTTCAAAGACGAGCCCGGTGGAGAGGGTTAGCGAGACGATGGTGCTGATGTAAGAATTCAGTGTAATGGTATTGTTTACCGAGTCGCTTACGCTGTATGTGGCAAAAAAGTTGACGGTGAGCGGTACGATCAGGAAATAGCTGAAGAGTACCCCCAGAACGAACAGGAGGGTGCTGTAAAATACGATTCCTTTAGAATACTTTTTTTCTTTTGGCAGCAAGGCGGGCCTGACGAACGACCATATTTCCCAGAGCAGATAGGGCAAAGCCACGACAACAGCCGTCATCAGCGAGATATAAAGATGGACCATGAACTGGCCCGACATCTGGATATTGACAATCTGAAGGGGTTCGATATCGAGGCAGAGAGAATCGGTATGCAGCCATTTTCCGATTGCGCACAAGGCCCTGTAAGAAATGAAACCGGGTTCTTTTGGCGCCAGGATGATCACATCGAAAATAAACCGGCGCATCAGGAAAGCGCCGATTGCCAGAACCACCAGGACTACAGCCGAACGGAGCAGGTGCCACCGGAGTTCCTCCAGGTGTTCCCAGAAGCTCATCTCTTTTTCAGCTGCTTTTCCTTTGTCTTTTTTATTGGATATCTCTTCCGGCATTTTTAGCACCCGCCTTCGGCAGCAGACTTTTTGGCTTTTTTAGTGATCCTGACCGGTTCGGTCTTGCCGGTTTCCTGTGCAGAAGACGAAGTCCCAAAACTATTCAAAATTTCGTTGTAATTGTAAGCCGGTCTTTCAGATTTCACATCTTCAAAAGGGAGATTAACCGAAAGATTTTGCCTGTATAGGTTGTAACCTTCCAATCCGGCATCCAGGATATAAAGATTATTGATGCCCAATTGCTTCAATATCAGCCAGGAACCATTTGCCTCCAGGTGATTGCCGCCGTAGATGATGATTTTTTTATCCTCTTCAGCCAGGTTCTTCATCAAATTCAGGTTCTGTTCCGAGAGCAGATCGGCAGAAGGGATGTTCAAAGCTGAAGGGATGTGTTCCTGCCTGAATTTTACGGGATTCCTGACATCGATCAGTGCCAGGGCCGGATCATTGTTTTTCATCATTTCGGCCAGTATCGTCACTGGGATGACATACGACGGGTCGGTAGCCAGCTTCGCGACCTCTGTGGCAGGAATGGCAAATTCGACAGCCGGTTTTCTCATGGTCACCAGCCCGATGATGAGTATGATGGCCAGCATGGTGGTGGCGATGGTCAGCCGGTCGGTTCTGTTCAATTCTTTCATGGCATTCTATTAAAGAGTTTCAGCAACCGCCCTCGGCGGCCGATTTTTTCTTTTTCGGGGTAACGATGATCTTTTCAGCGCTGCTCTTTTCGGGGCTATCCGCAGGGGTGCCCGTGAAATACTGCCGCACGCCCATCCTGAACTGGTACAGGGCGAACTCTTCCGAGTCGGCAGTTTCAGCCGGGGGAGGATTGGTGAAAAAGGTGCGGAACCATTCATTCAGCCCGCCTTTCAGTACATAAATATTTTTTAATCCCTTGCGTTTCAGGATGATCCAGGTCTGGTCGGCCAGGATGTCATCGGTTGAATAGAAAACAAACTCCAGTCCTTCCTGGGATAAGATTTCCTGGCTCTCATCTGCCAGGATGTTATCAACCGGTATATTCAGAGAGCCCGGCAGCGAGTATTCGCTGAACAGCTTATCGTTCCTGACATCAATGAGGGCCAGTGAAGGATCTTTGCGGATCAGCCGGTCGGCCACTTCGTCGGTGCTTACGAAGCGCGAGGTGCTGTTAATTTGTCGCAGCAATTCTTCCGGGCTCATTTGGCTATGATCTTGTTTGCGCGGAAGAAGAACGAGAACGATGCTCAGGATCAGGAGCAATGCAACGGGTATGATATATTTTCTGGACATAGGATATCGGATTAATATTCCACTTTTTTGACTTTCCGTTGTACGATGGTGGCTACGAAAAACATTCCGAGGGCTGCGATAACGACGAAAAATACAAACAGGTACTGATTGATCCCCATGACCTCCGGTGCAGTAACATACCCCATAAAACTTCCGTTGTACAATCCTTCAAGCAGCGGATAAGCAAAGGTAAAGAGATAGATCCCGATAAACAGCCCGATGGAGTAAGCCAGGGCATCGAGTTTTCCGATGGCGACGGCGCAGTAGCTTGTCCCGGGGCAATATCCTCCCAGGGCAAACCCGAATCCCATGATCACACCGCCGATGATCGCCGACATAAGATACGTAGGATGGATGTAAAGCTGGCCGAAATCGACCCACCCGAAATAATCGAGGTAGAGAATACCGATCATGGAGGTGACGGCTGCGGTAAAGAAAACCCTGAGGACTACAAAATCGTATCCGAAAAATGTCCCCATGATCCTTCGGGAGGAGGAGAAGCCGGAGGCTTCGAGCACGAAGCCGAAGGCCATACCTAATAACAGGGCGATGGCATTGTTCCAGTCGGCCGGTATAATATCGTTTGGTATAAGAGGTCCCATTGTTTTACAAATTAAATCCAGAGTCTTTTAAATATCCAGCTAAAAAGGTAAGCTGAGCCAAAAATGCCCATCATGGTAATAATTCCCCCGAACGAGAGTACGGCCATCCCCGACAGGGCTGCGCCGCTGGTGCATCCCCTGGCTACCTGTGAGCCGAAACCAAACAGGAGGCCTCCGAGAAGCGCCACCACAAGGCGTTTTTTCGAGGTGATTTTCGGGGAATGTTCCACCCTGGGTTTCAGGCGGCCGTAAAGCGTTCCCGACAGGAAAGCGCCGGCGAACACCCCCAGTACCTCGAACACCAGCCAGTTGTTCATGGGATGGTTATTATCGCTTATAAACTGTGAAACATAGTGTGACTTTTTTGCATATTCGGGAGCGACCGACTGAATTGTGGTCACTACCGTGCTTTTAGCGGCGCCGCTGGCGCCTAATCCTCTTCCGGTTATATAAAAAGTGAGGATGAGGACAATGCCGAGAAGTACCCCGCCGAAATAGGGATTGAGGTAGTTCTGGCTCCGGTCCTTTCTGTTATTTTCCATCATATAATAAATATCTTAAGATTAATAAAGATAACGGGTAATTTGTCCGGCCTCCACCATAATAAACCGAAAGACCAGGCCGCCAAAAAGAATCAGCAAGGCTGGAATAGCTACCGGGATTTTGAAGCCCGCCAGTTCAAGGATTTCCAGTACCGCCGGGAAGACCAATCCGAGGACGATCACAAACACCCAGAAGGATACGGTGAACTGCCCGCCAAGGAACAGGCCGGCCGCGGCAATCTGAACCGATGACCCGGCCAGCATCCCCATCATCATATGTGTGATAAAGAAAAGTTCCACGATGATAAGGACCAGGTCGATCCGGCTCATAATGATGCGTTCCCGGGGATTTTTTGTGATCCACATGATGACGGCGGTACCGGTGGAAAGACCGGAGACCAGGAAAAGCGGCCCCAGGATAGAATTATTCCAGAGCGGGCGTGCATTAAAGGCAGAGAGCAGGATCCCGGTATAAATACCCAGAACTACTGACAGGACGATGAAAATCCATGCCATCGGTTTCCGGTTTTTAACAGCGAATGCTTCAAATTTCTCCAGGAGATTGAACTTCCAGTTCCACTCGGGCCTGATCTCTTTAATGTATGTTGCCGCCCAGATGAACGACAGCGGGGTAACGGCCATCAGCACCCAGGCACCCCACGACATCGGGGATTCAAAACGTACGGTCGTGTAAAGTCTCCAGAAAAAGAGCTGGTGCTTCAGGTCAAGGAACAGCATCAGCAGGCCGATGACTAATGCGCCGGGAACCAGCATTGGTGCCCACTTTACCGTTGCCGGCATCTCTTTTTCCTTGTTCAGGATGGTAAAAATTCCCGCAAAGAAAAGAATGCCGGCCGCAAGCCCACCCAGGTAAAGGTATATGGGGATCTGCCAGTGCCAGATATTCAGAAAAGGGTCGATATTGGGAATATCGCGACCGCTGACGAATAATTCTTCTTTCATATCCAGTTATAAAGAGATTAAATTAGATAATAAATCTGCGGATTAGTCCCGGCTTCCGGGGCAAGTACTTTGAATTTCCTGTTTTTTAATGCGTTGGAAACCTTACTGTTAGGGTCATCCAGGTCGCCGAAGTACATACATTTGGTCGGGCAGACTGCTACACAGGCCGGATCACCTCCCTTTGAAACCATGTGGTGGCAGAAGGTGCATTTATCCACATAGCCTTCCGGGTGCGAATAGCGGGCATCGTACGGACACGACTGGATGCAGGCCCCGCAGCCGATGCATTTGTTCCCGGTCACCAGCACGATTCCCCCTTCCACAATATGGCTGGCGCCTGTCGGGCAGCACCTCACGCAAGGGGCATTTTCACAATGGTTGCACCTTTCTGAACGGATCTCCAGCTCGACATTCGGATAACTTCCGTGGACCGATTCGGTCACCCAATCCCGGCAAAAGCCAACCGGCACATTATTTTCCAGCTGGCATGCAACGACACAGTCGCTGCAGCCTACGCATTTCCGGGTATCGATAGCCATTGCATATCTCATGATTCAGTCTCCTTTCCCGGTTTATCCGTTAAGATCGTTACAAAATTCCCTCTCATGCCTGTGCCTCCCATTAACGGATCCACCTTCACCTCGGTAATCAGGTCGGAATCGTTTGCCCCACGTCCGTAAGCAAGGCTTAGTTTTTTATCCTGGTGTCCGAAACCATGTACCATATAAACCGAATCCCACCGGATCCTTTCGGTTATCCTGACTTTTATCGGGAAGTGCGACGTAACCCCATCCTGGTTCTTAAGCCAGATGTACTGATCTTTCTTTAATCCCCAGATATCTGCCACATCGGGATGTATCCACACCGAGTTTTCTTTCATCAGGTCGACCAGGTTGGGATTATTGGCCGTCCGGCTGAAAGTGTGCATCGGAGCCCGGCCGTATATCAGCCGGTAAAATCCGGGCGGGGGCTCGGGATGCGCCGTGTAAACCGGCATGGGATCGAAGCCGAGCGATGCCAGTTCTGTGCTGTAAAGCTCTATCCTGCCTGAATTGGTATTGAATTCCATGGGCTGGCCCTCTTCCATGTAGAGCGATCCGGAAGAGCGTTCAAATTTTTTAACACCCATACGCTCCATTTCTTCGATAGACGTTCCAAGCTGGTTCAACTGCCAGGCCAGCACTTCTTTGTAATCGGTATAATTGAAATAAGCGCCCAGTCCCAGCCGTTCTCCAAGTTGTTTGGCAATCCACCAGGCCGGTTTGCTTTCGTACATCGGTGTTGCGGCCGGCATGCGGAATCCCAGGAATGGCTCGCGTGCAGGAGAATCGCGCAGTTCATCATACCGTTCCAGGTAGGTGCATTCGGGCAATACCACATCGGCATAACCGGTGATCTCCATGGGCATCGTATCGACAACCACCAGCAGATCGAGCGCCTGCATGGCTTTGAGGAGCTGATCCTTTTGCGGCATAGTCATCGGCAGGTTGGTACCGCTGACGATCCATCCCCGGATAGTATGTTCTTTTCCTTCGGCAGGAATGGAGGCATCGACGATGGCGTTTGCGACGGAGAGCCTCGCCAGAGGATATTTTCCGTCCAGTGTATCTTTCCATGACCAGGCCGGTTTTGGATATTCCGGGTGTGGAAAGTCGGGAATGGAAAGGCTCTCTTTGAAATAGAACCCTCCGCGGCGACCCCAGGAGCCCAGCAAAGCGTTGAGGATAGCAATGGCCCTGGAGCGCTGCGTGTCGTCGCCATACCAGGTGACATGCCTTCCGGGATGCACGATGACGGCAGGGGAGGCGTTGGCCATGGCCCGTGCCGTTTCGCGGATAATGTGAGGCTTGATCGTGGTAATTCCGTAAGCCCATTCCGGCGTCATCTTTTCCACGTGGGCCCTGAGCTGTTCAAGCCCCATCGTGTATTTTTCGACATAGTCCCTGTCGTAAAGGTTTTCAGTGATGATCACATTGATCCAGGCAAGCAGGAGCGCCATGTCGGTGGCAGGTTTAATCGGAAGCCAGTACTTCGATTTGCTGGCTGCGGTCGAAAAGCGCGGGTCGACCGTAATGATCGTGGCGCCTCTGTCGATGGCGTCCGACATCTCCTGGACCTGGCCATTGTGCATGTTCTCGCCAAGATGAGATCCGATCAGGACCAGGCATCGGGTATCACGTATATCCGTTGGCTCGGGTGAACCAAGACCGCCGCCAAATGTCAGCTCGAAGCCAACTTCCCTCGGCCCGCGGCATTGCGCATAAGAGGGAGCGGTGATGTTTCCCGAACCATAGGCTTTCAGCAAATGCCCAAAATAAGTACCCGATGAACCGTGGTTGAACAAGGCCATACCGGCCGGACCATGTTTAGCAGCGATCTGTTTCATCCTGTCGGCCACCAGGTTGAGTGCTTCATCCCAGGAAGCTTCGCGGAAAAACTGCCTTCCGTTTTCTTCTGCCCGGATAAGAGGTGTTTTGAGTCGGTCGGGATCATGGTACATCCCGGGCCCGCCCGTCCCCCGCGGGCATAAACGCCCGTTGCAATGCGGATCCTGCTCATTTCCAATGATTTTCTGAATCTTACCCTCTTCATTCAGGTAAACCCATCCCGCACATTTCCAAAAACAAATTTCGCAATATGTGGGATAACGGGTTAATGAGGGTAAATCCGAAGTGGCTGCAGATTCATTATTCTCATTTTTATTGCCCCAAACCCATTTAATAGCGCTCCCGGCAACGGCCGCGCCTCCGATCCCTAATGCGGAAATCTTGATAAAATCTCGCCTGCTTTTCATTATATATTGATTAACAGCAATTTAAGTATAGGTTTTTGGATGACCTTTGGTTGTTTTCGAAGCAAGCAAATTTAATGAATATAGATACGTACACATAAAGAAAGAGGGTTTCACTCTAATTTAGAATGTATATAAATACATATTATAAATTTAACCCTTCCGGAAAATTGAAGTGGATATCATTTTCTTTTCAGAATTTAGCATGATGAGAATCCGGGAAGCAGACGGAAAGGGCCGGCGAAGGTTTATCCTGACTCTGGGAACGCTTATGCTGATCCCTTTGGCAGGCATCTGGAATGCCATGGCGAAAAGGGCCCAAAAAAGGGAAGGAACTGTTAAATCTGTGGTTCCAATCGAAGATATTTCCGGTGATGTTTTCTATGCGGAGGAGTTCGTTATTATCAGGGAAAGCGGAGAATTCACAGTTTATTCAACCCGGTGTACCCATTTGGGTTGCCGCCTTGAGCCGGCCGGTGATGGCCTTCTCAGATGTCCGTGCCACGGTTCGGAGTTTGATCTGAAAGACGGAAATATCCGGAAAGGGCCTGCGCTGAATCCGTTGAAAACGCTTATTTTTACAATACACGAAAACAATCTGATCATTTATACCTGAAAGATGATCCGGTTTTTCGACATAGTGCAAAAATACCTCAACGACACGGTCGGCGGGCTAGCCTTATCTTCGCTGATAATTTGCATTCTATCCGGTATCTTCGTCTCGCTGCCTTACGATGCCGCTTCTCCTCTTAATTCCCTCAGCCTTATCATGATCGATAACCCTTCTGCTGTCTATTTCCGGAATGTGCATTACTGGAGCGCGCAGTTATTCCTGGCTTTGACCTTATTACATATCACTGAGCACCTTTTGCGGAAATCGGAAAAGTTGGTAACCAGAGCTGTATGGTGGAGGCTGACCCTTTCGGTCCCTGTGATCTTTTTTGTGATGATCAGTGGTTTTATCCTCAAAGGGGATGCCGATTCCGTTTCAGCCTTCAGGGTATTGTCTGCTTTGTTCCGGGAGATACCGTGGGTTGGATCCCTTTTATCTTTTTCCATTACCGGAAATGAACCTTCATTTTTAACGTTGTTCATGCACCACATTGCCACGGCGACGATCATTATTGTTGCCGTTATTGCGGAACATTACCGAAAATTCTGGCCGCCTGCGGGAAGTTTTTTCCTGCTGACGTTTTTTATATTGATAATCAGCTATTTCCTTCATCCATTTTTTGGAGTGGAGACGGGAAAAGGCCCCTGGTATTTTGTCGGATTGCAGGAATTCCTGCGTTATTTTTCAAGACCTGCCTTGATATGGGTTTTGGTCGCTGTTTTTCTTGCCGGCCTGGGAATTGTTTCGGCAACCGGGCCGGTTCAGAACAGGCGTATAAAGATTAGTATAGCCGTTTTCTTTCTTTTCTATGGTTTACTTACCGTTACCGGTTTGTTTTTCAGGGATTTCGACCAATCCTTGCGATTTCCCTGGAATATTCATGACAAAGGATGGATGGGAGTTGCCATCCGGCCCCTTGCACTATCAGTCCCTGAAGATCATGATTTTTCCGGACCGGTTCCCCTGGTTAACGGGCATTACGAAGGTTGCCTGGTGTGCCATGACAATGTAAAGGGATTATCGGTTGCACATGATCCGGCGGCCGTCGGTTGCTCATCCTGCCATGGCGGGAACCCAGCTACCCTGGATAAGCACTTGGCACACAGGAATATGATCCTGGTTCCCGGGCAACTGGCTGACGCCAGGCGAAGTTGCGGAACAGCTTCATGCCATCCCGGAATTCCAGACCGGATTGAAGGATCGCTTATGACCACTATGAGCGGCGTAATTTCGGTGAACCGATATGTTTTTGGCGAAGCGGCCACGCCGGATATCCGGGCCCATGTGAAAGATGTTGGTAATTCCGCGGCTGACAGGCATTTAAGGGATCTTTGCATAAACTGCCACCTGGGCAATCCGAAAACATATACGGGGCCCAATAATTCCATATCAAGAGGAGGGGGTTGCAATGCCTGCCATCTCCATTATTCCGATTCGGCGCTCGTATCGCTTGCTAACTATCGCCAGTCGGCGACAATAGAGGATTCCATTTCTTTTTACCATCCACAACTGAACTTAAAAATTCCCGATGATAATTGCTTTTCCTGTCACAGCCGGTCGGGGAGGATTGCATTGAGCTATGCCGGGTGGCATGAAACACTCTACAACGATAATGATATTCCGGATTCGGGTAATTTTAAAGTCTTAGACGACCGGAGGGTTGTTCAATTTGTGGGCCAGGATGTGCACCATAAAGCGGGGATGAGCTGTATCGACTGCCATCTTTCCCGGGAACTGATGGGCGATGGGGAATCATACCTTCACAAAGAAGAACAGGTCAAGATCGGTTGCAGCGATTGCCATTTCATGGATAATCCTTTGACACTATTTGCTAAGGATGCTGATCCAGAGTCGGTTAAGACTCTTACATTGAGAAACTGGATCGACAACAGCCTCCGATTACTGAAAACGGCAACCGGTGGTTATCCGATCATCAATTCGCGGGTGAGTGAAGACGGCGGGGCCTGGCTGGCGTTGAAATCCGGCGATTCTTTGCTGGCGCTCAGGTCACCGGCCGCTGCCTGCACGAGGGGTAAGGCACACCGTTCTCTGAGTTGCGGGAGCTGCCACTCCTCCTGGGTTCCTCAATGTATCGGTTGCCATAATTCTTTTGATCCGGATGCTCCCGGATATGACATGCTGGAGAACCGGGAAAGGACCGGTTCATGGGTGGAATATGCGGGATTGTTCCTCACCGGGAAACCGGCTTTGGGGATAATTGAGGATAAGCGTGGAAACAGGACGGTAACAACATTTACACCGGGAATGGTGATAAGCATTGATACCGGTTCTTACGATCAAAACCAGGATGGCGGCCGGATCTTTCGCCGGTTGTACGCACCGGTATCAGCCCATACCACGGTCAGGCAGGGGAGGCCCTGCCGGTCGTGCCACCTCGATCCGCTGGCCATCGGTTATGGCCGGGGAGAGCTGATATACAGTATGGACAGAGACCGGGGGACCTGGGATTTTGTGAACCGGATTGAACGGAGCCCCTATGATAACCTGCCCGAAGATGCCTGGATCGGTTTCCTGGAAGAACCTGACGCGGCTGTCTCCACCCGGTCGAATGCCAGGCCTTTCAACCTGGAGGAGCAGAAATCGATCCTCACAGCCGGGGCCTGCCTGGAATGCCATGAGGAGAACTCAGCTGTCATGCAGGCCGCACTCGATAATTTCGATTCGGTAATGATTAAAGTTTCAAAAAGATGCGTTTTGCCTGTATGGCCTGCCGCGAATTAAATGGCAAGATCTTCCGGCGAATTGATGCTTTTAAAGTAAATCTCCGGAAGGGGTGGATCTATTTCGGTGATAAGCAGGAGACTGGTTTCAACCCGGGAAAAGAGGTCCGGCAGCTTGTAGTTTTTTTCTTCGAAAATGGATCTTGTCATCGTTTCGAGAGTGTTTTTCCGGTACAAACCGCATAAGGGTTCATATTTCTCCTGCCCGTAATAAGGGATGCATACCTGTGCTGTCCCGGCCCGGTGGATCAGCATCTGGAAAATATTGCCGGTGACAAAGGGCATATCGCACGAAAGCACAAGGTTTATCTCGTTTGTGCTTTTGAGAAGGCCCGAGTAAAGCCCTCCCATCGGGCCGATCTCACCGGTCACATCCGGGATCACCGGATATCCGAACTGCTCATACTCGAGGTTATTCGAACTGATCAGGATTTCGCGGCACAACTTTTCGAAAACGTCGATAGAGTATTGCACCAGAAGTTTTCCGTGAAATGAAATCAGGCCCTTGTCATGGCCCATCCGGCTGCTCCGGCCGCCTGCCAGGATGATCCCCGTCATCATCGTCCAGGTTCCGATTTATAAAACAAACAACTGTCGCCATAGCTCAGGAACCTGAAATTATTTTCAAGCGCATACCGGTAAGCCTCTTTCCAGTTTTTACCGATAAACGACGAGATAAGGAGCAGGAGAGTGCTCCGGGGCTGGTGAAAATTGGTGATCAGGATGTCGGGATAACGGAACCGGTAACCGGGAGCGATCATCAGGCTTGTTGCACCCCTGACCGAACCTGCGCCCATTCGTTCGCAACCGCTGATAACGGTATCCAGCGATTCTTCCCTGGATATTTTACCCGGTACCGGCAGATCGTAAGGATCCCATTGCCTGACATCCAGGACAGACGGTTCAGACAAACCCATGATCACCTTAACGCCATGCCAGTAAAGGCTTTCCAGGAGGCGGGTCGTGGTGGTGCCGACTGCGGTGATCTTCCTGTCCAGATTACCACGAAGATCTTTTAATGCTGAAAGGGGCAGATCAACCTGTTCGGCATGCATTTCGTGCCCCTCCAGGCGTTCCGACGACACCGGCCGGAAGGTGCCTGCTCCTACATGCAATACCAGTCTTTGTGATTTAATCCCCTTAGCTTCTAACGATGCGAGGACTTCCGGTGAAAAATGCAGACCGGCCGTCGGGGCAGCTACCGAACCCTCCCTGCTGGCGTATATCGTCTGGTAGGTGCGCTCGTCATTTTGTACCGGATCCCGGTGAATATAGGGGGGAAGAGGGATCTTTCCGGCTTGTTCCAGGATATGAGAAAACGTCAGGTGTTCCGGATGCCAGGTAAAACGGATAACGGAAGATCCGTCTTCGTTTCGGCTGGTCCTTTCTGCCTTCAGGACAAATTGATCTTTGCCCTCTCCGGCTGTCAGCTCCAGTCCGCCGTGTTTCCATCTTTTGGAGTTGCCCACCAGGCAAAGCCAGTCGGCCTGCCCGGTGCATCCGAAGGCCCGCAGGTGATCGCGGTATGGCGCCACGGGTTCAAGGCAGAAAAGTTCAATCCGGCTGCCGGTCGGACGGCGGAACAGCAACCGGGCATGAATCACCCGGGTTTCATTGAAAACCACCAGGCTGTCGGGAGGCAAATGGGTGGCCATGTTGCTGAAAATATCCTCACCGGTACGACCGTTACGAACCAGTAACAGTTTCGACGAATCCCGCTGCTCAAGGGGAAACAGGGCTATCCGGTCATCCGGCAGGGGATAATCGTAGTCTTCAATGCGCAGGTTTCGGGGATGCAGGTTGATGGCCACGGGTCTGTCCTTAATTTTTCCACAAAGATATAAAACAGTTAATCTTTCGTACTTTTGCCGTTAGTCGGTATCAAGGCCTGAGGCTTGCCGCCCTGCAGCGATGAATTTTAAAAAGAATATCCCCAACGGAATTACACTCCTGAACCTGGTCAGTGGCGGAGTCTCCGTGATCATGGCCCTCTCGGGCGAACCTGCCTGTGCTGCCTGGCTGATCCTGCTGGCCGCAGTCTTTGACTTTCTTGACGGATTAGCCGCCCGTTTGCTGAATGCCCGATCGGCAATAGGCGGCGAACTCGATTCGCTGGCCGATGTGATCTCGTTCGGGCTCGCCCCGTCGGTCATTCTTTATGCGCTGATGCTGAAAAGCCCGAACCTGCCTGAGTTTACTGCCGGTGAATACCAGATTTTACCGTTTTCTGCGCTTCTGCTGGCTGCTTTTGCCGCTGCCAGGCTGGCAAAATTCAATACCGATCCGGGACAGGCGATCGAGTTCAGAGGATTGCCGACGCCGGCGACCGGCCTGTTCGTCGCTGCTTTCCCGCTGATGGTGCATTACCAGGGGGACCTGGAATATGTCAGATTGTTAACCGGAAATTTTTATCTGCTTCTGGCTGTGGTAATCGTGCTGTCGGCGCTGATGGTCTCTTCTATCCCTCTAATGTCACTTAAATTCAAAGACTTAAGCTGGAAGGGCAACATTTACCGCTATGTGCTCATCCTTTCTGTTCCATTGCTTTTTATTATTTTCAGATTTATTGCTATACCGCTGATTATCATACTTTATATCATCCTATCCATTATCCGGTCTAAAGTAAAATCTCAATAATATTTATAAACCAAATCAGGAATTGTGTTATGAAATCTTTTGCGTTAAAATCCATGCTGATTCTGTCAGGGATCATCCTGCTGAACGGGAACATTACATTCGCTCAGGATAATGAGCAGAAAGAGGGATATAAATTTACTATGGTAAAAGAACTTCCCTCGACACCGGCGAAAAACCAGTATAAATCGAGCACCTGCTGGAGTTTTTCATCGGTTTCTTTTATAGAATCAGAACTGCTCCGGTTGGGGAAGGGCGAATACGACCTGTCGGAGATGTTTGTGGTGCACAATACCTACCAGGCAAAGGCAAAAGGCTACGCCCGCTGGCAGGGGAACGTCAATTTTGCTGCCGGTGGCGCTTTTCACGATGTTCTTGCAGTAATGGAAACTGCCGGGATGATTCCTGAGGAAGTTTACAGCGGTAAAGTCATCGGGGAGAAGGAACATATTCATAATGAGATGGATGCGGTGCTTACCGGGTTCATGGAAGCACTGATTAAGAATGATAACGGGAAGCTCACACCGGTATGGCCATTGGCGGTGAAGGGCATCCTGGATGCCTACCTGGGCGAATATCCTTCGTTATTCAAATACAAAGGCAAAGAATACACTCCGAAATCTTTTGCCGAAAACCTTGGCCTTGACCTGAGCCAGTATGTGGAAATTGGCTCTTACTCCCATCATCCTTTTTATGAAAAATTCATTATTGAATTACCCGATAACTGGATGATGGATGAGATTTATAATGTTCCCCTGGATGAGATGATAGAGATCATTGATTATTCACTGGATAACGGGTTTACGGTCGGATGGGGCGCTGATATAAGCGAAAAGGGATTCTCATGGACCAATGGCGTGGCCGTTGTACCGGTGGTCGACCTTGAAGACATGACAGGAACGGAAAGGGAGAAATGGGAAAAACTGACCCAGAAGGAGCGTGAAAAAATGATCTACAGCTTCGAAAAACCGGTCCCGGAGCGGGTCATTACCCAGGAGCTGCGACAGACTGCCTTCGATAATTACCAGACCACGGATGACCATGGGATGCACATTACCGGAACGGCGAAAGATCAGAACGGCCAACCCTATTATTATGTCAAGAACTCCTGGGGCGTTACAGGGAATGATTACAAAGGATTTTTCTTTGCTTCAAAACCTTTTGTGGCCTACAAAACCATCGATATCCTGGTTCACAAGGATGGCATCCCGAAAGAAATAAGAAAAAAGCTGGGTCTGTTGTAAATCAGGGAAGGATACGGTCATCCGGTGTGGAACGGCCTGTTTCGCAGTATTGAGAACTTCCGGGCCACCGGTGCCGGTTCCGGGCGATGAGGTCGTAAATGGTATCGCGCCAGGATACCGGGATCACAGCGAATATTCCTGCAACCGACCAGGGAAATCCGAGCACTATGGCTATTCTGATGGCTGCCTGAGATTTCATGAGGATTTTGCCTTCCTCATAGAGGATGACGGAGTCATCTTTTAGATTAATTATTTCCAATGTTTTAGCCGTCACCGATTGCAACGATGCAAACCGGAATCTTTTCTTCCGGTCATATTTCAGGATAAATCGCACCGAACGGGCACAGAGGTGGCAGGAGCCGTCATAAAATACGGTCGGAAAGCCGGAACCTCCTGATTTTTTTGTTGTTTTCATCTTATTTGTAATGAACAAAAAATAAGATAGATGGTTTTCAAGATATTAAAAACTTTGTATTTTTACCGACCTATCCCCAAATTCACAGATTATTAGGAGAACCTGTATTATGACTGGAGAGAAGATTACAAAAAGCGGCGGAAGATTAAATGTACCCGATATTCCCGTAATACCGTTCATTCGTGGCGATGGTACCGGCCCTGATATCTGGGCGGCGTCGGTGCGTGTTTTCGATGCGGCTGTTGAGAAAGCATATCATGGAAAGAAGAGAGTGGAATGGCTCGAGGTTTATGCCGGTGAAGAAGCTTTTAACCGGTTTGGAGAGTGGCTGCCACAGGCAACGATCGATACTTTCAGGGATTACCTGGTAGGGATAAAGGGTCCACTGACAACGCCGGTAGGAGGGGGGATCCGCTCGCTTAACGTCGCACTCAGGCAATTACTGGATCTTTATGTGTGTTTGCGCCCGGTAAAATATGTCACCGGGGTACCTTCTCCCGTAAAACATCCCGAGCGGGTCGATATGGTCATTTTCCGGGAGAATACGGAAGATATTTATGCGGGGATCGAATGGAAAAGCGGATCGGAAGAGGTGAAAAAAGTGATCCGTTTCCTGGAAGAAGAGATGAAAGTGAAGAAGATCCGCTTCCCGGAAACATCAGGGATCGGAATAAAACCGGTTTCGGAAGAGGGTTCCAAACGCCTTATCCGGTCGGCCATCCGCTATGCCCTTGAGGAGAATCGCCATTCGGTCACGCTGGTGCATAAAGGCAATATCATGAAATTCACTGAAGGCGCTTTCAAGACGTGGGGGTATGAAGTGGCAACGCAGGAGTTCCGCGACCATGTGGTGACACAGCGCGAAAGCTGGATTCTGGGAAATATCGACAAGGATCCTACGATTTCTGGAGAAAATAATGCGCGCCTGATCGAACCGGGTTATTATATGATGACACCGGAACAGCAGCAGGCTATTAAAGACGAAGTGGCGGAAGGGATGAAGCTGTTGCCGACCCATGGGAACGGGCAGTGGGAGACGAAGCTGATGATAAAGGATTCGATAGCCGATATTACGCTGCAGCAGGTACTGACCCGTGCCGATGAATTCGAGGTGGTCGCCACGCCGAACCTGAACGGCGATTACCTGTCGGATGCCCTGGCGGCCCAGGTTGGCGGCATCGGGATTGCACCCGGCGCCAATATAAACTACGATACCGGACATGCCATTTTTGAGGCAACCCACGGCACAGCGCCCAAATATGCCGGTCTCGACCAGGTGAACCCCGGTTCGGTGATCCTCTCCGGCGCAATGATGTTTAAATACCTCGGCTGGCATGAAGTGCACGACCTGATCTGGAAAGGCCTGGAAAAAGCCGTTTCGGGTAAAAGAGTTACCTACGATTTTCACCGCCAGATGGAAGGGGCTGTTCTGCTCAAGTGCTCCGAATTTGGGGAAGAGATCGTGGAGAATATGAAATAGGACTTTAAGACTGTAGGACAATAGAACAATAGAACAATAGAACATTTAACCCTTTATCGCAAATGATCGGACTGAAAGAGAAATTACGGCAAAAGATAGAAGGCTGGAGGCCAAGGACAAAGCGCCTGGTGCAGGAATTCGGAGATGTTGTGATCGACGAGGTCACCATCGAGAAAGTCATTGGCGGGATGAGGGACCTGAAGGTGCTGATAACGGATATATCCTACCTGGACCCGAATGAAGGCATCCGTTACAGGAGCTATACGTTAAATGAAGTGATTGAGAAGCTTCCCAAGCCAAAAGGTGCGGAAATGCCGTATGTTGAAGGAGTATGGTATCTCCTGCTAACGGGTGATATCCCGACAGAGGAAGAAGTACAGGAGGTCGTGGAGGAGTTCCAGAAGAGGAGAATCCTGCCCAGGGTCATCTACGAAGTGATCGATGCGGCCCCTTGCTGCAACCACCCGATGACGACCTTTGCCTCGGCTATCCTGGCACTGCACCGTGAATCTTTCTTCGTAAAAAAATACAATGCCGGCATACCAAAAAGCGAATACTGGGACCCGATGTACGAAGATGCGATGAACCTGCTGGCCAAGCTCTGCGAAATAGCCACTTACATCTATACCAAGCTGTATAAAGACGGCAAGCGGATCCAGTCGAACCCCAACCTCGACATGGGCGCCAATTTTGCCTGGATGATGGGTATCAACCCGCCATACGATGATGTATCCCGGATGCATTTTATCCTGCATGCCGATCACGAAAGCGGGAATGTCAGTGCGCATACCGGCCACCTGGTAGCCAGTTCGCTGTCGGATGTCTATCTGTCCATCGCCGCTATGATCAACGGGCTGGCAGGTCCTCTGCACGGCCTGGCCAACCAGGAAGTGCTTCGCTGGCTGCAAGACCTGCGGGAGCAACTCGGAGGTGACGATCCGACGGAAGAGGATATCCGGAAATATGTTTGGGATACGCTGCACAACGGACATGTTATCCCGGGCTACGGCCACGCCGTTTTGCGCAAGACCGACCCGAGGTACACCATTCAGCGTGAATTCAGCCTGAAACACATGCCGGAAGATCCGTTGTTCAAATATACCGACCTGCTCTATAAAGTGGTGCCTGAGATACTTATTCAGCAAGGAAAAGCAAAGAATCCATGGCCGAACGTCGACGCGCAGTCGGGAATTATCCAGTGGCATTACGGGGTGCGGCAGTATGATTTCTATACCGTCCTGTTTGGCATCGGGCGGGCTATTGGTATTTGCGCCAATATCATCTGGGACCGTGCATTGATGTACCCGCTGGAGCGCCCCAAATCGATAACAACGGAAATGCTGGAAGAAATCGTCGGAATAAAACAAAAGGAATAGCCTCTCCCGGTACTTTTTCCTTATTCCTTGTTCCCTTTTGTCTTTTCCCTTCCCGGCAGTTCAACATGGAACCTTGTGCCGGATCCGGGTTCGCTTTCGCATCTGACAGTTCCGTGCATGGCCGTTGCGTATTTATATACTATGGCCAGCCCCAGTCCGTTGCCGGCCGATTCCTGGTCAAACATCGATGTCTGGCGTTTATAGCGGTCAAAGACTTTCTCCATCTTTTCTTTTTCCATTCCGGGGCCTTCGTCGCAAACACAAAACATGATCTTATCTTCATTTTCCCCGAGTCTCACTTCAATCGTTTTCCCGTCGGGCGTAAATTTGATGGCATTCGAAAGCAGGTTGTCGAATATCTGCGTCACGTAAACCCGGTTCAGCCGGGCTGTGATATCGACCATTTGCACCTTAAAGTTAATGTGCTTCTGGTCAATAAAATAAGAATAGTTCCGGATCAGATCTTCGAGGATCTCCCTGACATTCAATGGTTCCATCTTCAATTCGTAAACTTTCGATTCGATGGCATTGATATCAAGGATCTCATTGATAAGATTATTGATCCTTTTTATGCTGTTCCGGATGATGGCCAGCCCTTCACGTTCGGTTTCATCCACAAAACCGTCCCTGGCGTCCAGCATATCGGCCATACACAGGCTGCTGGTCAGCGGATTTTTTATTTGATGGATAACAGTGCCGATCAACTGGTTTTTTTCTTCATTCAATTTGGTCAGATCGAAATTTTGCTGTTCAAGCATCGCTTTTTGTTGCATGATGCTGGCATTCTGTTTTTCGATAAGCTCTTTCTGACGCTGTATCTTGAGGTAGCTTCGTGAAAGCTTCTCTTCCAGCTCGTTCATATCCCTCATCCGGTTGATCAGTTCCTTGAGCACACCTCTTAAAATGCCGGGATCCCCGGCCGCAATACGATAAAAGTCGCGGTTATCGAGCCGTAGAAGCCGGCAATTGTCTTCGGCTGTCACCGATGCCGACCGCTGCCGCTGATCGATGAGAGAATACTCTCCGAACATTTGCCCCTGCTCCAGCCTGGCCAGAACATGATTTCCGTCGTGAACCCTGACCCTGCCGCCGGCTATGATAAATACCGCGTCCGCTTCATCGCCTTTGCGAATAACGATACTCCCTTTCAGTGCCTCATTTTCTGACATGGAATCGGCCAGTTCGAGCAGGACCTTATTATCTGCTCCGCTGAACATGGGCAAATTCCGGATGAATTCGAATTTTTGTTCCTGGGTAAGTGATGCCATCCGTCTGTTGATTTATTGATAGACGATCATAGACCGATCAGGTTACTTCTGAAGCGATTTATATGATCGGTAATTTCGGGGAAAAAACCTCTGAACTCAGCTTCATAGAGCGAATAGCCGGCCACCAGGTCACCTATGGCATTTTCCATCCCCGACGGCTTGTTTATCCGTCGCGACATCCCGTTAAAAACCCGTTGCATGGTATCCAGGTCCTGGTAATTGACCAGCCAGTTCTGGGTGATCATAAACGGCAGTATCCGCCTGGATCTTGCCGGTAACATATGAAATTTGCGGATCAGCAGAAAATAGGTGTTCGCAATCAGGCCTCTCAAGTCTTCATTCGAGTATTCGTTCCAGAATTTTGCCAGGAAATGATCGTAATACAAATCGACAATGATCCCGGAAAAATGATTGTAGCGGGGTGCAAGCCTGTTTCTGCTTGCCCTGAAAAGCTCATGGCTGTCGGTATAGCTGTCTATTTCGCGATGCAGCCTGATCCCCCTTTCCATACCTTGAGGATAATGACCGAGGGAATTGCCTTTGATTGCATCGGCCACAAAATTACCGATGATGACATCTTCTTCTTTTCCTGAAAGATAAAGGTGAGCGAGAAAATTCATATAAAATCAACGTGATTATTTTGAAAATATTTTATGCTTTTATCTGCTAATTTATAATGATTGTAGATAAGCCCGACGGCATTCCCCTTTCTGAAAATTATTCTAAATTTGTCAGTGAGGCTACGAATATCTTTTATGTAGAGAATTATTATGGAGAAATTGCTACTGCTGGGCGATGAAGCGATTGCACAGTCTGCGATAGATGCAGGTTTATCAGGAATTTATGCCTATCCGGGAACACCTTCCACGGAGATCCTGGAATATGTCCACCGGTCGAAAGAAGCAAAAGAGAAGAAAATACGGGCCAGCTGGTCGGTAAATGAGAAAACGGCCATGGAAGCGGCACTGGGAATGTCATATGCAGGCAAAAGAGCTATGGTATGTATGAAGCATGTTGGACTCAATGTGGCTGCGGATGCCTTTATTAACTCGGCTATTACCGGGGCAAACGGTGGCCTTATCGTTGTTGCAGCAGATGATCCTTCCATGCATTCCTCACAAAATGAACAGGATAGCCGTTTTTATGGAAAATTTGCCATGATCCCGGTGCTGGAACCCACCAACCAGCAGGAGGCATACGATATGGTGCGGGCCGGATTCCTGTTATCGGAGAAATACGGGATCCCGGTCCTTCTCAGGATCACCACACGCCTGGCCCATTCGCGTTCAGGTATTATCCGCCGGGAACCCCTGCCACAAAACGAGGTTCATCTTCCGGGCAACCCCAAACAATTTATCCTTCTCCCGGCCAACGCCAGGAGGCAATATAAATCCTTGCTGCGTAACCAGGTTTTGTTCGAGGAAGAGTCGGAAAGTTCGGATTTCAATCAGTACCGCGAAGGAAAAGATAAAAGCCTGGGCGTAATTACCTGCGGGATTGCTTACAATTATCTTTTCGAGAATTTCCAGGACAGGGAGTTTCCTTATCCGTTGCTCAAGATCGGTCAGTACCCTGTCCCCCGGAAAATGATTGAGAAGCTTTACAGTGAATGTAATACCATTCTTATTCTGGAAGAAGGATATCCGATCCTGGAGGAGCTTTTGAGAGGTCTTCTGGATGATGGTAAAAAGATCAAAGGAAGGATGGACGGGACGGTTCCGCGCGACGGGGAACTGAATCCAAATATCGTAGCCCGTGCATTCGGGCTGGATGAGGATTATGGCTTCGATGTACCCGGGCTGGTGAAGTCGCGGCCACCTTCACTCTGCAAAGGATGCCCGCATATCTATTCCTACAATGCCCTGAATGAGGCGCTGAATTTGTATTCCAAAGGAAGGGTATTCAGCGATATCGGTTGCTATACGCTCGGGGCGCTGGAACCTTACGGCGCCATCAATACCTGCGTGGATATGGGCGCTTCGATCACCATGGCCAAAGGGGCCGCCGATGCCGGCTATGTTCCCGCTGTTGCCGTGATCGGCGATTCGACATTCACCCATTCCGGCATGACCGGCCTGCTCGACGCTATCAACGACAAATCCCCGGTCACAGTCATGATCCTCGATAATGCCACCACGGCGATGACCGGCGGGCAGAAATCGTCGGCTACAGGCAGGCTGGAGGATATTTGCCTCGGCCTGGGAGTGGAAAAAGAGCATATTCACATCCTGAACCCATCCCCTAAGAATCATGAAGAGAACCTGAAAATCATAGAACAGGAGATAAATTACCCGGGCGTCTCAGTCATTATTCCACGGCGCGAATGCATTCAGACCGTTGCACGGCGGCTCCGGGATGAAAAGAAAGAAAAGCAGAAACAGGAAGTCATCGAATAGAATATGAAGAAAGATATTATCCTTGCAGGGGTCGGTGGCCAGGGTATCCTGTCGATCGCGGCAGTGATCGGAATGGCAGCCCTGGATTCCGGGCTTCAATTGAAACAGGCCGAAGTGCACGGCATGAGCCAACGGGGTGGCGATGTCCACTCCAACCTCCGGATCGCTGACCGTGAGATTTTCTCCGATCTGATCCCATTCGGGAAAGCAGACCTGATCATCTCCGTCGAACCGATGGAATCACTGCGCTACCTGCCCTGGCTGTCGAAAAGCGGCTGGCTCATTTCCAATAATGTACCTCATGTCAATATCCCCGGTTATCCTGAGCTTGCCAGTATCGAATCGGCTATTCATGCCGTCGGTCAGCATGTGCTGATCAATGCCGATGAAATGGCGAAAGATCTCGGAATGCCCCGGTCGGCGAATATGGTGATCCTGGGGGCTGCTTCCCCGTGGCTCGGTATTGATTTTTCTACCCTCGAGTCGGCAGTCAGAAAAATATTCGGCTCCAAAGGAGCGGATGTGGTGAACCAGAACCTGATGGCCTTAACGGCTGGAAAAGAGTTCGCTATGGCACACCATTCCTGAGAATCATGGAAAGGCCGTTAAATTATCGGACCATCCTTTCAAGAAAAATTTTATTTTTGGCCTTCCTTGAAGAATAAATTCATGAAGAAAAGATATCTCTATGGCTTGCTGTCATTAATCGTTCTGGGGCTTTCCATCCTCCTTCCTTATCTCATGCCGGACCAGAAAAGCCATGTTACGACTGAAGCACAGCCTGAATCACTTTCCGTTGAACAACATATTGAATACGGTATCAACTGCGATTCCCTGCGGGTTGAGAAGGGGATTGTCAGGCAAAACCAATCGCTCTCGGAGATCCTCTCTTTTTATGATATCGGCAGCGAGATCATACACCAGATCGCCAGCCTTTCGCGGCCTGTGTTTGATGTTAGGAAGATGAGGGTTGGAAACCCATATACGGTTTTGATGACAAAAGACACCGTTCCGGAGGTGGTTTATTTTATTTATGAAGAAGATGCGGTTTCCTACGTAACGTATCAATTAAAGGATGAGCTGAAGGTAAACAAAGGCGCCAAGGAGCTGACCCGCGAGATCAGCACCGCCAGCGGCGTTATCGAATCTTCCCTCTGGAATTCCCTGGCCGAAAATGGAAAAGATCCGACCCTGGCCAATGAAATGTCGGAAGTTTATGCATGGACGATCGATTTCTTTGGTATTCAAAAAGGAGATTACTATAAGGTGATCTATGAAGAACTGAAAGTAGAAGGAAAACCGATAGGGATCGGAAATGTCATTGCCGCCTGTTTCCACCATATGGGGTCGGACCTCTACGCTTTTCGTTACACAAGTAATGGAGAAACAGGTTATTATGACCAGAAGGGGGAGAACCTTCAGCGTGCATTTTTGAAAGCCCCTCTTCGTTTTAAGCGAATCAGTTCCAAGTTTTCGCATGGCCGGATGCATCCTATCCTGAAGATCAGGCGTCCGCACCTGGGAATTGACTACGCTGCCGATTACGGCACCCCGGTGCAAACCATTGGCGACGGGACAGTGATAGAAAAAGGATGGAATAAAGGAGGCGGAGGTAATTACATCAAGATCAAGCACAATGGCGCCTATACCACACTCTATATGCACCTGGCCGGATTTGCCAAAGGAATCTCGACCGGAACCCGGGTACGCCAGGGCGATGTGATCGGGTATGTCGGCAGCACCGGCCTCAGCACCGGGCCGCATCTCGATTTCCGCGTTTTTCTCAACGGCAGCGCCATCGACCCATTGAAAATGGAATCACCCCCTTCAGAGCCCGTTGCAAAAGAGTACCTGCCCCAATACCTGCCATTGGTGGATTCACTGAAAACCGGCCTCGATACCTTGAAAGTGATCCGTGCGCAACAACTCATCGTGAACCGTTAATCCCTTTTATCGTCTCTGTTATTATTGCTGAGGCTGTCTCAAAAGGCTTTTTATTAACCACTAAGGCGCACAAAGTGCATCACGAAGGAACACTAAGTAGTTGAATATCAATTAATATACCTTTGTACGCCTTTGTGAATTCCTTTGTGTTCCTTTGTGGTTAAATCCTTTTGAGACAGCCTCCTCCAGAATTAATCGAACCGACGGATTCACCTGACCGGACTGCCATGTTTGATCGTCGTCAGACTTCCAAAAAAAAGAGGGTGCGCTCCGTGGAGGCACCCTCTAATTATTAAAATAAATATCTACTATTCTACCAGTTCATTGCCACCGGCCCACCAGACTTTATTCTTGAATACATCGATGGAAGGCACATTTTCTGAATTGGAAGATACCTCGCTGATCGCATAGGGGAAACGGTTGACGAATCCACCGGTTGCAGTCAGGTTGTTCGGGTTGTTCATCGATGGAACGCCGGTGCGGCGGTAGTCGTTGTAAGCTTCCGTAGCTTCAAACTCATAGAAGGCAATATACTTCTGGGTAAGAAGCTCTTTCAGCGGATCAACGGCTGCCAGCGGAGCGATATTGTTCAGCAGGTAATCGGTCACAACCTGTACATCGGTGATGCCGTGCCACTGGAAGTTAGCAGCGACAGCTTCGCCCATTGCCATTTGCCAGCCGAGGTCGCCTTTATGCAACAAGCACTCTGCCTGGATGAACTTCAGTTCGTGATAGGTCATCAGCGGAGTAGGGGCGGTTTGGCCGTTTTCCGTCAAGAGTGAAGTGGAGTATACTCCGCCCTGGCTTTCGGTTGCAGTACCGTTCGGAGCCGGGTTATAGGCGCCGTCGATCTGCGTGAAGTATGCAGCAATTCTCGGGTCGACGCGTTCGTTCATCAGGTCATACAGCGTTTTGCTGGCAGATAGATGGGTACGGTCGGCCAGGAACTGATACCACGGATTTTCACCCGATGCGGATGATTCGTATGCGGCAAAGAGGAAATTGTCATCATTGCTGGTAAATCCGTTGGCAATACATGCCAGCGCTTTGTCGTAAGCATTAGCGTCCCTTTGGCTGAGTCTCAGGTAATACCGGGCTTTCAGCGACCAGGCAGCCTTGATCCACTTGGTTTCATCGCCACCATAGATATAGTCGAATGCACCATATTTAATGGAGGTTTTGCCCAGGTTAACAATGGCAGAGTCGAGTAACCGCTGAATTTCGGTGTAGAGGAATGATTGTTTGTCGTACTTGGGCGTGAGTTCTTCTGCTCCCTGCAAAGCTTCCGTCCAGGGTACTTCACCCCACATATCGGTTGCGGTTGCAAGGTTGTATGCCGTCATCACATAAGCGATACCTCTGGCCCAGTTGTTCGTCGACTCATCGCCGTTAACCGGATCGGTTTTATCGATAACGGCTTTACAGGCGTTGAGGACATCGTAGATGCTCATCCAGTTATTGTTGAACAGGGAGGCGTCGTTCTGGGCCACCCTTTTGTCAGCGGTTGCCGACTGTGCCCAGGTTCCGGCGCTATGTTCGATGTATACAGTGGCATACCAGGGAATATCGGTACCGGCCACTTCAAAGGCGGTTTTCAGCATGATGTCCGGGAGGATGTTCTTAGCGGCCATCTCCAGGGCATCGTTGCGTTCCTTGTTGATTTCATCCATCTTATCTTCACTGCAGGCAAAGAGGAAGGATGCAACGGCGATGTAAAGGAATATTCTTATTGTTTTCATAATCATTACTATTTACAGGTTAGAAAGTTATGTTAAGACCGGCGCCGTATGTCGTAGTTTGGGGCAGGGACATATAGTCCATCCCGCCCTGCATGTTGCCCATACCTTGTGAAGCTTCGGGATCGAAATTCGGCAGGGTGGTCCAAAGGAGGATGTTCCTGGTGAACAGGTTCAGCGACAGGTTCTGCAAACGCAATGATTTGATCACCTTTTCGGGGAAGTCGAATGAGAGAACGATCTCCCTGATCTTGATGAAGGAGGTCTCGTACACAGCGGCTTCTTCTATATTTCCGAAGACGTCGTTGTACAGGTCAGGATAAGCATAGAAATCTTCCACGCCACCCCTCTGGATGTCGGTCGGGGTTCCGTCAGCTTTGTAACCGTCCCAGCGGAATCCGTTGTCGGTATTGAATACCCACGGGGTTTCGCGGTCTTCGGTAACGGCCGAGGTGCCATACAGGTTCATCAATCGGTTGGAGCCGGAGTACATGTCGCCACCCTGCTTCCAGTCTGCGCGGAAAGTGAGGGTGAACATCTTATAGATATACATGTTGCTGGTGAGGCCCATGATAAAGTCGGGGGTCACTTCGCCGATCTTTCCGAATTCGCCCTGGTACGGCATGCCGTAATAGTAGCTGTTCGGGTCTTCGTCGACCAGGATACGGCCCTGTTCGTCACGTGCAAACAAATTGCCATAGATTGCGGGATAGGTATCACCGGCAGAAGCACGGATATTCGGGGTTTCATAACCGCCAAGGAAAATGCTCTCCACGCCTTCAGCCAGTTCCTCGCACACATTCTTCACCTTGGTAAAGTTCACCAACAGATCCCAGGTAAAGTTGTCTGTTTTAACCGGTGTTCCGTTCAGAATAATTTCGTGTGCCTTGGATGTCATTTTACCAGCATTGGTATAGTATGTAGCATAACCGGTTGATCCGGCCAGCGGTACGCCGAAAATCTGTCCTTCAGCTGTCTGGTCGGCATATGAATAGTCAATTCCCAGTCTGTTCTGGAAGAACTTCAGTTCGATACCGCCTTCCAGAGTATTGGTGTTCTGAGCCGTCAGATCCGGATCGTAGATGGTGTTGCTGGGTTTGTAACCAGAAATACCACCGAGCGGGTAAAGGATGCCGTCGTCCAGGAATCCGCTGCCAGCCCCGCCGAGGACATAGACATTCTGCCTGAAATCGCCGGGTTGTCCGACCTGCGCCCAGGAGACGCGGACTTTACCGAAGCTGAGGATCTTATTGTCTTTCAGGCCTTCCAGTTCGGTAAACACGAATCCGAGTGATGCGGAAGGATAGAAAAACTGGCGGTTGCCCCTGGGCATCGATGACACATTGTCCATACGACCGGTCAAATTGAGGAACAACAAGCTCTTCCAGTCAACCATGAGGTTGCCGTAGAAACCGACCGTCCTGTCCCAATACTTCGATTCGGAAGCGGTCTGTGTTGATGTGTTGGCCATATTGTTCCATCCCGGCGTAGTAAATCCGGTTCCCAGCATATCCCAGTACCTCGACCGGTTGTTATAGTATTCATTCCCGATAACCAGCATTCCGCCGAAGTTGTCCCACCTCTTTTTAAAGGTGATGTTGAGCAGGGAGTTCATCGTGTTGCGGTTGATGCCATAGTTATGAATACGTCCGCCGGTTGGTTCCCTGTAACCGAAGACAGGGTTGTCAGGGGTAGGATAATTGGCGCCGGTCGGCAGGACTTGTCCGGTAGCGGTGCTACCCATCTGGTATAAGTCTTCGTTATCGGTGCCATAAGCATCGACACCGAGCTGGTACCTGACGTTCATCCATTCGAACGGTTTGTATTCCAGGAACATATTTCCGAAGAAACGGTTGGTTTTTTCGAGGAAATAGTTATTTTCCAGAGCCCATCTCGGATTCTCTCCGACGGTACCCCTGCGGTAGCTGATCTGGCGGTATTGACCGAGTGATCCTTCCTGGTAATAGGGAGTTCCCATCAGGTCAAAGGAAGGCGGTGAACCGTAAACGGTGAACAGCCAGCTGTCGTTGCCGGAAGGAACTTTGTCGAGCTTGACCGTGGAGAAGTTACCGGAGAAACCGGCCTTCCATTTCGGGCCCAGGTTATAGGTGGCTGATGCATTGGCGTTATAACGGTCCATCCCGGTTCCGTCGATGATCCCTTTCTGATTCGTTGTACTGAATCCCAGGGCATAGCTGGCATCCTTTGAAACACCGTTTATAGCGATGTTGTTGTTAAAGGTCTGACCACCCTTATCGTAGAAATTCTCCACATTGTTATAATTCTGTGGGATCACCCATTGTCCTTTATAAGGATCGAAGAATTCACCGGCATGGCCTTCATAATTATTTCCGCCGTAGGTCGGGTCGTTGGCAAGGTCTGCAAGTTTCGGCCCCCACGAATAGGAAAATGCAGGATAGAACTCGTTGTAGTAACCTTGTGCATACGACGTTTGCCTTTCGGGCAGACGGGCCGGGTCATCGAGGGCAAAATTGGTTGACAGAGACACCGAGACCGGTTTGCCTACCTGGCCGACTTTGCCTTTTTTGGTTGTAATGATGATAACGCCGTTGGATGCACGCATCCCGTAAAGGGCAGCGGCAGCCTGGCCTTTCAGAACGTTGATCGACTCGATGTTGTTCGGGTCGATATCCAATGCCCTGTTGCTGTAGTATGAGCCGGTGACGCCACCGCTGGCCTGCTCGTAGTCAGGCGTACTGACGATTGGCATTCCATCGACCACATACATAGGAGTGTTGTCACCGCTAAATGCACGGGCACCACGGATAAAGATCTGTGACGGTGCTCCCGGCATACCGGATGACTGGCGGACTTCGACGCCGGCAAATTTTCCTGAAAGTGCCGTCTGGAAGTTCGGGTTGGCAGTCTTTGATATCTCCACCCCGGTCGCTTCCTGTGTCGAATAACCCAGTGATTTCTTTTCCCTGGAGATACCCAAAGCTGTGACGACCACTTCATCAAGACCGACAACGTCTTCATCCATGGCAATGTCGACAACCGATTTGTTGTCAATCTTCATCTCTTTGGTGCGCATCCCGATAAACGAAAAGATGAGCTCATTGTAGCCTGCAGGAACATCCAATTCATATTTTCCCATGGCATCGGAGACTGTTCCCGTCAGCGTGCCTTTAACGACAACCGAAACCCCCGGGATTGGAGTCCCGTCTTTTGCGTCAGTTATCGTCCCTCTGACCACCATTTGGGCCAAAGCGGCTTGCATCCCTACGAAAAGTAGAAATACGGCAAAAAGTGTAAATTTTCTCATAAAAGTAATTTTTGGTTAATAGAAAATTGAACTCGCTTCTTCTACTGCAATATTACAATAATAAATATAGAAATACAAGCGCACCAGATGAAAAAATTTGACCAAAAATTAACACTAATTTTATTTTACGTATTGAAATTGTGATATGTAGCCTTTTTGCGAAGAAAAAAACTGACTATTAATTTATACGGAGTCTTACTTTATCGTCGAAAATCCGGATCAGCCCCTTACAGAACCTATTATTTCGAACAGATTGAATTAGAATGACTAGCGATAACATTTCCTGGAAAAATGGGCAATACCCAGCAGGAAAATAAATCCGGATTGAATGAGGTACCGGACCCAGTCGAATTTCAGAAAAGTGAGATCAAGGATTATTGTGACCAGGATAGCGGCAATAAAAATATAAAACCCGGCTCTGTATTTCATCATGAAAATGATTATTCCGGCGACAATCGCCAGAAATAATACAGTACCGGTGATAATGAACAAAGAATACTTAGATGCAAATTCATCCTCCAGGCCGTAATAGGAGCCTACCGCTTCATTGACAGTACCTGAGAAGAGAAGCCCTGCAAGAAACAGCAGTGCAATGATCAGGAAATAGGTAAGGGCCATGCACTGTACCACCAGGCATATGAATGACCCTTTCCTGATCTCCTTTTGAAAAGATGTGACAATATTTTCTGATCCATTATCGGTCATGATGATCTGAATGAAAATGAACCAGCTAAGTTAATGATTATTCCAGGCTGCCGATCTCTTTTTCGACTTCTGTCAGGATTTCACACGATTTTACCAGGGCCTTCATGGTGTTGTGGTCGTCGTACAATGGCCGGTCGACATCCAAAAATGCCACATGCCTGCGGATGACCTCCTTGGCTTTCTGAACCCCGTTTCCAAAGCTGAATTCGCGAAAATCGAGCGCCTGCGCGGCTGCCATCAGCTCAATGCCCAGGATTCCGTAAGCATTGTCCATGATCTGAAAATTTTTCAGTGCCACGTTCATCCCCATCGAAACGAAGTCTTCCTGGTCGGCTGCTGCGGGAATGGATTGGATGGATGCCGGAGCCGAGAGGATCCTCTGCTCGACGATCTGCATATCGGCAGTGTACTGGCTCAGCATCAGCCCGGAGAACATGCCGGCGCCTTTGGTGAGAAATGCAGGCAGCCCTACGCTCAGGGCCGGGTTATTCAGCCTGTTCATCCTTCTTTCGGATAAAACGCACACCATTGTAATAGCCGCTCCGGCCATATCAAGCGGTAAGGCCACCGGGCTCCCCTGGAAATTGGCCCCCGTGAGTGTCAGGTTATCTTCCGGGATGAAGATCGGGTTGTCGCCAACGCCGTTGAGTTCGGTTTCCACCTGTTTAACCGCCCAGGCGATGGCATCGTGCGCTGCGCCGATCACCTGCGGCGTCGATCGCATAGAGTAGGCATCCTGGACTTTGCATTTGATCTTCCCCTCTTTCAGGTCGCCGCCGGAAACCAGCTTGTTGATAGCCGCCGCGCTTCTTACAGCCCCGGGAAATCCCCTCAGAGAGTGCAGCTTGATATTGTATGGCTTCATATTGGCTTTCAACGCTTCGAGCGACATGGAAGCAGCGATCTCAGCCTGTTTAAGGAAATTGTTGGCGTCGTACAGGAAAAGGGCGCTCATGGCTGTCAGCACGTTCGATCCGTTGATCGTAGCCAGGCCATCCCGTGCCTGCAATCCCGGAACCGGTATACCGGCACGGTCAAGGGCTTCCTTACCATCTAGCAGTTCGCCCTGGTAATAGGCTTTGCCTTCGCCCATCATAAGCAGGGCGATCTGCGACATGGGAGCCAGGTCGCCGCAGGCGCCAACCGACCCTTTCTGGCATACATAGGGCGTTACCCCTTTGTTCAGCATCTCCACCAGCGTCTGGGTGATCACCGGCCGGTTGCCCGAATTGCCGTGGGCATGTACGTTGATCCGGCCTACCATGGCGCCGCGCACCCATTCGATGGGCATCGGATCGCCGATACCGGCTGCATGATTATAAATGAGATACCTCTGAAACTGCTGAACCTGCTCATCCGTCAGCACAATCTCCGAAAATTCACCGATGCCCGTATTGACGCCATACATGATCTCGCGTGCAACGATCTTCTTCTCCAGCATGGCACGGCATGTCTCAATCCTTTTTACCGCATCCGGGTGTAATTCTACTTTTTCGTTATGACGGGCCACATTGACCACGTCTTTTATCTTCAAATTGGAACCAGTTATAACAATAGTCATAATTTTAAATTTTAAATTATTTATAATGAATTTGCAATGAGGAAGAATTTAGAATTGAAAAACCTGAAAGTTTTCCGAATTAAAAATTCAAAATTTCTAATTTAAAATTTAGCAAAGTGCGGTGCGGTTGATCTTTATTATAAATTTAAGAATCCAGCTAAACATTTGATAGATCATTTATGGCAAAAGTAAAAAATTAATCTCCCTGATATTATTAAAGATATATTTTTGCCGCGAAAATTCGCCCTATGATAATCCGGATCGATAAAGCAGAAAAGCTGAAGGAGATCGTCGGGACAGCCGAAAATCTGCTCGTCTATTTCCTGAATGATGACTGTCCCCCCTGCCTCAGCCTCCGACCGAAAGTCGAACAACTGGTCAGCGAACGCTTCCCCTTAATGGACCTGGTCTATGTCAATGCAAGGGAATATCCCGCCTTACTCGCTGAATACCAGGTGTTCAGCTTCCCTGTATTGATCTTCTTTTTTGAAGGGAAAGAGTATTTGCGTTACAGCAAATATGTTTCAATGGCGGAACTGGGTGAATCGATCGGCCGGATATACGATCTATACCACTTGCAGGACTAGGTTTCTTTGCAAAAGTTGACCAACTGACCGGGCGTCAGGTTCATCTGCTCGCCGGTTTTCATGTTTTTGACGGTCAAAATCCCGCTGCCGATCTCATTTTCCCCGGCCAGGACCACCAGCGGGATCTGCTTCTGGTCGGCATATTTCATTTGCTTCTTCAATTTGTCCGGATCAGGGTAAATTTCAGTGCTGATCCCTTCTTCTCTGAGCCGTGAGGCCAGGCCAAGGCAAAACAGTTCTTCCTTTTCCCCGAAATTCACAAACAAAACCAGGGTTGTTGCGGTATCATGGCCGGGAAACCGGTTCAGCGCCAGCAGGACATCGTAAATGCGGTCGGCGCCAAATGAGATACCGACTCCGGAAACTCCCGGCAGGCCGAAAATCCCGGTCAGGTCATCGTACCTTCCGCCTCCGCAAATGCTGCCGATCTCTACCTCCGTTGCCTTGACTTCGAATATAGTTCCCGTGTAATAATTCAGCCCCCGCGCCAGGGTGATGTCGAGTTCACAGATTTCTTCAAGGCGGAGAAATTTGATCCGGGTAAAGACCGATCTCATTTCGGCAATTCCCTTAAGGCCTGTTTCCGAGCCGGAGAGATGCCCCTCGAGCCAGCTCAGTCTTTCTTCAAATGTACCGGTGATTGCCGTAAAAGGCATTATTTTCTCCACCTCGGCTTCCGTAAATCCCTTCTCATTCAATTCGCCGAGCGCTCTTTCCAGGCCGATCTTATCCAGTTTATCCAGGGCAATAGTGAGATCGGTGAACCGATCACGGGCACCGGCAATTTCTGCAATGCCGGCAAGGATTTTCCGGTTGTTCAGCCTGATAACCACGCGGATATCCAGCCTGCCGAAAACATCGGCGATGATCTGGACCAGCTCCACTTCATTCATCAGTGAATGACTGCCGATAACATCCACATCACACTGGAAAAACTCCCTGTAACGGCCCTTTTGCGGTTTGTCGGCCCGCCAGACCGTCTGGATCTGATACCTTTTAAATGGAAATGTGATTTCATTCTGGTGCTGAACCACAAACCTGGCAAACGGCACAGTCAGGTCATATTTCAATCCTTTTTCGGCAATCTTCTGCGTCAGTGGGCCCGGGTTCTCCGGGTTGATCTCTTCCGGCCCGATCCCGGCCAGGTAATTCCCCGAATTCAAAATCTTGAACAATAGTTTATCGCCCTCTTCCCCATATTTACCCATTAGCGTTGAAAGATTTTCCATGGCCGGCGTTTCGATCGGAACGTACCCGTAATGGCTGAATACCTTTTTAACAGTATCGAAGATGAAATTCCGCCGGATCATCTCCACCGGGGTGAAATCGCGGGTTCCTTTCGGGATGGTAAACTTTTCGCCCATAGTCAGACTCGTTACAGTTTTAAACTTCGTCCAATTTTAGGCAAAGGTCGCATTTTTCGTTTATTTTTGCCCCATTGCGATTATAAATTCAGCGGATGAAAATCCTGCAGGTAGCCAATAAGTTTCCTTATCCGGCCAAGGATGGCGGAGCAATCGCCACGTTGAGCCTTAGCCGGTCGTTTGCCGCCCAGGGCCATGCTGTCACGGTGCTGGCTATGAATACTTCAAAGCATTTTACCGATATCAGCCGGGTTCCGGAAGATTTGAACGCAAAAATCAGGCTGATCGGTGTTCCGGTCAACACCGATATCCGTATTTTGCCCCTGGTAAGGAATTTCTTATTCTCCCGGCTCCCCTACAACGCCGAACGGTTTGTCGATACACGCTTCAGGAATGCGCTGGAAGACTTGCTGAAAAGTGAAAGTTTCGATATCATTCAGCTTGAAGGATTGTACCTTGCTCCTTACCTTGAAGCGATCCGGAAATTTTCCTCGGCCAGGGTAGTCATGCGCGCCCACAACATTGAGCATGAAATCTGGGAGCGGAGCATTGCGGGGCATGCCGGCATCAGGAAATTATATATCGCCAGCCTGGCCTGTCGTATCAGGCGAATGGAACTGGAATTTCTCAATAAATACGATGCCGTGGTACCGATAACGGAACGGGATCACCTCGTGCTCCAAAAGCTGGGGTGCCGTTTGCCCGCACATGTCGTGCCCATGGGAGTTAATCCGGATGAACTGGTCCCCGATTTTTCCAGAATGGAATTCCCATCGGTTTTTCATATCGGCGCACTCGACTGGATGCCAAACCAGGAGGGCCTGACCTGGTTCCTTGAGAAAGTATGGGAAAAGGTGCTAAAGCATCATCCCGATCTGAAATTTTACCTTGCCGGACGGAATGCCCCGGATCACTTTAAATCGCTGACATATCCGAATGTCCGTTACCTGGGTGAAGTCGCCGATGCGTACGATTTTATCCGGTCGAAAACGGTCATGATCGTCCCCATCCTTTCAGGCAGCGGCATGCGTATCAAGATCATCGAGGGCATGGCGCTGGGGAAAGCCATTGTGACAACTACCATCGGCACGGAGGGCATTGCCACTACTTCGGGCGAAAATTTATTTGTTGCCGACGACCCGGATGAATTTGCGCAAATCGTTTGCAACCTGGTGGAAAATCGGGAAAAGTGTGTAGCGATCGGTGAAAATGCCCGTAAATTTGTAACCGAATATTATGATAACGATGTCATAACGCGTTCACTGATTTTATTTTACGAGAAGTTAAAATGACGATCGCCCTGCTCATATTCTGGATATCACTGCTGCTGGTCGTACACACATATGTGTTTTATCCCTTCATCCTCCAGGTGTTATCTTTCCGGAAAAAAGGAAACCGCATGGTATATGAAGCCGGAGGAGAACTGCCGGTTGTTTCGGTGATCATCGCTGCACACAATGAGGAGTCGTGCATTGCTGAAAAAATTGAGAGCATTTATAGCGGAACTTACCCTTACGACAGGCTGGAAGTGCTGGTGGGATCGGATAATTCGGACGACCGGACGGTGGAAATTTTAGCGGCACTCCAAAAGAGGTTTCCAACCCTTCAATTTTTCGACTTCCGGGAAAGGAGAGGGAAAGGAAGCGTGGTGAATGACCTGGTTGGCGCGTCAAAAGGTTCTTTGCTCGTTTTAACGGATGCAAATGTCATGTTCGACAGGGAGACGCTGTTCTATCTTGTCCGCCATTTCAGGAATCCCGCGATAGGACTCGTGGACACGAATATGGTGAATATAGGGATGAAAAAAGACGGGATATCTTACCAGGAGAAGGCATATATTTCGAGGGAAGTGAGGATCAAAGATATGGAAGGCCGGCTATGGGGGGCCATGATGGGCCCGTTCGGCGGATGTTACGCTATCCGGAGGGAAGATTACTGCCAGGTACCCGCCAATTTCCTGGTGGATGATTTTTATATCAATATGACCATCTTTGAGAAAGGTAAACTGGCTGTCAATGACTTGAATTCGATCGTTTTTGAAAATATTCCGGATGAACTGAAAGTTGAATTCCGGAGAAAAGTGCGTATCGGCACGGGTAATTTTCAGAATCTGAGGCGTTTCTGGAGGCTGGCATTCACGCTGCGTTTCGGTTTTGCTTTCATCTCACACAAAATTATCCGCTGGTTCGGCCCGTTTTTATTGCTGGCAGCGCTTGTTGCCAATATTTACCTGGCTGTTTTCAGTAGAGTTTACCTGTTCATATTGGCCGGTCATCTGCTGGTTTACTTGCTACCGTTTTTTGACCGCTTGCTGGGGATGATGAAGATGAATGCGGGCCCTTTGCGCCTGGCAACTCATTTTTTCTCGATGAATGCCGCTTTGTTTACCGGTTTTTTCCGGTCGCTCGGTTCTGTCCGTTCAGGCGCCTGGGAGAGGACCAAACGCGACTGACCTTCAAAAGGGCCTTGTTCCACACATCCATATCCATCAGCGGAGAATCGGTCGTTGCTTTCAATGTCAGAAAGAATCCCAGGGGCAGCAAAACCACTGACGAAAGCCACATCCCCGATGCCACCTCCATAGCTCCTTTCAAAGCCGATTTCTCGCCGATCATCGAAATAATATAATACAGGATAAAGAAAAGGATCGAAATAACGGTCGGCAGGCCCAGCCCCCCTTTACGGATAATAGCGCCCAGCGGGGCACCGATAAAAAACATCACCAGGCAGGCGAAGGAAAGGGTGAATTTCCGGTGCCAGACGATCTTATGTTTGACCAGTGATTCGTTGCTGACACGGAAGGCATCCGACTGAAAATCCAGGTTCTTTTTGATGCCCCTGGCCGAGGTCAACGCATTGGAAACGATCCGGATTTGATCATCAGTGGAAAAACCGCTGAGAAAATCCCCGGGCACAACCGTCACCGAATCGGTGGAGGGCACGTATGCCGTGTCGTTATTGAGATATAGCTGGTAATTTCTCGGGAAGTTACGGGCGAGGTTCTCCTTTCGTTCGACCAGCGACCGGCTTAGGGAATCGATGAAATAATTGAGCTGACCGATGTTCAGCATCTGGTAATTGTTCTTGAAAAGCTCTTCATTTGTCCGGTTCAGCTCGAATGCCGACAAATCGAATTTACGTTGCTGGATTTTGAAGGAAGTACGCTGAAAAGGCTGTTGGTTTTTGGAGTCTTTCTGGTCAACTATGTCCTGGTAATTAAAGCCGTCATACAGCGTAAAGATCAGGTACCGGCCATCGGGTGTCGATTCCATGATCCCCGAATCAGCCACGGTCACATCAATATTTCCCCTGTTTTCGGTGTGGTTGTAAATCATTACTTTATAGATCCTGTTTCCGTCTTTACCCTTTTTTCCCACACGGATCACATAATCCTCCATATCATTGTAAAAGATTCCTTCCCGGATATTCACGGCCAGCTTTTTCTTCCGGATATCGTAGAGCAGCGATTTGAACTTGAGGTTGGCCACCGGCAGCACATTGTTCGAAAAATAAAATGCAAACGCGGAAATACATAACGAAAGGATGATCAGGGGCTTCATGATCGACCGCAGGGAGATGCCGGCCGACTTCATGGCAACCAGTTCATAATGCTCGCCGAGGTTGCCGAATGTCATGAGCGACGACAGCAGGATGGCTAAGGGGAGGGCTAGTGGAACAAATGTAAATGAAGCATAAAAGAGCAGTTCGGCAATGACATACCACTCCAGGCCCTTTCCGACAAGGTCGTCGATATACATCCACATGAACTGCATAAGAAGAATGAACAGGGCGATAAAAAAGGTCACCAATAGCGGGCCTGAATAGGTTTTAAGGACCAGTGCGTTGATCTTTTTCATTTTACACTTTAGACTCTAAACGCAAAGGTAAGCGTTTAATTGCCACTTAAAAAATTAGAGAATGGTTAGGAATATTCCATTTTTATGTTATTTTTGCACTTCAGGCGAAACCAAATGTTTAATTAAATAAAGGAAAAAAATGAAAAAACTATTACTCATTGCCATGGCTTTGATTATCGGCGTCGTGGCTTATTCACAAAACAAGGTTCAGCTTAGCAAGGAGATGCGTGAACAGACCGTCACCCTGACCAGGCAAAATGATATTGCTGAAGAGATCGTTTTCGGCAATTTCTCTGATCCTACGGTCAGCAACAGCAAAGCTGCCCCGATCGAAACCCTCATCGGCACGACAAAGTACGACCTGATGACGAACTCAATGATTCAGAACCGTCTTTACCTGCATGCCGACAATACCATCGGGGCTGTGTGGACGATGGGTCTGGGTACCGAGCCCGCTTTCTCAGACAGAGGCACCGGCTACAACTATTATGACGGAGCCCAGTGGGGTGATGCACCGACCGTAAGGATTGAACCCGAAAGGACCGGATGGCCTGCTTACGCACCCTGGGGTCCGAACGGTGAGATTATTGCCGCCCATACCGGATCTGCCGGACTTATCTTCAGCAAAAGGGAAAACAAGGGAACCGGCGACTGGACGAACAGTTACCTGTCACCTGTATCCCCGATCAGCCCCACCTGGCCGCGTATCGTCACAACCGGCGAACAAAACGAGATCCTGCATGTGATCTATGATTCGTATGCTGCATACAATGATCAGACCTATGCCCTTCTTTACGCACGTTCGAGCGACGGTGGCGAAACTTGGGATGTCCTGAACCAGACCTTTGAAGATTTCGGCGCTAACTACTATTCAGAAATCGGCGGCGACGCTTATGGAATTGCAGCCAATGGAAACACGGTGGCCGTCCTGATATCCGACACCTGGACCAGCGACCTGGCTTACGTCAAGTCAACCGACGGCGGTGAAACCTGGGACAAAACCGTTATCTGGGAACATCCATATCCTTTCTATGATTGGGATGTAACCGTTACCGATACTTTCTTTGCGCCGGACGGTTCTGCAACCATCGCTGTTGACAACAACGGTAAAGTTCATGTAACCTTCGGTATCTGCCGCGTTCTCCACGATGTGGTCGGAACCAACTACACCCTGTGGCCGGGCTGCTGGGCAGTCGGTTACTGGAATGAGGATATGGAACCGTTCAGCCTCGGCAACAACACCCTTGCCCCGGCAGAATGGGAAAAAGAAGGATCAGAACTGATCGACGAGTACAACCGTATCGGTTATGTCCTCGAAACTGACCCTGCGGACCTGAAAGATGAGTATATGTATTACAGGACTATTGGCCTTGTTAATATGCCCGCTATCACTGTTGACGATCTCGGCAGGGTATTCGTGGTTTACTCGGCTATCGCTGACGGATATATGAATGCCACTTATAACTACAGGCACATCTGGGCCCGCGGTTATGAAAACGGCATCTGGGGCGACTTTGTCGATCTCAACACCGATATCTTCCACATTTTCGACGAATGTATCTGGCCGGTCGTTTCACCGACATCCGATGACTATATCCATATTATGTACATGGCCGACCAGACCCCGGGTACCGCCCTGGATTCGGATCACTCCTATGTTATCAATAATATGTATTATGCTGCTCTTCCCAAGGAAGACCTGCTGACCGGCGTGAAAGATGTGGAACCGGTAACTATCGAGAGTGTTTCACAAAACTTCCCCAACCCGTTCAACGGCATGACGACCGTCGCCGTTAAACTGACCAGCAAAGCCAACCTCAGCCTGACCGTTACCAATATGCTCGGACAGGAAGTGTTGAGCATCGAAAAAGGCGAAGTTCCGGAAGGAGTTCAATATTTCGAGATTGATGCCGCCAACCTCACCAATGGTGTTTATTTCTACACCGTTAGGGCAGGTGAAGCTACGATGACACGGAAAATGATCGTCCGCAAATAATATTTTCTCTTTAATAAACAAGAAGGCTGCTCAAATACCTGGGCAGCCTTTTTTTTATTCCGTCGGTTCAATCAGTTCCTTCCATTTGTTAACCGGAAAAGGCAGTATGGAAGTTAATCCACTCCATCTTTTCTGAAAATATCTTAAAATTAATGGCTTAAAAGATGTATTGTAAATTAGTTTATATTTATCTCATGTTTTATTCGAATTCTTTAGTACAATTAAATCTTACCTGAAATGAAAAAGATTCTACTACTGTTGGTTCTTATGATCGCCTGCACTGCTGCATTTTCCCAGAAAGCGGCGAAACTTACACGGGAGATGAAAGAGCTCAACTTCAAAGCTACCCGGCCATCCTCTCCATCGGATGAAATTCTTTTTGGCAATGTATCCGATCAGTTTGTCAGAAACCCGATAACCTCGCCGGTTGAATCTGTGATCGGAGATACTAAATATGATTTGCAGTCGAACCGGATGCTACAGGGCCGGATACACATGTTTCCGGATGGATCTGTTGGGGCGGTCTGGACCCGGGGGGTGACCGAAACGGCTTTCCCGGACAGGGGAACGGGATACAACTACTTTGACGGCGCGGAATGGGGCCCGGCACCGACAGAACGCATCGAGAGCGCCCGGACCGGCTGGCCGGCGTATGCACCCTGGGGCCCGAACGGCGAGATCGTTGTTTCTCACGACTTTACCAATGGATTGTATATCCTCACAAGGGAAAACAAGGGCCAGGGCGACTGGCAGGAATCCACCCTCGGATCCGTAGCCCCGGTTGTGCCCAGCTGGCCCAGGATTGCCACCGGAGGAGAAAACAATGACATTATCCATATGGTTTATAACTCAAAGAATGCCGCTTACGACCAGGTTACGGCTCTGCTTTACACCCGTTCCTTCGATGGCGGGCTGAACTGGGACCCGGAGTTGTTCTTTGATGATCTGGGCCCTAATTATTATTCCGAGATAGGGGGTGACTCGTATGCTATCACTGCAAAAGGCAGTACGGTAGCCATCCTGATTGCCGACACCTGGAAATCCGATCTGGCCATTTTGAAATCAACCGATTACGGAGATACGTGGGATAAAACCATCATCTGGGAGCACCCTTATCCGTTTTATGACTGGGATGCAACCATTACCGATACTTTTGCGTCGGTGGATGGATCAGCTGGAATTGCCATCGATAATAACGGGAAAGTCCATGTGGTATTCGGCCTCTGCCGTGTATTGCACGAAGCTGTGGGTAATTCCTATAATTATTGGCCCTATGCTGCCGGTATCGGTTACTGGAATGAAGATATGCCGACTTTCAGCAACAATGTCAATGCTCTCCTTCCGCCCGAATGGGAATATGAAGGGACCGAACTGATCGATGAATACAACAGGATAGGCTATCTTCTCGATACCGATCCGAACAATGAATTCAAGGATGAGTTCTGGCTTTACCGGACCATTGGACTTCTGTCGATGCCAACCCTTAGTATAGACGATAACAACAACATCTTCCTGGTCTATTCCGGTGTGGCCGATGGATATTTCAATGCCACCTATAACTACAGGCATATCTGGGCACGCGGATATGCCAACAATATTTGGGGGGATGACATCGTTGACCTGAATACCGACATCATCCACATTTTTGATGAATGCGTTTTTCCGGTGGTTTCCCCGACCAGCAATGAAGATATCCACGTCATGTACCAGACTGACCAGATCCCCGGCCTGGCATTGGACTCCGATCATGCCTGGGTTGTCAATAGTATGTATTATGCGGCACTTCCTAAAGAAGACCTCCTTACCGGTATCGCTGATCCACGGGCAAGTGAGACACTTACGCAAGTATCGCAAAACTTTCCCAATCCATTCAGCGGGAAAACTTATATTGATGTAAAGCTGGAATCTGATGCCGGATTATCGGTCTCTGTAACCAATACCCTTGGCCAGGAGATGCTGAATGTCAATAAAGGTATTGTCAGGGCCGGTTTATACCGTTTTGAGATTGATGGCAGCAACTGGGAAAATGGAATCTATTTTTATACATTGGTAACGGGAAGCCAGAGGGTGACGAAAAAAATGATCCTGCACCGGTAATGGTTCTTTAATCAAAAAATGATAATTTTATAGGCAATAATTAAACATGTATAACTAAACATTCTTTTCCATGAAAAAACTTTTACTGATTGTTCTGCTAATGAGCTTCCTGGCTGTCAATGCACAATACAACAGGAGCGAAATGAGGAAAATAAGCCCTCATGCCCCCAAGGCTGTATATTACGAAAACACTGGTTCGTCACCGGCTGCTTTTGATGCATCACAACTGACGGACAATGTGGCAACTCCATTCAGCGGTACCCGTGATGTCAAAAGCGTAACTCCCATCCAGATCGGTACGTCGGGCAATGCATTCGGTTTTGCCTTTCACCGGACAGCCTATCTTTGGGCAGATAATAACATCAATTCCATATCATTCATCCACCGGATGACCGCCACGCCGGGTACGGGCTACCTCGCCTACGACCTGTCGAAAGCAGGCGGAGCTGCCGGAACCTGGACCAACAATATCCAGGCGTACAGCGCAGCCCCTCCTTCTTCGAATGCGCGCTATCCGCAGGGAGGCCTCTTCAATCCTCCGGGCAACACCGATCCGGATAATGCTTACTTCCACTACTTTGCACCTACCCTCGACGGTTCCAATACCAGCGGAACCCTTAATTGGGGTGGATATGCCTACGGCGTGGAGAGCCTGGCCGATGGTTCGACCGGCACTAAAACCAACAGGGCCTCTGCAGACCCCTATTACCAGTTCCTCCCGTCAGGATTTACCATCACTCAGTCGGGCGAAGCCTGGATGGTAGATGAAAGCACTATGGGTATCGGTAATGATGAATACGAATACCAGGGAAGCCTGATCGTCGGCCATGCCACCTGGAACCCCGATATCAGCGATATGGATTACCTTTTCGACCTGTTCCCGCTGGAAATTGGCGCCGAAGCAGGATTCAACGATATCAAGATCGCTTTTGCACCCGATGGCCTGACCGGCTATATCTGCGCCATGACCGAGCTTCTCGACCCGGTGCCTTATTCCAGCTACCACCCGGTACTGTTTAAAACTACCGACGGTGGCAATACCTGGAGTGACCCGATCGAAGTACAGCTTGGCGGTGAATATGGTATTGCAGCAATCCAGAATTATATTACGGATGAAATCCTGGAAGCATTCTTTGATCCCGAACCGGTTCCTTCGCGTGATGAGATCCCTTACTGGATGGGCTATGAAGTCGACTTTGCCGTCGACGCCTGGGGAAATCCCCACATCCTGGGAGCTGTGACCATCGCCGATGCCGACGGTATCTATATCGGCCCGGCCCTGACCGCTATCTTCCATGTCTGGTCTGACGACCAGGGGATGACCTTCGACGGGCACAAACTGGCCTTCCTGAACCGCTGGGATAAGGAATTTACCGGCGGTGGCAGTACTATCGTCCAGTATAACCGCCCGCAGGTGGCTACTACCATGGACGGCAATATCGTATTCTTCTCCTGGCTCGATACCGATGATACGACCATTGAAGACAACGGCCGGCCCGATATTTATTATAGCCACTATATCCCTTCACAGAACATGCATAGCGATGAGCCCGTCAATGTGACCTTTTTCTCTGCCGGGATGTGGAATGCCTTCTTCGGTTGCATGAGCCATTATGTATTTTCGGAAATTACCACCAGTGAAGAGATCGTCTACAACTGCACGATTCCGTTCGTTTATACCCAGCTGACCAGCAATGATCCGACACTGGAAGCCAAGTTCTGGTATATCCCCGACTTTACCCAGGAAATCCTGTATTCAGGCGTCGGGCTGCCGGATAATCAAAAAGAACTGAATGTATCGGTCATGCAAAACTACCCGAATCCGTTCCGCAATGCATCTACCGTCAGGGTTTACCTGCCGGCGCCGGCCGAACTGAAACTGGTGGTGACCAATATGCTCGGACAGCAGGTGATGGAAATCAACAAAGGCCCCGTCGGAACAGGCGCACACCAGTTCCTGATCGACGGCACCAACCTGCAAAACGGCGTTTACTTCTATACCGTTACTGCCGGAAAAGAATCGGTGACAAAAAAGATGGTAGTGAGATAGAGGTTCTACCATTATTCTAATATTCCTCAAACGACTGAAGCCGTTGGTTCCAAAAATTACAAACCTGGAACCGACGGCTTTAGTCGTCGGAAGAACATCTCTGAGATAACCGACGGGAAGCTCATCGGAAGAAAACACCCTTTATCACCGACGGATTTACCCGTCGGAGCAATAATTACAATAATTGTTCATGCCGCGCCGCTATTTTCATTTAGCAATTCTGAACAATCCGCTTTCCGGGTTGTTTTACAATAAACAAATTCATTAAATGCTTGACTCCGACTGCGACTGGACCTTGATTACGGGCGCTACCACCGATATGGGCTATGAAATGGCCCGGTTGCTGGCAGCCAAAGGCGAAAACCTGGTCCTGGTCTGTAAGGATGAGAACCGGTTGTGCCACATGGCCCGGGAGCTCAACGAAGTATCCGATATTATCATCATGCCCGTCGACCTCTCCAAAAAGAATTCTCTTTATCTCATAGCCGATGAATGTGAACGACTCGGGCTCAGGATCGGGGCACTTTTTAATTTCGCATAGGAAAATCCGTATTTTTGCCGATAATATTAATTTCATTATCCATGATGTTTGTTGTCAGATCCATAGCAACCCTGTTGCTTTCATTATTATTTATTTCTGCTTGTTTTTCACAGGAAATAAAAACTCCGGCCATTACAGCTACCGACCTTAAAGCGCACGCCTCCTACCTGGCATCCGACGAACTCGCCGGGCGATACACCGGTTCGGAAGGGGGGATTGCTGCAGCCGAGTACATCCGGCATGAATTCGGGGCCGCCGGACTCAAGTTGCTGGCGATGAACGGATTCCAGGAGTTTGAGGTGGTGGTCAATGTGCACGCCGGCAAGGAGAACAGCCTGCAGTTCAATAACATAACTGGAAATGCAGGGGCCGATTTTACGCCGTTCTCCTTCTCGAAAAATGCTACTGTAGATGCAGGCATTGTTTTTGCCGGATACGGATTTGATATTGACCAGGACAGTTTGAAATGGAAGGATTATGAAGGCGTGGATGTCGCCGGCAAATGGGTGATGATCCTGCGGGGAGATCCTGAGATGGACAAACAGGAAAGCCGCTTTGCCCGGTATGGAGAAGACCGCGACAAGGTATTGACGGCAAGGGATAAAGGAGCTGCAGGTGTTATTTTTATTTCCGGTAAAAAGTTTGATACCGCGGATGAGCTGACCCGTATGTATTTCGACAAGACACAATCTACAGCCGGCCTTCCGGTCATACAGGTTACAAGGGCCCTGGCCGATAACATCCTGGCCGAATCGGGGTTGAAGATCGAAATGCTTGAATCGGAACTCATTTCATCGCTTAAACCGGCTTCAGTCTTGTTGAAAGGCGAGCTGAAAGTTACCACTGAAGTGGTGCAGGAGAAGGTAATGGCCAGGAATGTGATCGGGATGATCGAAGGTTCTGATCCGGTTCTGAAAGATACTTACATTGTTGTTGGCGCTCATTACGATCACCTGGGCATGGGTGGTCCCGGAAGCGGTTCCCGGTTTATGGACAGCCTGGCTGTTCACAACGGCGCCGACGATAACGCTTCGGGAGTGGCCGGGATCATGGAACTGGCGGCATACCTGGCTTCGGATTCCAGGTCTTTTAAAAGGAGTATCGTTTTTGTGGCCTTCGACGGCGAAGAGCTGGGGCTGCTCGGGTCCAGGCATTTTGTAACAAGTGGTATGATCGACGCCAGGAAAATGGCTGCGATGATCAATTTCGATATGATCGGCCGGCTGAAGACCGAAAACCCTTCGGCAATGGTCGGCGGCACCGGCACATCGGTGGAATCGGAAGGATTGCTCACCAGCCTGGATACCAGCCTGGTCCGACTGAGTTTTTCTCCGGAGGGTTTCGGCCCGTCAGACCATGCCGCTTTTTATGGTGAAAATATCCCGGTGTTCTTCTTTTCCAGCGGCGCTCATGAAGATTACCACACCCCTGATGATGACTGGCAGAGGTTGAATTATGAAGGCGAAAAAGATCTGCTGGGGATGACGGCACAGCTTATTTCCGGGCTGGCCAACCGGGACCTCCCCCTGACTTTCCGGGAAGCCGGCCCGAAGCAGCAGCAGGGCATGGGCGGATACCGGTTTAAGGTTACCCTTGGCATTATGCCCGATTTTACGGCTACCGTCGAAGGAGGATTAGGTGTCGGTGGCGTGAAGAAAGACGGACCTGCATTCAAGGGCGGCGTGCTGAAAGGCGATGTCATAACGGCGATCGACGGAAAAGCAGTGACCGATATCTACGACTATATGAACAGGCTGAAAAAACTTCAACCCGGGCAGGTGATATCGGTGGATGTTGACAGGAACGGTGAAACCCTGGTGCTTATCATCCAGCTTTAATATGACCGAATATTTCTCCAAAGCATTCCTTTTCAAGTTCCTGAAATTCGGTATCGTCGGGTTCTCGGGAGTCTTTGTCGATTTCGGCGTCACATACGCCTTCAAGGAATGGCTTAAGGTGCAGAAATATATCGCCAATTCCTGCGGATTTATCGTAGCCGCAACATCCAATTACATCCTGAACCGGATATGGACCTTCAAAAGCCACAATCCGGAAGTGGCCAGGGAGTTCTCCGAGTTCTTCATTATCAGCCTGGTGGGACTGGGGCTGGCCAACCTCATCGTTTACCTGGTTCACGGGAAATGGAAGCAGAACTTCTACCTCTCCAAATTATTCGCCATTGGCGTCGTTACCATATGGAATTTCTTCGCGAATTATTACATCACATTTGCGAAGTAATAATATTTGCGAGATCCTATATATTCATCTGTTTAAACAAAACAGTCATCATCACCTGAAAATCAAATACAAATAAGCCCTTCATAGTATTTTATTATTCAAGTCGCTGATTTTTATAAGGGTTGTGAAAATTATTAATTTTATAGTTTGTTGACAAAATATAATATTTATGTCAAAAACAATAATTTTCCTGACACTTTTTCTGGTGTTTGTGCCCGGTTTGTTCTCTCAGCAGCCAGCTATTAAACTTACTTTTAAGGCAGAGTACAATGGAGCATATACCCAGCTCGACAGTGTCAGGGTGGTAAACCGGAATACATGGAGTAATGACCTGATCCGCTGGCCCGATACTTCACTTTTTATTGAAATCAACCCTGGGGATTTGCTGCTATGTGTCGGATATGCCACATCTACAACAGGGGTAAAGGATTTGCCCGGTGAGATGGCTTCCTTTGAGTTGTTTCAGAACCGTCCGAATCCTGCAGGCGAATGGAGCGAGATATCGATGAATATTCCGGGGAAAGGGTTAGTGAATAGTGTAATCACCGATGCTCAGGGTAAGATCGTCGTCCGGTCTGATCGTCAGCTTGGCCCTGGTTTGCATTCTTTCAGGTTCTTTCCCGGGAAAAGCTATTTCTATGTTTGTACAGCTTGTTGGAATGGCATAACCCGGAGCATAAAGATAATTTCTTCGGGGATGAATGAGAATGAGCGCTGCAGATTGGATTATTCGGGGGCCTCATCAGAAGAAGCAGTTTTGAAAAATTCCCTCCAGGCCAATAATTTCGTTGTCCGGCAATCGGGAATACTGGATATGCCTGAGGAAGACACTATTTATACATTCGGGTTCGCTGCCAGGATTCCCTGCCCGGGAATGCCTGTAGTGGAATACGAAGGACAGGTGTACAACACGATCCAGATTTTCAGCCAGTGCTGGCTGAAAGAGAACCTGAACGTGGGAGTGATGGTCCCTGGAACGTTGAATCAGTCGGATAATGGGACAATTGAGAAATTCTGCTACCTCAATGAACCTGACAGTTGCATCAAATACGGAGGTCTTTACCAATGGCGGGAGGTAATGCAATATGCCCTGACGAATGGGGCCCGTGGGATTTGCCCGCCGGGATGGCACGTGCCCACAGATGAAGAATGGAAGGTGCTGGAAGGGTCGGTTGACGGCCAATATGGTATCGGAAGTTATATTTGGGATTATGATGGTTCAAGAGGAGATGACGCCGGCATGAACCTGAAAACCGCCGGCGGGTGGTATGATAATGGCAACGGCCTCGACCTGTTCCGTTTCTCAGCGCTTCCTGGCGGATCTCGCCCAATGGCTGATTACTTCCACGACGCAAGCAAATCGGGGTTCTGGTGGTCCTCAACGGAAGCAGACCTTAGCCAGGTATGGTATCATTATATCTATGGATGGCAACCCGTCATTTACAGGGATAGAATGAACTGGGAGTACGGTTACAGTGTCCGATGCCTCAGGGATTTCTAGCCATTTCTTATACTCCCGGTTTACGTCATCCTGACAAGCAGAGATAAAAAGAAAGGGCAGCCCTGCATAGGCCGCCCTCCTCAAATTTAGAAAATTATCTTCTTACTCGGCGAAAACCTCGAAGTTGATCTCTGCTGCAATCTCCTTATGAAGCTTAACCTTTGCTTTGTAAGTGCCTAATTCCTTGATCGATTCTCCGTCGACTTCGATCTGTTTGCGGTCGAATTCGAAATTGAACTGTTCTTTCAATGCATTGGCAATCTGGATCGCGTTCACCGAACCGAAGATCTTGCCCGAAGTGCCGGCTTTGGCGCCGATCTTCAGGGTGATCGTTTCGAGGGTTTTGGCAATCGTGGTCGCTTCGCTGCGGATCTTATCTTCCTTGTAAGATTTCTGCTTTTTGTTCTCCGCTATCACCTTTTTATTGGTTTCGGTGGCGAGAATGGCCATTCCCTGCGGAATAAGGTAGTTCCTTCCGTAGCCGTTCTTCACGGTTACGATATCGTCTTTATAGCCAACGTTAGCTACGTCCTGGATTAAAATAACTTCCATAACTTGTTCCTCCTCTTATTTAAGTAAATCAGCTACGTAGGGCATTAAAGCCAGGTGACGTGCCCTCTTGATTGCCTGGGCCACCTTTTTCTGGTATTTGGTCGATGTGCCGGTCAGTCGCCGGGGGAGAATCTTTCCCTGCTCGTTCACAAACTTCAGCAGGAAATTGGCATCCTTGTAATCAATGTACTTGATGCCCGCTTTTTTAAAACGGCAATACTTCTTCTTCTTGGTATCGACGTTGATCGGGGTAAGATATTTAATATCTCCGGTTTGCTGTGCCATGGTTCTAAACGTTTTTAGGTTTATACATTAAGCTTCGGTGGGTTGCTGTTCTTCCTGCGCTTTTCTGCGCTTCTTTTCATTGTATGCAACCGCATGTTTATCGAGCTTAACGGTCAGAAAGCGGATAATGCGCTCGTCGCGTTTGAATGCCAGTTCAACGTCCTTGATGATGTCACCTTCGGATTTGAACTCGATGAGGTAGTAAAACCCTGTGGATTTTTTCTGGATGGGATAGGCCAGCTTGCGCAGACCCCAGTTGTCTTCCAGAACGATCTCGGCTCCTTTGTCTTTCAGTAATTTCTGATACTTACCTACCGTTTCCTTCATCTGATCATCAGATAAAACGGGAGTCATAATGAAAACGGTTTCGTACTGATTTGCCATTGTTTAATCGTCGTTGTTTATGAATTTGTTTTTTAAAATGGGCTGCAAAGGTAGGAAAAATTTTTATTCGTGCAAGCCCCCGGTGAGAAATTTAACGAGTTCACCGAGAATGAATTCTGCCGAACGGCCATCACCGTAAATGCCGGGAAAATGGGTGGGAGGATTCTTCAGGAAATGGGCGAATGAGGCCCTGATCTTTGCCGTGTCATCGTCTACCAGCCGGGCTGTGCCCAGTTCAACCAGCTCGCTCCATTCCGACCCGTCACGCAATACCAGGCAGGGCTTCCGGAAAAAAAACGACTCTTTCTGCACCCCGCCCGAATCGGTGATCACCATTTGGCAGTTTTTCTCCAGCAGAAGGGTCTCGAAATAGCTGAGAGGCCCGGTGACCTTAAATAGGAGATTGGCCCCGATTTCTGACATCAGCTTCTGAAATTGCCGGCCCGCTGTCATTTTACGGGTCCTGGGATGCATCGGGAAAACGCAGGTAATTCCGTATTCCCGGCTCAATTCATTGAGGGTCCCCAGGATCCGCTCAAGCCTGTCCGCCGAATCGGTGTTGTTCTCCCGGTGGATGGTCAGCAGGATGAAAGGGATGTCATGCAAATCCAATCTGTCCAGCATTTCTGTTTTCTTCTCCGCGGCAGAGGAATAATACAGTGCGTTGTCGTACATCACATCACCGCAATGAAAAACAGCCGGATTGTCGGCCGAATAGGGCGGGACAGCCTTAGCAAAACCTTCCCGGGCCAGGTTTTCTTGTCCCGCTTTTGTAGGGGTGAATAGCAATGTTGCGACATGGTCGGCTACCACCCTGTTGATCTCCTCCGGCATCAATTTGTTGAACGAGCGCAGACCCGCTTCGATATGGGCGACGGGTATATGCATTTTTGCGGCAGCCAGCGCCCCGGCCAGTGTCGAATTTGTATCTCCGTAAACGATGACGATATCCGGTTTCTCCTGTTCCAGTACTTTTTCGGTTCGCAGCATGATCCCGGCGGTCTGGTAGCCATGTGAGCCCGATCCGGTTTCCAGATTGAAATCGGGTTCCGGTATCTCCATCTCGTCGAAAAACACCTTCGACATGTTCTCGTCGTAATGCTGACCGGTGTGGATGATCAGGTGTTCGATCCTTTCTGCAAAATGCTCCCTTGCAGCCCGGCAAATGGCGGCTACTTTGATGAACTGAGGCCGGGCCCCGACAATCGAAATGATCCTGAATCTTTTCATTCTAATTTTTATAATGATGATAACCGCACGATGATTGATTTATTGTACGATTATTTTTTCAAAGAAAGGAGCCGTTCCCGGAAGTTCCAGCCTCAGAAAATAGATTCCCGGAAGGATGTTTCGCAAGTCCATCGTCGCATCGAATGCGCTGTTATATTGCAGGTCAACAGCCATTTGCCTGCCGGATATATCCACCAGGGAAGCCGGGATGTTTTCCGGCATAGCCGGATTTATTTTGATATGAAGAATATCATTGGCGGGATTGGGATAAACAAGAATTGTGTTGTTTGGTTCGGATTCCCGGATGTTTACGAGGTTGGATTCGTAATACGCCGTCCATCCCGCATCCGAAATGTCATAGTCGGAACTGAACACCACGAAGAGCTTTCCGTTGTAAGATGTCACGGGATCGGGCACACCCTGCCCGTAGGTTCCGGAGTACGTGGCCAGAAGCTCCTGTGTCTGCATATCGAAAATTTTCAGTTCATCGACACCCTCCTCAGTTGCAAACTCAGTAAAATAGAGCGTTACGGTAGAAGCGCCTGCCGGCATGATCCTGAAAAGGCAGGCGGCATTGTTGTGGTAATTCCAGTTGTTACTGCCGTCCGACAGGGTATCGGACTGGGCTGTCAGGTCAACCATCAGCGAACAATAGACCGGGGTGACTGTGTTGTAATGGGCCAGAAATCCTTCCCCGCTGCCACCATCATCACTGTTGAAAACGACCAGCATTTCCGGGCTTTCCGTTGTAATGGCCGTGGGGAGTTCGTTTCCGGAGAAAGTCCCCAGCACCGGAGCTGTTACGGTATCGCCGTCATAGACCGTAACCGTATCGCCGGGTTCCAGCTCAAAATGGAGAAATTCCAGGGTGATATTTATTACTGAATCGGCCGGTGCAATCAGCCATGAACAGGAAGCTCCGTTTCCGTAACCGTATAGCGGCCCGCTCCCGTCGCCAAACGTGCCGCCCAGATTAGTCAGCACCTTATCCCCTTCACAATGAGTCGGATATGTATAAAGATTGGTATCGGGAACGGCATTGATGATCAGTTCCTGGGCCAGGTTGAACTGGTTTCCACCCGGAGTCAAATTGTCGGTGTAGAAATATCCGTCGAGCTGCCCTCCCCATCCCCAGTTGAAATGAAAATAATCTTCCCCCTGGTAACCGTCGCAGATAAAGGCATGCCCCATCACATTGGGAACAGACCAACCGGCGTAGTACATCGGAATCTTCCGGTCAAGATGGGCGACGATCACGCTGTCCCAGTCCATACTGGTCGAATCCCTGAATAAATATTGTGTTTCAGGTGAATATTTGAAATAGGTCTTCATCGTATAAGCGCCTTTGTGATTGTACATTCCCGAACCATCGGGCCCGTAAACCATATCCACCGAAACGCCGGTGTGGAAGAGAAGTTCGGCTGCTTCAGCCGTTCCCCGGATAAGGAGAGGCTCCATTTTATCCCATTCGTAAGTCGAATTTCCGAAGTCGGCACTGAGCGTTCCATATGGAGGACACTCATAGGAATAAGATCCCGTCCCGGTGTCGGGCCAGCGGAAATAGTTCATCAGTTGCCCGATGGCGGTGGCCACGCATCCGGTAACACAATGTCCTCCGGGACCCGATTCATCCGCCGGGCATTGCTGGTTGTAATACATCCCCTGGTCCCAGTTCGAATGCAGCATGGGCGCCACTTCGCGGCCCTCAAACGGAACAATTGTTTCTACAGGCGTATTCAGATAATAATCCCAATCCCGTGCGGTTTCGCCTGTAGGTAAGGCTTTTTGTTGTAAAGAAAAGGAGATCTGGCGCTGATATTGCGCCATCCAGGCCCGGAAATTTTCAGGCTGGTTCTTTGTTTCATATTGGCCTGAAAATGCATAGCAAAGTACGGGAGGATTGGCTGTGTGGGCAGAAACTGCCACAAAACCACCGGCAGCGATATTGCAGACGTAATAAAAAATGTCGTTTTCATTCCCGATCTCAAAACTTTCGGTAATGGTCACATCCGAAGGATCGGTAAAGCGCTGACCGGGCATGTGCCCGATATACCATTTTACAGCAACAGCGCCGGCTTCACCGGGAGTGATGAACCTGCCCTGCGCCATACATAAGATGGGAATAAGAATGGCGGCGGGTAAGAGTAATAGCTTTTTCATCCTGGTCATTTTACGATATAAATGTACAAAGAAGTTTATACCGAGTCTGAACTGTTTTGCGAATTTTATACAGATGTTCTCCCATGCACAACTCATTCTAAGCAGCTTTGCTGAGGCAAACCTGCAAAGAATGAGTATAAAAAAAAGAGGCTGATCTGATTTTTCAGATAGCCTCTTTTCAGAGAAAATGAATTCTAAATCTCAGTATTACCTGTTAATGAAGATTTTCTTATTGGCCGTGCCGGTAACGGCATTGATTTCAAGGAAATACATGCCTGCAGGCAGTGAGCCGACGGCGATCTCATTCTGATAATTTCCGCTGAAGCCCGGATGTATTTCTGAATAAAGAGTCTGGCCCGTAATGTTGACCAGTTTGATTTTCAGGTCTTCTGTGCTGTTCACGTTGAATTCCACATGAAGCTTATCGTTGGCCGGGTTCGGGAAAACACTCAGTTCGGTAACCGGGGAATTTTCCGATATACCAATATTATCGACTTCATAATAGATTTCCCAACCGGGGCGGGTGGTATTGATATTGGTGCTCCAGGTCATGAAAATGCTTCCGGATGTGGCTTCGATCGGATCAGGCAGTTCGTTGCCGGAAAGTTCAGCCAGCAGTGTCGTGCCGTCATAAACGTTCAGTTTGTCGATTCCTTCTTCAGTATCGAAGTAGTTGAATGTGAGGATGATCTTGTTGGCATAGGGCGGTTTGATCCTCCACATACAGGTAGCGCCGTTCTGGTAATAGAACGCTTCCCCGCTGCCGTCATCAAAAGTTCCGGTGGGTTCGGTATACTGGACCAGTCCCTGGCACCAGGTGGGAGAGGTGGTGGAATATTCGGCATACCAGCCGCTTCCGGTACCGCTTCCGTTGGTCTTGAACTGCACCAGCATCTTATTGCCGGTAGTAGTCAATGACGGAGGCATGTTAGTTCCGCCATAAGCTCCCAGCAACGGAGAATTGATGGATTCCCCGTTAAAGACTTTAACTGAGTCTCCTGATCCCAGGTCAAACTGGGAGAAAGAAATCGTAATGCTATTAATGGAATCGTATTCCGACTGCGGGTCAATGAGCCAGAAAGCGTTGATATTATTGGTGTAATCTTCCACGGGGCCGCTGCCGTCGGTAATCGATCCGGAGGTGTTGGTGACCGTTATGCTGCCGGTGTTAATATACGGGTAGTTGACATCCGAAGGGGCAAAGTTTCTGACGCAGGCCTGACCCTGGTAGAATCCGAAAACATCCGACAGGGAATAATAACCGTTTCCATAACCGCTCCAGCCGAAATTAAAGTGGAAGTTATCGCCCTGGTAACCGTCGCAAACAAAAGCATGGCCTCCTTCACTGGGGCTGTATCCCGAATAGTAAACCGGTTTGCCAACATCAATGTCGGCTTTCAGCAAGGCAATCCAGCCCGAAAGCGTATAGTTTCCTTTTTCCCTGTATTGTGCGCTGTTGTAACGGAAATACTGGTTAAGTGCATTGGGCACATTGGAACTCTGTGCTCCGGATCCATTGGGGTTGAAGTTCATATTGACCGAAACCGCGCAATGGTATTGCAGTTCGGCATTTCCGTAAGGATTTTTATCGTCGACGCTGTTGATCATACCGTCCCATTGGTAGTAAGTGTTGGCATAATCGGCACACTGTTCGCCGTAGGAGTAGTTGCCGGGGATATAGCAGTGGTCACCCGTACCATTGAGAGGATAACGCCAGTAATACATGATCTGGGCCATAGCCGTGGCTACACAGCCAACCCAGGTATGTCCTCCCGGACCTGCAGCATCGGCAGGGCAGTAATAATTATACGGATCGCCCTGGTCCCATAAACTGGATACCAGCGGTTCGACATCCCGGTCGCGGGTAACGGATACCGCTTCGATCTGATCTGTGCGAAGTTCCGCCCAGGCTGCGTTAACTTCGGCCGATGCCGGAACATTGTTCTGCCGTGCAAAGGTGATCTGATCGGCGTAATTCAGAATGAATCCCCGGTAATTCGGAGAAGCTCCTGCCAGGTCAAACCGGCCATTAAAAGAATAACCGATAACCGGGGTGAACAGATCATCCGCCGAAACAATGATAAACCCTGGATTCATCTGGAATGCATAGAACACAGCTTTGCCATCCACCTGGTGAATATATGGATCAGCCAATGTGATCCGGTCAAAAGAAATTCCATCATCATACTTGTTGACGGTGATGTAAATGAAATTCCTGGCGATTTTCTCGGCTTCGTCGATACTCACTTGTTTGGCCCCTGCGTTTAATCCGGTGCAGAGCGCAATAAGTGCAAGGAATGTAATTTTTAATTTCATATGTAAGATGTTGATTTGAATGAAGGTTGCAAAGATAACTAATTCTTGAATTTGCAGGATATTTTACAGTAACTTATTTGTTATAAAAAAGAAGCACCTGCTTTTTTACGACAGGTGCCCGACAACCATTAAATAAACCAAATTAGTTCACCAAAACCAAATCAGAGAACAACCGATTTGCTTTTAATATGACAGGAAACTGTGTGAAAAGGTTGCATGAAGAAAATAATTTTTAGCCTTTTTATTACTTTCGCAGCATAGTTTAAAATGACGATGCAAATACTGGTAAAAAATATCAGGGAACTCGTTCAGGTGGAGGTCGACCCGGTGAAGCTGAAAGCAGGCAGGGAGATGACCGGTCTGAATACCATCCGGAACGCTTATCTGGTCATCAGTAATGGCCGGATCGATTCGTTCGGGCCGATGGAAGAACTGGCCGGGAAACTTGGCGGATATGCCGGCCGATGGCACCGGATCCTCGATGCCCGGGGGAAAATGATCTTCCCGGCATGGTGCGACTCTCACACTCATGTCGTTTTTCCGGCCAGCCGTGAAATCGAATATGTCGATAAGATCAAAGGATTATCTTACGAAGAAATAGCAAAAAGGGGCGGAGGGATCCTGAATTCGGCCCGCAGACTGCATGATACATCTGAGAAAAAGCTGTTCGAAGATGCTATGGATCGCATCGGGGAAATGATCTCCTATGGCACAGGCGCTATCGAGATCAAGAGCGGTTATGGCCTTAATCCGGAAGATGAGATGAAAATGCTCCGGGTCATCCGCAAGCTGAAAGAGAAATCGCCGGCGACTATTATAGCTACTTTCCTCGGTGCCCACGCCGTTCCCGAAGAGTATAAAGGCAACCGGTCTGCTTATGTCGATGTGGTGATCAATGAGATGATTCCCCGGGTGGCCGGCGAAGAACTGGCCGACTACATCGATGTTTTCTGCGACCGCGGCTTCTTTACCGTGGAAGATACCGACCGGATACTGAATGCGGGCATGAAATACGGCCTGCGGCCGAAGATCCATGCCAATGAACTGGGCATCACAGGCGGGGTACAGGTGGGGGTTAAGTACAATGCCCTTTCTGTGGACCACCTGGAACATATTGGCGATGAGGAGATTGCTGCACTAAAAGATTCAGAGACCATGCCGACCGTTTTGCCCGGGGCCAGCTTTTTCCTGGGATTGCCCTATTCCCCGGTGCGTAAAATGATCGATGCCGGTCTGCCGGTGGCTATGGCCAGCGACCACAATCCCGGTTCATCGCCATCGGGCAATATGCAGTTCATCCTTTCGATGGGTTGTATCAAATACAAAATGCTGCCGGAAGAGGCCATCAATGCGGTCACCCTGAACGGCGCGTACGCCATGGGACTGGAAGAAGAACTGGGGAGCATTGCCGTGGGTAAAAAAGCTAATTTGTTTATTACAAAGGAGATGCCATCCATTGAATATATGCCTTATGCGTTCGGAAGCAATAAGGTGGAGACGGTTTTGCTAGAGGGAAAGATTTTATGATATTTTGAATTTTTGATATTTTGATATTTTGATATTTTGAACTTATGATATTATGATATTTTAAACCTATGATATTATGATTTTTTGACCTTTAGGATTTGGAATTTGAGTTTTGTTTGGAATTTGGGATTTGGAATTTAGAATTTAGAATTTAGAATTTAGAATTTATAAAGCTATGAAACAACTAATCGAGTGTGTACCCAACTTCAGCGAGGGGCGGGATATGACGATCATTAAACAGATCACGGATCAGATTGAAGGTGTGGAAGGCGTTCGGCTGCTGGATGTCGATCCGGGGAAAGCGACGAACCGGACGGTGGTGACAATGGTCGGGGAGCCGGAAGCGGTGCTGGAAGCTGCTTTCTTAGCGGTAAAGAAAGCCTCGGAAGTGATTGATATGCGCAACCACAAAGGGGAACATCCGCGATTCGGCGCCACCGATGTCTGTCCGCTGGTCCCGATCCGTAATATTACAATGGAAGAAACTGCGGCTTTGGCCAGGAAACTGGCGGAAAGAATTGGCAAAGAGCTGGGAATCCCGGTTTATTGCTATGAAAATGCCGCATTCACGGAAGAGCGCCGTAACCTGGCAAATAACAGGTCAGGGGAATATGAAGGGCTGCCCGAGAAACTGAAGAACCCGCAATGGAAACCTGATTTCGGTCCGGCTGAGTTTACTGAAAGGGTTGCCCTGTCAGGCGCAACGGCCGTCGGCGCAAGGGACTTCCTGGTGGCGTACAATGTTAACCTGAACACGACTTCCACCCGCCGGGCCAACGCCATTGCTTTCGATATCCGCGAGAAAGGACGACCGGTGAGAGAAGGTAACCCCATCACAGGAAAAATAAAAAAAGACGAAAACGGCAACGAGGTATGGGTACCCGGCTCACTCAGGTCTTGTAAGGCAATAGGCTGGTTTATTGAAGAATACGGCATTGCTCAGATCTCCATCAACCTGACAAATATCAGCATTACGCCGGTACATGTGGCTTTTGAGGAAGCCTGTGCAAAAGCGAATGAACGGGGGTTACGGGTTACCGGGAGCGAGCTGGTAGGATTAATTCCGCTGAAAGCCATGCTCGATGCCGGGAAATATTTCCTCCGGAAACAGCAGCGGTCTGTCGGTGTCTCGGAGAATGAACTCGTGAAGATCGCAGTTAAGTCGCTCGGCCTGGATGACCTGAAGCCCTTTAATCCGAAGGAGAAGATCATTGAGTACCTGCTGGAGGATCCTTCCGACAAGAAACTGATCGGTATGACTGTGGAAGGCTTTGCCGACGAAACCGCTTCGGAATCGCCGGCGCCCGGCGGAGGCTCCATCTCAGCCCTTTGCGGTGCACTGGGCGTTTCGCTCGGAACCATGGTGGCCAACCTCTCCTCGCACAAAGCGGGCTGGGACGACCGCTGGGAAGAGTTCTCCGTTTGGGCCGAAAAAGGCCAGCAGTACAAGGACGAACTGTTGTTCCTGGTCGACGAAGATACCCGTGCATTTAACAGGATCATGGATGCGTTTGGTCTGCCCAAAGGGACCGACGACGAGAAAAATGCCCGCAAAGCCGCTATAGAAGAGGCTTCGAAATATGCAATAAAGGTTCCCTTCCGGGTGATGGAAAAATCGCTCGCTTCAATGGAAGTGATGAAAGCCATGGCGGAGACTGGAATGGCGGCGTCCGCCTCGGATGTAGGCGTAGGCGCGTTGTGCGCAAGGACCGCCGTCATGGGCGCCTACCTGAATGTAAAGATCAATGCCGGCGGGCTGGAAGACAAGGCTTTCGCCGAAGAGATGGTGAAGAAAGGGGAGGAGATCGTGGAGAAGGCAAGGATCCTGGAAGATGAGATACTGGCGGTGGTGGAGAAGAAGATCAGGAAGATTTGAGGATTTGGGATTTTGAGTTTTCTTTTTATACATTTACACGGTAATCCAGGTCTTTAGTGTTCACTTAATATGCTTCATATTATGGGAATTGTCTGCTTTAACAGAGTTGCAAAAGTGTCAATGCTTGTTGCCTGCTTAATCACAAGCCGGATGCTTTATTCGGAGACGGTCCAAAACCCGGTCAGGCTCACCATCCACCTTCGTGGCGTGCATTCCAGCAAGATCAGCCTGATGACCCAGAAAAAAGGCAGCCCGCTGATCCAGGATATCCTCGTTAAAGACAACGTGAACAATGGTGATACCTGTGTCTTTATCGTGCCGGCCGAATATCTCCCGGGCGAATTCGTCCTCCGCTTCGATTATAAAGAGGAGGTGACCTCAACACCGTATCCCTCCGAGAAAAGTTTCATCCTTAACCGGCAGGACATGGAATTGTGGGTCTCACCGGTTTACTGCAACAATTCCGACAGTACACAGTGGCAGGATGGCGAACTGGAGAATGCAGCCCTGCATGAGTTTATGGCCGAGAATTACCGGCAGAAGGAGATGCTTGGCCTGTTGCAGAATTACCTGATGAATTATGATGATAACACCTCTGCTTTTTACCGGATGGGGATTACCGAATATGAAAAGCGACGGAATGCGCATAATGAATGGATAGCCGGCCAGGTAGAACGCCACCGTGACCTGTTCGTGTCGTCGCTGTTTTTCTTCCAGTATGTCCCCGAAGTGAGCTGGGAAGGGGATGAGGCCGACCGAAGGCAGAGTTTCAAAGATCATTATTTTGATTTCGTCGATTTCAACGATACCCTCCTGATCCGGGCCCGTGATTTAAAATCATGGATGGACCAGTATGTGAACCTGTACGGCGAAGATGCGACCACGACCGCCAAACGCGACTCGCTGTTCACGGCTGCCGGTAAAAGAGCTGTAGAGAAAGCGAAAACAGGCCATCCGAAAATATACGGATGGATGGTCGATTATTTCTACAACGGTTATGAGAGCTTCAACATCCAGCCCGGCATCGAGATGCTGGCTGCCTACCTCGATGATCCCGACTGCCTGACAGCCAAGCGCCAGGCGATCCTGAAAAGGGTGGAAGGGATGAAGACACTGGTCGAAGGGACGCTGGCGCCCGATTTCCCGGTGAAAGACAATTCGGGAAACCAGGCCTCTTTTCATCAATTTAAAACAAATACCCCTTATAAGCTGGTCCTGTTCTGGTCGGCCGACTGCCCGCATTGCATGGAACTGGTCAACAAGCTGTACACATTCTGGCAAAAACCGGGTTCCAGGGAAAAGCTGTCCATTTTTGCCATCAGCCTTGACGAAACCGAGACCGAAATTGCTGAATACGAAAAAGCGATCAGGTTGCTTCCGGGATGGAACCATCACCTGGCCCGGGGCGGGGTTAACAGCGCGGAAGCCAATAGCTATTTTATTCTGGCCACTCCAGTCATGGTGCTCACCGGTGCAGATAACAAGATCGTTTCGATGCCCGAATCGGTCGAGCAGTTGCAAAAAGATTTGAAATAAAAAGGGGTTATGCTTTCAGACTGTTTCAGTCACCGCATTTTCCCGCTCTTTGGGAACCGCTTGCAGTTTCTCTTCCAGCAGATCGCGCAGGGCCGACGGCTGGACATTCCGCACCAGTTCACCGCTTTCGGCATAGGAAATCTTTCCGGTTTGTTCCGACACGACAATCGCAATGGCATCGCTCTGTTCCGTTACGCCAACGGCTGCCCGGTGGCGCAGGCCCAGCCCGGCGGTCAGGTCCTGGCTCTTGGAGACGGGCAAAATGCAGCGGGCCGCTTCAATCTTATTGCCGCTGATGATCACGGCGCCATCGTGCAGCGGGCTGTTCTTGAAAAAGATGTTTTCCAGCAATTCGACTGAGATCTCTGCATTCAGGTACTGGCCGGTATCCTTGATGATCTTCAGTTCGTGCAGCCGGGTGATGATGATGATGGCCCCCTGCTTGCTGTTGGCCATTTTCTGGCAGGCATGGACGATCTTATCAACATCGACAACGTAAGGATTGGCTTCGTTGAAATGCCAGAAAAGGAACCGGCGACGCCGTTTCTGGATGAAATCGGGCTTGCCTAATGTCAGGAGGAACTGCCTGAGTTCGGGCTGGAAAATGATAAACAAGGCAATGATACCCACGCTGAAGAAAGCCCCCAGGATTTCGCGGAGCATCTCCATCTGCAGCGCGTCGGTGACCCGCCAGATAAAGAACATCGCCACGATGGCAAAGAACATGTTGATAGAGACCGAACCTTTCAGGAGGTTATACAGTTCGTACAGGATAAACGCGACGAGCAGGATATCAAGAACATCCAGCAGGCGGATCTGGAACAAGCCGGTGAGAAGGATTGCAAGCATGGGATACAAAAGTAGGGAAATTAGGTAATTTGAAAATTATTCAATGTGAGAATTTGATAATACCTTCATTATCACATCATCACATTATCAAATTGCTTTTATGAACAGTTTCACCGTCTCCGTCGCCTCCTTCACATCGTGCACCCTGAGAATGGCAGCTCCTTTCATCAATGCAATGGTATTCAGAACCGTTGTGCCGTTTAAAGCTTCCGCAGGTTTAGTCCCCAGGACTTTGTTGATCATGGATTTGCGCGACAGGCCGGCTAGGACGGGGTAACCCGTATCAACGAATTCATCCAGGTGCGACAGGATTTGATAATTGTGCTCTACGGTCTTTCCGAAGCCGAACCCGGGATCGATAATGATTTTATGATGGCCGGCCGACTCCAGTCTTCGGACCTGGCCAAGCAGGAAATCCTTTACCTCCATCACCACATCGGCATAGGTCGGATTCTGCTGCATGGTGGCGGGCGTCCCCTGGATGTGCATGATGATGTAAGGAATTTTTAGTTTAATGATACACGAAAGCATAAGGGGGTCGAACATTCCTCCGGAGATATCGTTAATCATATCAGCGCCTTCACCGGCCGCTATTTCAGCAATTTCCGACCGGTACGTGTCAATTGAAATAATAATCTCCGGAAATGATTTTCTTACTTCCTTAAGAACCGGCAACAATCTGCTCTTCTCCTCTTCAACGCTTACTTCAGGCGCTCCCGGCCGCGTCGAAACCGCCCCTATATCGATAATATACGCTCCACTATCAGCCATTTCCTTCACACGCCCCATTAAATAGTCCAATCGACCAATCAAATCTTTAAATCCTCCAACCGCCGAATCGTCCAATCGCCCAACCGCCAAATCGTCCAATCGCCCAACCGCCAAATCGTCCAATCGCCCAATCGTCAAATCATAAAAGGAATCAGGCGTCACATTCACGATTCCCATCACCCGCGGCACGCGAAAGTCCATCGTCTTGCCGTTGTATTCAAAAACTTTGGTTTCGGAAAAAGATGTATTTTTATCAACCTTTTTGATCATATTTAACCGGATTAATTAATTGCGAAGATAATAGAAATGATGAACGATACCTCCCGGCAATTCGGACTGGCGATCGCTGCCTGTAAAGAAGTGTTTGTCAATAAGATGAAAGACTACGGGAGTTCGTGGCGGGTTCTGAGGCCCGAATCGCTGACCGACCAGATCTATATCAAGGCCAACCGCATCCGGTCGATCGAGCAGAAAGGGCAGCAAAAAGTGCAGGAAGGGATCCGGCCCGAGTTCATCGGGATCGTGAACTACTCGGTGATGGCGCTTGTTCAGCTTGAACTGGGCATCGGGGGCAATATGGACCTGGCCCCGGAAGAGGCCGGGCAGCTTTACGACAAGCATCTGCAAAGCGCCAGGGCACTGATGGAAGACAAAAACCACGATTACGACGAGGCCTGGCGCAACATGCGGGTGAGCTCCTATACCGATATTATCCTCATGAAACTGATGCGGATCAAACAGATCGAAGACAGGGAAGGGGAGACGCTGGTGTCGGAAGGGGTGGATGCGAATTACAGGGATATTATCAATTACGCATTATTTGCTTTAATAAAACTGGATTCAGTTGGACAGTTGGACAGTTGACAGCTTGTCCCGAGCGAAGCGAGGGATTGGACAATTGGACAGTTGGACAATAGAAATTAGAAATTAGTAATTTGAACTTGGAACCAGGAACTTGGAACTTTGGAACCAGGAACTTTGGAACCCTGGAACTAATTGACTCATATGAAACTCTTTGCTAACATCTGCCGTCTGCTCGTAGCCGCTGTATTCCTCTTTTCAGGATTTGTCAAAGGCGTTGATCCATTGGGTACCGCTTACCGGATCGAAGACTACTTTATCGCCTTCGGCACCGGATGGGCCATCCCGTTGTCGCTCTTCCTGTCGATCTTTCTCTGTGCCGTTGAGTTCACGCTGGGCGCCGCCCTCCTGTTCAATTTCCGGCTGAAGATCATGGCCTGGCCGCTGCTGCTGATGATGGCTTTCTTTACGATCCTCACGCTTAACGATGCCATCTACAATCCCGTTCCCGATTGCGGCTGCTTTGGCGATGCGCTGAAACTGACCAACTGGGAAACCTTCTACAAAAATGTCGTCCTTATCATCCTGGTCATCATCATATTTGCTTACCGGAATAAATACCGTTCCATATTTGTCCCCCGGATCGACAACTGGGGTTTGGTCATCGTATTCCTGTTATTCAGCTATTTCTCCTTTCACCAGTACCGCCACCTCCCGTGGATCGATTTCCTGGGCTGGAAGGTTGGCGCCGACCTGGTCCCCGACAATCCCGGCCAGGCAAAGACTTACCTTATGTACCGCAACATTGCTACCGGGGAAGAGAAAGAGTACCTCTCCCCGAATTACCCCTGGAACGACACAGTATGGCAGAAGGAATGGGAGTTCGTGTCGCAACGGACCGATGACTCCGGCGTTCTGAAGGGCCATTCGCTTCAGATCTTCGATGCGGAAGGCAACGACCTCACGGAAGTCTATGTGAACAATCCCGGGTACCAGTTCCTGGTAGCCTCGTACGACCTGAAATCGGCTTCTGTCAAGGGCTTTAAAAAGATCGACAAGCTTCATGCGGACATGGTTTCGGATGGCCATTCTCTGGTAGTGCTCACCGGCAGCCTCGAGGCCGATATCCGGGAGTTCAAAAAGGGTTTCCAACCCGACCTGGAATTCTTCAATGCCGATGATGTGGAACTGAAGATGATGGTGCGGGCGAACCCGGGGATCATTTTGCTGAACGACGGCGTGGTATTGGGTAAATGGCACTGGCGGGATCTGCCGGATTATGCGGAATTGAAAGAGGAGTTTGAAGGATTGTAGTGATAAAATTCATCCTCAACCGGTTATTCTACGGACTGCTCGTCCTCCTGGGCGTCATCACCCTCATTTTCATCCTTTTCAACATCCTCCCCGGCGATCCGGCACGGATGCTGCTGGGCCAGCGGGCCGATATCTCTTCCGTCGAAATGATCCGCAAGGACCTCGGGCTCGACAAACCGCTGCCTGTTCAATACGCCGGCTTTTTGAATGACATCTCCCCGGTTTCAGGGCACAACCATGTGGACCAAACCAGCTATTGGTACCTGGATAAAGAAAAATACTCTCCCTTTCTTACGGTGCTGAAGATCGGGAAAACGAGCCTGGTCGTCAAAGCGCCTTACCTGCGCCGCTCTTACCAGTCGAAACGGGAAGTCGCTTCGATCATCGCCGGGGCCTTTCCCAAAACGCTGCTGCTGGCCGCCGTTTCAATGCTGTTTGCCTTTGTTGCCGGCGTTTCCATCGGCATCCTGAGCGCTATCTACCGCGACGGCTGGTTCGACAAAATAGCGATGGTGCTGTCGGTCCTGGGCATGTCGCTTCCATCCTTTTTCGCGGCGATCATCGTTGCCTGGATTTTCGCTTTCCTGCTGTCGGACCTCACCGGCCTGAGCATGACCGGCAGCCTTTATTCTGTGGACGATTTCGGCAGGGGAGAATTCCTGGACCTGAAAAATCTTATCCTTCCGGCCCTGACACTGGGATTGCGGCCGTTGGGAATCCTGACCGAGATGACCCGGAACTCGATGCTCGACGTGATGTCGCAGGATTTTATCCGGACGGCGCGGGCCAAAGGGCTCAGCGAAACGCGGGTCATCCTGCGCCACGCTTTGAAGAACGCTCTGAACCCGGTCATCACCACGGCGTCGGGCTGGTTTGCCTCGCTCATGGCCGGCGCGGTGTTCGTCGAATATGTCTTCGACTGGAAAGGGATCGGCGTGGTCGTCGTCGATGCCCTCGAAAAATACGATTTCCCCGTAATAATGGGTACGGTGTTGTTCATCTCGGTCATCATGATCCTCATCAACATCCTGACCGATATCGCCTATTCCCGCCTTGATCCGAGGGTGGAGCTGGGGTAGGCTTAAGTTCAAAGTTCAAAGTTCAAAGTTCAAAGTTCAAAGTTGTGGGTGGGCAGTAGGCAGTAGGCAGTGTGTAGTGGGCAGCCTGTAATAAGGGCGGAGCCCAAAGGATCAGCAGTCATTAAGAATTAAGAATTAAAAATTAAAAATTAAGCATTGTTATTGTATCAATCATCTTATCAATCAATTCTTTAAACTCCGGTAATAAGTCGGTGACTGTTTTATAAACTTGTTTCAGGTTAATACCGAAATATTCATTTGCAATATAGTTCCTGAATGATTTTGGCAGATGCCAGGGGTAATCGTATTTTGCCAGCAATTCAGGATTTATATATCGGATGGTTTCGCCAATGATAATGAATTGGTATAAGACACTACTGTTCAGCATTTCATCCTTAATAAAGTCATCTTCAGATTTATTTCTACAAAAATGAAGGATCTTTCCTGTGGCTTCTGAGATATGCTTTAACCTTTCCAGGTCCGGGAATTCCTTAACCATAGATCAGTATTTTATCGCGGTTGACCGATTCAAGAGCAAATGGCTGAACATAACCTTCTTCAACAATGTCAATTTCTTGTTTCAGTAGATTCTCCAGCTTGAATTTGATATCGGAATAATCGAAAAGTGTTCCTGAGGCTTTATCCGAATACCTTACCATCAGATCAATATCCCGGTGGGAAGAATTATCGCCCCTTGCAAACGAGCCAAAAATCCATGCTTTAGAAATTCTTCCGTCGTGCCTGAAGAAATCGACCAGTAGATCAATGATTTGTCGCTTGTCCACCACCTTTCTCCTGCCGTAAATGATCTTGTCTTCAGCAACCTGTAAGGCTTCCATCGCGGTATCTTCTTCTATCAGTTCTTCCGCGAGTTTATCTGAGAGCCAGGTGATCAGCAAATGGTTAATATCCACCTGGTAAAATGAAGAAATTTTACAAATAAACTGGCGTGATGCTTTTCTTTGTCCTCTCTCGATTTTACTGAGAATGGCCACGTCAATACCCAATGAATCCGCAACAGACCTTAGCGGAAGCTTATTCTTTTTCCTTAAATCCCGGATAGTTTCTCCGAAACTTTTCATGGCAAATCATTTTGACAAAATTAGTCAAAAAACATTGAACACTGAGAAATGAGAAAAGAGACAAGGGGCTAATTTTCTGCCGTAAAACTTTAAACACGAATGAGACTCCATCTCGATGGCCCAGATGGAGTCTCGATTCTTGTGAGACTCCATCTCATCGGTTTGAGATGGAGTCTCGAATTGTGCCTATGTGGCCAATAAAAATCCCCCAGCTTAAGACTAAATTGATTTTTTTGACTTCCTGCTGCCTACTGCCAACTGCCTACTTTTTTAATATCTTTGCCAAAAACACCACCGTATGAGAACCAAGATTGTAGCCGGCAACTGGAAGATGAACAAAACCTTCGAGGAAGCCGATACCCTTATTTTTGAAATCACCGACCTGCTGGAAGAAAAAGGCAAACCCGATGATGTGGATGTGATCCTCTGCCCCCCGTTTATTTACCTGGAACTGGCCGGGGATATCACCGAAGATTCACCCGTGTTTGTCGGGGCACAGAATGTGAGCCGGTACGAAAACGGAGCCTATACCGGCGAAATCTCCGCCTCCATGCTCCGTTCGATGCATATCGATTTCGCCATTATCGGACACTCGGAACGGCGAAAGTATTTCAGCGAGTCGGACGATGAACTGCTGGGGAAGGTCAAAGCCGCCCTGAAAGAGGATATAGCACCGATTTTCTGCTGCGGCGAACTGCTGGAAGAGCGTGAAACGCGCCAGCACTTCGATATCGTCCGCTCGCAGCTCGAAAATACCGTCTTCCAGCTTGAGCCCGACGACTTTGCCCGGGTGATCATCGCGTATGAACCGGTCTGGGCTATCGGCACAGGCATCAACGCCACCTCCGACCAGGCCCAGGAGATGCACTTCTTTATCCGCGACCTGATCTGGAAAAAGTATGGCGCTGAAATAGCTAACGATAAAACCATCCTTTACGGGGGAAGCTGCAATTCCAAAAACGCAAAGGAACTGTTCTCCATGCCCGACGTCGACGGAGGCCTGATCGGTGGCGCTTCGCTCAAAGCGGATGAGTTTGTCGCGATCATTATGGCAGCCGGAGAAAAATAGTTCAAAGTTCAAAGATCAAAGTGCAAAGTTTTTTATGTTTGCTTTGACTTTGAACTTTGAACTTTGAACTTTGAACTAAAAGTGATGGGTTTTCTCGAAATCAGATTTGCACCGGTTCCGTCGGACGAAGAAAAATCGATCCTGATCGCCGAACTGTTGCCTTTTGGTTTCGATAGTTTTAATGAAGAAGAAGATGCCGTTCTGGCTTATATCGACTCTGTTGTATTTCAGGATGTTCCTTTCAAAGAGATCGAATTTCTGCAAAATCATCCGGAAATAGAATACCGGATCGAACCCCTCGGAGATATCAACTGGAACAAAGAATGGGAGTCGAATTACCAGCCGGTGCTGATCGGCGGTAAATGCTTTGTCAGGGCGCCTTTTCATCCTGAAAATCCGGATGCGCAATACAATATCCTGATCGAACCGGGAATGGCCTTCGGTACAGCCCACCACGAGACGACCCGCCTGATGGCGCTTTGCCTGATGCAACTCGATGTAAAGGGGAAAAAAGTACTGGACATGGGTTGCGGCACAGGCATCCTGGCCGTCCTGGCCAATAAAATGGGCGCCATAAGCGTTACAGGTATTGATAACGACGAATGGGCGTGGCGCAATGCGATCGTCAATTTCGGACATAACGGAATTTCAGCGGAGAATGCTGTATGCGGCGATGCATCAGATATCAAAGAAGTGGCTTATGATATGATCCTGGCTAATATCAACCGCAATGTACTGCTCCAGGATATGGAGATGTATTTCAAAGGGCTGCTGCCCGGCGGCAGGCTGATGCTCAGCGGTTTTTACAGGAAAGATAAGGAAACTATCCTGGAAAAAGCCATGGCGACAGGATTGCAATTCGTTGGCGACGATCATGAAAATGAGTGGACTGTCATTCTTCTGAAAAAATAATACCGGCTGCTTATGTCATTCAGGAAAATTTCTTTGATGCTCCCGGCTTTCCTTCTGGTGATGATCTCCAGCGGCCAGTCAGTAAAATCATTGCCGGAAGATCCGGCCCGGTTTCCCGTGGAACTGGAATCAGTCTTTTCATCAGTCACCAGCCCGTCGGCAGGAATACAGATCAGGGAAATGCTCATACCTTTCCTGGAATACTGGAACGCCGGGCTCTTCAGTGAAAAAGAGCAAAAAAACATTATCCGGCAATCCAATATTGTCATGGGCAAACGACTGGTCGTTTTCCCAAACCTGTACCGTTATATTTCAGCGGTTTATCACCTGAAAAGATTTGGTAATGAAGGCGCACTGACCATCTGGATGGAAGACTTCGACAAACAAATCCCCGAATCTTCCCAGGGCCGATCGGAAAAATACCTGGAGCAATATGAAGCGCTCTTCGCCCGGAACCGGCTCTATGAATCGGGTACTTATAACTGGTACACATCCGATACCTCCATCCGGATGGAGTATGATACGGCCATGAAGATCATTTACCGCGATGTGTTGCTGACCTGCGCCACCCGAAAAGACACCTCGCGGATTTACAGTACTTCGGGTATCTTTTATCCCGGCACCCTGGAATGGAAGGGCATGAAAGGCAGGGTAACCTGGGAAAGAGTAGGATTGGATCCCGATTCGGTCTATGCCGATTTCCAGGATTACCGGATAAATATGAAAAAGTTCGAATACCGGGTCGATTCGGCCGGGTTCATGAATAAAAAGTATTTTACCAGACCGATTCTCGGCGTTTTCAAAGATGAAACCCTGACGAACCCGCCGGGTCCCAATTCGACTCATCCTCAATTCGAAGCCTACCTGAATACCCTGGAGATCAAAGATTTGTTTCGAAATATCGATTACCTGGGCGGATTTACCCAGCAAGGGCTCAGGATCACCGGTTCCGGCGCCGGAGATGGAAATGCCAGCCTGTCGCTGAAAAGAGGACCTAAGGAAATAGCCCGGATACGAGCCAAAGCCTTCCGGCTTCACCAAAACCAGGTCACAGCTAATCCTGCATCCATCACTATTCCCCTGGATGAAGATTCGATCTACCACGCCGGATTGCAGATGAAATATTTTGTCGATAGCGCTCAACTGCTCCTTTACCAGGAAAAAGATGCCACGAACCGCAGCCCGTTTTTCAATAGTTACCATGACCTGGATATGGATTGCGGATCGATGGAATGGAAGATTGACAGCAATTTTATCGATTTTTCCACCTTCCAGGTGATGAATGATACCAATCTGAATTCTTTCTATTCCGGCAATTATTATTCTCCGGCAGAATTTTACAAACAACAGGGACTCGATGATACCAACCCGCTTTACGTGGTTAAAGATTTTTGTGAGACTTATGGAACCCGTGAGATTAAGCCCGATATCCTGGCTCATTTTATGAAAAAACCCGTGGAGCAGGTCAAGGCCATGTTGTTCAATTTCAGTTCACAGGGATTTGTGGCTTATGATTTTGTGAACGATAAAGCTATTGTCAAAGATAAGTTGTATCACTACCTGGATGCCAAGGCCGGAAAAATTGATTATGATGTCATCGGTATCCATTCCAAGACGGTTAACGAGAGCAATGCCAGGCTGAACCTGGAAACCAAGGACCTGGATATCCGCGGGGTTCCGATGGTCCAGCTTAGCCAGGCACACAGGGTTTATATCTTCCCCGACAGCAACGAAATAAAGGTGAAGAAAGGCCTCGATTTTGTGTTCTCAGGCAGGGTGCAGGCCGGACCTTTCCTTTTTTTCGCGCATGAATCCTCCTTTGAATACGATACTTTTAAGCTGAATATGCCTTTTATCGACCTGATAAAATTCAGGGTGGACGATTTTGGTAAGGAAGGCGGCCAGGTTACAGTCCAGAGCCCGATTGCCGATGCCAGTGGAAAACTATACATCGACGCACCCAGGAATAAATCGGGAAAAACTACCATACCCGATTTTCCTCTTTTTAAAGGTGAAAAGGAATCTTATGTTTACTACGACCAGGATCGTCATTATGATAAGGAAAAGTTCGCATATAATGTCAAACCGTTCAATCTCGCCGGGCTCGATAAGCTTCAAACCGATGATATAAAATTTGACGGTTACCTGAATACAGGAGGCATTTTTCCGGACATTGATCAGGCCTTGGTCGTCCAGGAAGATTATTCACTGGGTTTTAAACACATTACTCCCAGGGAAGGTTATGAAGCTTACGGGGGTAAAGCAGTCTTCTATGACACTATAGATTTGAGTAACAAGGGACTGCGAGGACATGGGCGACTTGAATACTTAACGTCTGTCACCCATTCGGAGGATTTTCTCTTTTACCCGGATTCTATGGTAACCTCGATCGCCGAAAAATTCAATATCGAATCCCAGGTTGCCAGGGTGGAATACCCGGATGTAGCCGCTGAAGAAATCCGCCAGGTCTGGTTCCCTGCAAAGGATACCATGCGTTTGCTGACGCTGAAAAAGCCTTTCCGGATGTTCGGCGAAAAATCGGAAATGTATGGCGACCTGTATTATTCGCCGGATGGGCTGACCGGCTCCGGCAAGGTTAATTTCGAGAGCGTGGAGCTCGCATCCAGCAATTACCGGTTCCAGCATCATACCATCGATGCCGATACGCTTGATTTTAAACTCTTTACCAAAGGCACTCAGGATCTGGCCGTGGCAGCCCGGAAATACCGTACGCATGTCGACTTCGAGCAGCGCGAAGTGGAATTCCGGACCAATCAGAAGGGTTCTTATGTATCCTTTCCTTACAACAACTTTGCCTGTTACATGGATAATATCGACTGGGCCATGGATAAAAATGAGATGCGGCTTTACAACGACCTGGGAACCCGATTTGCCAACATCGACAATTTAAGCCGGCAGGAATTGCTCCGGCTCGATATGTCGGGTTCCGATCTCGTGGCCACTAACCCTCAGGCCGACTCCCTCTCTTTTTTCTCGGTTACAGCCCGGTATGACCTGCAAACCTACGAGATTGATGCGGAAAATGTCAAACTGATCCGGGTGGCTGATGCGGCCATTTTCCCAGACAGTTCCTTTGTGAAGATAAGCAGGGGAGGAAAGATCAATACGCTGAAAAATGCGGCAATCATTGCCGATACAGCCCGGCAGTATCATACGATTGAAAGGGCCGACATCGATATCACCTCCCGGTTCAGAATGTCCGGTAAAGGATTTTACCAGTATAAGAGCGGCGCTGAAGCCGTTCAGGAGGTGCCTTTAATTTCGATCTCGGTCGATTCGGCCAGGCATACGGTGGCTACGGGCTCAATCCCCGAAAGCCTGAAATTCATGTTAAATCCACATTTTGCTTTCAGGGGCAAAATGGATATGAATTCATCGCGAAAGGAACTGGAGTTCGATGGAGGATTTAAAACCCAGGATGAATGTTTTCCCGGGATGCTCAAATACTGGGTTGCCTTTGATGCCTGGATCAATCCCGACAGCGTGAGGATACCGGTTCAGCCGCCTGTCAGGGATATGGAAGGACGTCGCGTCGATCTGGCTTTGCAGATGTCGGATTCGGAAGATGATATTTACTCTTCCTGGTTCACGCTGAAAAAGTATCCCAAAGATTCAGCTATCGTGGCACCGGCCGGTGAGATCTATTTCGATGAATGGAGAGGTAGTTACAGAATCGACCAGTCGAAGGATAAAAAACTCCCCGGTTTTGAATTCAATCCGCGGAGCTGCAGCTTTATCACAGCCGGTGAGCATAACCTCGGACTTAAACTCGATTATGTCAGCCTGGTCAGTTATGGTGATGTCAATTACATGACTGTTCCCGATTCGACCATAGCCAACCTGACTCTGTCCGTCAATTTCATGTTCTATGACGGGAGCCTGACGGTTATGGCCGATTCCATCCTGAAATCAAACCTCAAAGGCCTGGATGTCACACGAAAAAGCTACCTTGATTTTCTTGACTTTACCCTGGGCAGTGAATCGGGTGATTATAAGAAGGATATGGCGGGCATTGGCCGCAATAAACGGCTGCCCGATGTGCTTAACCGCACCATGATCCTGACCGATGTCAATCTTTACTGGAATTCGTTCACCAATTCCTATATTTCACGGGGGCCTATTGGAGTGATGAGCCTGGGCCGGGATCCCGTAAACCGCTACATGAACGGCTTTGTCGAACTGATGCGGCGCAGAAGCGGCGATGGTTTGTTTGTCTACCTGGAAATAGATGAAAACCGCTACTATTTCTTTGAATACCGCAACGGAATTCTTCAGGCCCTGTCGCACGACAAGGAGTTTGTCAACCGGATCAATGAAGTTAAGCCCGAAAAGAGATCGATGGTGTTGCCCGGTGCCGATCAGAAATATGAGTACATGGTTGGCGATAAAAGGAGGATGATCGATTTCATCCGGAAAATGCAATCGTTAAGTTATTAGTTCCAGGCTATGACATTACAAATCATCCTGATCGTTATACTGGCTTACCTGATCGGCTCTGTTCCTACCGCCGTGTGGGTTGGAAAATTGTTTTTCAGGCTCGACGTGAGAGAACACGGCAGCGGAAATGCCGGGGCAACCAATACTATTCGGGTGCTCGGATGGAAAGCCGGTCTGCCTGTTTTTCTTTTCGACGTTTTCAAGGGCTGGTTCGCGGTCAAACTCGCCGATTTTTTGCTCACCGGAATGATGACAGACGAAACCCTTGTCTTTCTTAAGATCGGCCTGGCTGCCGCGGTTGTATTGGGCCATGTTTTTCCCGCTTTCGCGGGATTTCGCGGTGGAAAAGGAGTGGCCACACTGCTGGGTGTGGGTTTTGCACTGTTTCCCGCTGCGGTCTGGATCGTCCTGGCTATTTTTATCATCATCCTGCTGACTACCGGTTTTGTTTCGCTGGGTTCAATCATCGGATCGCTGGCTTTCCCTTTCCTGGAAATATTTCTCTTCGGGCAGGAAAACCTCTGGCTGATCGGATTATCGATCCTTGTAGCGATTTTTATACCCATTACCCATCGGAATAATATTAAAAGACTGATAAAAGGAGAAGAGTCAAAGTTCAGGCCTACCCGTTATGGGAGTAATGCTTCAAAAAAGATGTGAAAAAATTGTTAAGAAAGAAAAGCAGGGGTACTGACCCTGAGATTTATTTTAGTTATTTTTACTTAATTAACCAGATGTTAAATCCTAATACACAATAATATGAAATTCATTGTTTCGAGTTCGGTCCTTCTTAAAAACCTGTCGGCACTCAGTGGTGTGATCAGTTCTTCCAATACCCTTCCCATCCTGGATGATTTTTTGTTTGAACTGAAGGAAGATCAACTCTTTGTGACGGCTTCCGACCTGGAGACCACCATGACCGTTACCATCCCGCTCACTAAAGCTGAGGAGCCCGGTTCTGTGACTATCCCGGCCAAGCTGCTTCTGGATACGCTGAAGACGTTTTCCGACATACCGGTCATCTTTTCGATCAATCCCGAAACGTTGCTGGTAGAACTTTCCGCCGGCGAGGGAAAGTATAAACTCAGCGGCCATAGCAGCGATGAATTCCCGCAATCTCCGGTGCTGGAAGCTACATCTGTTCTCACAGTCCATTCAGGGGTCCTGGTCGATGCTATCAACAAAACGCTCTTTGCCACCGGCAGCGATGAACTCCGGCCGGTGATGTCGGGCGTTTATTGCGAGTTGTCGCCCGAACATCTCACTTTCGTGGCTACCGATGCGCATAAACTTGTGAGATACAGGCGTATGGATGCCCATTCCGACCAGGTGAGCTCCTTCATCCTTCCCAAAAAGCCATTGAACCAGATTAAAGGTATCCTGGCCGGTAAAGACCTGGAAGTGAATATCGAATATTCCCAGACCAACTCCATGTTCACGTTCGACAGTTTTAAGATTATCTGCCGGCTGATCGAAGGAAAATACCCGAACTACGAAGCGGTCATTCCTACCAACAATCCGAATGTCCTGACGGTCGACCGGGGTTTGCTCCTTAATGCGATCCGAAGAGTAGCCCTCTTTGCTAACCAGTCGACCCACCAGATCCGGTTTAAGATTTCAGGTAAAGAACTGGTCCTGTCTGCCGAAGATATTGACTTTTCGAACGAAGCAAAGGAACGACTGACTTGCAGTTACGAAGGCGAAGATATGGAGATCGGATTCAACTCGCGCTTTTTGCAGGATATGGTCACCAACGTTTCTTCCGAGCAGGTTAAATTTGAAATGTCGGCACCAAACCGCGCCGGCCTGATCATGCCCGTCGAAAACGAAAACCTTGAAGAAGAGATCCTTATGCTGGTGATGCCCGTGATGCTGAACTAGTCGTTGGCTTAATACGATGACCAGTTGAACAATCACCAGGGGTGTTTGTTATGTCAAAAAAACATACAATGACACAGGACAAATATATCCCTGAAATGTACCGGATGGTGGATGCGATGGACACTCCGGGCTTCGTCAACCTTTTTACAGCAGATGGAATTTTCAGATGGGCCAATATGGAACCTGTCGCTGGAAAAGAGAATATCACCGCTTTTCTGACCGGTTTTTTTCAATCCATCAAAGCCATCAGTCATACCGACCTCGAATACTGGCAGGTTCCCGGAGTAAGATTCGCTACAGGCTACGTCAATTACACCCGCCACAACAACAGTTTGCTAAGGGTGCCGTTCAGCGTGATCCTGAAATTCAAAGGGGATCTGATCAACGAGTTCCTGATCTTCGTGGATACGTCGGAATTGTATAAATAGGAAATTTTGTTTGGAGAATTGAAATCAAATCCGTTCGGCAATCTTTAGTCTTGTCCGGTATTCAAGAAAAAATCCAATTCTTATTATTTAATGATCAGCAACTTGGAGTTTGAGATACCCTCAATCGTATTAATTTTTACAACATAAAAAGAATCGGGTAGATCCGAAACATCAAGTGTGGTTTTTTCTGTTCCGGGTTTCTTAATCAACACAGTCTCTCCTTTGGTGTTGATCAATGATAATGAATTGATCCTGTTATTTACCGAATGTATGGTGACTACATCTTTCGCAGGGTTGGGGTATATGATAACCCTGTCATTTCTCATATTTTCAGGTACATTTACCAGCCATATCGCCAATGTATCGGATGATATAGAACTATCATCCTTATATACGCTGTTTACATAGTATTTAACAACGAATTGAGCCGGTTCATTCATATCGTCGTGGAAAATTGTATCATAAATCTCCCCTTCATGGATCTTTTCAAAAGGTTGTTCATCGATTGACCGGAAAACATTGAAAACAGGGTAAAATACTGCATCGTTGGGGGTCTCAATATAAGCACCCAGTTGCCAGGTATAATTCAGCTCGGGATTTATTTCAGTCAGGGTTTGCCAATTCCCATTGGGATTCAACTTGATCATATTGCCATACCCTTCAATCTGCGGATATGGTCCGATGCCAAATGATAAGGGGTATCCCGGTGCCATATCACTTACCCATAATCCTACCCATAATTCCCTTGATTTATCGATCGTAATAGGAGAAAACTCCAGTGTGTCAAATTGGAAATAAACAAGATTTTGCTGCAGAGGATAATCAAATAAGGTATCGAATACGCCATAATACGACTGGTAAACCCTCAGGGCATGATCAAGGGCTGCTTCCAGAAGCAGGTACCTGATTTTCGTTAAGTAGACAGCATTGTAATTATTGAAATAATACGAATCCCACCGGATAGCGATTTCAACCGGACATCCCGGGCAGGATCCAATACCCCCTCCGACATAAATTCCCCTGTCGTATTCAAACCATCGATCGACCCGTGAAGGTTGCCAATCCGCCGGGGGAGTCCAAATGAGATCAACATGCGACGGAAGATAATCGGATCCGTTCCGCAAATTGGTCGGTGGGAAAATTTCCTGCTTGAGCTGTGCTAACGATTGTAATGTGAGTAATATTACAGGCAAAACAAAGATGATTCTTTTCATCGCCGTGAAATTTACTCCAAATATAAGAATATTTTATATGTATTCCTATTCGTTCTTCTGGCCTGACTAGGCTTTAAACTTTGAACTTTGAACTTTGAACTTTGAACTTTGAACTTTGAACTTTGAACTTTGAACTTTGAACTTTGAACTAAACCTCCGGCCCTGCCTTGACCAGCGCTTTACCGTGTTCATTGTCAGTGTACTGCGCAAAGTTCTTAACGAAAAGTTCTCCCAGCAGGTGGGCTTTCTTGTACCATTCCATCTTGTCCTGGTACGTGTCTCGCGGATCCAGGATATTCGGATCAACATCATGCAGTGCAACCGGGACTTTAAAGTTGAATACCGGGATCGTTTTTGTTTCCGCTTTGTCGATGGAGCCATCGAGGATCGCATCGATGATCCTTCGCGTATCCTTAATGGATATCCTCTTTCCGGTTCCATTCCAGCCGGTATTTACCAGGTAAGCCCTGGCTCCGTTGGCTTCCATGCGCTTCACGAGCTCTTCGCCATATTTTGTCGGGTGAAGAAGTAGGAAGGCTGCGCCGAAACAGGCTGAGAAAGTCGGTTGCGGTGTTGTAATGCCAACTTCTGTGCCGGCCAGCTTTGCCGTAAATCCCGAAAGGAAGTGATATTGGGTCTGTTCAGGTGTCAGGATGGAGACAGGAGGCATGACCCCATAGGCATCAGCCGTCAGGAAAATGACTTTCTTTGCCGGGCCCGCTTTCGACACCGGTTTGACGATGTTGTCGATATGGTAAATAGGGTAGGAGACACGCGTATTTTCCGTGATGGAGCCGTCTTTATAGTCGATCTTTCCATTGGCATCCACCACCAGGTTTTCCAGCAGTGCATCCCTTTTTATTGCCTGGTAGATATCGGGCTCGCTCTCTTTATCGAGGTTGATACATTTTGCATAACATCCGCCCTCGAAATTGAAAATTCCCTCATCATCCCATCCGTGCTCGTCATCGCCGATCAGTGCCCGTTTCGGATCGGTGGAAAGGGTCGTTTTTCCCGTACCCGATAGTCCGAAGAAAATGGCTGTATCGCCGGATTTACCTACATTGGCCGAGCAGTGCATGGCCGCAACGCCCTTCAGGGGAAGATAATAGTTCATCACCGAAAAAATACCCTTCTTCATTTCGCCACCGTACCAGCTTCCCCCGATCACCGCTCTTCCTTCCGTCAGGTTGAACATCACAAAAACTTCCGAATTGAAAGGAACACCATCGGTACGCTTCATGTTCTTCCATTCCGGGTTGATCGTTTTGGCTGCATTTAAGACTACGAAATCGGGCTTAAAATTCTCCAGTTCCTCCTCAGTCGGGCGAATAAACATATTTTTCACAAAATGGGCCTGCCAGGCTACCTCCATGACAAACCGGATGTTCAGCCGGGTATCTTTGTTAGTTCCAGCATAACCATCCATTACGTAAAGCTTTCTTCCTGAAAGCTGCTCTGCGCCCAGTTTATAGCAGTATTCCCATGTCTGGTGATCAATGGGTTTATTATCGGAACGGATGTTAGGCGCGGCCCACCAAACCGTATCTTTCGTCTTTTCATCCAGTACGATATACTTATCTTTAGGCGAGCGTCCGGTAAATCTTCCCGTCAGTACATTCACAGCGCCTGATTCCGTCAGGTAACCTTTTTCATAGCCTTCCAGAACAGGATCAAGTTCCGCTTCATACAAGTAATCATAGGAAGGATTATGAATAATTTCCGCAACATCTTTAACACCATACGATTCGAGGTCTTTCCTGACCTTATCCAGATTAGCCATTTCTTCAGATATTAAAAGGTTAATAAAGCAGGCAAAATTAGGAAATATATCTGTCAATTTTAATTGCCCGACCCGATATGAAGTACCGAATTCTGGATTTTCAGGTCCCCCATCTCCATGAAAAGGCTGTCGGACACATGCATCTGGAATCGGGATAAAACGGTAATGCCTGTATCTTTCTCGATCTCAAGCTGGTAAAAGGTTGTAGGTCCTTTGATGTCGGATTGAAGGTCTCCAAAGAAACGAACCTTTCCACCCGAAGGCGTAAATTCTCCGTACTGGTTATAAAGGTCCCTTCGGATATGGATCGTGCCGTCGCTGATAAGAACATTGCATCCCGAATTGAACCAAATGCTATTATTTGTCATGATCTCTCCTCCGGTCATATCCAGCGTGGAGTTGGCATTAAATACGGGACCGGTATTGGTAATATTCAAAGAACCTGTTGTCAGTATTATCTTTCCATAAACATTCACAAACGGCGCATTCATTGAGAAACTGTTCAGCGCCAGTGTGCCGCTAACTCTTGAAATAAAGAAAACATTAATATCTTCGGATGAATTGTCAATATAGGCATTAGCAAGGGTATCGATGTTAAAGTAATAGAAATGATTATCGGGATCGTTAACCTGGATAAGCTGGTTGGTATTTGCCGTTTCCTGTTTGTAAATATGAAAATATCCGGACGATGCGCTGTATAATGCTCCAGAATTGAGCAACAACTCTTCCGCATATAGGTTTCCTCCCGACTGGACCACGGAGCTGCCATCGTTCATAGCCAGGTACCCGTGATAGCCATTGGTATATCCGGTGTAAATCGCCCCGTTCAAGGTAAGGTTGACAACGGCGCCATCGTTTAGCATAAGGTCATCACCGATATAAAGAACCCCATCGATGTTCATTTCGCCGGCCGACACGAGGTCGGTTCCGTTTAAGGTAAGCGTAGCGCCATTCTCCAGGTTTAACGAATGACAAAGGCCGGCATAACCACTATAATAACCAATACCAAGATTACTGCTGAGGACCGGGTAGTTGGTGCAGCCGGCAGGAATGACAACAATTTCCGAACCGGCAGGTATATGGCCGAGCGACCAGTTGGCAGTAGATAACCAATTGGTGCTTGAAACGCCGGTCCAGGTGTTTGTGGGGCGGATTGAGGTCAGACCGGAAATGACCAGCGCATAATATTGCCCGCTGGTTGTCCCTTTATGACTGATGCGAACCGTATACTCTCCCGGGCCGGGTGTCGCAATAGTGACTTTCTCCACATTATCACGGAAATTATCGCCAGTGGATGCCGGTGACGCCGGGGATGCCGGATTCAGCATCCAGGGATAGTAAGTCGAACCAGATGTTCGAATGATTCTCAAATCCAGATCATTGACCAGCATCAGCGTTACGGGATTAAGCGAAGGGTTTGGTGATGTCCCCGGCGGATCGGTCCAGCAGAGAGTGACATTGACAGAGGTGTCGCCGGTCGAATAATACACATAGGTTTCGATCTCCGTATTAAAAAGATAATTTACCTGCATGATGTATTCATCCGAAGTATCCTGGATAATCGTACCGGCAGCTCCGGCTGAATTCAGCAATCCCCAGCCGAATTTATAGTCAGGGCCGGTTGTCGTTCCGCTTTCATAAGCAGAGTTTATTATCAGGGCTTTTGCCAGCGACGAGCGCATGTAACTGCTGTGGATGGAATGGTAAAGCTCCTGCAGGAGCGCGATCGTCCCGGTCGTTGTCGGAGCAGCCATGGAAGTGCCCGACATCGGAGCATATGAACTATTTGTAGTAGAAATACTGGAATAAAGAGAGGTTCCGTTGGCCACAATATCCGGTTTTATCCTTCCGTCATCCGTCGGACCCCAACTGGAGAAATTTGTCATGACCACATCTGACGGGACAGAGTACCCACTGACAATATCCCCGACAGCTCCGACCGTAAGAACATTTTTTGAAACTCCCAGGTTACCGATGCAGTCATACCCGTCACTGCCGCCATCCGGATCACGTTCGGCGTTACTCGGCACCCAATCGCCATTGTAAAACACCCAGTGATCGCCGGTATGCTCGTCATCCCTGTCATTTCCCGCAGCAACCACGATCAGGTAATACGGACACAGGATTGCAAGTGAGTCCCAGTCGTGTGAATAGTCGTCATAAAATCCAAATTTGTAATCTTCTGTTCCGCTAATGGTGACATCTCCGTACCACCACCATACATTCTCATTATCTACATACCATCCGGTAATATACCCATAGGAATGATTGGATAAAACCAGGAAGTTGTCATCATATTCAGAAGCCATTTCACCCAGATCGTCATTCCAGTCGTAGGAATGAAGCAGGGCGGCGGGCGCCATTCCATGCGCTGCAACTACCTGTCCTTCGGCAATCAGGGTTCCGGCTACATGGGTGGAATGATCACTCAGATCAATTAGCCCATCCCCCAGCGTTACCCTTGTTCCGCTGGTTCCGACAAATTCCTGGTGCAATTGTTTGACACGGCCGCCGTCCCATTCACCGATCACAAATCCGGCACCATCAAGGTCCAACCCGGAAGCACTGTCAGGCCATAAGTTGTTTGTTCCTGAAGTCCGGGCCGCATTCTGGTTAAAAGTTGTATAGTATTTTGGAATGCCATCTCTGCCAATGCTCATTAGTTCCACAACACCGCCGTTGCTTGTCGGAATCCGTGTAACCCAGCCTCTTTCAGCCGCAAGGCTGTCAGCAGCCGATTTCAACGCTGCAAATTGTCCGGATTGATAGATTGCGAATGATTTTATTTCGTCAGGGTCCGGATCTGATTGTGCGAACAGGCTGACCGATAAAGACATTACAATAAGAATAAGTACAATTTTAAAGGTCAGGAAGATATATGATAGATTCCTTTCGTTTTGTTGAGATGTTTTCATGACCGGCAATTGAGATATGCAGATCATAAAGATAAGACAAGCTCAGCCAAATGTCAAGCGAAAGTTACTTAAAAAAAAAGAGGATGCTCATTTATTAAGACATCCTCTTTAAACTTATGATTGAGATTCACTACTATTTTTTCGCTTTCTTTCCTTTTTTAGAAGATTTTTCCTCTTCCTTCTTTCCTTTCTTGTCGGATTTCTTTGCCAGTTTCTCGCGGATCACGGCTTGAGCAGAGGCCAGACGGGCGATTGGAACACGGAAAGGTGAACAGGAAACATAGTTGAAGCCAAGGGAATCGCAGAATTCTACGGAAGATGGCTCGCCGCCATGCTCGCCACAGATACCGATCTTAATGTTCGGGCGGGTCTTACGGCCTTTCTTTACCGCAATCTTCATCAGTTTGCCGACACCGTCCTGGTCAAGTACCTGGAACGGATCGTGCTTCAGGATGCCTTTCTTGAGGTACACCGGGAGGAATTTTCCGGCGTCGTCGCGCGAATAGCCGAATGTCATTTGGGTCAGGTCGTTCGTACCGAAGGAGAAGAACTCCGCCGATTCGGCGATCTCATCGGCTGTCACTGCTGCCCGCGGCACTTCGATCATCGTTCCGACCAGGTAATCGATCCGGTCTTTCCTTTCGGCGAAAACCTTTTCGGCCGTCGACCTCACGATATCTTCCTGCATCTTCATCTCTTTCAGTGTTCCCGTCAATGGGATCATGATCTCCGGCTTGGCGTTCACCCCTTTTTTCTTCAGGTTGAGGGCCGCTTCGATAATAGCCCTGGCCTGCATCTCGGAGATTTCAGGATAGGTGTTGCCAAGGCGGCATCCGCGGTGACCCAGCATCGGGTTCATTTCGTGCAGTTCATCCACTTTTTGCTTGATAGCTTTTACGCTGACGCCCATCTGCTTGGCCATAACCTTCTGGTTCTCATCTTCGTGCGGTACAAACTCATGCAGTGGCGGGTCGAGCAGGCGGATAGTCACCGGCAGGTCGTGCATAGCTTCCAGGATGCCCTGGAAATCACCGCGCTGTATCGGGAGCAGCTTGTCGAGGGCTTTCCGGCGCCCTGCTTCATCATCAGCGAGGATCATTTCACGCATGGCGATGATCCGGTCGCCTTCGAAGAACATGTGCTCGGTGCGGCAGAGGCCGATGCCCTTGGCGCCGAAGTTGCGGGCAACCTGTGCATCATGCGGGGTGTCGGCATTGGTGCGGACGTGCATCCGGGCAAAACGGTCGGCCAGCTCCATCAGGTCGCCGAAATCGCCGCTGAGCTCCGGGTCCTGTGTGGCAATCTTACCTTCGTACACCTCGCCGGTCGATCCGTTCAGAGAGATCCAGTCGCCTTCTTTGAATTCTTTTTTATCGATGGTCATCGTGCGGCTCTTGTAATCGATCTTGATGCTACCGGCACCGGAGACGCAGCATTTACCCATTCCGCGGGCAACGACGGCGGCGTGCGAGGTCATCCCCCCGCGGGCCGTAAGAATGCCATTGGCAACGTTCATCCCTTTAAGGTCTTCAGGAGACGTTTCTATACGCACAAGAATGGTGGATTTTCCCTGAGCAGCCCAGGTTTCGGCTTCGTCGGCAAAGAAGACCATCTGGCCGGTTGCGGCGCCCGGAGAGGCGGGCAGTCCCTTTGCCAGTACTTTGGCCTTTTTAATGGCGTCTTTATCAAAAACCGGGTGGAGCAGCTCATCGAGCTTATTAGGCTCAATCCGCATCAGGGCGGTTTTTGTATCGATCATTTTCTCTTTCAGCATATCTATGGCAATTTTTACCATGGCGGAGCCGGTACGCTTCCCGTTGCGGGTTTGCAGCAGCCACAGCTTGCCTTCCTGGATGGTGAACTCCAGGTCCTGCATGTCTTTATAGTGGTCTTCCAGTTTTTGCTGGATCTTGTCTAATTCTTTGTAAAGCACAGGCATCGATTCTTCCAGGGAAGGATATTTCGAAGCGCGGGTTTTTTCAGGGACATTGGCCAGCTTTGCCCAGCGCAGTGAACCTTCTTTGGTGATCTGCTGCGGTGTCCGGATACCGGCAACCACATCCTCGCCCTGAGCATTGATCAGGTATTCGCCGTTAAAGAGATTTTCACCGTTTCCGGCATCGCGCGTGAAAGCTACGCCGGTTGCCGAATTTTCGCCCATATTACCGAAAACCATAGCCTGGACGTTCACGGCTGTGCCCCATTCTTCAGGGATGTTATTGAGCTTGCGGTAGTAAATCGCCCTGTCGTTCATCCAGCTGCTGAACACAGCGACGATAGCCCCCCAGAGCTGTTCCCACGGATCGGTGGGGAAGTTCTTTCCTGTCTCTTTTTTGACGGCTGCTTTGAACCTTTTCACCAGTTCCTTCAGGTCGTCGGCCGTCAGTTCGTTATCCAGCTCAACTTTCTTCTCTTTTTTCATCTCTTCGATGATCTCCTCGAAAGGATCGACATCTTCTTTTGAAGCAGGTTTCAATCCCATGACAACATCGCCGTACATTTGCACGAAACGACGGTATGAATCCCATGCAAACCGTTCATTGCCGGTCTTTTTCGCCAGCCCGGCTACGGCTTTATCATTCAATCCCAGGTTCAGGATCGTATCCATCATCCCCGGCATCGAAGCCCTGGATCCCGAGCGAACCGATAAAAGCAACGGATTGGTGTTATCCCCGAATTTACTGCCCATGATCTTTTCGATATACCCGACGCCGGCTTCTACTTCTGCCTTGATCATCGATAGGGCTTTTTCCTTTCCGATCTTATAGTATTGCGTACAGACTTCTGTGGTGATGGTCATTCCCGGAGGGACCGGAACGCCGATAAGGTTCATTTCGGCCAGGTTAGCCCCCTTGCCGCCCAGCAGATCTTTCATCCCGGCATTGCCTTCTGCTTTTTTATTTCCAAACGTGTAAACAAATTTGCTTTTAGCCATGATAATCTTCTTTATGTTTTGTTATTCAATGTTTTATGAATTAAAAAATAAAGATTTTCCAATTCGCCGGCAAAGGTAGGAAATTGTTTGGAGCGAATGGATTATTGTATTGTTATTATTTTAACAATATTGTTGGGTTCTAACTCCGTAGGATCCATCCATCTTTAGTACTTCAGGAACGGAACTATTTACTATCTGGTGATTTGATTTCTAGATCTTTGCAAATCTTTTGCACAATGAAAAACTTAACATCACAATGGTGTGGCAAAGCAGATATTCTTGAATTGGTTGGATTATAATAGATTGAATGGTTTCCACCTTCCCTTAATAAGATAGCAACCATAAGATTCAAGGTGTTTAATCAGTTTATTTCGTTTCATTATAAAAGGGCAACGGATTCGCGGATGCATTTATACCCCTTAAGATGATTTTTCTGTGATAGGATTTTATTGGTTTCCAGTACCATTAGCAAAGCTTCTTTTAGATTGGTTTTTGCTTCCTCAAGCGTTTCTCCCTGTGTATTGACGCCAGGAATTTCCTCTACATAAGCGGCATAGCCTCCTTCCGGAACTTCCACATAGACGGCAGTAATATTTATTTTATCCATTTTATGTTATTTACAAGTGGACGGGACGCTCCTACGGAGCTTATATTTATTTCGCTCTGTCGCGTGCCGCAGACGGTTAGGCTCCTACGGAGCTGATTTGAATTTCCCGGATTTGCAGAATCGCAAAGCTCCGTAGGAGCGCACCGTTTGTAGCACCGGACGTTTCACGGGATTCCCCCGGCTCTGTCAGGAGCCCCACCGTCTGTAGCGCCGGAAGATGCAATGTTAATACCCAAGCTCCGTAGGAGCGGCCAGTTTGCCGTAAACGAATATGACCATCGAAACTTTCAATTAAAAAATTCAAATAAATATCTTTCATCAAAATCGACATCGAATTTTCTCAAAAATTCCAGGTATTCATCCCTGAATGTTTTCTTTTTATGATGTATTGGCTGATTTTCAATGTATTTACATACGGCGCTGATATGACTTCTTGAATAGGAGAATGCGCCGTATCCTTCCTGCCAGTAGAATTTGGTTTTAAACCATCTTTCCTGATTGATGAAGATGGTAGAACCGGTTTTTACATCCCTTATCAAATCAGGTAACAAACCCGATGGATTATAACCTACGAATATATGAACATGATCGGGCATGCAATAAATTGAGAGAAGTTTATGACCACGTTTCTGGATAATACCGGTAATATATTTTTGTAGCATTTCCCTGTTTTTTTCACGGATCATGCAATCCCGGTCCCGAACCGTAAAAACAATTTGAAAATAAATTTGCGTGTACGTGTTTGGCATAATCGATTAAGTTTAAGAATTTAACAAAATAAAATGGTTGGGAAATTTAAGGAAGGTTATACCAAAAAGTTTTTATATCAAATACTATACCGTTTTATTGCTGCAGGGACGCTCCTACGGAGCTTAGATTTATTTCATTCCATCGATAGCTACAGCCGGTGAGGCTCCTACGGAGTTGTCCGATGCGGAAGATCAATGCTCATTTACCTCTCCGGCTCCGTCAGGAGCCTCACCGTCTGTAGCTCCGGACGTTTCACGGGATTCCCCCGGCTCCGTCAGGAGCCTCACCGTCTGTAGCTCCGGACGTTTCACGGGATTCCCCCGGCTCCGTCAGGAGCCCAACCGTCTGTAGCGCCGGAAGATGCAATGTTAATACCCAAGCTCCGTTAGGAGCGTCCCGTATTAAAATACCCGATCTATTGATTTGTGAAATATTTAACGATAACCGAAAATCTCCCCGAAAATTGCTAAGTTTGCCCGCAAATTGGCTAAAACGACTGCATGAAAAAAATCGGGATTCGCTACGAAGACAAATACGTGATGGAGCGCCGCGTACCGCTGGTTCCGGCTCATCTTAAAAGACTTATACAGGACGAAGGGCTCGAATTTGCCGTTGAAACATCGGCCAAAAGAGTTTATTCCGATGAAGAATATGAAAGCGCAGGCGCTGCGGTGACCGACGACCTGAGCGATTGCCCGATCATTTTCGGCGTAAAGGAGATCCCCATTCCCCGCCTGGAAGCGGACAAAACGTATATGTTCTTTTCTCATGTGATTAAAGGCCAGCCGCACAATATGCCAATGCTGAAACGATTGATGGAACTGAATTGCACGTTGATCGACTATGAGCGGGTGGTGGATGAGATGGGGAAAAGGCTGATCTTCTTTGGAAGATATGCCGGCCTGGCCGGGATGATCAATTCGCTCTGGTCATTAGGGCAAAGACTTGAGGAATTCGGCATTATTACACCATTTCTCGATATCGCCCAGACCCATAATTATCATTCACTGGATGAAGCGCGGAAGGTGGTATCAAAAGTAGGCCAGAAGATCATTGAGAAGGGCCTTCCACCGGAGCTCAAACCACTGGTCATCGGGTTCACGGGCTACGGGAACGTGTCGCAGGGAGCCCAGGAGATCGCTTCGCTGCTGCCCGTTAAGGAGATTCTGCCAGATGAACTTTTCAACCTCCATAAACATACCCACCTCCCGGATAATATCATATACAAGGTAGTTTTCAAGGAAGAACACCTGGTCAAACCGAAAAATCCAGAACATGCGTTCGACCTCCAGGACTATTACCATCACCCGGAAAATTACTGCAGCCAGTTTGAACAATACATCCCTTACCTGTCGGTACTGGTGAATTGTATCTACTGGGACCCACGGTATCCCAGGCTTTTAACCAAAGAATTTACCGAGCAGCTTTTTAAAGATGGAAAGCCCAAGCTGACGGTTGTCGGTGACATTACCTGCGATCCGGATGGCTCGGTTGAAATAACCCACCGGGGAACGGAAATTGAAAACCCGGTCTTTGTTTACAACCCAACTACCCGCAAAGCCTCAGATGGTTTCAAAGGAAAAGGATTGCTCGTCATGGCGGTGGATATTCTGCCCAGCGAGCTGCCCCGCGATGCTTCACGTTTTTTCAGCGAGGTGCTCTGGCGGTATGTGGCCCCCATTGCCAAGGCCGACTACAGCCAGCCTTTTGAGAAAGTGAAACTGCCCGGCCCGATCCGTAAAGCCACGATCCTGTACAAAGGCGGGTTGACACCGGAGTATGAGTATCTGAAGCAATATATATCTTGATCATAACCCTTGTAAAGACGCAATATATTGCGTCTTAACTATGCGTCTTAACTATGCGTCTTAACTATGCGTCTTAACTATGCGTCTTAACTATGCGTCTTTACCATAACAATGTAGCAAACACAATCTATAATCAAAACATAACTCATGAAAAAAGTCCTTATCCTTGGAGCCGGCATGGTGGTAAACCCCATCGTGCGTTATTTACTCGATAAAAACTTTATCGTAACCGTTGCTACGCGCACTAAATCGAAAGCTGATGAAATGATCGGCGGGCATCCCAATGGCCGTTCGGTCGCCTGGACCGTTGAACAGGAAGCCGAACTGGATCAGATGATCGCCGAACACGACTTGACCGTCAGTCTGCTGCCTTATCTCTATCATGTGATGGTGGCAAAGAAATGCATCCGCCTGAAAAAGAACATGGTGACAACTTCGTATGTGAAGCCGGAAATGAAAGCCCTTGATGCTGAAGCCAAAGCTGCCGGCATCATTATCCTGAACGAACTGGGTCTCGATCCGGGCATCGACCATATGTCGGCCATGCGTATTATAGACCATATCCATGGCAAAGGCGGCAAAGTGGAAGAATTTTATTCTTTCTGCGGCGCACTTGTCGCCCCGGAAGTCGAAGAAAACCCTTTCCATTACAAATTTACCTGGGCGCCCAAGGGCGTGGTTATGGCCGGAAATAACGACGGTAATTTTTTGAAAGATGGAGTGGTGAAATATATTCCTACGGAGAATCTTTTCAGAAATCCTTTGAAAGTCGATTTCCCCAATGTGGGGATTCTGGATGTATATCCGAATCGCGATTCTCTCCCTTACGTTGAATTATATGGCATTCCCGAAGCAAAGACCATTATGCGCGGGACATTCCGATATGAAGGCTGGTGCGAGATCATCGACGCACTCAAAGTCCTTAAGCTGATCACTTATGAGAAGTTTAACATGGAAGGCCTGTCATATGCCGGGATGATGGCGAAAATGATTGGTGAAACCTCAACCGAAAACATCATCGCAAAAGTGGCCGCAAAACTTGGCGTGAAGATCAATGCCCGCGCTATCGTGGCCATGGAATGGCTCGGCCTGTTCAGCAATGCACCGATGAACCGCAAGGAAGACAGCACGTTCGAAGTTGTTTCCGACCTGATGCTGGCCAAGATGATGATCCAACCCGAAGAACGCGACATGGTGGTGATGCAGCATACTTTCCTGGCATCTTACCCGGACGGAAAGCAAGAAGTGATCAAATCACGGATGCTCGACTTTGGAACGTTAAAGACGGATACTTCAGTTGCGAGAACGGTAGCTCTGCCGGCTGCCTGCGGCGTCGAAATGATCCTCGAAGGTAAGATCGATGTAAAGGGCGTCTATATTCCAGTAATACCTGAAATCTACAACCCGATCCTGGATCAGCTCGAAACCATGAATATAAAGATGGTTGAAGAGTACGGACTACCGTTGAGTGAAAGGATCTCATAAGTCCCAGGCACCAAATTCCAAATTCCAAATACCAAGCACCAAATTCCAAACAAGCACCAAATTAAAAATTCAAAAACCAATATTATTTTGAATTTGATTTTTTGAATTTGTTTGGAATTTGGAATTTGGAATTTGGAATTTGGTGCTTACAGTTAATGGTCCAACTGCTTAACTATTTTCTAACTTTGCCGCAATAAAAAAAGGACATGGCAAAATTACGTTTCGCCAAATGGATCGGCGGCGGCCTGGGCTGGGCCTGGGGCGGCCCCATCGGCGGTATCCTCGGCTTCATCTTCGGAGCCATGATCGATGGCATGCAGTCGGGTAAATTCGAATACAAACCCACACAGTCGGGCGACTTCAGCGTCAGCCTGCTGATCCTCTCGGCAGCCGTTATGCGTGCCGATGGCAAAGTGATGAAATCGGAGCTGGAATATGTGCGCCAGTTCTTTTCCCGGCAGTTCGGACAGGAAGTGGCCAACCAAAGGGTTCAGATGCTCCAGGAGATCCTGAAGCAGGATTTTAACCTGCCGGAAGTCTGCCAGCAGATCAGCCATTACATGGATTACCCTGCTAAACTCCAGCTTCTGCATTATCTCTTCGGTATATGTGCAGTGGATAACCAGTATAACCCGAAAGAGGTGGAAATGGTCGGTACCATTGCAGGTTTCCTGGGAATAGAAAGGCAGGACTTTGAATCCATCCGCGCCATGTTTGTCAAAGATATAGACAGCGCCTACAAAATCCTCGAAGTCAATCCCGATTCTACCGACGAGGAGGTCAAAGCGGCTTATAGAAAGATGGCTGTTAAATACCATCCCGACAAGGTGGAACACCTGGGCCCCGAGATCCGCAAATCAGCCGAGGAGAAATTCCAGCAGCTCCAGGCAGCGTATGATGAGATCAAGAAACGGAGAGGGATCAAATAATGAGCCCCTACCCCTGAATCCCCTCCCCCAATTGGGGGAGGGGACTTGGGGAGGGGGCTGCCTGCTAATCATAGAAGCTCCAGCTCAGCCCGAACTTAAACGCCCCTTCCTGCATCGGGTAGTGCGGAACCATATAGTAGCGGTGTTCGCTCCATAAACTGTTTAAATGCTGGTATTTTACAAAAATCCTGAACCGCTTGATCATCAGGTTAATAAACACATCCAGGTAGGCATAGTTCCCTATTTTCTTCTCATCCTGCAAATAAAACATCCTTAATGCCGGCATATAGGCGCTGGCATAATAGGCCGTATTGTAAAATACCTCAACACCCGGCTGAAGCACCGCGGCATTTTTAAAAAGAGAGAAAGTAGGACTGAATGAAGCCCTGGCCATCAGGTCAGGCACCCTGATCAGGTCTTTATTGGAGTTGACCGTGTAAATGATTTGTGCATTGAACGCCCACACTTTCCACCTGAATTCCTCATTTAACTCAGCCCTGATCAGGTTGATGCTCCCTTTGTATTGTGATGGCATGGCCTGCTGGTTCAGATATACATAATCGCTGATGAACTGGTATTCGACCCTGGCCGTCAAACCCTGGTAGCGCAGAGAAAACGTGGCCAGTTGCATGATCTGGTTTGAGAATGACGTATCCCACCTGAAGTAATTTGAATTGAAATGCCCGTAAAAGTATCCTGCCTGCTGGCTAGTCGTCAGAAAACTGAAGTTGATATCTCCGGATCTTCCTTTTTTATCCCGGTAATGCTGATTGGCCAATCCCTGGAGCACAAATCCGGTGTTGTTAAAATCGCCGATGGTGTAGCGACCGTTGAGCCTGATAAGCAAAGTCTTATACGGCCGGATGATCATCGAGGCTTCCGGTATCCAGCTGGAAAATCTCCGGTCGGAAACGGAGTCGGCAATGGTGGCTATTTTATTTTCGGCAGCAAATATGATCGTCAGGTATTTTTTCTCAGGCACATCGCCAATCCGCAGATTTGACCAGGAGAACCGGTTTTCATACTGATTGATCATCAGCGAGTCGAAAGTCTCCGTCGAATCGATCACCGGCCCGAATGGCTGGTAGAAGTCGGCAAGGGGGTCCTGGTCGCTGTAAATCTGAATGGCACGGGTATAATTGAAAGTGTAATCGATCCTTCCGGCATGGAAAGTCGGCGGCCTCATTTTTGTCGAATCGATGATCTCCGGCTTGCCCGACAGGTAGAAATAGGTGTTCGCCATAAAACCCGACTCTTTGACAAGATTCTGCGCAGTCGTTAGATTGACATCGAAAAGTTTGGTGTCGGTTTCCAGTTGCTCTTCAAAAACCGTATCATTGACAATTCCTCCGTTTTCCCCGGAAATAAATTTGTTATGCCGATAATTTGCGATCGCCCCGAATCGCAGGTCCTTCGTATAATATTGCCCTGTAAAGACAACGCTTTTATCGTCCGATTTCTGGTTGATAAAGTGGCCCGGAGAGTTGATCAGGTTAAAATCCACACCCAGGGTTACCAGCCGTTTTATGGTGTGGCTATGGACTACCCGGAACAGCTGCTCTTTTTCCGGGCCGCTGGAGTACTGCAGAAAGGTGACCGGGATCAGGTGCCTGTAGTACCGCGTATTTTCGCTTGAGTATGTGAACGCATCGTATGATTCCATCCCGGTAAAGAATCCTCCCGAAAGGAGAGGTCTGAATATCAGATTTTTATAAGGAAGGCCCGTGTTGGATGAACTGGCGCTGAACCTGCCTTGCTGGTCGAGCGGGTTATAGCGCTGAAAACCCGTCAGACGGTTGCTTTCAACGGTATAAAAGCGGCCCATGGCCAGGCTGTCGGTACGATGAAAAAAATAAACAACAGTAGATGTGTCATGAACCCGCATCAGCGAGTCGAGTTTGTCGGCAAGCAGGGAACAGGGAATAATGAATAGTGAAAAGTGAATAGTGAATAACAGAAAGATCTGAAATATTTTAATTTTAGCCATTGGATCGGGTTGCCGACTTTTTTAACGGTTCGCGTGATGTTTTATTTTTCAAAAATACGCAAATCCTAATTGATCAACCACAAAGGCGCACAAAGTAATGATTTGTCTATTGACCGGCCTTTGTGTGCCTTCGTGAAATCCTTGGTGTGCCTTTGTCGTTATTATTTTTAAATTGCCAGATCACTCAACTCTATCCAACGCTCCGATTTAACGTCAATCTCTTTAATGATCTCTCCAAGCCGTTCTGACTTTTTAATGAGATGATCCGGTGAAAGGTTGCTGTCATTGAATGAGGATTCAATGGTATATTTCTCTTCTTCAAGCAATTCCAGATCCTTCTCCAGTTGCTCCAGCTCCCGTTTCTCCTTAAAGGTCAGTCCCGGCTTCTTCTCCCGTTGCGGTCTCTTCGTTACCGGTTCTTTTGCCTTCTGGATAGCTTTATTCTTTAATTCCTGCTTTTCAGCCCATTCTTTCCATTGCGAATAATTCCCCGGATAATCTTTAACCTTCGCATTTCCTTCAAAAACAAAGAGATGATCGACAATTTTATCCAGGAAAAAACGGTCGTGGGTGACAACCATCACACACCCGTTAAAATTGACAAGATATTCTTCCAGAACATTAAGGGTAAGAATATCCAGGTCGTTGGTCGGTTCATCGAGGATCAGGAAATTCGGATGCTGCATCAAAACGGTTACCAGATATAATCTTCGTTTTTCTCCTCCACTAAGCTTATACACAAACTGATTATGAGTATGATAGGGGAATAGAAAATAATTGAGGAAGGCTGCGGCCGACATCCAATCGCCGCTGGCCGTCTTCACCTCGTCGGCAACCCGGCGCACCACATCGATCACCCGGTCATCTTCTTTGAACGATAGCCCTTCCTGCCGGTAGTAGCCGAATTTGACCGTTTCGCCCGGTTCCACCCGCCCTTTCTGCGGCCTGATCTTTCCCGATAAGAGGTCCAGGAAAGTGGTCTTGCCGGTTCCGTTTTTACCGATTATACCGACTTTTTCGTTTTTCTTGAAGATATGGCCGAAATGATCGACAACCGGAACATCCGGCCAGGAGAACGAAATATCTTTCACTTCCAGGATCTTATTGCCTAACCTTTCTCCCTGGATATTGATCCTGACCCGGTCGTCGGTAAATTTTTGCGTCGCTTTTTCCTTGATCTCATAGAAACTGTCGATGCGTGCCTTTGCTTTTGTGGTCCTTGCCTTCGGCATGCGGTTCATCCATTCCTGTTCCGTTCGCAGAATGTTCCGGGCTTTTTCCACTTCCTTGTTCTGGATATCTACGCGTTCCGCCTGGTGCTCCAGGAAATAGGAATAATTCCCTTTATATCGATATAAAGAACCCGTTTCCAGTTCGATGATCTCATTACAGACTCTGTCGAGGAAATAACGATCGTGGGTGACCATCAGCAGGGTAGTGGAGGAGCGGGAAAAATATTCTTCCAACCATTCGATCATCTCCACATCGAGGTGATTTGTCGGCTCGTCGAGGATCAGGAATTCCGGTTCGGTGATCAGCGTTTTGGCCAGGGCGACGCGTTTTCTTTGCCCCCCGGATAATTCGCTGATCTTTTGATCGAAGTTATTGATTTTGAAGGTCGACAGGATCTGTTTGATCCGTATCTCATAATCCCAGCCGTTGCAGGCGTCCATCTCGGTCATCGCCTGATGAAGGGCATTTTCATTGTGTGATTCCAGAGCCTGTTCATAAGCCAGGATTGTCCGCTGGATATTGTTGGCAGAGTCGTACACCTCATCAAATACGGTTTTCGCCGGGTTAAGCACCGGATCCTGGGAAAGATAGCCGTAGGAAATGCCTGAAACGATCACTGCGCTTCCTTCATCGGCGCTTTCAGTACCTGCGATTGTATTGAGGATACTCGTCTTTCCAGTCCCGTTCCGTGCGATCAACGCCACCTTTTGTCCTTCAGCGATGGTGAAGGAGATGTTTTTAAAGAGTACTTTTTCGCCATAAACCCGGCTGAGGTTCGTGACCTCGAGGAATGTCCGCACGCTAATTGAATTTTGGGCAAAGATATAGACATAAGCACCAAATCCCAAACACCATCCCGAGTACTAGGGACCAAACAAATTCCAAATTCCTAAACTGTTTTGGATTTGATTTTTTAAGTTTTCTCAGATGTTTGGAAATTAGAGCTTGGAATTTGGAATTTCCATCGTAATAGGTGGTTAAAATTCTATTATTATTAAATAAAAAACCCCCGGCTTTTGACCGGGTTTTTGTATAAAATTTGGCGACGACATACTCTCCTATCCGCCTGAGGCGGACAGTACCATCTGCGCTGGCGGGCTTATCCGCCAACTGGCGGATCGGAATGGGAAGAGGTGAGAAATAAAAAAACCCGTCCTGAAACAGCACGGGTTTTAAATAAATTTTGGCGACGACATACTCTCCCACAAATAAATGCAGTACCATCTGCGCTGGCGGGCTTAACGACTCTGTTCGGAATGGGAAGAGGTGGACCCCGCCGCAATAGTCACCAAAAAACCTTACGTCCGCCGGCTGGCGGACTAGTTTTGTAATGGCATGTTGAGAAAGAAAATACAGTTTTGGATAAAATAGCCTGACATTTAGCAGAAAGCTACGGATAATTAGTACTGCTCGACTTTGCCATTACTGGCTTTACATCTGCAGCCTATCAACGTCATGGTCTATGACGATCCTTAAAGGAAACCTCATCTTGGGCTGAGTTTCGCGCTTAGATGCTTTCAGCGCTTATCTCATCCGAACATAGCTACTCTGCGATGCAGCTGGCGCCACAACAGATACACTAGAGGTTCGTCCAACCCGGCCCTCTCGTACTAGGGTCAGGTGCCCTCAAGTTTCCAACGCCCACAACAGATAGGGACCGAACTGTCTCGCGACGTTCTGAACCCAGCTCACGTGCCACTTTAATCGGCGAACAGCCGAACCCTTGGGACCTTCTCCAGCCCCAGGATGTGACGAGCCGACATCGAGGTGCCAAACCACTCCGTCGATATGAGCTCTTGGGAGTGATCAGCCTGTTATCCCCGGAGTACCTTTTATCCTTTGAGCGATGGCCCTTCCATTCGGAACCACCGGATCACTATATCCTAGTTTCCTACCTGATCGACTTGTAAGTCTCTCAGTCAAGCACCCTTATGCTATTGCACTCTACGCACGGTTACCAAGCGTGCTGAGGGTACCTTTGAAAGCCTCCGATACATTTTTGGAGGCGACCACCCCAGTCAAACTACCCACCAAACAATGTCTTCCCGATTAAATCGGGAATTAGGCATCAGGCAAGCAAAGGGTGGTATTTCAAGGACGACTCCACCACGGCTAGCGCCGCGGCTTCGCAGTCTCCCACCTATCCTACACATCGCTTACCCGATGTCAATGTTAAGTTATAGTGAAGGTTCACAGGGTCTCTCCGTCCCGTTGCGGGTACCCGGCATCTTCACCGGGACTACAATTTCACCGAGCTCATGGCTGAGACAGTGCCCAAATCGTTACACCATTCGTGCAGGTCGGAACTTACCCGACAAGGAATTTCGCTACCTTAGGACCGTTATAGTTACGGCCGCCGTTTACTGGGGCTTCAATTTAGAGCTTCTCCCGATTACTCAGGATAACCCCACCTCTTAACCTTCCAGCACCGGGCAGGTGTCAGGCTCTATACGTCATCTTAACGATTTAGCAGGGCCATGTGTTTTTGATAAACAGTCGCTTGGGCCATTTCTCTGCGTCCCGATTTCTCGGGAGTCCTTTATTCCGAAGTTACAGGACTAATTTGCCTAGTTCCTTAGCCATGATTCACTCGAGCACCTATGGATATTCACCTCGACTACCTGTGTCGGTTTACGGTACGGACAGCAAACATCTGAAGCTTAGAGGTTTTTCTTGGAAGTCAGCTTACAACCACTATCCGCTTGTCCGAAGACTCACGGTACTATCAGGTTTCAGCACATCCGGCGGATTTACCTGCCGGGCGTATACCTACACCCTTCAACGTACTATTCCGTCAGTACGCGGGTTTGTCACTCCTTCGTTACCCCATCGCAATGCTTGCTGGTACAGGAATATTAACCTGTTTTCCATCGGTTACCCCTTTCGGGTTGGCCTTAGGGTCCGACTAACCCGGATCCGATTAGCGTTGATCCGGAAGCCTTAGTCTTTCGGTGTGCGGGTTTCTCGCCCGCATTATCGTTACTTATGCCTACATTTTCTTTTCCAGTCGCTCCAGCAGGCCTTACGACCCACCTTCGATGCCACTGGAATGCTCTCCTACCTCCCGACACGGATGTGTCGGGACTACAGCTTCGGTAATATGCTTAATGCCCGGTTATTATCCACGCTCGATCGCTCGACTAGTGAGCTGTTACGCACTCGTTAAATGAATGGCTGCTTCCAAGCCAACATCCTAGCTGTCACTGCAATCGAACCTCGTTTGATCAACTTAGCATATATTTGGGGACCTTAGCTGATAGTCAGGGTTGTTTCCCTCTCGGCCACGGACCTTAGCACCCGCGGCCTTACTCCCGAAGAACATGTCATAGTATTCGGAGTTTGTCAGGATTTGGTAGGCGGTGAAGCCCCCTAGTCCAATCAGTAGCTCTACCTCTATGACACTATAATCGAGGCTGCTCCTAAAAGCATTTCGGAGAGTACGAGCTATCTCTCAGTTTGATTAGCCTTTCACCCCTACCCACAACTCATCCAAGCACTTTTCAACGTAAACTGGTTCGGTCCTCCATCCCGTGTTACCGGAACTTCAACCTGGTCATGGGTAGATCACAAAGTTTCGCGTCTACCCCCTCTAACTGAACGCCCTATTCAGACTTGCTTTCGCTCCGGCTGCTCCGCTTGAGCGGATTAACCTTGCTAGAGAGGAGTAACTCGTAGGCTCATTATGCAAAAGGCACGCCGTCATCCCGACAAGTCGGGACTCCGACAGGTTGTAAGCGCACGGTTTCAGGTACTATTTCACTCTTCTGTTCGAAGTTCTTTTCACCTTTCCCTCACGGTACTAGTTCGCTATCGGTCTCTCAGGAGTATTTAGCCTTGCCAGATGGTGCTGGCAGATTCCCACAGGATTTCTCCGGTCCCGCGGTACTCAGGATACTGCTTGGTAATGGAATTGTTTTACTTACAGGACTATCACCTTCTATGGTCCTTCTTTCCAGAAGTGTTCTGTTACGCATCCAAAGTCCAGTATTGCAGTCCTACAACCTCAAGATGGCCGTAACCACCTTGATTTGGGCTGTTTCCCGTTCGCTCGCCACTACTTGGGAAATCACTATTGTTTTCTATTCCTCCGGGTACTAAGATGTTTCAGTTCCCCGGGTTAGCTTCCCGATTGCTCGGGATTCCAGGCCTTCAGCCTGGAGGGTTGCCCCATTCGGATATCTCCGGATCGAAGGTTATTTGCACCTCCCCGAAGCTTTTCGCAGCTTGTCGCGTCCTTCTTCGCCTCTGAGAGCCAAGGCATCCACCATGCGCTCTTAGGTACTTTCTTGCTAATCTAGTAGAATGTCATGATATTCTATGCATTCTGTATTTTCTTTCAACATGTCAAAGAACGTTTTCCCGGACCAAGTCCGGGATCTCCGAACAAGTCGGAGTTCCCCGCTTTCGCGGGGATGTGTGGAGAATATCGGATTCGAACCGATGACCCCTAGCTTGCAAAGCTAGTGCTCTAGCCAGCTGAGCTAATCCCCCAAAACGACAGTCTTATGTAGTCCCGCGCAGATTTGAACTGCGGACCCCTACATTATCAGTGTAGTGCTCTAACCAACTGAGCTACGGGACTATACCTTAACCGCTGGGTAAAGGCTTGCTTCCCGTGTTCAATAGGAAGATTGGTACACTGCTCGTTTTGGAACAAGCCTATTCAATATATAAAGATGAAGCAGCAGCGGAGCAAATGCCCCTGTTAATGTCCGGTACTTAGCAAATCACTCTAGAAAGGAGGTATTCCAGCCGCACCTTCCGGTACGGCTACCTTGTTACGACTTAGCCCCAGTCATTGGTTTTACCCTAGGCCGCTCCTTGCGGTTACGGACTTTAGGTACCCCCAACTCCCATGGCTTGACGGGCGGTGTGTACAAGGCCCGGGAACGTATTCACCGCGCCATGGCTGATGCGCGATTACTAGCGAATCCAACTTCACGAAGTCGAGTTGCAGACTTCGATCCGAACTGAGACCAGCTTTCGAGATTAGCATCCTGTCACCAGGTAGCAACCCTCTGTACTGGCCATTGTAGCACGTGTGTCGCCCTGGACATAAGGGCCGTGCTGATTTGACGTCATCCCCACCTTCCTCACTACTTGCGTAGGCAGTTTCATTAGAGTTCCCAGCTTGACCTGATGGCAACTAATGATAAGGGTTGCGCTCGTTATGGGACTTAACCCGACACCTCACGGCACGAGCTGACGACAACCATGCAGCACCTTGTAAGACGTCCCGAAGGAAATTCCGCTTTCACGAAACGTCGTCCTACATTTAAGCCCAGGTAAGGTTCCTCGCGTATCATCGAATTAAACCACATGCTCCTCCGCTTGTGCGGGCCCCCGTCAATTCCTTTGAGTTTCAACGTTGCCGCCGTACTCCCCAGGTGGATCACTTAATGCTTTCGCTCAGTCGCTGACAGTATATCGCCAACAACGAGTGATCATCGTTTACAGCGTGGACTACCAGGGTATCTAATCCTGTTTGATCCCCACGCTTTCGTGCATGAGCGTCAGTTACAGCTTAGTGAGCTGCCTTCGCTATCGGTGTTCTGTGTCATATCTAAGCATTTCACCGCTACATGACACATTCCGCCCACTTCAACTGTACTCAAGAATGACAGTATCAATGGCAGTTTCCCGGTTGAGCCGGGAGATTTCACCACTGACTTATCATTCCGCCTGCGCACCCTTTAAACCCAATGAATCCGGATAACGCTTGCATCCTCCGTATTACCGCGGCTGCTGGCACGGAGTTAGCCGATGCTTATTCATACAGTACCATCAGTCCCGGTGCTCGACCAGGATATTTTTCCTGCATAAAAGAAGTTTACAATCCATAGGACATTCATCCTTCACGCGGCATGGCTGGGTCAGACTTGCGTCCATTGCCCAATATTCCTTACTGCTGCCTCCCGTAGGAGTCTGGTCCGTGTCTCAGTACCAGTGTGGGGGATAACCCTCTCAGGACCCCTAGACATCGTTGCCTTGGTGAGCCGTTACCTCACCAACTAGCTAATGTCACGCATGCCCATCAATAACCGCCGGAGCTTTCATTTCCCGAAAATGCTTTCAGAAAATAATATGGGACATTAATCCCGATTTCTCGGGGCTATTTCCCAGTTAAAGGTAGGTTGCATACGCGTTACGCACCCGTGCGCCACTCGTGTGTCTCCGAAGAGACCTTACCGTTCGACTTGCATGTATTAAGCCTGCCGCTAGCGTTCATCCTGAGCCAGGATCAAACTCTTCATTGTATAAATGAATTATTTAATCTCTTGGACTTGCTCTATTCACCATTTATTGGAGTATTAATTCGGAGCTATTTGCTTCCGCTAGGCTTGCTTCAATCTTTTCAAAGAACTTTTGTCTTTCCCTTTTTTACTTTTTTCAAAGCGAAAAGGGCTGCAAAGATATAACCTTTTTTGATACCCGCAAAAAAAATCTTAAAAAAATATTATTTTTTTTAAAACAACCCGGGGAAATCTCTCGCTCCCCCTTATTCTACAGGCCTTTTAAGCTATCTCTTAAAGAACGTGTCGTAAATGAGGGTGCAAAGGTAGAAACATTTTTCATCCAACAATGACCTTATCTGAAAAAAATCATCCAAGATATTAACAATGGTTAATAACCAGCCATATCATTGCTGTTGATATGACCGATAATCCATTTGTAATCAGGACTTAAGATAAACAGTGCCCCGAAACCCGAGTAGGTCTCTTCTATGATGCCCAGCATTAGAAAATCTGTAAGAATTGCTTCGGCCTCCCGCTGCGATAACCCGGCCAGCCGCCGAAACCGGGCCAATGTTATGCCCCCGTTCCTCTCTAAATACCTGATCAGAAATTGCTCACCCTGGCGAAACTGTACCAAAAGCGGCTTGCCCGATTTCTCCCTGATCCATGCCTGCTGCCGGATTCGACTGGCTTTGAAATTCTGATCTCCCTGTCGAATGTATGCCGTCCATTGACCGCCATCATCCATGGCTTTGTATGGAACTTCTTTGCCCCTGTCAATGATAACCTCCAGGATTTTCTTCCGGTCGGCCTGCCATTCCTTGACAATGAACATTATCTCAGGGCGGCAATAGAGCCTGGCGGCCCCTTCGATCATATAATACTCCTCCTCCGATCGAACACCCGCAATAGAACCGTTATCCTTCACTCCAACCAATAACCTGCCGCCATCCGTGTTGGAAAAGGCGACCAGCGTACGCGCGATCTTCCTGAAGTCGGAAACCTCAAATTTGAAATCAAGCGTCTGGCTTTCTCCTCCTGCTATTAATCGTGTAATATAATCAGGCATTCAGCTTGAGGATAAGGAAATAAAAATTCGGCAGGTTGTATTTATACCTTATTATATGAAATGGGTAACAGCTATTGTTTATCCTTTTTGGTCAAACCTATCAGTTCATACTTGAACGCATCTTTAACTACCAGGAACAAAGCGATAATGTAAAAACTGTCGAGTAAAAGGTCATATATGAATTTGACGCCGGATGAATTATGATATCCGGTCAGCAACAGAACATAGACCAATTGAATGATGAAAAAAGTAATGATGTTTTCTGCAGCCGACCGCCACGCTTTCTTCGCAGGCAGATTAAAGAACAGGAGAATCTGCCAGGTCAAAATCATGATAAAAGGCAGCAGGATCAGATCAGCCTTCTGCGGGTAGGTCCCTTTTTTCCCGTTTATAATGGTGTCGACAACAAAAGTAGGGGCGTTGTCCACCATTTTCAGGCTGATACTGGTATCGCCCGAAAAAACGAGCAGGATATTGGCACCGATCCGCAGCATCTGTGCATAGAGCCATGAAAATCCGTTGAACCAGAGCAGCAGCAAAATGGCGGATGCTCCGATGACGATCAATATATTAATGTACTTCTTCTGTCGCATGGTCAGGGTCTTTGGGATTGAAATCGGGGTTGTTCTTTTTGTCACGCCATGCCCACACACCAAATATCATAAATCCGAATAAAATATTCCATACATAGTCGTGGGTTGTATCAAAAAGTTCAGGATAATATCTTCCAATATACCCCATGGCAAAGAAACGCAGGTTATTGGTCAGGAAAATGATGCCGAAAAAGATCAGCAGATTGATCAGCTTATGTTTCAGCGACCAATTCCCGAATACCGACAGGGCAATGGCGAACAGGTAAAAATTGTAAGCCGTGCATTCGACCACAATATCCATGGTAAAACCATCCAGTGAAATAGTGGAGAATCCCAGTTTCTGGATGGGAATGAACAGGATTTTCGATAAAAGTACCGTTGAATTTGTTGTAAATCCCACGAACATATTCCTGAATTCATCCTTAATAAAAGGAATATGAACGATCAGGACAAGTAAAAACCAAAGGGCAAAGGCCTTGATCAGCGGCATAAGTTTTAGCAGGAGTTCTTTGCTGAACAGGGGTTTCTTGGGCCCGGCGGCATTACCCTTTTTCGGTTGGTTCGTTCCCTTGACGGATTTGCCCGTCGATTTTGCCGGTTCCGGCTTATTCCTGGTGGTTTTTTGGTTTTTCAAGGCAAAATAATTTTGTTGTGTAAAAATATAAAAGAATGCAGAATTACAATGAGGGATTTTGTAATTATATCGAGGTTTTAATGTTTATCGCGTATTACCTTTTTTATTAAAAATGATAAATACCGGATGGTGGTTTAAAAAAGCGTACCGGGCCGGCGGAATTTATTCCAAACCGGCCCGGGCGCCTTTTAATACCTTATGTAACGGAATTTCTCAAATGAATTCCAGGTTGTTTTTTCCCGTTACTTTCTCGCAATAGATGCATTCCAGTTTCAGGTCTTCTTTATCGATCACATTGAATTTTGTCGTTATTTTTTCATGATTGGTGATGCAGTTCGGATTGAAGCACCTGACAAAACGAAAGATCTGGTCGGGAATTTCAACTTTTCTTTTTTCAACCACCTGGTAATTTCGAATAACGATTAAAGTGGCCGAAGGTGCGACCAGTGCGATTTTGTTGATTTCATCACTTTGGAAGAACAGGTTGGCTACTTTTATAATCCCTTTCCGTCCGTATTTTTTACTTTCCAGGTTAGTCCCAAAAAGAACCTGTTCCTTACAGTTTTCCATTCCCAGCATCTTCACGACCTGGAACACGCTCCTCGGCGGGATGTGATCGATCACAGTACCATTCTCAATGGCACTGACCTGTAACTCTTTACGTGTTTTTACCTCTTCCATCATTCAACTTTCAAAATTAACAAACTCCCAGAATCGATGCCAGCAATGCCTGCCTTACATATACCCCGTTCTGTGCCTGCTGGAAATAATAGGCCATCGGGTTCGGATCCACATCCTTTTCTATTTCATTGACCCGTGGCAGCGGATGCAATACCCTCATGCTTTTCTTTGCGCCCTGGAGCATCTCGTTTCGCAGTACATACGCGTTTTTTACCCGTTCGTACTCTATCGGATCGGAGAACCTTTCTTTCTGGATGCGGGTCATGTAAAGGATATCGACCTGAGGGATCACCTCATTCATATCGGTATACTGAAAATAATCGAGCTTATTATCCTTGATCTTCCTTTTGACATAACTCGGGAGCTTTAATTCTTCCGGGCTCACCAGGTGGAAAGTAGCGTTGAAATTGCAAAGGGCAAAAGTCAGCGAATGAACGGTCCTGCCGTATTTCAAATCGCCAACGAAAGCGATCTGAAGGTTATCCAGTCTGCCCTGGGTTTTACGGATCGAATACATATCGAGCAATGTCTGGGTTGGGTGCTGGTTGGCGCCGTCGCCCGCGTTGATAATGGGTACCGGGCTGACTTCGCTGGCGTATCGTGCACTGCCTTCCCGGGGATGCCTCATTACGATAATATCAGAATAATTGCTGACCGTCAGGATCGTATCGTTCAGGGACTCCCCTTTGGATACGCTGGAAGAAGAAGCTTCCGAGAAGCCGATAACCTGGGCTCCTAGACGTGATGCGGCACTTTCAAAACTAAGCCGGGTACGGGTTGATGGTTCGAAAAATAGTGTGGCAACCACATACCCATTCAGGATGTTCTGGACCGGCTTCGCTTCAAATCCTTCTGCCAGATCAAGGATCTGAATTTGTTCTTCTTTGCTGTAATCGTCGATGGAGACCAGGCTCTTGTGCTTCATGGATTGATATTTATGAATTAAATGCTATTTCAGACCGTGTTTTTTTACAAATTCATCGAGGATCGAATTCAGGTCCGGGTCACCGATTTCCTGCAGATCGTAATAAACGCGGGTATTCGGCTTGTTGATCTTGATGATACGGTTCAGATCGATCGGGGTGCCGATCACTACTGAATCGCAGTCGGTAGCATTAATGGTTTCCTCGAGGTCTTTAAGTTGCTGCTCCCCGTAGCCCATAGCCGGTAATAATGTGCCGATATTGGGATAGATTTTGAATGTTGTACTTAGTTTGCCAACGGTAAAGGGCCTCGGGTCGACCATTTCAGCGGCTCCGTACTTTTGTGCGGCAACGGTTCCGGCGCCTATTTTCATTTCACCGTGGGTAAGTGTGGGGCCGTCTTCGATAACCAGGACCCTTTTTCCTTTGATCACTGAGGGATTATCCACTTTGATCGGTGATGCGCCATCCACCACAATGGCTTTGGGATTGACTTTTGCAATATTTTCCCTGACCACCTGGATGCTTTTGGGCTCGGCGGTTTCAATTTTATTGATGATGACCACATCGGCCAGCCGCAGGGTTACTTCTCCAGGGTAATATGTCAGTTCATGGCCCGGACGGTGGGGATCCACCACGGTGAAGTTAAGGTCCGGTGTGTAGAAGGGGAAATCATTGTTTCCACCATCCCAGAGCACGACGTCGCATCCATCGGGATCCTGTTCGGCTGCACGGAGAATGGCTTCATAATCGACGCCGGCATAGATCACATTTCCCCTGACCACATGGGGTTCATATTCTTCCATCTCTTCAACAGTGCATTTGTGTTTGGCCAGGTCGGCGATGGTGGCAAAACGCTGAACTTTTTGTTCCACCAGATTGCCATAAGGCATGGGATGCCTGACAGCCACAACTTTCAGCCCTTTTGCCATCAGGATCTCGATGATCCGGCGGGAGGTCTGGCTCTTTCCGCAACCCGTCCTGACTGCACCCACTGCGATCACCGGCTTGGTCGACTTAACCATCGTGTCTCTGGGGCCGAGGAGCAGGAAGTTGGCTCCGGCTGAATTTACTATGGCGCTGATTGCCATCACTTTCTGATAGGTGACATCGCTGTAGGAAAAGACACAGATATCAACTTTCAGCTCCTTAATAAGTTCCGGTAAGTTTGATTCAGCAAAGATTGGGATCCCGTCAGGATAAAGGTGGCCGGCCAGTTCAGCCGGATACTTCCTTCCGTCAATGTCAGGGATCTGGGCGGCTGTAAAGGCTACAACATTGAACGATTCATTGCCGCGAAAATAGGTGTTGAAATTGTGAAAGTCCCTGCCTGCAGCTCCGATAATAATCACATTTTTCTTCATTCCGTATGCTTGTTAAGTTAGTGATACATATTTTGGTAACAAAGATAGAATTTTAACCCGAACCCCGATTGGCTCCTTTCTGAATTTTTATTTGCCTATTTTTGACAATCTGAATTTATACAATGATTGAAAAAATAATTGCTGAAAAGGCTTCCGATGCTTTAAAATCGCTTTACGGACAAAATATTGATCCCAAAGGAGTTGCGATCCAAAAAACGCGCCCTGAATTCAAGGGTGATTTCACCGTGGTCGTTTTTCCGCTGACAAGGTTTTCAGGAAAATCACCGGAAGAAACCGGCCGGGAACTGGGTGAATGGCTTAAAGGAAATTTTAATTTCATAGCTGATTTCAATATCATTAAAGGATTCTTGAATATCCTTCTCACCGATCGTTACTGGATGGATTTTTTTTCCGCGGGAAGCCTGGATGAAAATTTCGGATTTAATCCCCAGAGCGAAGGGCCCCCCGTTGTTATTGAATATTCTTCCCCAAATACCAACAAGCCCCTTCATCTCGGTCATATCCGGAACAATCTTCTGGGATGGTCGATTGCCGAAATCCTGAAAGCCAACGGACGGAAAGTCATGAAAGTCAACCTGGTGAACGACAGGGGGATCCATATTTGTAAGACCATGCTGGCTTACAGGAAGTGGGCATCAGGGAAAATTCCTTCCAAAGAGGGCATTAAAGGGGATAAGTTTGTCGGTAACCTGTACGTACAATTTGAGCAGGCCAATAAAAAGATAATGGAAACCATTATCAAACAAGGAATTGACGAGGATGAAGCATACCGGCAATCGGGCCTGACGCAGGAAGCCCTTGATCTTTTGCAACAATGGGAATCAGGGGACCCCGATGCACGCCGGTTATGGGAAACAATGAACGGGTGGGTTTATGAAGGATTTGACCAGACCTACAGGCGGTTAGGAGTTGATTTCGATAAAATTTATTATGAATCCGAAACATACCTTCTGGGCAAAGATCTGGTAGCGGAAGGTTTGGATAAGGGTGTGTTTTATAAGAAGGACGATGGTTCGGTGTGGATAGACCTGAAGGATTTCAAACTGGATGAAAAACTTCTTTTAAGACCGGATGGGACTTCGGTTTATATCACACAGGACCTGGGAACGGCTCAGCTCCGCGTGGATGATTATCATCCGGGGCGTCTGCTTTATGTGGTTGGCAATGAGCAGATCTATCATTTTGATGTCTTGAAAATAGTCTTGAAGCTACTGGGTCGTGACTGGGCAGAGAATATCCTTCATGTATCCTACGGTATGGTCGAGCTGCCGCAGGGCAAGATGAAATCGAGGGAAGGGACCGTGGTGGATGCCGATGAGTTGATGGAAGAAATGTATGAAACGGCAAAGAAAACCACGGCTGAACTGGGTAAGCTGGATAATCCCGATGATCCGGAATGGCGTGAGCTTTTTGAGATGCTGGGGATGGGGGCGCTGAAGTTCTTTATCCTTCGTGTCGATCCCAGAAAGAACATGCTTTTCAATCCTCAGGAATCAATTGATTTTAATGGCCATACCGGACCATTCATACAGTATACGCATGCACGGATCAGATCATTACTGGCCAAGGCTTCCGGTAAAGGTTACAAAGCCATGACTTCACCGCTTCCGGATGACTTCACACTATTGCCGAAAGAAAGGGCGATTGTCAGGCTTTTGTATGATTTCCCGGCAGTGGTGGCCGATGCCGGGAACAACCTCAGCCCTGCCATCATAGCCGGCTATTGCTATGAATTGGCAAAAGAGTATAACCAGTTCTACCAGGAAATACCGGTACTGAAAGAACCCGACCCCCTGAAGATTTCTTTCCGGCTGGCTCTTTCCGGGTTTGCCGGAAATGTTTTGAGACGCGGCATGGGACTTCTTGGGATTCGGGTTCCCGAAAAAATGTAATGTTCCTGTTAATCGGGCCAGATTCGTTTGAACAATCCGCCGGTTTTACCATCGAAATAGGCGTCAGGATTCACCGATGACGAAATGGCGTATGCGATATTGGTATCGGCAACAGGAAAAGCCATAATATCGACCGGGGAGAAATTATTTCCTTCAAGGCGCAGGGTATAAGCCGGCGCCGATCTGACCATCTCCGGATCGACAAACTTACTTCCCGACAGTCGGGCTACAGCCGACCGGTACCTGGCCGTTGTAGCAGAATCGGCCGGCATACCGTTCATTGTCCATTTTCCTGTAGAAAGATCGTAAACGGTAAACCCTCCGGGCTTCGAAACCGTCATTTTAGTAATATCCTGCGCGTTGACTCCCGACAGGTTTTTGTACCTGTAGGAGTCGGGTTTGGCCGAGAAAGTAGTCCGAAGATAGCCGTCAACGGCGTAGACATCTTTTTCGTCCGCCAGCCTGACAAACGATGTCATATCTCCTCTTTGCTGCCGGAACTGGCTCTGCTGCTGGTCTTTCGGCATATTAAACGTAAATTTTCCGATTAGGATCTCAGCCACAGTTTTGGATGAAGATTTTAATGTTACTTTGATGCCTGAGGTGTCTGTCACTTCATATTTGATCCATGACTCTTTCCCTTTACCGGCAAACCTTTTGGTCGGCATGTCGCTCAGCGTATTCAGCGCGCCCTTCACGATATTTGAATCGGCTGGGTACTCCTTAACCCCTGATCTGACCATCCATTTTTCACCCGATAACCGGAGTTCGACAGGTTCCTGCATGCTTTTGGGATCGTCGATCGTTATGGAAGTCACAACTGCCGGATCAAAGGAGAGGACTTTATCCCTGAAAGTGCGGTCGTTGGTGCCCGAGAACCGGACAATAAAATATACAATCAGCAATCCGGCCAGGATCGCCATTAAGATGACTGATGAAAATCTTTTAAACATAACCTTCCTCCATTCTTTTTACACGTAAACTTCTGTTTCTCTGATTTCTGAAGATGCCATACAGAATGATAAGGATGATGGGAAGAAGGAAGTTGAGCCATTTAATGAACAGGGCCCTGCCTTCAGCGACATCCTTCAACGGCCTTGCGGTAATAGCTTTGGTTCTGAGGTCGATCAGTCCAGTCTCATCCGACAGCCAGTCGACGGCGTTGACCATCAGGTTGACATTATCGGGCTGCAGTTGCTGGGGCCGCTGGCCTTCTCCGTTCACCGGGAAATCGCCGTCGCCAACAAGTATGATCTTCGATTCGGCCATTCCTCCCATTCTTCCGGATAAAATTCCGGCTACCGTCAGCCCGGATAGCGGAAAGTCGCGATCAGTCCATTTTTTATTGATGTCGAAATACAGGGGCGGGTTAAGTGTGCCCGATTTCTGCGATGAAAAAGCGATTGGGGTGAAAGCCAGGCTGGTATCGCCGGTGAACTGGATCGTGCTGGCAAAAGGCAGCATCACCTGCTCGAGTCCTTTGGTGACCGGATGATCGGCAAATTTCTGGATAACAGGAAGATATGGGAAGCTGACATTGGTCGTGAAGCTCATAAAACCAGCCTGTTGCTGAACCCCGACGGAACCGCAGGTAGCATCCACCAGGAAATTATTATCGATGTACAAACCTTTTTTCGCCAGCCAGTCTTCCAGGCCGGTGTAATTTGATGTCCCCTGAACTGTTGTAAAATCCCCTTTTACTTTATTATAAGCGATGAAAAGGTTTCCGCCACCGGCCAGGTAACGGTCGAGCACGTCGAAATGGTGGGCCGGGATCGTGTCGGTTGGGGCAACCATCATGATGGTAGCATACTTTCCGGGATCATCCGAGGGATTCTCAAGATCTACCGGCCGGACGGAGTACAATATTCCCAGCGACGCCATTACTTGCTGCAATGCGCCCATGGAAGGCTCGCCGTGCCCCTGGATCAGCCCGATGGCCGGTTTGTCGGTCACCGAAAGCTTCTTGATCGAAGAGGCCAGGTCATATTCCATTGCGCTTCCGGCCTGTACCATCGGGATCATCTCTTTTTCGCTCCCCATTTTCAGGACAGCCCCCATGAAAACCCGTTTCTGCATCATCTGGTCCCTTTCCCTCACGTTGACGATGCTGGGCATGATCCCTTCCTGCATCGCTTTTCTTTCCAGTTCTTCGCTCTTGTTCGGATCGATAAATTCGTAAACCAGGTTACCTTTGGCCACATTCGAAAACTCAATCAGGAGATCTTTGAAATCCTTACGTGCCTGTAAAAGCTGCGGGGGAACCTCTTCGGTAAAATAGGCGGTCACCGTTACGGGTTCTTCCAGCGAGCGGAGGATATTTTTCGTGGCTTTGCTCAGCGTATAGCTTTTGTCGGCCGTGAGGTCGAGCCGGAAATACAGTTGGTCTGACAAAATATTGATCACAATGACAATCCCGGTCATCAGCAGGATTTTCGTCGTCATTGATTTAGCACCTTTGATTTTCATATTCTAAGTTTTATCAGATTTCAGAATTATTTCGATCAGGCGGTTCTTTTCTTTAAGATATTCATCTCCGTCAGGATTAATGAGATAAAGATCACGGAGAAGAAGAAGATCAGGTCGCGTGAGTCGATTACACCCCTGGATATGGATTCGAAATGCTGCGAGATGCTAAGGAAGCTGATGATCTCGCCCGGTAATCCCGAGAGGTTGCTGGCCAGCAGGTCGAAGATGATGTGGAAAAAGATCCCGATGACCAGCGCGATGAGGTAGGCGACGATCTGGTTGTTGGAGACGGAGCTGGCAAAGAGGCCGATGCTGATGTATGCGCAACTGATGAGCATCAGGCCGATATATCCGGTGATCACGCTGCCGTGGTCGACCGGGCCGAGACTGGCTACGGTGATGTAGTAAGGCAGGGTAAGGCCCAGGGCGATCAGGATCAACAGGAAGGTGGCCAGGAATTTGCCGGCGATCACCTGCCAGTCGGTTACCGGCCGGGTGAGGAGCAATTCGATGGTCCCCGACTTGTTCTCTTCTGCAAATAATCTCATGGTTATTGCAGGAATAAAGAAAAAGAGCGTCCAGTAAGCAATGCCGAAAAAGGGCTGCATGGTTGCCTGCTTGATAAAAAAGATGTCGGTGCCGAAGATCCAGGTAAAAAATCCGCTGAATCCCAGGAAGGCCACCATCATGATGTAGGCCATGAGGGAGTCGAAGAATGACCCCAGTTCCCGCTTTGCAATTGTCCAGATTTGGTTCATATATATTTTTTTTATACTCAGGATAAATCCTGAGGTAAGTCACTAATTCATGGTTAATTCCCTGAAGATATCTTCGAGTTTTGTTTCGATGGATGACATTCCGGTGAGTGTCCATCCTTTGCTGACGCACAGTTTGAAAACCGCTCTCCGGGATGAAACGCCGTCTTTGCTCTGTATCTCATAGCTGGATTCCTCATTTTTGATGAAGTCGACCAGTTCGACGGTGTCCAGGTTTTTAAGGGCGGTGAATACGGTGTTGGCTTCCCCGTCTTCGATCCTGACTTTGAGGATTTCTTTGCCGTGCGCGCGTTTCCGGAGTTCTTCCGCGGTGCCGTCGGCTACGATCTTGCCTTTGCTGATGATGAGGATCCGGTCGCAGGTGGCTTCGACCTCGGCCAGGATATGCGAGCTGAGGATCACTGTCTTTTCCTTGCCGATTTTCTTGATAAGCTCACGGATCTCTACGATCTGGTTGGGATCGAGGCCGGCGGTCGGCTCGTCGAGGATCAGGACGTCGGGATCGTGGATCAGTGCCTGGGCCAGCCCGACGCGCTGCTTGTAGCCTTTTGACAGTTCCGATATATTTTTGTGCTTCTCGCCTTCGAGCCCGCACAGGCGGACCATTTCCAGGATCCGTTTCCGTATCCTCGGTTTTTCGATGCCCTGGAGTTCCGCCACATATTTCAGGTAATCGATGACCGGCATTTCCTGGTAAAGCGGGTTGTTTTCGGGAAGGTAGCCGATATGCTTTTTTATCTCCTCCGCCTGGTCTTTTAAAGTGTATTGTCCGACAGATATACTGCCTTCATTGGGTACCAGGTAGGTCGTGATCGCCTTCATGGTGGTCGTCTTACCGGCGCCGTTAGGGCCGAGGAAACCTAGCACTTCACCGGTTTTTACGCGGAATGTAATGTTATCGACAGCACGTTGCGTGCCGTAAATCTTGGTGAGATTTTCTACTAAAATATCCATATGCACCCGTAATTTTGGTGCAAAGAAAAAAAATAGATTTTTCGGAAAAACAGCCTGTAAAGGGTTTTAACAAAATTTAACAGACAGTTTATCAGGGTTATGAACCACTACAGGGATTATTCCACTGCAGTCGTTTGAAAACCTGCCCTGAATTCTTCGAATTTCTGCGTTTTGTATATGTCTTTAGCTATGAAATGAAGGACGGCTTCGAACTGCGGCGCTTTCTGGAATCCGGGAAGAATAGTTATTTTGTTGAGCGATTCATCCATGAATACGAACGAAGGATACGACATTCGCCCGTTAAGCAATTCCTGGGCGAGCTGATGCGATGAGCGGCTGCCGGTCGGATTGCCGTTCACATAATTTTTTCCTTTGAAAGTGACTTCATCTTTCCGCTCCGCATTGAATTTCACGGCATAGAAGTTATCATTCATATATTTGACAATCACCGGATTGACAAAAGTCGAGGCGTCCATCTTTTTGCACCATCCGCACCAGTCGGTATACATATCGATGAAGATTTTCTTCGGTTTCTTCTGGTTCATAGCGACCGCTTCTTCGAAATCCATCCACTTGATTTTATCGGTAGAAGGTGCAGCCTGTGACTGCGATTTGGCGGGAAGAACGAATAATACGGCTGCAAAAAGTGCGATTCCGGTAAAAATGACTTTTTTCATATTATTTTATTTAGATGCGAAAGTAAAACGTTAATTTGATATTATTTGTTCAGAGTAATTTAAAATTCTTTATTTCTTTCAATTTCACGTTTGATATCTTTATTCTTCAGCGTTTCCCGCTTGTCGTAGCTGTGTTTTCCTTTTGCCAGTGCGATCTTCAGCTTTGCAAGTCCTTTTTCATTGATATATAATAAGAAAGGTATAATTGTCAATCCTTTTTCACGCGTTTTTATTTCCAGCTTTTTCAATTCCCTCCTGTTCATAAGCAATTTCCGGTCACGCTTCGGGTCATGGTTGTAATGTGTTCCGAGGGTATATTCTGAAATATGAAGATTCTTAACAAAAAGCTCGCCATTTTCGAAAGCGCAGAAAGAATCGACAAAACTGGCTTTGCCTTCCCGGATCGATTTGATCTCGGTACCCGTAAGCACAATGCCCGCTTCGAATTCTTCCAGCAGGAAATACTCGAAATAAGCCTTCTTGTTTTTTATGGTTATCGTTTTGGCGGAACTGCTCATTGTTTCTAACAAAAAAGAGTTTGCAAAGATCGTATAATTTTCGATTGAATAGCACGCGGATTATCACGGATGCGGCGGATTTACGCGAATTTAATTATCCGCGATTATTCGCAAAATCCGCGTCATCCGCGTGCTATTAAAATTTCAATCAGAACTTTAATTCAATCCCCGCCAGGAAATGTATCCCCGCCTGCGGGAAATATCCGTCATAAACGCCATAATTCCCTTCTGAATAGTACCGGTAAACCCAGGCGTTGGACTCATATTCAGTATTCGTAATGTTGTTGATCTTCAAGCTGAAGCCGAGCTGTTTCAGGGATTTCAGGCTGATAGTGTAGTTCAGGAGAATGTCGTTTGTGAAATAGGGATCAAGTTTGCGCTCATCGCTGGAAGTATTGTCGATATATTGCTTTCCGACATACTTACTGATCAGGGTGATTTGCATATCTTTAACCGGTTTCCAGCCCAGGCTGCTGCCGGCGATAACCGAAGGCGAAAATGCGATATCGGTTGTTCTATGCCGGATGATGATCTGTTCGGGCCATTCGTCCCAGTTATCGACATATTCGGTGAAATCCACGATCTTGTTCATGCTTAGTGTTGCATTTACATCCCAGCGTAGATTCTTTGCCAGGTTCAGTGCGAGTGAGGTCTCGATACCGGCACGATAGCTTTTATCCACATTTTCCATAACCGGATCGCCTACATCGTTGATCCGGCCGGTGAGAACAAGCTGGTCGGCATAATACATAAAATACAGGTTGGCTGTCAAGGCAATCTTCCGGCTGTTGAACTTATACCCCGCTTCCGTATTGTAGAGATGCTCTGCAACAGGGTAGGGGCGTGCCGGGTTGGCATCGATCAGGGCACTGCGGTTGGGTTCTCGGCTGCCGACGGCAAATGAGAGATACGCTTCGTTGTGTTCGTTAATTGTCAGGTATCCCCCGATTTTCGGATTGAGAAAAGTGTAAATGTGATCCTGGCTGATGTCCCTGAGATCGTTGTCAATCCCTGAGATGGTGTAACTGATCCGCCGGATCTGGAGGTCGCCGTATAGGTTCAGCCGTTCTGCCGCCTGCCAGGCAGCTTTTACGTAGATATTGGCGTCGAGCTTTCCCGATTCGCTATCGTACCAGCGGAAATCCTTCGGGAAACCGCCCGGCGTTTTCGCCCAGATCACCTCGCCGTAATGGCTGCCGTCGTAGAAATTGACTGCTCCGCCAATGGTTGCCCTGACCCGATGCTTATCGTCATAATTCAATCCGAAAGTAAAACCGTAGAAGTGGTTGTCGAGATAGCGGCGCCGGACCAGATCGGCAGATGTGATGGTGTCACTACCAATAATGACGTTGCCTGATTGGTAATCCTCGAAATCCTGGCCGGTCCGGTATTCTTCATAATAACCGAATCCCCGGGTATAGTGGAACGCGGTGGCCAGGTTCCAGTCGCTGCCGAGCGTTTGCATCCAGTTCAGATGATAATGGGTCTGCAGGTAATTATCTGTCTGATTATCATAATATTTTATGTTGCCATTATTGTCGAGATAAGCTCCAAGGCCATTATAGGTCCGGTTGGAGTCGAGCAGGTACCCGGGGACGCCATCCCAGGCCTGGTAGGTCTTCTCCGTTCCCGAAACCATGAGGAGCCTGACAATTGATTTCTTTCCGAAATATCCTCCTGAGAGGGCAAAGGAAGACAGGTCGGATGAGGCCCTGTCGATATAACCACCGGAGTTGATCTTTGAGAACCGGCCGTCGAAGGCCCATTTTCCTTTGATCAGCCCGGTGCCGGCTTTGAAGGTCAGTTTAAAGGTTTCGAATGAGCCTGCTGATGCGCTTAGTTCCCCGTAGGGCAGCGGTTCGGGATCGTCTGTCCGGATGTTGATACTGGCCCCGAAAGCGGCCGCGCCGTTAGTCGAGGTGCCAACGCCTCGCTGGATCTGGATGCTCTCGGATGAAGAGGCGAAGTCGGGCAGGTCGACCCACCAGACGCCGTGCGATTCGGAATCGTTGAGCGGGATGCCGTTGATGGTCACATTGATCCGGTTAAGGTCCGTTCCCCGGATGCGCATATTGCTGTATCCGATCCCGTTACCCGCATCGGAAGTGGTCACGACCGACGGGCTGGTCTGGAGCAGCATTGGAAGGTCCTGTCCCAGGTTGAGGGCACCGATCTCTTTGGAAGTGATGGTCGAAAAGGTAGCTGGGGAGTTATTGGCAGCGCGGGTTGCGGTGACGATCACCTCAGAACCCATGATGGCTGAAGGCCTCAGGCTGATTTCAAGTGTAGTATCTTTATTTATTTTGATGAAAGATGATGATTTTTCATAGCCGACGTACGATACGATAACACGGTATCCTCCCTGTTTCAGTCCTGTTATCCGGAACTGCCCGGAAGGGGAGGAGATGGCGGCGATAAAGGTATTTTCGACAAGGATGTGCGCCCCGGCCAGTGGTTCGCGGGTTTCCGCATCCGAAACAACGCCCTTCAGATCTATCTGCCCAAATGTTAGAATTGGAATACAACAAGCCCAAATCAAAATAAATAGCACCCTTTTCATCATAGTTGATTATTAAATTTAAAACTGCCTACTGCCTACTGCCTACTGCCTATTGAAAAAGGGTTACCAAAATCAAAGAGAGGATATCACATTCCTACGCCGGCATTACCCGGATCAGGTTCAATGGGTATGATCTCAGCCTGAAATTTAAGGCACCCCTGAATCAGTGCAAAGTTAATAGTTAAAAGTTCAAAGTGGGAAGATAAGTGTTAAGATTTTAGAGTTAAGTTTTCAGTGGGGGATTTTTTTGTCATCTCACCAGCATCACCGTTCCCACCCGTTCCTGGCTTCCGGGAACCCCATCCACAGAAAAAACGATCTTGTAAACATACACTCCGCCGGGGCATTCCTTCCCGTTCTTCTTCCCGTCCCATCCTGATGAGATGCCATCTCCAAAAAACACTTCCCCACCCCACCGATCGAAAATTCTTAATGTTGAATGTTGAATGTTGAATGTTGAATTCGTGAGCTTGATTTGAAAACTGTCGTTGATTCCATCTCCGTCGGGAGAAAAGGCGTTGGGAATGAATATTTTGAAATCGGGGATTTCTTCGAAGGACAGTTTAATGTAGATGGAGTCTCGTCCGATGCAACCGATTTGAGACTCCATCTCAACCAGGTATTTTCCTTCAGCCTGGATCACAATGCTTTGCGTCGAGTCTGCGGTGTTCCATTTATACGACGCCATCCCTTCGCCTGCATCCAGCACCTCGCCGGCATGCATTTCCAGTGTATCGGTTCCATGGAAAGCGGCTACGGGATTCTCGCTGACGGTCAGCTCAATGCTTTTCTGGTCGGTGCAGCCGACGCGGTCGGTGGCGAGGAGGGTGTAGAGTCCGGCGTCGGCGGGGGTGACGGAGAAGAAAAAGGGATCGGTGCTGGTGGAATCGCCCGTTGGATAAATCCAACGGAAAGTCAGAGGGTTCTGGTTGCCAACCGCGATGCTCATCAGGCTAACGAATTGTCCGGTGCAAACGGTTTTGCTTTGATCCAGGATGATCTCCGGGGGTTCATAGATCTTCACCTCGCCGGTCTGAAACTCGGCAGGGATAGGATTGCCTGAAGAATTTGTGAAATAGCTTTCTGTTTCCCCGGTGTACCACGAAAGCTCTCCCTGCCCGGGATTTTTGGTAGTGAAAACCAGGTCGGCTACTTTTTCCGGCTGAATAAAAGTCAGCGGTAATTCACCATTCCATGTCAGATGGATATCTCCTGCAATCGCATCAACCCAACCGGTAAGGCTATCCAACAATTGAACATTAACATTAGCAAAGCCTTCGCATTCCAGATTACCGGCATTATATCCCAGCTTCAGGTGAAAATCGGCAACAGCATTGAAATTATCGACATTCACCGGCACCATTGCCGTATTGCCTAAACAATGTCCTCCTTCGCCTGTAACCGCATGCAACCATGTCAGTATAATATTTTGAATCTCAACCGTAAACGTGGTATCACACCCATTCTCATCCCAAATTTGTAAATTGTAAATCCCAGATCCTATATTGTTAAAGGTTCCATTGTTCAATTGATAAGTCGCTCCGCTGTCAATTGAATAGAAAATAACCGGAGTAGATCCTGTTGCCACAATCTCAATCGCGCCATTCCCCAGAAAATCGGTTTCATCCGTAACAATCACATCAACGACCTGAGGACCTGGGATATCATCCAATAAAACCGGATTATCATTATAAAATCCATAGCACCCAACTCCATCCGTAACCCGCACCACGTAACTAGCAGCAGGCAGCCCTAAGAAGACACTGTCGGCCTGGTAAGAATCACCATCATTGATTGAATACTGCAATGCAGAACCAGCGGGAGAAAACGCATGAATAATGATCTGACCATCAGGCCTTCCGCAGTGCGGGCGGGTTTGTTCAACGTTCAGAACCTGCAGGTTCCCGGCATCTTCGATGGTGTAAACATTGGAAACTGTCTCGCAACCGTTAGCGTCAGTAATTGTGAGATAATATTGCCCCGCCGGGAGTCCGGACACGTCAATATCCGTTCCAACCTGGACCTCGGAGAGGTCCTTCCATCTGTACGCGAAAGGCGAATAGCCATGAGCAATGAGCCCTGTAATCGATCCGCTTGCTCCGTTGCAGGTGGTTGGTGTGATTATCAGGTTGGTTTCATCGATAATTGCTGGAGCGTGAAAGCCGACATGGATCGTGTCATATCCCATGCATCCGGAATTGTTGAAACGGCCACGTACCCAGTAGGTTCCTGAATCAGAAACAGTTATCGATGAAACGCCGAACTGTCCGGTGGACCAGGAGAAGAAATCGGCTTCGCAGTTTGCGCTGAGCACCAGCGTAGCGTCTTTACAGATCAACGTATCCGGGCCGAGATCGGGTTGCGGTGACGGTAAGATCTCTATCTCCCTGGAGGTGTGCTCATATCTCCCGGAAGGGTACCACACATCAACCTTCACCTCATGAACACCGGGATTTTTAAAAGTATAGGTCGGTGAAAGCTGCCACGAATTGCTTCCCGGCCCATCATCAAAATTCCATTGGATGGTTTGAGGTGTAGGAATGAAGTTGGGCTTGAAGTGGATCGGGTAGCCCTGGCACGTTTCGCCGGTCCATTCGAAGCGGAGGAGGTAGTCGACGAGGATGTTGGGGAAACCCCACCCTACTTGATTTGGAAATAAGTTAAGTACATTGTTAACGAGGGAACATCCGTCTCCTCTGATCCAAGGATTTTCAATCACGCTGATAAAATATCTCTTATTAGGATCCAAGACCTGGAGAGGTGTGCAATAAATCCTTCCATCTCTTGCGAGGTGTAAATCAAACGTATGGTAGGTATTAATTTTCAATGCGGAACTTTTAAACATAGCTGAATCCGTAACATATTGCATATCATATTGGTACAATTCACTTGTGTCAACTCCATTAAAATTTACATAAAGATATTTTGAATCAGGAGAAAATTCAACACCAGAACAACTAGGAGCGACAATACTTGGACTTGTAATTAAAAACAAGTGAACAGCATTTCCATTTGTAGCATTAAAGCTGCATACTTCAAATCCATGACCACCATATGTTAAAGTCAGGAAATGTTTATCAGAGGAGATTTTTATATACCCCCACATACTTTGCCAGGTCATTTCGATATGTGGCATTGCTGAAATAACCGGGTCGGAATGAAATCCATTTTCATCGATAAGGAATGCTGCAATGGCCTCCTCTTCATTCTTTCTGACTATTACCCAAACATCATCCGATTTATCCTTCTTTGTGATTGCAATGCGATCACTCACATCCCAACATTCTGGAACTGGAACATTTAATTCTGTTACCACACCGCCAAGCCCCAGGCTAATATCTACGATGGAATAATAGAATCCGGCATAGGGTAAATTAGGATCGGCAGCTGTAAATACATAATATAGAGAATCCTGTCCAGGCCATTTGACCGTGGCCAAACCTGATATTCCTGTATTAACCAGACCGTCACTATTTTGCATGATGCCATAAATTGAATATATATATTTTGTATCAACACAAAACAAGAAACTCCCGGATGTATCACTGATAGTTGAACTTGCTGAACCATGTACTGCCTGTCCATCATACAGAACTTCAGGAATTCCCATATTGAAATCCAAGCCGCAACCATGTGTGAAGTATAATATATTAGCTTCATTCTGGGCGATAGATAATTTATAAATCACAAATAAAAATAGTACAGTAAATAGCTTTCTCATGCATTTTGAAAATTTAAAAAATCTGCCGGCGTTACGTAACGCCGGGCAGACTTTCATTATAATTTATCACCATAAAACAGTAACCGGCACATTTGGAAGAGTCATCAATTCGTTGCAAGTATAATAATGAACTCCATTACCTGTGCATTTTGCTACATTTCCGCCAGGTCCATTGCAGTATTTTGTTGCTATGCCAACCAAGGCATAACATTTCTCATTTGATGGGTCATCACATGAGAAATCACAATCAAAGTATATTTCCTCCGTTGAACAATTCACCCATTGCGGAGGAGCAGTGCAGCAAAGTTCAGGTGGTTCGACACATATATTGTACAGTTGATATTCAACTTTATATGTGCATATTTCATGAGAAGTACACGTATCGGGGCATTGACCATCCAATGTTACTTTAATGGTAATTTGGGCATTTAGGCTTTGCGATGCGATAAAAAAAATAACCGAAATGACAGCAATAATATGGATTAATCTTTTCATTTTAAATGGTTTTTAAAGTTAATAAATTCTAATGGATGCTGTTTAAAAGACGGGCAAATAATTTTCATTCAGGGGGCAAACCCCTTATGGAGGATGGGAATGAGAGAAAATGATATTCGATTGTCGATTGTCGATGGTCGATGTTCGATGGGAATTTTCGAAATACAGAGAAGAGACTATCCTTTGGAAGTTCCCGTTTCTGTAAGAAAGAAAGAAAGAAAGAAAGAAAGAAAGAAAGAAAGAAGACTAGCGGGCCGGCAAATTAAGAAAAACTTCAGAGAATAAAAATATTCACGATATGTATTTATCAGAGACATAATTGGTTAATCTGGCAATTGATCGTTAAATATAAGAAAAAGTAATATATGTTTCTCGGGAAAGTTATGAACAGTTAGCGGTCCCGATAAATTTGAAAATTAGTCAATTTGGAAAATCAGGTAATTTGGAAATTAGGTAATTTGAAAATGTGATAATTAACTCATTGGCTAATTTCCAAATTAATTATCTCACCAGCATCACCGTTCCCACTCGCTCCTGGCTTCCGGGAACCCCATCCACAGAAAAAACGATCTTGTAAACATACACTCCGCCGGGGCATTCCTTCCCGTTCTTCTTCCCGTCCCATCCTGATGAGATGCCATCTCCAAAAAACACTTCCCCACCCCACCGATCGAAAATTCTTAATGTTGAATGTTGAATGTTGAATGTTGAATTCGTGAGCTTGATTTGAAAACTGTCGTTGATTCCATCTCCGTCGGGAGAAAAGGCGTTGGGAATGAATATTTTGAAATCGGGGATTTCTTCGAAGGACAGTTTAATGTAGATGGAGTCTCGTCCGATGCAACCGATTTGAGACTCCATCTCAACCAGGTATTTTCCTTCAGCCTGGATCACAATGCTTTGCGTCGAGTCTGCGGTGTTCCATTTATACGACGCCATCCCTTCGCCTGCATCCAGCACCTCGCCGGCATGCATTTCCAGTGTATCGGTTCCATGGAAAGCGGCTACGGGATTCTCGCTGACGGTCAGCTCAATGCTTTTCCGGTCGGTGCAGCCGACGTGGTCTGTGGCGAGAAGGGTGTAGAGGCCGGCATCGGCGGGGGTGACGGAGAAGAAAAAGGGGTCGGTGCTGGTGGAATCGCCCGTTGGATAAATCCAACGGAAAGTCAGTGGGTTCTGGTTGCCGCTGGCATCACCGATAATCATAACAAGTTGACCTTCACAGACCGTCCGGGATTGCTCCAGGATAATCTCCGGTGGCTGATAGATGGTTACCTGCCCTGTGCTGAACTCAGCAGGGACCGGATTGCCGCTGCTGTTGGTGAAATAGCTCTCCGCTTCCCCGGTGTACCACGAAAGCTCTCCCTGCCCGGGATTTTTGGTGGTGAAAACCAGGTCGGCTACTTTTTCCGGTTGAATAAAAGTCAGCGGTAATTCACCACTCCAGGTCAAATGAATATCTCCTGCAATCGGATCCACCCATCCGGTAAGGCTATCCAACAATTGAACATTAACATTAGCAAAGCCTTTGCATTCCAGATTACCGGCATTATATCCCAGCTCCAGGTGAAAATCGGCGACAGAGATGAAGTTATCGACATTCACCGGCACCATTGCCGTGTTGCCTAAACAATGTCCTCCTTCGCCTGTAACCGCATGCAACCATGTCAGTATAATATTTTGAATCTCAACCGTAAACGTGGTATCACACCCATTCTCATCCCAAATTTGTAAATTGTAAATCCCAGATCCTATATTGTTAAAGGTTCCATTGTTCAATTGATAAGTCGCTCCGCTGTCTATTGAATAGAAAATAACCGGAGTAGGTCCTGTTGCCACAATCTCAATCGCGCCATTCCCCAGAAAATCGGTTTCATCCGTAACAATCACATCAACGACCTGAGGACCAGGGATATCATCCAATAAAACCGGATTATTATTATAAAATCCGTAGCACCCAACTCCATCCGTAACCCGCACCACGTAACTAGCAGCAGGCAGCCCGGAGAACACACTATCCGTTTGGTATGAATCGCCGTCATCGATTGAATACTGCAATGCAGAACCAGCGGGAGAAAACGCATGAATAATGATCTGACCATCAGGCCTTCCGCAGTGCGGGCGGGTTTGTTCAACGTTCAGAACCTGCAGGTTACCGGCATCTTCGATCGTGTGGATATCAGAAACCGTTTCGCATCCGTTATTATCTGTAATCGTAAGAACATATTGCCCGGCAGGTAAATCAAAAACATCAATATCAGTTCCAAACTCGACCTCGGAGAGGTCCTTCCATCTGTACGCGAAAGGCGAATAGCCAAGAGCAATGAGCCCAGTAATCGATCCGCTTGCTCCGTTGCAGGTGGTTGGTGTGATTATCAGGTTGGTTTCATCGATAATTGCTGGAGCGTGAAAGCCGACATGGATCGTATCATATCCCATGCATCCGGAATTGTTGAAACGGCCACGTACCCAGTAGGTTCCTGAATCAGAAACAGTTATCGATGAAACGCCGAACTGCCCGGTGGACCAGGAGAAGAAATCGGCTTCGCAGTTTGCGCTGAGCACCAGCGATGCGTCTTGACAAATCATCGTATCCGGGCCGAGATCGGGTTGCGGCGACGGTAAGATCTCAATCTCCCTGGAGGTGTGCTCATATCTCCCGGAAGGGTACCAGACATCGACTTTAACCTCATGAACACCGGGATATTTGAAAGAGTATGTTGGTGAAAGCTCTGTAGTTACACTGCCAGGCGCCAGCTCGCCGAAATTCCAGACGATGCTGTCGGGCGTGGGAATAAAATTAGGTGTGAAATGGATCGGGTAGCCCTGGCATGTCTCGCCGGTCCATTCGAAACGGAGGAGGTAGTCGACCAGTGTATTTGGCAGGCAATGGGCATTGCTTCCCGGAAACATGTTGATGGCATTTCTTTCATACATGCACCCGGTTCCCCTCACCCATGGCTGATGGATTACACTGAGCCAATAATAATGTTCTTCATTATACTGTTTCTCATGGGTTGTATAGATTTTTCCATCCCTGGCAAGCTGAAGCGTGGCTCCCGGTCCGTGTGCCACCAGAATCGCCGAGTTCATGAAGAGGGCGGAATCAGCGATCAATTTCATATCAAACTGGTAAATCTTGACCGAATCGTATGTTGTGAGATCATTATAGCTAGAAAAAAGAAACTTTGAATCGGGTGAGAATTCTATACCTCTACAGGGTGCGATGCCCCAATTGGGCGAGTGCGTTATAGTATACATATATTCAAAAGCCCCGTTGGAAGCATTGAAATGGCATATTTCAAGATTACCATTGGGACTATAACTTGAGATCAGGTATTTTTTATCATACGAGATTTTAATAAAACCAAAATCGGTATGAGGGTCATATTCCCGATCAGGCATTGGTGAAATCACCGGATTGGGATTCACTCCGTTTTCGTTGACCAGGAAAGCAGCCATGGCATCGTCAGTGAATTTCCGGGTAATGACCCAGACATTTTCAGTATCCTCTTTTTTCACAATAGCCACCCGGTCAAACGCGTCCCAGGCTGCATCCAGAAGAATGTTCTTATCGGTAACCGCCCCTCTTCCTTCATTCAGCGTCATATCCACAAGAGAATATGAAAATCCCCCATTCCATGAGCCGTTAAAAATGTAGTAGATATTTTTCCTGCCGGGCCATTTGACGATTGCCCTGCCTGACGTTCCGCCTTCAATCATATCCTCGCAATTTTGCATGGGCCCATACCGGTCATATACAAAATAGGTACACGTACTAAACAAATAATTCCCGAGCGAATCAGACATTGAAGCATTTGACCGGTTAAGCCACAATGGCGCTAAATCATGAATTACCACCGGCTCCCCAGTATTAAAGTCGACCCCTGTCAGATCACCGGCAATGTGCCAGACGTTAGCCTGGTTCTGGGAGAAGAGGGAGAAGGACAGGAGGAAGGCGAAGAGGAAAATGATTGGGCGATTGGGCGATTGGGCGATGTGGCGATTGGGCGATGTGGCGATGTGGCGATTGGGCGATTGGGCGATGTGGCGATTGGGCGATGTGGCGATTGGGCGATGTTCGGGGGGATATTCGATTGTCGATTGTCGATTTAATTTTAGAGTTTGAGTATTGGATTTTGGAATTGATTGGAATTTGGTCCGCCAGTTGGCGAATGAAATTTGGAATTTCATGATTAAGATCATTTTGAAATGATTGGCATAAAAGTAAGATGTTTTAGGAAGAAATGCAAGGGATTTCAGTTGGGCAGCATATCCCTCCTTCATCGGGATGACGGGAGGGAACCTTGATGAACCTGACTTTCCGAATAAATATCTAACTTTGAACTTTGAACTTTGAACTTTGAACTTGTTTATTATCAACGGGCCTAACCTCAACCTGCTTGGCAAGCGCGAGCCGGAAATCTATGGCAACCAGTCATTTGACGAGTTTCTGGATATCTTAAGGGCCGAATTTCCGGGTCATTCCATCGGCTATTACCAGTCGAATACGGAGGGGGAGATCATTAACGCGATACAGGATGCGGGATTTACTACGGATGGCATTATCATCAACCCGGGAGGTTACAGCCATACCTCGGTAGCGATTGCCGATGCAATGAAAGCGGTTCCTGCCAGGGTGATCGAGGTTCACATCTCGAATGTTTTTCAGCGGGAAGATTTTCGTAAGGTCATGGTAACCGCTACCGGCGCGGATGCGCTTATTTGCGGTTTTGGCCTGGAAAGTTACCGGATAGCTATCCGGAATCTTACCGGGGATTCTTTGTAAACCGCTCAGGATCTAGCTGTCCGAATGATTTCTTCCTTCTCAGGTAATGCTCGACCACGATATTTCCCCAGTAAATTTCTGAAACGCGATGGTGCGGGATCTTTTCCCTTTTCTTTCTGAGCAAATATAGATGGCTCCAGAAGTAAATATGGGCTTTGAACACGGCGAACATATCTTTAAAACCGCCGTCGACCAGGAATTTCATTGCAGCTACTCCATCGAGGATAAAACGGGCCAGCATTACACTTAACAGTCTGCCCGGCTCCAGGTTTTTGTAAAGCATAATGATGTTGTTGCGAATGTTGAGATAGGTCTTGCGCGAGTTTTTCTTCGGAAGCGTTCCTCCTCCGATGTGAAATATAGTTGATTCCGGGCAATACATGATTTTATACCCCTGGTTTTTCGCTCTCCAGCAAAGATCGATCTCCTCCATGTGGGCAAAAAAATCGTCATCAAAGCCACCCAGTTGCGTGAATACATCCGACCTGACGAACAGGCAGGCACCTGTGGCCCAGAACACCTCCCGGGCATAGTCATACTGCCCTTCGTCATTTTCAATATGCTGGAACAAGCGCCCCTGGCAGAACGGGTACCCGTATTTATCGATGAAACCTCCCGCGGCGCCGGCGTATTCGAATTGCTCCGGCTCTTTGTATGACCTGATCTTAGGCTGGCAGGCGGCAATGGACGTATCGGACTCCATCAGCCGGATGACCGGTGTGATCCAGTTTTCCGTCACTTCGATATCGCTGTTCAGCAGAATAAAATACTCAGCGTCAACCTGTCTTAGCGCCCGGTTGTACCCTCCGGCAAAACCGTAATTTTTATCCAGCCGGATGATGCGTATGCCGGGATGGGCAGCCTCAAGGAATGCCAGGGAATCGTCGGCAGAATCGTTGTCGGCGACAATGATTTCGGCTTCACCGGCGCTGTGGGCAACGACTCCGGGCAGGAATTTCTCCAGAAATTCCCTACCGTTCCAGTTAAGTATGACGACAGCCGTTTTCAAACAGGTGATTTCTGCTTCAAATGTAAATCAAAATTATCAGAAATAGTAATACCGGGTCAATTACCGGGTGTGCGGGTCAGCTTCCAGCGGCGGTGCGACCACAGCCAGTTATCGGGACGCCGGCGGATAGCTTCTTCGAGCAACCGGATATAGGCTTCCGTAATTTCCTTCTCTGCCGTTTTCTCCGGCTCCCGGGTGATCTGCCTGATCTCGCCGTTGTACCTGCCATTGCCGGTCCGTTGTATGTCGATGAAAAAGACGGCAAGGTGAAGGGCTTTTGCCAGTTTCTCCACCCCGATGTAAAAAGGGGTATCCTGGTTTAAAAATTGAGTCCAGTAGTTGGCCTCTTCTTTCACCGGCGTCTGATCGGCGGCGAACACATTAAACGTCACCATTTCCTGTTTGTGCCGGATCAGGGTGCGGTAGGTACGGTGAAAGGGGATGGTGCTGTCGGGGTTGATCCGGTGCCGGAGAGATTCCATATACCGGTTAAAATGCTTGTCGGAGAGGGGTTTGACGATGGCAAATCCCCTGGCGGGCAGCACCTGCCCCAGCGCCGTCCCCATCCATTCCCAGTTACCGCAGTGCCCGATAGTTATGATGACGCTCTGGCCCTTACGCAGCGTCTCAGCCAGTGGCTCCAGTCCCGTAAAAGTAAACCGTTCCAGCAATTTTTCAGGCCGGATAGAATGCAGCTTGATCACTTCAAACATGATCTGCGACAGGTTTTTATAATACTGGCTAAGAATTTTACGTATCTCTTTAGGGAGTTTTTCAGGAAAGGAGTTATGTAGGTTTAAAAGGATGATATCTCTCCGGTACCGGATGATATAATGCAGGAAAAATTTAAAGATACTCGCGACGAAGAATAGTAGCGGGAACGGGAGCCGTGCGACCAGACCGGCCAGAAGTTTGAAAGTATGGTACAGGAATGCCATTTGCCCAAAGATTCAGGATGGCAAAGATACTATCAAACGTTCAAAAAATTGTAATGACCGTTTAACGCGGGTTACGGTAATAATCATCCGCTTTTCCGCCATAAATTCCGGGGGCCTGGTTGGCATCCACGTTATAGGGGTCATACCAGCGGTTGTTCAGGAAAACCTGCCACTTGTAATTCTGGATCTCGCCGATGGCATCGGAGTGTAAAAGCTGGAAGTTGTTGGTAATGATGTTCTGGGTATAGAAGACAAACTTTTTATTCCGCTGGTTGCCGCCAAGTTCATAATAATGCCAGATTTCATAAGGGTAGCTGCTCGGCTCGTTATAGTTTTCGCTGATGATATTCGGCGGGCCGTATTTCAGGTAAACCCTGCCGCGGTCGGTATCGTATCCTTTGCTGATCTGTGTTTTGTAGGCCTTATTCACCACCTGAACCTGGCCATAATAATCTTTCCAGGCAGTTTCGGGATTGATCATATCCCTCGACGACCAGAAATTGTAGAAGAACTGCTGTTTCGTCTTCAGATCGGCCAGTTTGGCCTGCTTGTAAATGAAATTTTTCTCCAGTTCCGTTGCGATGGGATCGAGGCAGTTGATGAATTCCTGCAGCGTGTCGGCATTCGTAATGCGGCTGGCGAAGGTGGCGTTGACGTCGATCGTGGCCAGGTCGTCGAGACTGAACTGGATATTGGGATTGCTCCGCTGGAAAAACATCTTGTTTTCAGCAATAACCTCATTCTGACGGTTCTTGACCTGGAAAACCAGCAGGAAATTGCCGCTGGGCAGCCGGCTGATATCGAACTCGCCGAAAACCGGAACTACCGGGCCGGCATCGAATTTCCGGTAGGTTACGAATTCCTTCAGGGTGTTTTCCGTTTCAAATGAACGGATCATGGTGACATTCAGGAACTTTTCACCCGGGCCGAGCGCTTTGTCCGAGTTATAAATTTCAGTATAATAGATCAGCTTATTGGTTGATTCGGGATAAAAATTGTACACCAGCGGAACGAGGTCATATCCGCCTTTGGTGAGGATATTTTGTTGGGATGAGGGGGAGAAAGATTTGACAAACTGTACTCCCGAAAAGCAGGCTGCTTTATCATCAAAATTGATGGTGACCGGTTGGGTAGCGGAAAAAGGTTTTTTACCGGTATTGAGGTCTGCGATCATGATTTCCATTTCGTATTCCCCTTCGGGGATGAAATACCGCTGCTGGTCGATGAAGCTGAAATCGATAGCCGCCGTATCGCTGACTACCGGGCTGAACAACTGGTACTTGTCGAATTCTTTGATCTCTTCGCCCTGGCGGAAGATAAAAGTGACTTCGATCTTTCCCTGGAACTGCCCCGATTCATTGGGCATGTAAAACACCGATTTCCCTTCGACCGAAAGGTACGTTTCGATGAAGGGCCCTTTGCCGGGGACATTAAAAACAGTGTAGTTGAGATAGGCCTGCAGCGTTTTCGACTGCATTACGGCGGGGGAGAGGAGGGTGGTTATAAGGATGGCAACAAATAAAATTCTTTTCATTGGCAAAGCGATTTAAGAAAGTTTCAATTCCCGTTAAAACAAAGATAAATTTAAAATATTTAAAAAACTATTTTGATCAGTTTAAGGCCGGGATAAGTCAGAATGTGGCAAATTTTGGCGGAAGGTAGTTCCGGGAAGATAAAAGTTTGTATTTTTGCGCCCTCAACGGAGAAATGGCAGAGCGGTCGAATGCGGCGGTCTTGAAAACCGTTGTCCCGATACCTCGGGACCGGGGGTTCGAATCCCTCTTTCTCCGCTCCGGAGAGATGGCAGAGCGGTCGAATGCGGCGGTCTCGAAAACCGTTGTCCCGATATCTCGGGACCGGGGGTTCGAATCCCCCTCTCTCCGCACCTACTTTTCTTAAGATCAATGGTTCCGGAGTCCCAGTGTTCCAAAGTTCCACCAATGACCAATGACGCGAGCGAAGCGAGCTAATGACCTATTCCCGCTCGCGCAGCGAGCTAATGACTATTTTCAACCTTCACCACCTTCACCGTTTCCGTCTCTTTCCCATCGATGGTCAGGCGGACAAAGTAGATTCCGGCGGGCAGGGCGGTTCCTCCAGGGCCGGCTCCATCCCAGTAGATTTCCCCTGTCTCTTCGGTCCCTCCTTTAAAATTGACCAGTGTCTTAACCAACATTCCGCTGCTGTTGAAAATACTAATATTCAACCTCCCGGCTGATTTCAACTCGTAACTTATATAAGTCCCGAAAGTAAAAGGATTCGGATTGACGTTTAATAATTTGGAACCCGGAACCTGGAACCTGGAACCGGGTGCCGAAGGCACATTGACCCAGGGGCCATATTCGTATGCTCCCATATCAACGGATTCTCCGTAAACGCGGGGATTGCCGGCGATGTCATATTCAGGGAGTTCGAGGCCGGGAGGAAGATCGAGGGTGCCGGCGTCGATGCATGGGGATCCGAAAGATAGACTGTATGGATACATTGATGCGGTATCCCACATCGGATCGGTATCAATATTACTTGGGTCATACCAAAGGGTATGGACCGGGTCGGAAATGTAGATATCTTCCTGGCCACCTTCAACTAACGAAGAATAAATGTTTAGCATGGCAGGTTTATCAAGATCGCCGGAAAGACTGGCTTGATGATGGACATTACCATATAAGATTGAATTGTAAATATCAACCTTGCCCTTATTATAGATATTTATGGCATATCCTTCGGGACTTACCTGACATAAGTTGTTCCCCAGTGTGCAATTCACCAGGTTGGCCTTCGCGTTTTCATTTATTATCAGGCAGGTCGTTGCGTTCCAGCCTGTAAAATTTTCCACATTGTCAGTAAACTCACATCCGATAAAATTGACGGTCATGGAATTGTCCCATTCCAGAGTACCACCGACAGATATCCCATCACCTAGACCATATAATGGGTTTGGGGAAGGTTGATTATAAAAATATTTTACGTTTATAAACTCTACTGTATCGTGTACGATGACCCCCGGTAAAAAAGCCAGGGGGTGTATCGCACAATGCGGGAAACCACCATAATTCTCAAAAATCCTGACATTTTTGAAAGTCGTATTATCGCCTATAAGAGTAAAAGTGCTCCGGAGATCACCGACTCCTCCTGTAAGCGATACATTTTCAAAAAGGGCATTATAATTAACGTATAATCTCATTAAACCAACACCGATGGAAGTGTTAATAATCCCGTTTCCATTGCATATGGTCAGATTTCGGAAAACGAAATCCGAAACTTCATTATTTCCTTTCAGTATATAGATTATAGAATCTCCGTCGAGAAACACCGAATCCTGGTGTTCCCCTTCGATGGTAATGTGGCTACGTATGTTCAACGGGTATTTTTCATCGGTAAATGAAAGAGAATAGACGCCGTTTGCCAGGTGAATAGTGTTGGGATGCAGGCTGTCGGAGACAATCTTTGTGAGCGCAAATGAAACCGACCGTAACGGGTCGTCAGGCGAAGTGCCGCTGTTGGAATCACTCCCGACAGGACTGACAAATAAATCACCGTTCACGGGTTCGATCTTATGGTGCAAGATATCATAAGTGATAAGCCCATTTTGAAATCCGTACATATCCGTAGATGAAAGATAATAGATGTCAGGATTCATCACGGTAAAAGTATCCACAATAACTTCAATGGGATGTGAGACATTATGAGCAAAGTCATTACCCCTGGCAGAATAATTCAAATAAATATTGCACCTGTTTATACTATCAAATATAATGTTACCGTCAACCACAAGACAAATTCCGCCGCCGCCACTTACAGCATAATTGTTAAAAATAAATACTCCAGATAAATACAATGTCAAATCTTTACAATATATTCCCCCTCCACCGCCGTTCACCTGATTATCCTTGATTATACAATTCGTGACTTTGAGTTCCCCAATTTCGTATGCCAGAATTCCACCACCTGAATTATCGGAAATGGCGTGCGGACCGAACCTTTCCCATCCATTCCTCATGGTAAATCCATAGATTGCAGCAAGTTGTTCGTTTGAATTCATTGTGACACATCTTCCCTGCTGATTGCCATCAATTACTGTTGTATGGATATATGTTGGATCGCCTGTAGTCAAGTTCAGACTGGCCAGGGTAAGGCTTTTGCCATTGAAATCCAGGTTTTCATAATAGATTCCCGGCCAGGCCAGCACCGTATCCCCGTCCTGGCTAGCAATTATGGCCTGTTGAATTGCCGTAAAATCGCCGGTTCCATCCTGTTTGACGGTGATGATCTGTGGATAAGCCTGGTTGATCAACAGGATCATAAACCAGAAAATGGCAATGATATTTTTTATCTTCAATGCTCTTATTTTAATGAGGATTTCTCAAAAATACTTAACCACAAAGGAACACAAAGGGTTGCACGAAGGCGCACAAAGGTTTTAATCCTGTAATCAGGTACTTTGCGCGCCTTTGTGATATATTTTGTGCGCCTTTGTGGTTTATTAAAGACTTTTGATGCACTCCCGTTAAATGTTAATGAATGATTATAATTTTTTGTATTTCAACAGCATTACCAGCCTTGACCTTCAGGTAGTAACAACCTGAAGGCAAACCGGTGGTACTGATCATAATCGAATAGCTCCCCGCGCCCTGGATCCCTCGTTGCCAGCTTCTGACCGGTAATCCCAATGTATTGATCAACGACAACTCGACCAACGCCTCTTCCCCGGAGAAGTACGATACGGTAAATTCATCCCTAGCCGGATTTGGCCGGACATTGACATTGAATGCCGCCTCATCAGCCGGAATATTTTCCTGTGATTTCAATGAAACCAGGAAATAGGGCTGGTTTTCTCCTGCTACAATTCTGCGTTTTTCACGAATTCCTGTGGTGGTATTCAGAACAGAATAATCCCTGCACCTTGGCCTGGCCGATTTGGTTGGATACAGCAGTTCGAAGGTGATCTCCTCGCCTTCAAATCCTTCGGTGTAAGCGCAGATCAGGGCCATGGTGTCGGAGGGCAATACCGTAGTTGCACCAATACAGGAATCTCCGGCAAATGCCCCGATCTCTTCCGGCAGGTTCAGGGTATCCAGTTCGATAAAGATCGCATCATATGCCGGCTGTTCTTCATACTGAAAATAAAGTGATGGGGCTTTCGGCTCCACACTGGCAAATATTCCCCCGTACTGCCAGTGAAAAGCGCCGATTTCTTCAACGGTATTGACGGTAATCATGTCACCGTATTTCAACTCGATCCTTCCCTGCTGGCAGGCACAGCCCCAGAGGCTTCCCGAACTTTTCAACGGGGGAAGCGGGTCTTTTTTGAAACAACTCCAATATTGCCCTGTTATACGAGTGATTTTATTAAGAAATTCTTCAGGGATCGCATCGAACGGGCTCTGCGTTATCGGGAGAAAATATCCAATCCAATTCGGGTTAATTGCATATAATAGAAATGTAGATGCACGATCAAGTATTGTGCCCGTCAAATCCAGGATCCTGCTTTGCTCAGGTAACAGATGGATTTTATATCCTCGTTCACTGTAAACTTCTGTTAAACCATCGTATGTCCAACCAGCAGGACCTTCTTCCCATGTTACAGATGCCAAATTAGTCGGATGCCATAAATAATTGTAGTATGTCATTAACAAATTCTCATAACCAACAGAAAAGTAATTCTGTTGGAGCACTTCTTCCGGAGCCGGAGCGCCCTGGCTGCGGTCGAGTCGCGGATAAGAGAGCCAGTTCCAGCCGGGTTGCAGAGTGAGTTGGTCATTACTGCAATTGATGATTTTAATATTTCCATGAGCGCTGACCGAATAGATTTTGTTATTTTCTTCATCCAGGATCAAATCAGTTAAATAGACAGCATTTCTCCAATGGCCCTCGTTTTGACCAAGATCCATTGAATAGACATCAAATGTACCCGGGTCTATGCTCCATAACTGTTCCTTTCTATCAGCGGCGTGGTTTTCAGGAACGTGAACATACATAAGACCATTGTTAGGATTATATTTCAGAGCCAATGCCAGATATCCCACCTGGACGGTTTTCACGAATATGCCATTGGTAGTAAAGATATCGATATACCCATTCTGTTGAATATCATTATAATCAAAATAAACTAAATTTGAAATGGGATCGATTTCCATATCAATAATAGCAAGCCCCTCACGTGGTTGAAAATTCTGATAGGAGTGAGGGGAAGCTTCGAAATCTAAGATTGAGATATTGTCCGATTCGAGGTACTTGAGTAAAATTCTATGTTGTAATGGATCATAAAGTATTTCATCAGGTTCCACAAAGTTGATCCCAAAATCAGTCATGCTAAAATCTTCATTGATCCTGATCACTCTTCCTTGGTTTTTCTCTACAAATCGAATAGAAATATAAATCCTGCCAATGTTATCAACGGTGTAATGTGCTACAATTGGATATCCGCTTGGACTGAAGCACGGAATATCAATTATTTCCGGCTCCGCCAGTGGCTCGTCCAGGTTATAAATAAGCAAGCGGGCCGCATCTACTTCTCCCTGATTAATTTTTGTAACACAATATAACATCCTGTCTGATATATACATCTCATAACAGAATGAAAATCCCTCCGGCAAATTAATAGGTTGCAACCAGGAATTGCCGTCAGCATCATATCTTTTTATAAAATTATCCAGCCATCTTGAGAAATAAATAATATTGGTCACTTCATCCACAATCACACCGGTTGGATTATGATCAATCCTGACTGACGTAATATCTGCTGTTGCCGGATCATAGATGTACATGAATTTGTGGTCTCCATCCCGCTTTCCGTAGTAAAGGTAAAGCTTTTGATCCGTATGATTAAAAAATCCTTGCAGTGCCGCTCCACTATAAGGCTCCGGCTCATACCATTCCAAATTGATAAATTCAGCAGGAGCATTAGCAATTTGTAATGACTGATCCATCAAATTTGTAGCCCAAATGCGAGGGTAGTTGAAAAAATTGGTGGTTGTAATACGGTAAAAATAGCTGTCCGGCGAATCTAATGTATAATCCGGATAGTTTGTGCCATTTTTACAACAATAGATATGGTCCCTTGTGCTAATAAAAACCCTTTCTTCAAGGTTTGCCATATCCATAAGAATATCATCATTTGTTAATTCATGATCTGTCATGTTCTCTGTATCAGGGTCGAATGATATGAATCCACTCGGAAGAGTTCCTATGCTGGTGTAACCAATATATACTTTATCGGAAAGTGCATTATAAATACCACATCCAAAATTACCTTTTGCCATTGATTTCGTCTGTGGATTGGTATTATTCCCTGTAAAGACCAGTGCATTATCCTCTACAATAATATTGCTCTTCGGCAAACAGTAAGTTTTATTCAGGCCTGTACTTTCGTTGTATGCATTAAATATTACTCCCATTGAACAAGGCATTGGATAAGAATTTATTAAAGATCCATCCAGTGTATTTCTTAACTGGATTTCACTATTAGACGATAAGTAAAGTATAGAGTAATATGGATTAGGATTAAAAGAAACATCAGTAAGGTTTCCATTGTGGATGGAATATTCAAAAGTATAATCCGTTGTGTTAAATGCCATTAATTCTGCTTCTGAAGCGTCATGATACCGGCAAAGACCCAGGAATATATATTGCGAAACAGGATCGTACTTAAGAATAGCCCAGTCCAGCAACCCAATATCGGTGTTTGGAACAATCTCTCTGATTATGGGTGCTGTTACCAGAGAAAAAGGATCAATTACAAGAATTTTTAAATCTTGAGTCAAACAATATAATTCATGTTTGACTGGATTATAAGCAAGATGTTTTTCCCTTGAATTAGAAAGCAGCGGTTGGGTTAGTTTAAAAAGTGTCTGTGAACCATACTCAGTCAGGTCTATTGTCGGCCCCCATATATACTCAAACATATAATAGGTTAACAATTTCCTTTCTGTATAGATAAATATGAGAGAGTTTAAAGGATCTATCTCATCCTCCACGTAAATTATATCATAAGGAATTCCTCCTGAAATAGGCAAACCTGTATTCAGCCAAACCGTTTCAGGTCCTTGATCCCGGGAAGGACTGCCATTCGCTAATCCCGGGTAACAGGTATCAGGATCCAGGTATATCACTTCATCGCTTAATGTGCTGTTATTGATCTGGCTGTATCCGTTAACTAGATTTATCAACGTAAATATCAGCCAGGAAATCTTGAAAAATATTGTTTTCATGGTTTTATAAAATTAAATGAATTATTCGATTAATTAGAACTGGCTTCAGTTAGTCAGTTAATTATGGAGGAAATATCTTTTCCGGAAGAAAGATTACTCTCTCTCTCTCTCTCTCTCTCTACGGAAATACGACCTCAGGCAAAACCGTATCATCGGGATTAATTGAATTGCTTAAAAGATCAATGGTTGGGGGGCGGGACAAATATAATAAAAGTCGATAGGAAAGTCAAGAGGGGTTGATAACTTTCGTCAGTGAGACTCCATCTCAATTAAGGTACGCCATTTCACAAAATTTGTTAAATGGCATTGGTATTGTGAAATGCGGAATGAAAATTCTTAAAACTTTCCTTACCTTTGCAGGCCGGTTCTTGCCTCGGTCCAATTGCAGAAAAATATTGATTTATAAAGCCCTATGAGCTATATCGAATTTGATAAAAAACAACTGGTCAATCTTGAATTTTCACTCAGCCGTGAACTGATCCGTACCAACCGCGCCGGCGCCTATGCCAGCCGGAATGTGGTCGGATGCCATACCCGGAAGTACCATGGAATGCTCGTCGTGCCGCAACCGGCCCTCGACGACGACAATCACGTGCTCCTCTCAAACCTCGACGAGACGGTTATCCAGCACGGCGCCGAGTTTAACCTGGGTATCCATAAATACCCCGGCGGAGTGTACCATCCGCACGGCCATCGCTACCTGACCCACTTCTCCACCACACCGATACCCCATAATATCTACCAGGTCGGCGGAGTCGTCCTGAAACGGGAAATGCTGTTCGCTACCAATGCCGACCGGTACCTCATCCGCTGGACACTCATCGACGCCCACTCGCCGACAAGACTCCGCCTGAGGCCCTTCCTGGCATTCCGCAATGCGCACCGCCTCAGCAAAGCCAATATCAACGCCAATACAAAATACGAAAAAGTGCCCAACGGCATCCGGATGAAGCTCTATACCGGCTATTCGCACCTTTATATGCAATTCTCCAAAACCCCGGAATACACCCATGTACCCGACTGGAACTACAACATCGAGTACCAGATGGAGATGGAAAGAGGCTACGAATACCAGGAAGACCTGCTGGTACCCGGCTTTTTCGAGATCGATATAAAGAAAGGGGAGAGCGTGGTGTTTTGCGCCGGTACCGAGGAAATCGCCCCGGTCTCGATCAAAAAAGCGTTCGACGGCGAAGTGAAAAAAAGGGTGCCTCGCGACAGTTTCGACCACTGCCTGGTCAACGCCGCCCAGCAGTTCATCGTCAAAAAAGGAAAACGTACCGATATCATTGCCGGATTTCCCTGGTTCGGGCGCTGGGGCAGGGATACGTTTATCGCACTGCCCGGCCTCACGCTGGTACTCGACGATCTGAAGACTTTCCGGTCGGTGATCGATACCATGGTCCGGGATATGAAAGGCCCTCTATTCCCCAATTTCGGGATTAAAAACAAAAAAGCCTACAACTCGGCCGACGCTTCGCTCTGGTTCATCTGGGCCTTGCAGCAGTATGTCATCCGTACCGGTGACCACCAGGATATCTGGAAAACATACGGATCGAAAATCCGGAATGTGCTGGAAGGCTACCGCGCCGGAATGCCCGACTATATCCATGTGCAGGACGATGGGCTGGTTTATGCCGGGCAACAAGGGCTGGCGCTGACCTGGATGGATGCCGTGGTGAACGGAAGGCCGGTCACGCCGCGCCATGGACTGGCGGTGGAAATCAATGCCTTATGGTTTAATGCGGTTTGCTTTGCCCTGGAACTCGCCGGCAAAAACGGTGATAAGAAATTCATAAAAGAATGGAAACCAGTGGCGGATAAAATTCCGGATGCTTTCCTGAAGACCTTCTGGAACGAGCAGAAATCATACCTGGCCGACTATGTCAATGGTGATTTCAAAGATTTTTCAGTCCGCCCCAACCAGATCATAGCAACCTCTTTGCCCTATTCGCCGCTCGAAGAAGAGACCCGGCGGAAGGTCCTCGAAGTGGTGCGGAAGGAATTGCTTACGTCTCGTGGTATCCGGTCGCTCGATCCGAAAAATCCGAACTACAAAGGTGCCTGCCACGGCGACCAGAAAACACGCGATGAAGCCTACCACAACGGAACGGTCTGGCCCTGGCTGCTCGGTCACTTTGTGGAAGGATACCTGAAGATTTACGGTGAACAGGGATTGCCGTTTGTCAAATCGATTTACGATGGCTTTGAACCGGTGATGAAAGAACACGGCCTGGCCACTGTTTCGGAAATTTATGACGGGGACCCGCCGCACACGGCCCGGGGCGCTATCTCACAGGCATGGAGCGTGGCTGAATTGCTGAGGATAAAAGAAATGATTGGTCGATTTGGCGATTTGAAGATTTGAAGATTTGGCGATTTGACGATTTGAAGATTTGGCGATTTGACGATTTGGCGATTTGGCGATTTGGCGATTTGAAGATTTGGAGATTTGGAACTTGAAACTTGGAACTTGGAACTTGGAACTTGGAACTTGGAACTGAAATAGCATGAAAATACTGATGTTCGGGTGGGAATTCCCGCCACATATTTCCGGAGGCCTTGGAACAGCCTGTTTTGGCCTGACAAAGGGTCTGGCCAAACATGGCGTGGATATGATCTTCGTGGTACCACGGGCATACGGCGACGAAGACCAGGAGGCGGTCAGACTGGTCAATGCCAGCGATATTACCGTCAACATGAAGAATTCCAGGTACAAAGAATACTGGAAACGGATCGAATATATGGAGATCGGCTCCAATATCATCCCTTACGTCAGCCCGGAAGAGTTTGAAAGGATCCATACCCAGGAAGAACTGAACAAGATATCTGAAGAGAGCCACGTTTTTGCTGATAAATTCGAGTTTGCAGGAGGATACGGTACGAGCCTTCTGGAAGAAGTCTCCCGTTACGCCCTCGTGGCCTCTGCTCTCGCAACATCAAAAGATTTCGACCTGATCCATTCGCACGACTGGCTGACCTACCCGGCCGGCATCGCTGCAAAATATGTCAGCGGCAAACCGCTGGTCATCCATGTCCATGCTACCGAATTCGACCGCTCCGGCGAAAATGTAAATCCGCCCGTTTATGAAATCGAGAGGAAAGGGATGGAAGAGGCCGATAAGATCATCGCGGTAAGCAACTTTACCCGGAACATCATCATCGAAAAATACGGAATACCGGAAGAAAAGGTCGTAACGGTTCATAATGCGGTGGAACCGGCTGAGATTAAAGAGATCAACGGGGCCAAATATGTCCCGGAAAAGGTCGTGACCTTCCTGGGCCGGATCACCTTCCAGAAAGGCCCCGATTATTTCATTGAAGCCGCCAGGCTCGTCCTGGAGCGCGATCCCAATGTCAGGTTTGTCATGGCCGGCAGCGGCGACCTGCTCGAAAAAATGATCCGCCGCGTGGCCGAGCTCCGGATGGGCGATAAATTCCACTTTACGGGATTCCTGAAAGGGACAGCGGTCGACCGGATGCTGGCCATGTCCGACGTCTTCGTCATGCCGTCGGTTTCGGAGCCTTTCGGTATCGTTCCGCTGGAAGCGATGCGCTCCAATGTGCCCGTGGTTATTTCAAAGCAGTCGGGTGTATCGGAAGTGCTGAAACATGCCCTGAAGGTCGATTTCTGGGATGTGCACGGCATGGCCGACGCCATCTATTCGGTCCTTCATTATAATGGCCTTAACCGGATGTTTACCAAATACGGCAAAGACGAGGTGGAAAGCCTGAAGTGGGAACATGCCGGCCTGAAGGTCAAAGACGTTTACGAAGAAATGTTAAAGAAATAATAAATCCAAAACAGCACGAAATGCGCTCAGTTTGCTTTTATTTCCAGATCCATCAGCCCGTGAGGCTCCGGACTTACCGGTTTTTCGATATCGGCGCTTATCATAATTATTATGATGATTACCAGAACAGGTTTATTCTCAGGAGAGTAGCGGATAAATCCTACCTGCCCATGAATAAATTGCTGCTGGAACTGATCAAAGAATACGGTCCGGCTTTCCGGGTGAGCTTTTCTATTTCCGGGTTAGCGCTGGAACAGATGAAAATGTATGCACCCGATGTACTGCAGAGTTTTAAAAAACTAGCCGACACAGGCAGTGTGGAGTTTCTGGCCGAGACATACGCTCATTCGCTGAGCTCGCTGCGAAGCAGGGATGAATTCATCAGCCAGGTACAAAAGCACCGGGAAATGATCAAAGAACTCTTCGGCGTTGAGCCTGTTACTTTCAGAAATACCGAGCTGATCTATTCCGACGGCATCGGTGAAATGGCGGCGGAAATGGGATTCAAAGCGGCCCTCACCGAAGGGGCCCGGCATATCCTCGGATGGAAAACGCCGAACTTTATCTATTGTAATGCACTTAATCCTAAACTGAAGGTGCTTATGCGGAATTACCAGCTATCGGATGATATCGCCTTCCGTTTTTCGGAAAGGGGATGGTCGGAATGGCCGCTGACAACCGAGAAGTTCGTCGACTGGCTGAATGCTTTCGACCGTAAGCATGAGGTAGTGAACCTCTTCATGGATTATGAGACATTCGGTGAACACCAGTGGAGGGAAACCGGTATCTTCGATTTTATGAAAGCATTGCCGGCCAGAATCTTCTCGCATTCTGACTTTACATTCAATACACCGTCAGAACTGGCAGACAAATTGCAGCCCGTATCGGCCATCCATGTCGAATACCCGATCTCATGGGCGGATGAGGAACGGGACCTGACGGCCTGGCTGGGCAATGACCTTCAGGATGACGCCTTTGATAATCTCTACGCTCTCGAACCTTTGGTGAAACAGTCGGACGATCCCGAAATCAGAAAGGACTGGTGCTTTCTGCAGGCATCCGATCACTTCTATTACATGTGCACAAAATGGTTCTCCGACGGCGATGTCCATAAATATTTCAACCCTTACGGATCACCGTATGATGCGTATATCAACTATATGAATGTCCTGGCCGATTTCAGGTTAAGGCTTGAAAAAAGAGGGAGTCTATATGCCACCCGGCATGCTCCGGCGAATGAGCCGGATGCTGTGGTGCCGGCCCCGGTGAAGAAGGCTAAAAAAGATGCTAAAGACATCAAACCGGTTACCAAAACTAAACAGAAAACAGCTAAAAAACCTGTGCTCAAAAAGAAAGATGCTCCGAAAAAGCCGCGCTAATCTGCTTTTTTCTGCATTATTTCCTGTTTCTTTTTCCGAACCTTCTTTTTTGATTTAAAAAGATATTTTTGCACAGCATTTAATTACTTTTCATGGAACACCCCAATAAACTAAAACCCGACTATGTATTTGAAGTCAGCTGGGAAGTCTGTAATAAAGTCGGTGGAATTCACACGGTTATAAGCACCAAGGCGCCGTTCATGTGCAAAGAATACGGCGAGCACTATATTGTCCTGGGTCCGGATGTGTGGAAAGAAACCCTGGCCAATCCTGAATTTACGGAAGACATACAACTGTTCCGTGCCTGGAAGGAGAAAGCACAGTCAGACGGACTCAATATCCGGATCGGACACTGGAACATTCCCTGCCGCCCGATTGCCATCCTGGTCGATTTTACAACCTTCTTTTCCCGGAAAGACCAGATACTGGCAGAGTTCTGGGAAACCTACCAGCTCGACTCGATCTCCGGCGGATGGGATTACATTGAGCCGGTCATGTTCGGTTATGGCGCGGCAAAAGTGATCGAGAATTTTTACGAATTCCATTTCACGTCGAGGGAAAGGATCATTGCCCATTTTCACGAATGGATGACCGGCGCAGGCGTTCTGTATCTGGAAAAATATGTCCCCCAGGCCGGTACGGTCTTTACGACACACGCGACTATGCTCGGAAGGGCGATCGCCGGTAATGGAAAGCTGCTATATGAAAACATGGAAAAGCTCGATGCCGGTGCATTGGCTCATTCCTACCAGGTTACATCGAAGTATTCACTCGAGAGATGTGCATCTAATGTGGCCGATTGCTTTACGACCGTATCGGAAATTACCAGCCGGGAGTGTAAATTGTTACTGGGCAAGGAAACCGATTTTGTGACCCCCAACGGGTTCGACCCGGGGATCATTCCCGGACCCGGCCAGATGGCTGAAAAACGGGCCGCAGCCCGCGAAACGTTGCTGGAGGTAACCCGGAAGCTGACCTGCACCGATATTCCTGACGATTCTGTGATGCTGCTCATCAGCGGACGCTATGAGTTCAGGAACAAGGGAATTGACCTTTTCATCGAAAGTTTGGGAGAGCTGAATCAATTGGAGGGTGCGCCTATCCTGGCCTGCATCATGGTCCCGGCTAATGTGGCAGGCCCAAACCGCGCACTGCTGGAGGATTGCCATGAGACTCCATCTCAAAAATACCTGACCCATTTCATTCATCATGAGGAATACGATCCGGTCTTGCATAAGATCAGGGAGTCGGGTCTGTCAAACAACCCGGACGACAGGGTGAAGATCATCTTTATTCCGGCCTACATGAACGGTAATGATGGTATTTTTAACCTGCATTATTATGATCTCCTGGCAGGTTTCGATCTTACGGTCTTTCCTTCTTATTATGAGCCCTGGGGATATACCCCGCTTGAAAGCGCCGCATTTGGTATCCCCACCGTTACCACGACCCTGGCTGGCTTCGGGCTCTGGATCAAATCGGTCTATCGGAAAAAGAACGAAGCCGTCAAAGTACTTACCCGTACCGACACGAATACGGCAGAATTGCTGACCGAGCTGATCCGCCATATCCAGGCCTTTACACTGAAAAACCCGGAAGAAAAGGAATCGCTGAAATCCCTGGCCGCAGGCCTCTCAAAAACTTCTCTTTGGGATGAATTTTTCGGTTATTACAGGGAAGCCTATTCATTCGCGTTATCGAAGTCGGATGAGCGGTTCGAACTGTTCCGCGACAAAAGACAGCCTGAAGCCTACTTTCTGAAGGATATACCCGTTGAGCAGAAACCCATCTGGAACCGGATCGTTGTTGAACCTTCCATCCCGAAAGGCCTGGAAAAACTTTCCAGGATGTTCTACAACCTCTGGTGGACGTGGAACCATGAAGCAGAGGAACTCTTTGAACAGATCGATCCGGAACTCTGGAAACAATCGGGACGAAATCCCAGGATACTAGCCGAATTACTCAATATCAACAGGTTGAAATCACTGGAAAAAGATTCGGCTTTCATTCAAAAAGTGGATGCAGTCTATGCAAAGTTCCAGGATTATATGGCCCTGGCTGAAAAAAAGCCTAAAGAAAAAATAGCTTATTTCAGCATGGAGTTCGGCCTCGACAGCAATATCAAGACCTATTCGGGCGGCCTGGGAATCCTGGCCGGCGACTATCTGAAAGAGGCCAGCGATTCCAATAAAAATATGGTCGGCGTCGGGCTGTTATACCGTTATGGGTATTTTCAGCAAAGCATTTCCTTTTTCGGCGACCAGATTGCCGAATACCACCGTCAGAAGTTTTCCCACCTTCCCCTCAGCCGCGTGTTTAACGGCAATGGGGAACTAATGAAAATACGAATCGCGCTTCCCGGCCGTACGCTTTTTGCCCAGGTATGGAAAGTCAAAGTCGGACGGATCATGCTTTATTTGCTGGATACGGATATCTCCGATAATTCACTGGCCGACAGGAATGTAACGCATCAGCTTTACGGCGGCGACTGGGAAAACCGGTTCAAACAGGAGCTCCTGCTGGGGGTCGGAGGGATCAGGGCCCTGAATGAACTGGGAATCGAGGCCGATGTGTATCATATCAATGAAGGACATGCGGCCTTCCTGAACCTCGAACGGCTCAGGATCCTGGTCCAGGAAAAAGGGCTCACTTTCCACCAGGCGCTCGAAGTGGTGCGCGCATCATCCCTTTTTACAACGCATACCCCCGTTCCCGCCGGACATGATTTCTTCGACGAAAACCTTCTTCGTACTTATATCTCGCATTATCCCGAGCGCTTGAACATCTCCTGGCAGGATTTTATGAACCTGGGCAAATTCCGGGAAAATGACCCCGGGGAAAAATTCTCCATGAGCGTTCTGGCCGTTAAAATGTCACAGGAAGTCAATGGTGTCAGCAAGATCCATGGTCGGGTCTCCAGGGAGATGTTTCACGGTCTTTATGAAGGATATTATGCCGATGAACTGCATATCGGGTATGTGACCAATGGCGTTCACCACCCGACCTGGACCGGTAGCCACTGGATTGACCTTTACAGGAAGCACTTCGGCGAAGAATACCTGTTGCATCAGTCGGATGCGTCATTCTGGGAGAAAATCCGGGAAGTTCCTGATGCAGAGATCTGGAAACTGAGAAACCATTATCGGAAAGATCTGATCCAATATCTGAAAGACCGGCTTACGGATGAACTGACGCGACGGCAGGAGAACCCAAAACTGAAGCTGAGGATGGTCGATGCATTGGATGAGAATGCGCTGACGATTTGTTTTAGCCGCCGGTTCGCTACATATAAAAGGGCTCACCTGCTTTTCAGTAACCCTGAAAGGCTTTCGGCGCTGCTGAACAATAAACAATTCCCCATCCAGATTATTTATGCCGGAAAAGCTCACCCGGCTGACGGCGCCGGCCAGGACCTGATCAAGCGCATTGTGGAAATGTCAAGAAAGCCCGACTTCGCCGGGAAGATATTTTTTATCGAGAACTACGACATGGAACTGGCCAAAAAGCTCGTTCGCGGTGTCGATATCTGGCTGAATACCCCCACACGTCCCCTGGAAGCATCCGGAACCAGTGGTGAAAAGGCGGTTATGAATGGCGTTCTGAACCTGAGTGTGCTCGATGGTTGGTGGGCCGAAGGATACAGGCCTCACGCCGGTTGGGCCTTGCGGGAAGCCAGGACTTATGTAAACCAGCAATTCCAGGACGAGCTCGATTCCGAAACAATCTATGATCTGCTGGAAGATGAGATTCTGCCGGTGTTTTACCAAAGGGATAACGGGATTCCCAAAAAGTGGGTGTCTTATATTAAGAACTGTATTTCCCAGATCGCGCCGCATTATACGATGAAAAGGATGCTCGATGACTATCAGCACAAATATTATGACAGACTGATCAGGCGTTCGAAAGATATCCGCAGTGATGATTATCAGCTTGCCCGTGATATCGAAGCGTGGAAGTCAAAAATGAGGGCCGGATGGAACCATATCGAAGTCAGGCGGATCGCCGTACCGGACCCGGCCCGGAAATCCCTCGACCTGGGCGATAATTTTATTGCGGAGATAGAACTGAAACTCAACGGGATCAAAGGTGAAGACCTTGGTTTAGATATCCTTTTCGGACAAAAGGAGATGGATACCGTTAATAAAATTATGCATAAAGAAGAGATGAAGATGGTGGATTCGGCTCCCGGCGTTGCAAAATTTACATGTAAAATCCCGATGGAGAAAATAGGCGTGTACCATTTTGCGTTCAGGTTATATCCAAAAAAGGAATGGCTCGCACATAAACAGGATTTTAACCTGGTCAAGTGGCTGTAGCCCGATGATTTTTAGCTTATTATTCGTAAATTTGAAAAAAATTGACCTATGCTGCTGAAAGACAAGACCGCTCTCATAACAGGCGCTGCCCGTGGGATTGGACGGGCTATCGCGCTTCAATTTGCCGCTCAGGGCGCTGATGTCGCTTTTACCGATCTGCGGGCCGATGAAAATATGGAAAGCCTTGAAAAAGAGATTGCTGCAATGGGCAGGAAAGGCAAAGGGTATACTTCCGATGCCAGTGATTTCAATGGAGCTGAAGCTGTTGTCGACCAGATCGTGAACGACTTCGGTATAATTGATGTCCTCGTCAATAATGCGGGAATTACCCGGGATAACCTGCTGATGCGAATGACCGAAGCCGACTGGGATCTGGTGATCAAAGTCAACCTGAAATCGGTCTTCGCCATGACCCGGGCCGTGCAGAAATACATGCTCAAACAACGCTTCGGATCCATAATCAATATGAGCTCCGTCGTCGGTGTCAGCGGTAATGCAGGGCAATCCAATTATTCTGCTTCCAAAGCGGGCCTGATCGGATTTACCAAATCCATCGCACAGGAACTCGGCTCCCGTAATATCCGGTGTAATGCCATTGCCCCCGGATTTATCGAAACGGAAATGACGGCAAAGCTGCCGCAGGATGTCAGGGAGGCATGGATTAAAGATATTCCGTTGAAAAGGGGAGGCAAACCCGAGGATGTAGCCCACATAGCCCTGTTCCTTGCCTCCGACCTGTCGGATTATGTCACCGGCCAGGTGATCAACGTCTGCGGAGGAATGAATACCTGATCTGATGCCCGAACTCTTTACCGGACAACCTTCCTGGCTGATCATTGTCTGCCTGGCGCTGGCATTCGGCTATGCCACGAGCCTCTATTTCCGCGACCGGAAAAATGAGTTCCCCGGTTATCTTAAAACCATCCTGGGCATTGTCCGCTTCCTGGCCATCTTTTTTATTTCATTCCTGTTATTGGCACCGTTTGTCAAGACCACTTCAAAGGAGAAGGAAAAACCGTTGCTGATTTTCGCCCTGGATAACTCAGAATCGGTGATCATCCACAAAGATTCCCTTGCGGTTAAAAGTGAATTACCGGCTATTCTGGATAACCTGGCCGATAAACTCACCGAAAGGGGCGAAGCCCAGAAATACTATTTTGATGAGAAAGTGTACCGGCTGGATGGCAGTGCAGATTACAACGGGTCCGCAACCTTTAATGGCAAAGCGACGGATATAGCCAATGCAGTCGGTGAAATCGTTAATATATACACCAATAGAAACATAGGAGCGCTGATCCTTGTATCCGACGGGATATTCAATACCGGGACCAATCCACTATACCGGGCGAAAGATATACCTTTTCCGGTTTATACAGTCGCCCTGGGCGATACCAGCATCCGGAAAGACCTGGTGGTTGCAGGCGTGAATTATAACCGGATGGTTTACCTGAATAATAAGTTCCCGCTGGAAGTAGTTGTCAGAGCCGGCAATGCCGCCGGTAACCAAAGCAGGCTGAGGATCGTCCAGCAGGATAATGTCCTCTTCTCCCAGGATTTTCAGGTTAATGATGATGATTTTACTCAGACATTCAGGATCGTGCTGGAAGCTAAAAGAAAAGGACTTCAGAAATTTACCGTCATCATCGATCCGATCGACGGGGAATTGTCGTATTCCAATAACCGAAAAGATATTTTTGTGGAGGTGCTCGATGCAAAGAGCCGCGTACTCATCCTTTCAGGAGCACCGCATCCCGATATAAGCGCGCTGCGCCAGGCGATATTATCAAATATGAATTATGAGGTTGATGTTTCTACGCTGAATGATTTTACAGGAAAGCTGGATAGTTACAGCCTCGTAATCCTGCATCAACTGCCTTCAGTGAATTTCCCTGCCGAAAATATCACCCGGGAAATAACCGAAAAGGCCATCCCGGTCCTGTTTATCCTTGGAAAACAGTCTGACCTGGCCCGGGTTAACCAGTCGAAGCCGGGGTTAAGTATCGTAACCGCCCGGCCGTCGTTCGAAGAGGCCGTACCGAAGTATAATCCGGCCTTTTCCGCTTTTTCGCTGAGTGAGAGTACCGTTTCCTGGCTTTCCGACCTGCCGCCCCTGGTGGCCCCCCTGGGCGATTACCAGGTGGCCAACGCCGCCCGGGTGCTTGTCAGCCAGCGCATCGGAAGCGTCGAAACCACCCGCCCGCTCATCCTCCTCAACGAAACCCTCGAAGGGCGTAAAGGTATTATTGCCGGCGAAGGGCTCTGGAAATGGAGACTCTTTAATTATGCCCGTTTTCAAAACCACCAGTCGTTTAATGAATTGATTAATAAGCTGGTACAATACCTTAGCCTGAAAGACCAGAAGAAAAACTTCAGGGTCTACCAACCGGGCAGATTTCGCGAGACAACCCCCGTTATATTCGATGCAGAAGTCTATAATGATAACTATGAATTAACTACACTTCCGGAGGTTCAGTTAAGTATAATAAATGAAGAAGGTAAAACATTTCCCTATGTATTCAATAAAACCGGCAATTCCTACCACCTGGATGCCGGCGCGTTCCCGCCGGGCAATTATTCCTTCCGTGCCGAAACCAGCCTCGACGGACGAACACTTTATGAGACCGGTGAATTTTCTGTGCTCTCTCTTGACCTCGAAGCCCTGAATACCGTGGCCGACCATAACCTGCTGTACCAGATTTCCAGTGAAACAGGAGGGGAAATGTTCTATCCGGCTGATCTGGATAAACTGGCATCCGCAATACTTGAGAGGGAGGATATCCGCCCGCTGACATACACCGGCAAGAAATATGAAGACCTGCTGAATAAAAGCTGGATACTCCTCCTGATCCTGGGATTGCTGACATTAGAGTGGTTCGTCAGAAAACGGGCCGGAAGTTATTGATCCTATATTATTTATGGAAAAGATCCTGTTTGTCCTCATCATTGCTATTGTTGTCTTTGAGTTCCTCCTCGAAAGAGTGCTGGATTACCTGAACGCAACGTGCTGGAGCGAAAAACTGCCGGAGGAACTGCAGGGTATTTATGAACAGGAGAAATATTCGCGGTCCCAGCAGTACCTGAAGGCAAACCATTGGTTTTCACAGCTTACTGAATCCTTCAATTTTATACTGGTCATGCTGATGCTTTTATTGGGAGGATTTGCTTTTCTCGACAACCAGGTCAGGGCGTTAACAGATAACCCGGTGTTGATGGCCCTCTTGTTTTTTGGTGCGATAGGGGTGGTGGCTGATTTCCTGGGAACCCCTTTTTCCATCTATTCAACCTTTGTAATCGAACAAAGATTCGGATTCAATAAAACCACAGTCAGGACTTTTATCCTGGACAAGATTAAAGGATGGGTGCTGGCAGCGGTGGTAGGCGGGGGGCTGCTGGCTTTGATCGTCTGGATTTACGGTGTCACCGGGAGTTGGTTCTGGATCATCGCCTGGGGCGTTATCAGTCTCTTTACTATCCTGATGACTTTGTTTTATTCAAACATCATTGTGCCGCTGTTCAACAAACAAACACCTCTCGAGCCGGGCGAACTGCGCGATGCTATCGAGGAATTTGCCGGCAAAACCGGGTTCAGCCTTAAAAATATCTACGTGATCGACGGCTCGAAGCGATCGACCAAAGCCAATGCTTATTTTACCGGATTGGGGCGCAAAAAGCGGATCGTTCTTTACGATACCCTCATCAAAGATCATCCGGTCGACGAACTGGTGGCTGTACTGGCTCATGAGATCGGCCATTACCGGAAAAAGCATACTTTGATCGGAACGGTTATCTCGGTTCTGCAAACCGGTCTGATCCTGTTTATCCTCAGCCGCTTCCTCGACAATCCGCACCTTTCGGGCGCCCTTGGAGCCGGCCAGCCGAGCTTCCACCTGGGCCTGGTCGCCTTCGGTATTCTGTTCACACCCATATCTCTCATTACCGGACTGGGATTGAATATACTGTCGCGCAAGCATGAATTCCAGGCCGACCGCTTCGCAGCCGTGAACCACAACGCGGAAAGCCTGCGGAATGCGCTCGTCCGTTTATCTGTCAATAATTTAAGTAATCTCCGTCCGCACGATCTTTACGTTTTCTTCCATTATTCCCATCCACCACTCCTCAAACGATTGAAAAGGTTAAGTGAATGACCGAAAAATGAACGTGAGGTTTTATAGAAATTTATTGCTTTTCTGATCCCGAATCATTATATTGCATCAAAATTTAAAAACCAATTAATTATGAAGAAATTCCATACCCTTGGAAAGGCGGTTATTTCCGTCGTTTGCATTTGTCTGATGCATAACTTCTCTGTAGCACAGGTTGCCGATGTTTATAATGGTACGGTATTGCCGCAGGTTAAAGAAACTATCCAGGCACCAGTAATGGAGCCGGTCAGAAGCCTGGAATTATACAATAACGGGCCGCTGATCACTCATTATGGTATCGGTTATAATGGGGCCGATATCAGTGAATTACAAAATCCTTCCCTGGGCATGACCGTTTCCGGGTTTGGTCATCAGTTTTCACTGGGTTATAAAATTGCCGATGATTTTACCGTTACCGATCCGGGTGGATGGAATATCGTGGGTATCGCATTTTATGCCTATCAGGCGGGTTCACCCTCCACATCAAACTTCACCGCGGTCTATTTTGCCATATACGATGGAGACCCGATGTTGCCGGGCTCAAATATCATTTATGGTGATTTTGTAACCAACAGGATGACCTCTACCGGCTTTACCGGAATATACAGGGTCCTTGAAACAGCGCCTACTGACAATAACCGGCCCATTATGGTCAATCACTGCGAATTTGACCTGACATTGGGCCCCGGCACCTACTGGCTGGTCTGGATGTCGGATGGAGCAGATATCTATGGATATGAGTGGGCCCCTCCGGTTACCATCCTGGGACAGGCCCCTACCGGCAACGGGCTACAATTTACAACGGCCTGGGGTGGAGCTTATGATAGCGGAACTATGACCCAGCAAGGATTTCCTTTTGTTATCTTTGGCCGTGCCGGCCAGGCGGCTATTCCCGTCGCCGGCTGGGCTCTGGGCATCGGTCTGGTCCTGATCATCGGGCTGGCCGTTCTCAGATACAGAAGGATCCTTTAACATTAGTTCAGGCGCCTCTTTTTCCCGACTATTGTTTCCAGCGATTTCACGAGCCGTTCAGCGTCTTCGCCCGTATTTTCAATCCCAAGGCTAACCCGTGCTACGCCCGGAAGGTTCAACCCGGGTGCAGCGAGTACAATCAGCCGTTGAATGCCTTCGAAGGGCGGAGCGACGCCAAGTATCCGCTTGACGATCAGATGGGCACAATGGCAGCCCGAACGGATCCCTATGCCGCACTCATTGGCCAGGCGTTTGGCAACCGTATGTGCGATAATTTTCTTGAAATCAAATGATATGACACCGGCTTTCCTGGTGAAATTACTGTCGAGACTACTTTTTATTCCATAAATCCGGATGCCGGGAACCCGGTTCATCCCTTCAAGGAATTGCGCTGTCAGATTTATTTCTTCCTTCATCACAATATCCATACCCACCCGTTCCAGCAATTCGAGGGATTTACCCAGTGCGGCAATGCCTGCAAGGTTCTCCTCGCCAGATTCTCTGATTTGCGAAGTTTCCTGATCATTGAATTTTAGCAGCCCTTTGCGCACGATTAAAGCGCCGCTTCCGAACGGGGCATAGATCTTATGGCCGGAGAAAGCCAGGTAGTCGATGCCGGTGCCGGCCATATCGACCGGGCGGTGTGCCACCAGTTGCGCCGCATCAACAAGCAGACGTGCACCGTACTTATGCGTAATCCGACCGATCGCCTCCAGATCGTTGCACGTTCCCAGAACATTCGAGGCGCCGCTGACCGCTACTATTGCCACTCTTCGTTTTCCATGACGACCCTGCTCATTGTATTCGCTTAATTTCGTATCCAGTTCGTCAAGATCGATAAAACCTTGAGCATCAACATTTAACCGTTCATGATGGATACCCTTTGCAAAACGCCAGGGCAACTCATTGGAATTATGCTCAAGAACGGTGTTGATCACCACGGGCTCAGTCTCTTCGCCAGCTTCCAGTGAAAGGCTTTCCGCAGCCAGATTCAATGCTTCCGTTGTGTTGGACGTGAACACGATATCGTACTCCTCTGCTGGGGCGCCGAGAAAACCGGAGATTATCCGCCGTGTATTCCCGGTAATTTCAGATCTCCGGTCCGGGCCTGCATTTAACGCATGCCGGTATGCTTCCCAGACCGGCCAAAAGGTCCGGGTGCTGGCGCCGTGGTCAAGGTTCAGGTAGGTCACATTTTCTCCGCCTGCTTCCACGGTAATATCCTTTCCGACAACCGAATCTCTCAGGTATGCCAGCAATTCCTCTCCTTTAAGGTTGTCATTTCCTCTGCCTGTAAAGTGATCCTCATCCAGGTCCCTGTTTTTCGCTTTTTCTTGAAGGCTGAAGTCCCCTTGGCGATTCTTTTTCATCTCCAATGCCGACGTAAAAGCGATAGCATTGATTACCGAAGGGGTTCCCGCTTCATGGCGATCAGGCGCCTTTGCCCAAACGACCCAGTCGCCTGAAATCAAGCGGGTAGTGCCTCCGCCGGTAATTTTAGGTACCATCGAAAGGGCTTTTCGTTTGGCGGTAATAGCCCGGAGGCCGATGGCCAGGCCTGTATCGATACTGGAAAGAACCTGGTAACTGTCCGGCTTCATGCCGGAGGTAATGATCCGGGCCTGGCGGGGTGAACAAAAAACGACCTTATGGCTCTTCTTATCCAAACCCATGAAACCGAGAACTTTGAGCTTAGCCTGTTCATAATTCTCAGTGGTCACCATCGAATTGTATCCGCTCCCCCGGTGAACATTCGAGTAAGTCCTCAAGGCATTGAAAATGATCTCTTCTGTTTGCTTCATACTTTTGGTTGGTTCAGGTCTGTTAACGGTTTGATATAAACTTTTGCCTCTTTTTCTTGCAGATCATCTGTACTGCCCATTTTCCGGTCTGCGCCGACGGTGGCAGTCCGCCACCCGGGAACAGCCACTGGCCGGCCATGTAGAAGTTCTTCAATCCCGGCAACTGCATTCTCAATCCTTTCATCATGTTTTCCCGGGTGGGCAGAAATCCCTCATAGGCCCCGTCTTTAACACCTGTGTATTTGACATCCGTTTTAGGTGTGGCTACATCTATCACTTCGATGGAGCCCGATATACCGGGGTGGATCGACTCCAGGCAGGCAACGGCATCCTTCTTTATTTGTTCCTTTTCTGCACGGTAAGCTTCCCCTTCCAGGTTTTCCCATAATTTCCACGGACTTTCATATCGCATGACGATGGTCGTTTTCCCCTCGGGTGCCATGGTGTTGTCGTAAGAATAATTCATCAGCGAGAATCCATATTCCAGCTCGGTCATCCCGATCTTAACCCCTTTAGAGAAATTCAGAAGAATAGGGGCATCGGCTTTTACCTCTTTGCCGACACCGAAAGAAACCTGCACCAGGGGCGGGAACAATTCCCAGTTTTTATATGCATGCTCAACTTGTTTCGAAGTGTATTTGCCGTCAAGCATCTTGTAGATCGTTGAAAATCCATCGGCTGCGCTGATCACATGGTCGGCGTTAATTGCTGTGCCATCTGTCAGAACTATTCCTTTCGCTATATTCTTCTCCACGATAATTTTCTCCACCCTTTTTTTGAAAACGATCCTGCCGCCAAGGCTTTTGTATCTTTCCAGCATCCGCTGGGCCAGAGGGTAGGAGCCCCCTTTGATGTAACCCGCATTCTTCTGGTTAAACCAACCCAGCATGAATATGAACGCCAGGGCTGAAAAATTCCGGTCGCCATACAACGAATGAAAAGCCGTCCTGATCTTTTCGCTTTTAAAGTTGAGCTTGTCGAAATATTCGGCACAGGTCAGACGGCCGAATTTTTGCACGACGAACATCAAGGGGATCATAGATGGCAGCAGTCGTATGTATTCCAGCGGGCTGCGCAGTTCCGGGGCTGATGTGAAAGGCTCCAGCCTGGCGCTTTTGCGCATCTCCCTGCACATGCTCCGGATCGGCTTTTCATCCTCGGGGGAGAGTTTCAGCAAATATTCTTCCCACCGGTTGATATCGGCGTAAATCGTAAACCTTTCTCCTTTGTTGTCAATGATCTGGGAATGGATGTCATGATCGATGATCTCGGTCTGATCGTTCAAAACATTGGTCTCCCGCCAGATTTCGTGGAAGGGTCCTTTGGAAGTTCCCACCAGCCAGTGGAGACAATAATCGAACCGGAACCGGTCACGGTCCCACGCCGTACATTGCCCTCCGGCTACTGAATGCATCTCGTAGATTTCGGTGTCGAATCCGTTCATTGCAGAATAAATTCCGGCCGACAACCCGGCAACACCTCCGCCAATAATGACAACTTTTTCTTTCATGTGATTAATTTTTGCGCAAAAGTATCTGCACCTGCTTTAAACTGGAATTATTTTCCGGTGAATGAACGGGATAAACCGGTGAATTTCATTTTATCCGGGATGAAATACGTATTTCGATGCATTTTCTTTTTGTTGTCACTCTATTTCTTCTTGAAAAGGATAAAATGAATTTCTCGTTTACCTTCGTTGTTTGTTATATTAAAAATGTTTATCAGTTCAGGATTTTGGTCGAGGGATTCTTTTGAGATCCCATTTTCCACAACGGCAAACCAGTTTTCCCAGATGATGAGGTCGCCCGGCTGCAACCGGCTGAGGTTTTGCTCATTCAAATCCAGCCTCTTTTCCTTATCAAAGTGGTCGACCTGCAATACTTCACTTAAATAAGGATGAGAATAGATTAACCGGGGTGTGATACTGTTGTGGCTTTTGATAAATTCTTTAACGCTGGTGGCGACCACCTGGTCCTCTGCCAGGCTGAGATCTTTGTCCCATTTGATCGCCGCAGGATTCGACAGAAAGGGAAAAATGAGGATGTAACTGATCAATGCAATCTGTGAAATTATCCGGGTTACCCGGTGATTCCGGGCTAGTTCTTCCGTTAAAAAATTAAATCCCGAAAGGGAAATAATTGCTATCAATGGCATAACGCCGATCAGAACCCGCTGCAGACCCATCGAATTAAAAATGCCGAAATACCAGAACAAGCTGTGTGCAATGAAATACGAAAGGAATCCGAGGAAAACCAGGATGGAAAGCTCTTTTGATAATTGCCTGCGGACCAGTTTCAGGAAGATGCTGAGGACACCTGCCCAGAAGAGGATGAAAATGGGAATGCCGATAACGTAATTGAGTTTCTCTGCAAAATGGAAAATGGTTCCGCTGCCGTAGGTGCTGGCCAGCCGGGCGTAGGGGATCCGGGTAAAGACCCATAGCAGGTCGCCGTGCACAAAAAAGCCGGCAACTGAATAGAGAATATGCCCTGTAAGCAGCCATGGTATTGACCTCCATTGATGCTTTACAATGGCATACAATGCAAAAATTCCTATCAGGATCAGCCCTTCCGAACGGATAAAGGGGAGAAACGAAATGACCTGGAAGGAAATGACAAATTTCTCCCTTAATACAAAATACAGGCCTATTGATATAAACAGGGCAAACAATGGCTCGGTAAGGCCTGAAAACGTCTGGACGAAGTACATGGGGGAGAAGATCAGCAATAGCGTTACCAGCAGCGGATTCTTCAGGTTTAATAGTTGTGCCGACCTGTAGGTGAACCAGATGGTGAATAATCCGACAAGGGCATTGAATATTTTCATACCCGTAAACCCGAGCTGGGCAAATGGGCTGGCCAGCAGTACGAACAGGGGCTTGGCCCAGTGGTCGAAGAAAAGTTCGATATGTTGCGGGGCATACCGTGCGAAAAGGTAGTGATGGATGCTGTCGCCCGAATCGCCGGTACCATTATAAAAAGCGATGATAAAAGCGGCCACTGCGGCGTATGCAGCCAGGACAGCATAAATCGCCATTCCCCGGCTTTTGCGTATATAATCGATATGATTTTGACCCATTATTTTACAAAGATATTTAAATGAAGGGAGTATCAGAACCGGGATTGCATCTGATTACGGGATGTATGACAATGATTTTGCAAAAATTCTCAATGCGGGCATCTTGTTCTGATCAATAAAATATCCCGTTATCAGATTATTCGGGAAGGACAAACGCAAATCTGAGAATTACCAGAAGGTCTGAATTAACTGTAGACTCAATCTTTCAAAATCGCCCTGAACCTGTTGAATAGATTTCGGCCGTTTTTTATCAGATATTCGATTCCCGTATATAATCCTGTCACCAAAAGAAGGAATCCGATGATTGCCAGCAAAAGTTCGAACCCGCCATTTGCAACACCAGCTTTTGCAAAAGCCTTACAGGATAGCCCAAAAAAGAGGACCAGCCAGATGATCATTGCCTTGTTCATTTCACTGATTTTTTTCACGGTTAAAGGTACATAATATTTTTACCAATCGAATATCCTCTGGTCCGGCCTGGGCGATGCGCGGTTATAAGGCGCTGTAAATAATTCATAATCTCAAAGGTATCTGAAATACTCCAATTGCGATCACTATTATTGCAATTATGGTAACTACCCCATATCTGACTTCTTTGATAAGAAATTCAACTTTGAATTGCTTCCAAAGTCCAGGAAGTAAGCATATATAGGCTAAACCACTAAAAATTAATCCAATCCATTTTGATTGCACTATGAATTGTGAGTGATTTTCAATTTGTAAGATAGGATTTAATAAAATGTTGAAATTAAAACCAATCAATGCGAGAATAAATCCAATAAATAATATTCTTCTTTTCAACCAGAGAAACGCAAAAGCGAACATTAATAATAAAGTAAAATCATAGAATAATTGATAGATGCCTTTACTGCCGGGATTTTTTGGTTCGATGAACAAACCAATAATCAATAAAATGGCTGAAAAGAAAGTGATGTTCCTGAAAATGAGATTTTTATTCATAGTATTAAATCATCTTAATGTATTAATAGCGCCTGCCAATATGACCTGTGGTGGTTTGCAGGCTTCATCATTTTCCACCGTTACATTCCTTGATGAAGGGCTAATCATAGCTGCAGACGGAACTAAATGTAGTTGTCGGCTGCAGGCGGTTTCCCAGTCGGGACGCATCACTGTTGTTATGGGCTCACAACTTGCTGTCAGCAAGGAAACAGCAATTGATATATGGTTCTTGTTAGCTGTTCGTTGTTTTTTCGGTTCCACTTTCATAAACATAAAGTATCCCGTATTCATTTGATTTGAAATTGTCTCCGGTAAATCCTCTTTTTATCAGTTCCTTTTGTATGACTCTCATAACAAACCAATGACTAACAATAAGAACATCACTTTTATTGTCTGCAATTACTCTGTCAATTAAGTTTATTAGTTTGTTTTTGAATCTGTTAGTATCATTGTTTGACGAGAATGATTTAATACGAACAATAAGTCCCCAGATAATAAATGGTAACCTGAAACCATCGGAGAGGCGGTGTAAAATATCCAACTCTTGAAGATCTGTCATCTCAACAATTTCTCCTTTTGTTATGCGGGGTTACTAATTCATCTTGGTTATTTAGTTCTTGATTAATTTGACCGTTTCATTAAGACTTTTGTTCTTAACATGAATAAAATAAATTCCCGGTGCGAATGAGGAAGCATCAATCTTTGTGCTGTAACCTGCTAAATATGTCCGTAACATAACCTTGCCTTGGGTATCGAAAATCTCTAATTCGGATTTATAGTAATTACCCGGTAATTCGACTGTGAATTTATCTTTTGTGGCATTCGGGTAGATTTTGATCCGGGAAGACCCTTCATCCATCACTTTCACACCAACAGGACCATCCGTAGAATATTTGGCAATGGTTCCTCCATCTCCGCAGAAATAGCCATTGTTGGCATCCGGAAAATAACAGGAATAATAGTTTCCAATTATTTGGCCGCTCATCCAACTCCAGGTTGCCCCCCCGTCAGTAGTGTTGTGAACCGAACCCCAACCCGCTATGTATCCGGTATCCTGACTGGTAAAATAAATGGAGAATGCGTAATTATAGGACGGTGTTGAAATGCCTGTCCAGTTGATTCCCCCATCGTTGGTTTTATGAATTGAATCACCGATGTTGCCACCGGCAGTATAACCGGTATTTGCATCAATAAAGAAAACAGTAAGCAGGTCAGAGGGAAGCAGCCATGTTACGACCGCTGACCACGTTTCTCCGCTGTTGGTTGTTTTCAGAACGGTGCCCGATTCTGCTGCAGCGTACCCGATAGCCGGAGTAGGAAAAAAGATGTCGTAGATGGTTTGTTGTATCCCCGTTGGCTTCTGGCTCCAGGTGGAGCCTCCATCCGTCGTTTTCAGTATAATCCCGTTGCCCCCGCCAACAAACCCTGTTTCAGGCGATGTGAAAAAAACAGCATATAAATCGGAACTTGTCCCCGGATTGATCACGCTCCAGTCAGCGCCGCCATTAAGGGTTCTGATGATCGTACCTCCTTCTCCGGCCGCAACCGCTACGGATAAAGCAGGACAATCCATGCCAAACAACCAGCAGGTCACCCCCGGATCCTGCACGGTCCATGATTCACCTGCATTAGTGGTTTTCATCATGATACCATTCTGTCCGGTAGCATATCCGATACTGCTATTGAAGAAGTTAATGGACCACAGCGTGTTTACCGGCCCGGAGGAAACCGGTGACCAGGTAGTTCCGTCATCTGTTCTGAAAATGGTCCCCCAATAGCCAACAGCCAGGCCAAGGTTGGCATCGGCAAAGTTTATCGCCATGAACGGCTCATCATTCGGAGCCGGTATGGCTTGATTCACCTGAGTCCAGTTAGCTCCTCCATTGCTGGTTTTCAGTATGATATATCCTCTGCCGCAGGCATATCCTGTATTCGCTGAAGTGAAATGAATGGAATATAATTCTTCATTTGTGCCTGAGGTAAGGGAATTCCAGGTAGCCCCGGCATTCGTGGTTTTAAGAATCGTGCCGCCATATCCTGCTATAAACCCGGTATTGGCATCGGTAAAAAAGATAGAATTGAGGAACACGTTCGTGCCTGAATTCAGGGGTGTCCAGTCTATACCACCATTTGTGGTTTTGTATACAACGCCAACATCTCCTGCAATAAAACCTGTATCTGCATTGAGAAAATAAATAGCGTTTAATGAGGAATTTAAGGCTGGGGTTTGATTATTCCAACTCGTACCACCATTTGTTGTTTTGAAAATGTTTCCTATTCCGTCGAGGGCATAGCCGGTTTGCTCATCAGGAAAATCAATAGCCAGGATCCAGGTAGTGGTTCCGGTGGGCAGCATGATCCAGTTGTCGCCGCCATCCACTGATTTTAAGATCACCCCATTCATTCCTGCAAGGTATATAGTCCCTGAGCCTGTTATGGATAGTGCCGACCAACTTGTCATGGTACCGGTCGAAAGCGTGTCCCACGTTAAGCCGCCGTCAATGGATTTAATGACTGTTCCATACTCCCCGACAGCATAGGCATTGTTGTTGGTATCAAATTCAATGTCAAAAAGCGGGTACCCTTGTGGCAAGGGATTCAGCCATTGCCAGGTTTGTGCTGTGCCCGAATTAATAACTACGAACGCTAAAATTGCAAAACAGATTTTTTTCATGGCGGTTAAATTTATTATTCCACTAAAAAAATACCTTTAATTATTCCTGGATTACTACTCAATAATCCCTCGGCCTGGGCGATGCGCGTCCGTTAGGTTTAGTTGGTAATTTAATCAGCTTTAAAATTGATAGCAATGTTCGATTTTGTTTCAATAGTTAACCTATTCGCTTCAATATAATAATTCTCAGCATTTTTTAATTCGTAATAATATTTATTTTCCCAATATGTAATTGTGTCATTTTCGCAGTTTATTAGCATTGTACACAAGTCATAAATCTTTAATGTGTCTGGATCCTGAATCGAAAAATTACCATCAAACGTATTGCACGAACTTACTGCATGAACTGTATTTTCATTAGTAAATTCGATATTCATTTCTTTTATGTTTCCAGGTTTGAATTCTTCTATTTGGGTATCATGGGGCTGGAAGCTTATCAAAATCCATTTACTATCTTTTAATGAATTTATTCCATTATCATTATTTGAATCATTCTCACATGAACCGATCAAAATAATGATAAACAGGATGATCACATTTTTAAAACTTTTCATGGCAAGGATTTATAATGATGAATGCATATTTTGAATTCAATTTCTATTAATACCAATTAAACCTAACGGTTGAGGCTATATGCAGTAAGGGATTGCGGGCTACTTACCTGTCCACCGACACGAAATTTTGTGCGGGGCAAAAATGCTTGAATTACCACTGAAACCCTTATTGCATATAGCCTTTGTTAGAGCCATGTGCATTGTTTTCTTAGAAGTTTTCAAGTATAAATTTCACAATTTTGTCTTTACGCAGACTGATTTTTTCCTTATTCCAAATTTCCGATTCCGAAGTCATATTCTGAATTTCTCTTTGCTGTCCAAGATGATTATATGAACTTCTTTTCTCGCTAAATGGTTTGTTTCCAACTGAACAATTGTGTGATTTTGAAAGAAGTAAATAATTTCCTAAACAGTCAATATATTGGTTTCTAAATTCTTCATCATATTCACAATAACCTGCTGCAATTGGTTCTCCATTTGTCGGTGTCTGTGGTGCAATATGTTCTAATTCTGGGCTTTCAATACTGTCAAAACGAGTTAAGGAATATCCATTTTTCCCTTGATTTTCAAGATAATTTTCATACTTCCATAGCAAGAATTTTGCTGTTGAATGATGCATTCCGCCTTGAATTGCTTTTTCTAACTCGTTTTTATTCCAATACGCCAACCACCAAGAATCATTTGGTATATTTTTCATCCATTCAATTCTGTCAACTATCGGTTTAACATCAGGTTGCTCTGATGTGAATTTTTGATATACATCATTAATTCTTGATGTTAATTCTGCTCTTGTCCCAATAAGTCTGTGGCGTAAAACCATTGCTTCCATTGATGAACAAATTTTGCAAATTTCTTTTGTTTGTAGTCCGAAAGAATAAGCCTTAATAACAAATGGGATTGCTGTTGCAAAACCACCTAATGTTATTAATGAATGGATTTCAATATTTTCTCTTTCGTCTTTGCCGAAAAATGTAGTCAAATGCTCAAAACTAACTGCAAGCGAGTTTGTAAATGATTTGATAAAAGGAATTGGATTATTTTCTGATAATAGTTTATTGATTTTGTCAATTGCATTTGATTCCCAAAGTGAATTGAAATGAACTCGTAATGTGTAAACTAAAACATCATCTTCGTCGATTTTGTATTCGATTGACGAAATTGATTTATAAATTTTCTCAAATCGGTTTTTTATTTCTTCAATCAAACTGTCTTTTTCATCTCCACCGTATAGGTGAACATTAAACATAAACTGGGCTTTAATAATTTCCAAGTTTGAAGGCTTTTTGCCACGATTGTTTTGAAAAATGAACATTTGAATTGCTTCGGATTCATTTTTAACTGGATGTGTTGAGCAAGATGCTTCATTTACAGTTTTCAGCATTTTCGACAAATACACTTCGTTCTTGTCGGATAATGCTTTTGTGAAAAAGTCGAAAGCATTAACTATTCGTCTCGCTGATTCGGTTTCCAAACCATTCTTGTTTTTTTTAGTTTGGTCTACAACGTAGTCTTTAAATAACTGATTGTCATAATCAACGGTTGAAAAAATGTAATTTGATTTTCGCTTAATCATATTTTCAAAAAGCACTTCTTCATTTTCAGTTAAAGTCCGAATTGATTTCAATTTTGAAAATAAAGCGGAAAGAAAAATCACAATTGTTGTTAGTCTTTGCTGTCCGTCTATAACTCCAAAATGGCTTTCCGATTTTTCTTCAAACAGAAAATGACCAAAATAATATGGTGTTGATGCCAAACTTTTATTATAATCTTCTAAATCTGTCAGAAAAACATTTACGTGTTTTTGAGTTTTACTTTTGTCAAATTCCGTATCCCAAGAATAAGCACGTTGATAAGTGGGAACAAAAATCTTATTCCCTGCTAACATTTTATTTACTGTTGTTGATGCTTCCATAAAATTTCTATAAAATTAAAACTCAAAATGATTAATCAAATTAAAAATATTGGTAGGGCGTTCAGCCCTACCAATATTTGTCTTTTTAAAGTGCTGGGGCATGTTTTCCTTTGTTTGGTCCATTTGGATGTTTTGAACAAGAGCCACTTGTCAAACTCGAAATGCTCGAATACTTAGTCCCGCAATACTTGCAAACGTACTGTGCTTTTTCACTTCCTTCATAAAGTTTATGTTTCCCCTTATTCGGTCCGTGTGGGTGCTTTGAGCAAGAACCACTTGTTAAACTTGAAACACTTGAATACTTTGTCCCGCAATACTCACAATAAAAATTAGCCATGATTATATTTATTTTATTCTGCCTACTCTGATTAGTTTTCGGCTTCCCTATTTTCAAATTTCAAAAATATGTCGAGCCTACGTCAAAATATGTCGTTATTCCAAAAATCTGTCTGCGTGTCTTTTTTTCTTGCATTGGCTCTAACGCTTGCGCAAAGTCTATTGACTTTATATTCGATTTATTGAAAGGTTTTAGTGCTGATAGCTAACAAAAACCGATGGAAAAACACTGCGTTGATACAATGCCAAAATGGTGTTGTATCAACATTGGGTTTAGCTGACAGTTTTGTATCGGTACCAGCAATATAAATGGACTTCCTGGCCATCTGCCTTTCTTATTATAACTCAATCGTTTGGTTTTGTAAATATACATCATTTAAGGTCGAATATGATATTCAGGTTGACTTTTATTTTATCTGTGCTTTCATTGGATAACTTTCCGACCTTCCTCACGAACCTCTTGTTGTCAATCGCCCTTACCTGGTCAATCATTACATCACAGTCCTCTTCCAACCCGGTGCTGCGGGTTAAATGAACCCTCAGAATCTCGGCTCCGGGCTGGATATTGGTTGTAAGCGGACATACTAACGTCGATGGATGATGTTTGTTTAAAAGATCAGTCTGCACGACAACAACCGGCCTTATCTTACCTGCTTCTGTGCCGATCCCCGGATTCAAATCCGCAATCCAGATCTCATACTGCTTCACTTTCATCATCTATCTGATCGAATTCATTTAGTACTTTCATGGACTCTTTAGCAACAAGACCGGATTCAATTGCCAATCTGGCTTCTAACATCTTCCTCTTCTGAATCTTGTTGTAATGATCCAGTGCATCATTTATATAACGATTCCTTGATTTCTTGAGGTAACCGGTCACCTGCTCGGTTTCCTGGAATACGTTGTCATCTAATTTAAGGGATAAAGTTTTCATGATATATTATCGGTATATTGCAAAAGTATATACAATCTCATTATGATCACCTATATATCCAAATTATCCAGCGGACTTTTGATCTTCCCCAGTCCTTTCTGGGTCATGTGAGTATAAATCTCCGTGGTCCTGCTGCTCTGATGCCCCAACAACTTCTTCTTCGCTCAACACCTTCGGCAAGACCTTCGGCTTCATCGGCCGCTGGATATAATACGTCCGAACCGGCCGACCCAATACCTGTTCATAATAAAACTTGATGGTAGTAATCGACTGATGAATTCAGAAGGCACAAGTGAAATCCTACTTTTTACATCCACTTCCAAAATCCCTTCGTCCAATCGTCCAATCGCCATATCGTCAACTCGCCCAATCGGTAAATTCAAGCTTGCCTTCAATCTGGCCTTGTTTAATTGCAATCGTTTTCATATTGATTGGTTTTTCACCACATAGGCACAGTAGGGCACATAGGAGGCACATAGATTACTATTCTGGATTTTCCTATGTTGATCTATGTGCTCTATCCCGAGGTTTCGGGACAAGTTATGTCTATGTGGTTATTTTAAAACCTTTACCACATAGGCACAGTAGGGCACATTGGAGGCACATAGATTATTATTCCGGATTTTCCTATATGGATCTATGTGCTCTATCCCGAGGTTTCGGGACAAGTTATGTCTATGTGGTGAAAAATAGTAATCCACATAGCTTAATCCGGAAAAACACCAAAAAATACCCGGTCGCTACCGGATAAATATGAACAACATCGTCTGAAAGACCGCCAGACCTGCGATTGCGAGAACGACAGATTTGAAATAATTGAACCGGTTTGCCTTCCTTATGCCAATTGTGAAAAGGGTGATGAACCAGGAAAAATAAATCAGATATAGCGATAAAAGCAAATACCTCCAAAAGGTAGGTGCATTGAGCAGTTTCTCGTATTCCTTCATGTCGGTCACCCCGAGGGTCGCCAGGAGAGCATCGGTCAGATCATGAAGCATCGAACTCCAGGTGGCAATTCCAATTCCGAATCCAATGACCATAAGAATGTCCTCAAAGGCTGCGCTTCCTCTCAGTAACCTGGAAAGCAGGAACACAACCACCGCTGCCGATGCACAACTGATGAAGTAACCGGGGATCGTGAGGTAGATATCGTAGTAGAAATATTTTTCAATGGGCAAATTCAACCAGGGCTTGAATGTCGTCGGCGATCCGCCGGCATTCCAGGCCATCAGGTAGAAAAGCGTGTAACCCAATGCAGGCACCAGCATAGCATAAAATCCAAAACTGAGCTTGTTGTCAGTCGTAAGGAGTTGATCGAGAGTCTTGCCCGGCTTTATGAACATCCTGATATAGAAGGTAATAAAGCTGTTTTTATTAGTATTCATAGGGCTGTATTTTGTTGTAGCAATTTATTGTTTTTTTCCAGACAGGCACAGTAGGGCACATTGAATGAATTTAATTGTTCCGCAAAGGGACGCAAAGAAAACGCAAAGGCACGCAAAGAAGTGTTAAGTGCAGAATTCTAAGCAGTTAATAAAATAACCCGAATTTAAAATTCAACATTCAACATTCAACATTTCAAAGGTCGCGTTTCCGTATGACCCACAACGAAACCAGCACGAATAAAACGGCATATGCCAGGGCAACCAGTATATCCTGTGCATGCAGCGCCGTCTGCAGTTCAATGTCGAATTCGGGAGAACTGAACTGGATCAGCGAGGTGTTGGGCGTGCGGAGAATGTGATTGATGGCATTCAGCGGCAGGAACGGCTGCACGCTCTCCGGCACCTTCTGCTGGATGATGAGCTCCAGGATCGGATAAACGAAAAGCACACCGATGGCAAAACCGGTCCGCTTGATCAAAATGCCGACCATCAGCGAAAACAGTAAGAATGCCAGCAATTCAATGAAATAGCCGGCTAAAAATGCCATCTTGCCAAAAAATGCCTGGACACTAATGGTCGAAGAATAAAACAATCCTAATGTGATCCCGGTGAGTAAAATCAGCAAGGTGGCTGCCACACTGATCAAAATGGCCACATATACCTTCGACATCAGGAAGTCGGTCCGGCTCAGACCATTGAAAACATTATGCCGGATCGTAAGGTAGGAATATTCATTGGTGACCAGGATGATCATGATGATCCCGATAAAAATCTTGATGAAGAACCGGAGCGAGGCCGCCCACGACAGGTTCTGCCAGATATCAGGGAAATTATAAAGGAATTTGGTCAGGAGCTTGATCTCGGGGACATTCGATTTCATGGTGAAGTAGTCGATCAGGCTCGGCAGTCCCCAGGAAAAGAATAATAACGACACCAGGTAAATCCCGCACATTACCCAGAACATCTTGTAGGGCAATATTTTCCGTAATTCGATCTGAAGAAGTCTCATCATGATTTGTCCAATAATTCGAGAAAATATTTTTCAAGAGATTTTTTACGAATAGCCAGGTGCGATAACACGATTCCTTTGCCGAAGAAATACCGGTTCAGGTCGGCTTGTGAGAGGTCGGATTTCAGCTTGATGATGTACCGGTCGCCTTCTTCCTGCAGGTTTTCGATGAATTCTGCCTCTTGCAGCGCCAATTGCAGACCAGCCATATTTTCCGCAGCCAGTTCCACCCAGTGGGCTTCGTTCAGCACTTGCGCCACAGGGCCTGAGAACAACTTTTTGCCTTTCTCCAGGACCGCGACATGGCTGCAGGTCTTCTGCACCTCGTCGAGGATGTGGCTGGCCAGGATGATGGTGACGCCTTGTGCCGCTACATTCAGGATAATGTTCCTGATTTCAGCTATTCCCCTGGGATCAAGCCCGTTGGTGGGTTCATCCAGGATCAGGACTTCGGGTTTGCCGATCAGTGTCGAGGCCAGCGCCAGCCGTTGCTTCATCCCCAGGCTGTAAGTCCGGAACTTGCTGTGCATCCGGTCGTACAGCCCTACCGTCTGAAGCGCTTCCTCCACATCGTCGCCCGGCAGGTCCTTTATCTTCGCCACGAGCTCCAGGTTTTGCTTTCCGCTCAGGTAAGGATAAAAAAGAGGGACTTCCAGGATGGCGCCGATCCGCTTTCGCTGTGTTTTTTCTGGCAGTCCCCCGAACCAGGAGAACGAGCCCGAGTCGGGCCGTGTGACATCGAGAAGCACGCCGAGGGTTGTTGTCTTACCGCTTCCGTTGGGCCCGAGGATGCCGAAAACTGATCCCCGCTCAATTTCCAGGTCCAGTCGGCTGACCGCGGTGATCGATCCGTATCGTTTGGTCAGGCCATTGATGGAAAGGACGATATCTTTCAAATGTTTTGATTTGCGTTACACAAATATAAAACGATGCTGCGTTGATTTCATTACAACGGAGCACAATAATTTTCCACCCAAACTTTGTTATCTTTGCCGCCATAACTTTAAATTCCAAACGGTATGACAATTGGTGAAAAATCGGTCGTTTCGATGACCTACACATTGCGTGAAGAAAGCTCGGCGGGGCAGGTGATTCAGAAAGTTACGGAGGACAGGCCATTTGTCTACCTGTTCGGCGTGGCCGGACTCCTTCCGGCTTTTAAAGCCAACCTGGAGGGAAAAACCTCCGGTGAAGAATTTGCTTTTACTTTAAGTAATGAAGATGCTTACGGGCTTCCTTCCGATGAAAACATCCTCAGCCTGGATAAGAAGATTTTCGAGATTGATGGAATATTCGACGAGGCAAACATTAAAGTAGGGGAGGTGGTACCGATGGAAGATGAGAACGGATACCCGCTGTCGGGTAAGATCCTCGAGATCGGCGCCGATTCGGTACTGGTCGATTTTAACCACCCGCTCGCCGGCATGAACCTCTTTTTTGAAGGGAAGATCCTGGAAGTACGTGAAGCTACCGATGAAGAGATGGCACATGGCCATGTGCACGGTCCTGACGGGCATCATCACCACCACTGATCAGTGATACATCAGGAATACGGCCGGTTTCTTGTTAAGACCGGGCGGATGATCCGGGTTTAGCCGTTTTGCGGTCGTATGATGTATTTTTTCTTCAGGAAGGGTCAGGTCAACAGCGATGCATATTCTTGTATCGGGCCTGCAAGCCTGGTTTAAAGCCTCAGCCATCTGTTTGTTACGATAAGGTGTTTCAATAAAGACCTGGGTCTGGTCTTTAGTGTAAACGGCTGACTCTATTTCCCTGATCTTCTGGATCCTTTCTTTTTTATCGATGGGGAGATAACCGTGAAAAGCGAAATTCTGCCCGTTGAAGCCCGAGGCCATCAGGGCCAGGAAAATCGACGAGGGACCGGGCAGCGGGACTACCGTAATCCCGGATTCATGGGCCATTCCGACGAGCAGAGAGCCGGGATCGGCAATACAGGGAAGGCCCGCTTCCGATAACAGGCCGGCGTCATTTCCATGGATCATTGGCTCCAGCAGGGCAGGAATTTCTCCGGGGTCGGTATGCTCGTTCAAGACCAGGAAAGTCAGTTCATCGATGACGATTGCCGGATTGGTCTTTTTCAGGTAGCGGCGGGCGCTCCGGATATCTTCCACAATGAAGTACCGGAGCCTGGCAATAGTTTCCGGCACAACCGGGGGGACCATCGAAAGGGGCGATCCGTCGCCAAGGGTAGAGGGAAGCAGGTAAAGTTTTCCTTTCATGAGCCTGAGCTTTTGATCCAGGGCAGTTTATCGAGGCTGACATTACCACCTGAAATAATGATCCCAATCTTTTTTCCGGCAAAAACGGACGGGTTTTCCAAGATGGCGGCCAGTGGCACGGCCGAGGAGGGCTCGATGATGACCTTCATCCTTTCCCACGTGAGCATCATTGCCCTGACAATTGTTTCTTCCTGCACGGTGATAATGCGGTGGACTTTTTCCAGGATGATCGGGAAGGTCTTAGATCCCAGAGAGGTCAGAAGCCCGTCGCAGATGGTTTTCGGGTTCACCGAAGGGATGAATGTCCGGCTGGTAAAGGAACGGAAGGCATCGTCGGCTCCGGCGGGTTCTGCTGCAATGACTTTAGCGGAAGGGCTGAGGTAAGATGTGGCCAGCGCGGTGCCACTAAGCAGGCCTCCTCCTCCGACCGGGCACATGATCATATCCGGCGGGCCGGTCGCTTCGATAAGTTCCATAGCAGCCGTGGCCTGTCCGGCTATGATCCGGTAATCGTTGTAAGGATGGATCTCTGTGGCTCCCGTCCGGTGAATGATCTCAGCCAGTGTGGATTCGCGCGCTTCCAGGGTAGGTTTGCAGAAGGTAATTTCGCCGCCGTAGCCTCTTACCGCGTCACTTTTTACTTTCGGGGAGGTTTCGGGCATGACAATATAAGCTTTGCATCCCCTGATCGAGGCTGCACGGGCCAATGCCTGGGCGTGGTTGCCCGACGAATGGGTGCCTACTCCGTGAGTAACCTCTTCGTCGCTAAGCGAAAAAACGGCATTACAAGCGCCTCGTGATTTGAATGCGCCGACTTTCTGGAGATTTTCGCATTTGAACCAGATCTCCGCACCCGTTATTTCATTGATACTCCGGGATGTGAGCACCGGTGTGCGATGGATGTAGGGTTTGATCCTTATGGCTGCCGCTTGTATGGTTTGAAGATCGGGAATCATGGTTCTGGGTGTAAGGGTGGTAAGGGTGGTAAGGGGTGTGAGAGTTCATGAATTAAATTCTCGCAGGCTTCGTCGAGCATGTGGTAGACTTTTTCAAAGCCTTCCTTGCCGCCGTACCATGGATCGGGGACCGGGCGGTTTTCTCCGGGATGGACCAGGTTCAGCATAAAGTCGACTTTTTTTTCGTCCTTGCTGTCACGGGCCACACCCATCACATCATTATAATTATTACGGTCCATGACATAGATGCGGTCATAATGATCGAAATCGCGGACGGTGAACATCCGGGCACGGTGTTCCGACAGGTCGATGCCATGTGCGCGGGCGACAGCTACGGAGCGCGGATCGGCCGGATCGCCCCGGTGAAACGATTCAAATCCCGCGGAGTTAGCTTCAACATTAAGTCCAAGTTGCTTCGCCTTATGAGTGAAAATTGCCTCAGCCAGAGGAGAACGGCAAATGTTACCAAGGCATACAAAAAGTATCTTCATGGATCAAAAATAAAGAAATTTGGCTTTAAACCACATAGGCATATAGGACACATAGTTACACATAGAGCCGCTGTGCGAAATTTAATTGCCTTTTGGAAACCTGTTTTATTTATTTATATCCCCTGCGGGGAATAGGGTAGTGCAAATTAAATTTTGGAAGAATGCGACTGTCCAACTGTCCAATCCCTCGCTTCGCTCGGGACAGGCTGTCCAACTGAACTACACCATCTTGATCTTCTTATCCAGTTCCTCCACGTAAATGCGGAACTGCTTATCGGTGTCGATGAGGTTGTTGACGGTACGGCATGCGTGGAGAACCGTCGCGTGGTCCTTGTTGCCGCAGTGCAGGCCGATGGTGGCCAGGCTCGATTTGGTGTGCTTTTTGGCAAAATACATGGCCAACTGGCGTGCCTGGACGATCTCGCGTTTCCGGGTCTTGGAGCTGATGGAATCGACCGGGAGGTTAAAATAGTCGCATACGATCTTCTGGATGAAGTCGATGGAAATTTCGCGCGAAGTGCTCTTGACGAATTTGTCGATCATCTGCTTGGCCAGGTCAAGGGTGATCGGCTTTTTATTGAGCGACGACTGGGCCATGATGGAGATCAGCGCTCCTTCCAGTTCGCGGATGTTGGTATTGATGCTGTAGGCCAGGTATTCGATCACTTCGTCGGGCATTTCGATGCCGTCGCGGTAGAGTTTCTTCTGAAGGATCGCGATACGGGTTTCGAGGTCAGGCGGTTGCAGATCGGCGGCCAAACCCCACTTAAAGCGGGAGAGGAGGCGTGGCTCGATGCCTTTCATCTCCACCGGCGCTTTGTCGGAGGTCAGGATCAGTTGCTTACTGTTCTGATGAAGCTGGTTGAAGATATGAAAGAACACATCCTGCGTTTTTTCCTTTCCTGAAAGGAACTGGATATCGTCGATGATAAGCACATCGATCATCTGGTAGAAATGGATGAAGTCGTTCTGGTTATTATTTCTGACCGATTCGATGTATTGTCCGACAAATTGCTCGGTTGAAACATAGAGGACCGTCTTATCGGGGTAATTATTCTTGACCTGGATACCGATGGCATGGGCCAGGTGGGTTTTACCCAGGCCGACGTTTGAATAAAGGTAAAGCGGATTGAAAGCCGTTTTGCCCGGGTTTTCAGCAACGGCGAATCCGGCAGAACGGGCCAGGCGGTTACAGTCTCCTTCGATGAAATTCTCGAATGAGTAATTTTCAACCAGTTGTGAATTGACCTTGATTTTTTTCAGGCCGGGGATGACGAACGGGTTGGGGATCTCTTTTGAGGCGCCCCGGTTTACATCGATCGGCATCGAAACCGCCGGGTTGGCCAGCGCTTTTTTATTGGTTGCCGGGATTTTGATCGAAAGAGGGTCGGGATTGTCATAACTGGTCTCCATCAGGATGCTGTATTCCAGCCTCCCGTCTGAACCCAGCTCCTTTTTGATCGTCTTCTTCAGCAGCCCGACATAGTGCTCTTCAAGCCATTCATAGAAGAACTGGCTGGGAACCTGGATAGTTAGCACATTATTCTCCAGTTTTACAGGATTAATGGGAATGAACCATGTTTTGTAGCTCTGGTAATGGATATTATCCTTTATAATCTTCAGGCAATTTTCCCATACCTCCGTACAAGTTCTTTTCATGCTAAAACCCTCGTTCCGCTTGTTAAATAATGATTTTCTTTTCTCTGTTTGTTATTTCCGCTTGAAAATCAGGTCACTCATTCCTGGCTGGTGCCCTGTGAAGTTATTCAACAAAAGTGTCATTAAAAAAGTTAAAAAAAAAAGTAATTTCATGCTTGACATTAAAGAATTTTTAGCTTATATAGGCAAATTTGACCCCCTCTTCTTACCTAAAGTTAATCTATTGATTCTCTCAGTTTTGGATAAAATCAATTTGAGTTTGAAAAAGTACAAAATAAAATCATTAGATTCAAAGAAAATCTGTTAAATATTTTGTTAAAAAACGGCCCATTCCAGTGATTCAACCGAATTGAATTTATTGTATATGGTCAGAGAACGATATTTGTTGATTTCCAAAGAGATATGGCACCTTTCACCCGACTCCTGGCCGGTCACCATGAGATCCTCTTCTTTGATTATCTTCATTATTTCATTCATTTTTAAATAGTCGAAGCTGATCTTCACTTTTACTTTCCAGTGCTTTGTTATGATCTGTCCGTTTTCAAGGGCATCCATACTGGCTTTTTTATAAGCCTGGATCAATCCTCCCGTTCCCAGTTTAATTCCGCCGAAGTATCGTACGACTACGATCAGGATCTGGGTAAGTTCAAAGGACTGGATTTGTCCGAGAATGGGTTTTCCTGCGGTACCCGACGGCTCTCCGTCGTCATTATATCGCGATTCATAAGGTGGTTCACCAATTCTCCATGCAAAGCAGTGATGACGGGCATCATGGAATTCTTTCCGGATTCTTTCCCTGGCCAGCCTGATCTCTTCCTCTGTGGATACCGGCAAAGCTACGGCTATAAATTTGCTGCCCTTCTCCTTGTAGAGACCGCGGGTCTCACATGCAAGCGTCCTGTATTCATCCGTAATCATACTCAGGCTTTTGATATAATTAAGATGGCCAGGATGGCCAGGGTAATGCCCAGCCAGTTGATCCATGTCAGTTTCTCACGAAAAATAAAAAAGCCGGCAAGGCCTGATATGCCAACGATAGCAGCATTAGTCACGGGAAATACGACCGAACTTTCAAAAGAGGAGATGGCTTTTAACATATAATAGGTAGAGCCGAAATTCAGCGATCCCAGGATCACTCCCCCGGCCAGGTTTTTTAACTTCAATATTGTTTTTCGCCTTAATATCCTGTAAACCAGTATTGCTGCGCCTATAAGAAAGCTTGTCGAGAATACCACGGATAAAAACAAAGTAACATCATCGCTGATATAGTAATGATCGGCCAGTTTCATGGTCGTGTCTACCAGGCCGTTACCGGCTAAAACAAGAAAAGGCAGGTACGTGTACCTTGAATTCCACCGGATGGGTTCATTTTGTTTCAAAGAAAAATAAAAAGCGGCAAAAGCCAGTACGATGCCGGCGATCCGGAAAAGGTTGACGCTTTCGCCCAGTAACAGGATGCTGACCGTTACGGGTATGATAAGCGACATCTTGCTGGTCACGGAAGTAATGGCGACACCGATTTTCTGTGAGGAGAGGGCAAACAGAAAAAAGGTGCCGATGAAAAGGAATCCCAGGAAAATGGCGGTCAGGAACCAGTCGTTATGCGGTAAAAGTTTGAATGACCAGGTTGTACCGGCAGTGAGAAATCCGAAAAACGCCGCAATGATGTAATTGGTGACAATAGCCTGCAGGTTGTCAATCCTGAACCGGTCGAACAGTTTGAACGTGATCAGGATCAGTACCGATTGTATGACCGACAGGGCTATAAAGAGCATTAAACATATTTTTTGTAGAAATGAAGGTGCTTTTCTGCCATGGCTTCCCAGCTGTAATTTTGCCGGATCAGTGAGGAGGCTTTTTGCCCGAGTTGCTTCCGGAAAGCGGTTTCTTCCAGTAGCCGGATCATGGCGCCGGCAAATTCATCTTCGTTTTTCGGATCGATGAGTAAGCCGTCTTTTTCGTGCGTTAATACCGTATTGATACCGCCGAATTTGGAGGCAATGACGGGAATTCCGCTGGCCATGGCCTCCTGCGTGGTCATTCCGAATGGTTCGAAAATGGAGGGCATGACAAAGAACTGTGCATTCTGATAATATGGTACCATCAGGTGCTCTTCCACATGGCCAACGAAGATGACTTTGTTTTCAATGCCTTTCTCCTTCATGATGCGCAACATCATATCGATCACCTCTTTTTCCCTGGGCTGTGGGTTTGATGAGCCGCCACCGGTCACAAGGTAAACATCATCCATCTTTTGGCACACCTTTCCGAACGCATTTAGCAGGAGGTCATACCCTTTATTGCTGTCGACACGGCTCAGGCAAAAAATGTATTTTTCGGGCAGGTTGGTTTTCTTTGGGGGCTCGCCGGGATTTAACGGCTTGAATTTATGGATGTTCACCCCGGGCGGGATGATCTCAACGTTATCTTCCTCATAACCATAGAGTTCCCTGAGTTTATCGAGCTGCAACCGGGAAGTAACGGTATGACCCGGCAATGTCCGGTAGATCCTTTTTTCCTCTTCGATTCGGTGATTGAAATTGAACTCGAGTTCCATCTGCTCCGGATCGCCGTCCATCCGTTCCCGTTTCCAGGCCCCCAGGGAGTGGGCGGTGAAGAATGCCGGTTTGCCGAAGATGCGGGCCAGGTCGACCGTAACAATCCCTGCATCCACATAATGGCCGTGGAACAGGTCGTAATCCAGCCGGTTTTCCCGGAGGAACGCGGCAAGGTTTTCGGTCAGTTCGGGCAGGAGCGAATAGATCTTCTCCTTGATCACGAATTCCCATGGTCCTGCCGGTATCCGGATCACCCTCACATCCGGGTAACCGGGCAGGAGCTCGATCTGGCTCCTGTTCCGGTCGAACCAGCGGGTATAAATATCGACCTTGATTCCCCTGCGGGCAAGCGCTTTGGATAATTCCAGCACATACAGGACCTGTCCGCCCGTATCGGTTTCTCCTAACAGCGGGATCGGATCAAAATAGCCATGCGTGCTGAGCATGGCCAGGCGTTTATATCGGCCCGTCATCTGGCTAAATAGGCTTTAAATTCTTTATTTACGATAATATCGGCCATTTCTTTGTGCCGGGAAATTATTTTGTGTTCGATTTCCAGGATTCGCTCCAAATATTCATTCTGCTGTTCCCGGTTCCTTTTCAACCGGTCAGTTCGGGTATCGTTCCGGTCTCTGTCAATAAATACATGACAATCAATTCCTTCCAGCATTGTGGTGTAGGTGCCATCAATGATGATCACTTCATAGCCTGATAAATCGATGGTTTCGGTTGTGATCCGGTCTTCTTCAAAGATGACAAGGGGTTTCTTTATAACCATATCCCCTGCAATAACCGAGCGGATATTTTCATTCAGCAGATCGAGCCTGACTTCGTCAGGGCCAACCCTGTTGATATTGATAATTCTAGCTTTTTCATTGGTTTTCGGGGGAAGGATAAAGTAATCATCCTGTTGAATGATGTAAGTCCTGATGTGGATTTTTTCGAGCAGCCCTTCGAGCGCATAGGCCGTTTCCGATTTCCCGGCGCCCGATTCCCCCGCAATGGTGAATACGTAAACTCCCTTCTTGCTGCGGATTGCCGTCAGCGTCAGGCTTAAAATATTGTCCGCAGCCAACCGGTGATGATCACCAATGATCAGGATATCTCCCCTCATATTAATTCAGATAAATTAATCTTTAACGTAAAGTCAAAATTAGAATATTCTTACCTTCCGGGACGAAATTCTTCAGAAAATTTAAACCGGCCGCATTATTTGTATGACTCAGTATAAAGAGCTTAAAAACAGATCGATAGAATTGCTGAAGGCAATTTATTCCGAACGGGAGAGCCGGGCCATCATCAACAGTGTGTTCAGCGACATCCTGGGGATAGATCCGCTAAAAGCCGTGGTTGATCCGGATATGCCGGTTGAGCCTGAAAAAGAAATCCTGTTAATGAACTGTACCAGGGATTTACTCAGTTATAAACCTTTGCAATATGTGACCGGAAAGGCATATTTTCTTGATCTGCAATTGGAGGTGCGACCGGGTGTTTTGATCCCACGCCCCGAAACAGAAGAGCTTGTCAGCTGGATTATCCGCGACCAGGCTTCAGCCGGGCCTGTCTCCATTTTAGATATCGGAACGGGAAGCGGATGCATTGTCCTGGCGTTGGGGAAAAGATTGCCCGGTGCAAAGCTGACCGCACTGGATATTTCTCCTGCAGCCCTGGAGATTGCACGCGCCAATGCTATGAAGCACGCTATCCCGGTATCATTTATAGAGATTGATATCATGGATGAAGGGGCCTGGAAGCATTTGGGACCATTTGATGTCATTGTCAGCAATCCCCCGTATGTCCGTGAATCCGAGAAATCTCTCATGCAGCCGAATGTGCTTGACTACGAGCCGGCTGTGGCATTATTTGTCGGCGATGATGACCCGCTTCGCTTTTACAGGGCTATAGCGAAATTCGCCGGGATGAAGCTGTCGGGTAAGGGATTTATTTATGTTGAGATCAATGAGGCCCTTGTAGCTGAAACCATCGCCGTATTCGGGCAATCCGGGTTTAAAAACAGCCGGGTTGAGAAAGATTTAAACGGGAAAGACCGGATGCTCAGGATTTGGTTTTGACCAGTTCATCCAGGGCTTTAATGACGCTGTGCGTATAAATGACCAGTTTCCTGCTCTCCTCAAGGACGTTCAGGTAGAGCATACTGTTTCTGACTTTCGATTCGCCATTTCTGATTCGTTTGATCTGCTTCTTTTTTATTTTTTCAATCTGATCGACCAAAGCGTCTTCCATCTGGTGAATCTTACCATTGTCGTTCAGTTCCTCTTTATGGATCTGGCTGATGATTTCATTAAAGTATTCCCGTATCTCTCCCGCGAGATATGAAAGTTCTTCCTTCTGGATATCGAGGATTTCCTGGTGATTATTATCAACATGTTCAAGGCTGGGTTTTGCGATGAAGGTCAGGCAGTTGCCCACTTCTTTAAGGTAATCGAGAACCTGAATGTAATAGGTGCCCGATTCCAGGAATGCTTCAGGAAATTTTTCAATTTTGAGCGGAAATGTTGACCTTTCCTGTTTTATTCCTTCATTGAGCATTTTAATGATCGAGTCGGCTTTTTTCAAATCTTTCAGATTGTGGCCCGATAGCCCCTCATACGTATTGGCAATAATAACAGGAACTGTTTCCAGCACGGTCGTTGCTTTCGTGGTGCAATTATCGATGATCCTCTGTTCGGTCACATGCTCCGAGTCCATGATTTCGTCCTTTTCAGCCGTATTGACTTTTTCTCTGCGCCGGAAAATAACCTGGGTGCGGATCACGGAAAAGACTGCTAATCCGACAAGGATGATGGTTCCGATCGGGCCGGTAAGATGAAGGATGGAGGCAAAGATCGCAGATAACAGAAAAGCGGTAATGGCTGTCAGGAACCAGCCGGCAATGACGATAAACACGCCCGTAACCCGGTAAACGGCACTGTCTTTTCCCCAGGCCCTGTCAGATAGTGAGGTGGCCATTGCGACCATAAAGGTGACATAAGTGGTCGACAAGGGCAGTTTCAGGGATGTTCCCAGGGCGATGAGGGTACTGGCAACCACCAGGTTAACTGAAGCCCGGATCATATCGAAAGAGGGCGCATCCTTAGGGTCGACCCCTTCCAGGAAAGCCCTGGGATTTTCAAATCTTTTTTCTATAAACCGTTTGACTTTCCCCGGTGTGATCCTGTCGAATGTCTGATTCAGCGAAATCGTCATCCGGACTACTGTCCTCGAAAATCCGGTCGAGCTGAACCTTTCGGTCCCTTCATACTGCCGGCCCAGGTTGACCTCCGTGGCTGTCACGGCTTTCGCTTTCTTTGAGGTCCATAAAGAAAGTACCATGATCAGTCCGGCAAGCAACAGCAAATAAGTATTTACCTTAACCGGTTCCGAAAGGGCCGACATCAATATCTGGTCACTGCCTTGCGCAACGTATTCCTGGTAAGAGGCCAGGCCCGCCATGGGAACCCCGATGAAATTGACCAGGTCGTTGCCGGCAAACGACATTGCCAGGGCAAATGTCCCGACAAGGACAATCACCTTGAGGGAATTAACTTTAAACAGCCACTGAAGGACCTGGAACAGTACGGTGAGCCCCACAAATGTGGAAATCATGATGATCCAGGTGTGCGTCTTGATCCATTGCACGTTGGCCTCGGAGAGGAAAGAGGCCCCCTTGGCCCCTTTGATCAGGATGAAGTATACGATGGCCGTGATAGCCAAACCTCCCCACAGGGCTCCGAAGTATTTTATCGACCTTTTAAAATTGAAAGAAAACAACAGCCTGGAAATATACTGGATGATCGTACCCACAAAGAACGCAATGAAAATGGAGATCAGGATTCCTGAAATGATGGCCAGCGCCTTCGCGGTATTAATATAATTGCCCAGGTCGGCAATCACAAAAGTTTCACTTTCAGCGATCTTGAACAATGCTATTGCCACAGAAGCCCCGAGAAGTTCAAATATCAGCGATACGGTTGTTGAGGTTGGAAGCCCGAATGTGTTGTAAATGTCCAGGAGGATGACATCCGTTACCATCACGGCAACGAAGATGATCATTACCTCATTGAAATAGAACTGTTCCGGATTAAATATTCCTTTCCGGGCTATCTCCATCAGCCCGCTTGAAAAAGTGGCCCCAACCACTACGCCTATACTCGCTATGAAAAGGATCAGTTTGAGTGGCGCGGCTTTTGACCCGACAGCCGAATTTAAAAAATTGACCGCATCGTTCGATACTCCGACTACCAGATCTGAAACAGCCAGAAGGGCTAAAACAACGACCAATCCTAAGTATAATGCCTCCATGCGGGTTTACATGTTTTTTCGACGGGGAATTTAACACATTTATCCGGTTTTGATGAGCGTAAAGAAAATATTTTTTTTGGTATGCCTGGTTTGGAATCCGGTATTGATTTTCGCCCAGGATAGTATTCAGGGGAATTTTTTTCCTTCAGGCAAGCCCGGTCTGAGAGTATTTTCCAATCTTTGCCCAGCCAGGCTGGTTTTGTGCCTTAGGGTATTATGGAAAATTTGTAAATCGTTGTGGATGTGTAAGTTTCGCCGGGGCGGAGTATAGTAGAAGGGAACTCCGGCCGGTTGGGCGAGTCGGGAAAATGCTGTGTCTCAAGACATAATCCATAGTGTTTCCGGTAAATCATCCCATGTTTTCCCTGGATAGTTCCGTCCAGGAAATTGCCGCTGTAAAACTGCAGTCCGGGCTGGTCGGTGTAGATTTCCATAAGTCTTCCGGTCGATTCTTCACTTAGCCAGGCAACTTTTTTCAACTTCCCATCACCGTTCAGGACAAAGTTATGATCGTATCCTCCGGGAACCGAATCAATGCCCCTTCCGATTTCGGCAGGATTTCTGAAATCCAGTGGTGTGTTCGCCACTGGCCTCAGCTCACCGGTGGGAATGAGTTCATCATCGACAACCGTGTACCGGTCGGCATCAATCATCAGTTTATGGCCCAGGATATCACCTTCTCCTGCGCCTTTCAGGTTAAAATAACTATGGTGGGTAAGATTGACCGGTGTTGGTTTATCCGTTTCGGCATAATATTCTATCTTCAATTCATTGTTCAACGTAATGGTATAGGTCACCTTAACCTTCAATTCCCCGGGAAAGCCTTCATCGCCATCATGACTGACACAGGTCAGCAAGATCCCCGCTTCCTCTTCGCGGTAAATCTCTGCGGCGTTCCAGATTTTTTTATCAAATCCCGATATGCCTCCGTGAAGATGATTTTTACCATTGTTGGCATTTAACCTGTGGTAGGTTCCATCGATACTGAACCCGGCACGGGCAATCCGGTTACCATACCTGCCGACGATACAGCCGAAATAGGGATGGGTACCGGCATAGCCATCAATGTTGTCAAATCCGAGGACTACATCGGCCATTCTCCCGTTCCGGTCGGGAACCTTTACGGAAGTAACAATCCCACCGAAGTTGGTGATACTTACAACCATGTTTTCCGATGTCAGGGTATAGAGATCTACGGGCTTTCCGTCGACTTGTCCGAAAGGCGTTTTGCTAATAGTGATCATTTTGCGGTTCTTGGGCGTATGGCTGTGACGGCACCCGTTCAGGTACAGGATAGCCGGAAGCAGGATTATCAGCAGATAATTACGGTTAATAGCGGTCATATTTAACAAGATGTAAATGTAAAGGTAAAATTGTCAAAAAAAATCCCCGCTTTTTATATAATGCTGTCATAATTCAGATATATCTTTAATTTTACATTGATAAAACCAAAGGATATGACGAACACATTTAATCTCGAATGGATCGACTACGCGGTCATGATCATCTACTTTGCCTTTGTGCTCGGTATTGGATGGGCATTAAAGAAATACATGAAGGATGCCACCGCATTTCTTGAAGCAGGACGGTCGATGCCTGCATGGGTAGCAGGCCTGGCTTTCATTTCGACCAACCTTGGCGCACTGGAGGTAATGGGAATGACCGGTTCAGGATTAAAATACGGGATGCTGACCACACATTTTTACTGGGTGGGTGCCATCCCGGCCATGGTATTCCTGGCGCTGTTCATGATGCCTTTTTATTACGGTTCAAAAGCCAGATCGGTACCGGAGTATTTGAAATTAAGATACGATGAGAAAACAAGGGGATTGAATGCGATCCTGTTTGCCGTGATGACGATCCTGGCCTCCGGTATTTCCATGTACGCCCTGGCGATCCTGATGGAAAAGGTGCTGGGCTGGAATTTTCACCTCAGCCTGATCCTTTCGGCGGCCATCGTGCTGGGCTATACTTACCTTGGCGGTTTGTCATCCGCGATTTACAACGAGGTCCTGCAGTTTTTCATCATTGTCATCGGCTTGCTGCCAGTGGTTTTTCTTAGCCTGAAAGATGTCGGCGGATGGCAGGGCTTGCAGGAACAACTGGCCCCGATAGCAACCGAAAAGGGCTTTGCCCCAGACACATGGACCACTACCTGGAAATATACCGGTTCGCCCGGCTCAAATCCGATGGGAGTGGAGTGGTACAGTATCTTTGCCGGGCTGGGATTTGTCCTTTCATTTGGATACTGGTGCACCAATTTTCTGATCGTGCAGCGGGCCATGTCGGCGCACTCCATCGCGGCAGCCCGTAAAACTCCCCTGATCGGAGCCATTCCGAAAATGTTCATCCCCTTCCTGATCATTATCCCCGGCATCATCGCCCTGGTCCTGATGAATACCCCCGGAAAAGGATTTGAGCTCCCGCTTAACGATGCCGGACAACCCATATACGATTACACGATCATTATGCTATTGAAGCAATACCTGCCGGCCGGGGTGCTGGGATTAGGTATTACCGCGCTGCTGGCCTCCTTTATGTCGGGGATGGCCGGGAATGTTTCCGCATTCAACACCGTTTGGACTTATGATATTTACCAGAGTTATATACGTCCGGCAACGGGGAATAAGGCAGCCGATGAGAAACACTATCTCGGGGTGGGCCGCCTGGCCACCATTTTCGGTGTGGCCGTCAGTATCGCTGCAGCCTACCTGGCCAGCCTCTTCGGAAACATCATGGATTTCCTACAGACCATTTTCTCGATGATCAATGCGCCGCTCTTCGCTGTCATTTTCCTGGGAATGTTCTGGAAACGAACGACAGGTCATGCTGCCTTTACCGGACTGCTTGCCGGATTTCTTATCGCTTTGCTGCACCACGGGCTGACATTCCCCGCCGGCGCCGATACCCTGGTCAAAGGAGGATGGATCACCCATTTGCACGAGTACCCGGTGGAGATGGCACAGAACTTCTGGACCGCCATCTTTGCCTGCGCAACCAGCGCCATTATCGCGGTGGGATTATCTCTTGTTACCCGCCAGCAGAAAACCGAACCGGAACTGAAAGGGCTTGTTTACTCCCTTACACCCAAGGCGCATGAAGGCCACCTTCCGTGGTATCAAAGAGCGAGTACCCTGGCGATTATCGTTTTGGCAATCGCAGTGGTGCTTACGATTTTGTTCTGGTAGAGAGATTTTGATATTTTGATTTTGTGATATTTTGATTTTGTGATATATTGATATTATGAGCTTTTGAAATTATGATATTGTGATCTTATGATATTGTGATCTTATGATATTGTGAAATTGTGAACTTGTGAAATTTTTACTTTGAACTTTGAACTTTGAACTTTGAACTTTGAACTTTGAACTAATACTCTATTGTCATGGGACTTGATATAAAACTTCCAATCGGCCTGATGTTTTCCATTATTGGCCTTTTGCTGACCGTTTACGGATTTGTTACTGCATCGAATGCTGAAATGTACAACCGGTCGCTACACGTCAACATCAACCTCTGGATCGGGGCCACCATGCTGGTTTTCGGTGTGATCATGCTCTTGCTGGTCAAACGCCCGAAGAAGTAAAAGGTTAAAAAGTTTCCGGGAATCCGCAAGATTCAGGAACCTGGAACCTGAAACCTGGAACCTGGAACCTGGAACCTGGAACCCTTATTCCGGCTTAATAAACTCGTAAGCGCCGATATCGGGCAGGCTTTTTTCCCTGTTACCCTCAATAATATCCCTGCTGAGATCAAAAAAAGATTCGGTAAGAACGGCGGGGTTTCCGCGATCGACCAATGGTGATAAAGTGTCGGGCTGGTAATTCCCATTGAACAGATCGAGGTAAAGCGAATCCTGGTTAACCAGGCAATTGGTGAAGTGTTCAGGATTGGAGATATCCTGAACGGTTTTGAGGAGACAGTGATCCAGGCGGTAATTGAACGGTGCGCCGGCATCTCCCTGGATCAGCAGTTCATCTTCATTCCTTCCGTCAAAAACATTATTTCCAAAATAACCCTGGAATTCAAAAGGATACACGACATCATCCTGATCCACCGCAAAATTGTTAAGGACAATGGACGGGGTTACCCTGACAGAGGTCGACCAGTAATTTGCAAAGGTACAGTGGCGGATATCGTAGTAACCTCCCCAGGTAAAAGCAGCGAGATATTGCCCGCATTCCGTCACCACATTGTTAAACGCGGTCAGATTATAAAAGCGGGTCAGAAGACCATACCCGGTCATGTTTTCAATACGGGTATTGGAGAGGATTAACTGATTGCCCATTTGCTCCTGAAGAGTCTCGAGCTGCAATCCGATAAAACCATTCCGGATAATGGCATAATCTATCTCATTGTTTACGCTGCCTTCGTTGATCCATATCCGGTCCCATTGTCCGGGTAAATTTTTATAAAACTCCTCGAGCCTGTCGCCCTGGAAAATGACCGGGGCATCGGGCGAACCTTTTACTTTAAGCGTTCCACCTTTATAGATCCACAATCCCGAGTTATTGTGGAAATGGATTTTAGCCCCTCTTTGAATTTCGAGCCTGCCGGTTGAATCGACTACGGCAAAACCGTAGATGACATAAGGCCTGTCGGCTGTCCATACTGTGGTTTCTCCTTCGTGGGCTATTATTTTGTATTTCGGGAACCCCGGGATGTAGGAGTCGGCCAGGATGTAGTGGACATTTTGCCCCCAGGCTACCAGGTTGACATCCTGTATGTTACCATTCGTTTCGAAAATGATCGAGTCGGAAACGACATAGGGATTCCGGGTATCGGTCGGATCTACCGTCACGCGGCAAAATATATAGAGACTGTCGTTGGCGGCAATTTCAACATCTTTGGCTTCAAAAACCGGGTCGCCGTCAACATTCATCCGGTAAAAAGAGGAGCCTCCACCAGCCAGGCGTATTGAAGAGATGCTGATCCTGTTATCTCCCCGGTTATGAACAATCAATGGAAGGGTTACCGAACCAAGGCTGGTAAATACCGTGTCGAAGAAAACCGTATCCTGCGAAAATTCCAGCATTACTTTAGGAGAATGGTCGATCGGATCTTTTTCGCAGGAAACCATAATGGACATCATAAAAAGAGTGCCCGTGACCAGTAACAGGAAAGCGGTGGGGATTCTTTTAGTGTCCATTAATTGAAATTTCGGGCAAAATTAGCGATTCTCCATCAATATACGGAATAAGGCCGGCTTTATTGTGCAATCGTGATCGCCGGAAAAATATATTGGTAAATTTACCGTTTCAAATCAAACGATCCGGTAATGGTCTACAATAGGATGAAAACGATCTGGCTGACTGTATTTTTGATCCTTTGTCTTGTCCCTGACATGATTTCGCAGGATACGGTGCGAATGCCCGGGCGGCGAGCCAGGAGTGATTTCTGGGAGCGTGTGGATGTCGGGGGGAACCTGGGCGCCCAGTTTGGAAGGGTGACAGTGTTGAATATCGAGCCCCGGATCAGCTATGATATCACCGACCATCTGTATGCCGGTATCGGGGTGACCTATTTATATTACAGGGATAAGCGTTATGCCCCGGCTATATCACTAAGTTATTATGGGGGCAGCATTTTCGGAGGTTATTACATCTGGCGGGATCTTTACGCTCATGTGGAATATGCTCCGCTTTATATTCCGGACTTCTATGATTATTTTATACCTCCTATACAGGGAATGGAAGACCAGCCGCCCTGGGCACATGATATTTACCTGGGCGGGGGGTACAGGCAGTGGATCGGTGAAAAGATCTACGTGAACCTGATGATCCTTTTCAATATCAATGAGACGATTTATTCGCCGTACAGCAATCCTATCATCCGGATCGGATTCGGCGCAGGTCTCTAAACGTGGGCCAGCTTTTTGAGCAGCTCCAGCGAGAATACCCAGAATTTATCAACAGTGCTTATTTCCAGTCGTTCGGTAGGGGAGTGGACGCCACGCATTGTCGGTCCGTAACTGATCATATCCATCCCGGGGTATTTGTCGCCGATGAGGCCGCATTCCAGGCCGGCATGGATAGCCCTGACCACAGGTTTCTGCCCGAACATTTCTTCGTAGGTACTTACACAAAGTTCCAGAACTTTGGAATTCGGATTAGGCGCCCAGCCGGGATACCCGTCGGACTGGCTGATGGAGGCGCCGGTCAGCTTAAACACCGAAGCGACCATGTTGCAGATATCTTCTTTGGCTGATTCGATGGAACTCCGCTGGCTGGTAGCGATCCTGATTTTGCCGTTCTGCATTTTTACAGAGGCTAGGTTGGTGGAGGTTTCCACAAAGTTCGGGATGTCCTGCGACCAGGCAATTACGCCATGCGGACAAGCATAGAGAGCATTCAGAAGATATTCCTGAGTCGATTTTGCCATGACGAACCCGGGTGTCTCGAATTCTTCGATCTCCAGGTTCAGATCGGGTTCTGATACCCTGAATTCGAACCGGACCTGTTCCAGGTAGCCGGCAGCGAATTCTGCCACCTGGTTTGTTTTGCCGGCCGGCACCAGGAAGATTCCGATGGCTTCGCGGGCTATAGCATTGCGGAGATTTCCACCGTCGAAGGAACAGAGCCTGATTCCGAACTTTTGAGCCGATTCCCAGAGGAAACGGTTGAGGATTTTATTGGCATTGCCCCTGTTGCGATGGATATCGTCGCCCGAATGTCCGCCCTGCAAACCGAATATTTTCATCCTCATGGTCTGGTATCCGGCAGGAATATCTTCTTTTATCAAATTCATTTCGATGACGGTATCTTTTCCTCCGGCACAACCGATGAAGAATTCTCCATCGTCCTCCGAGTCGAGGTTCAGCAGGATACGGCTTTTCAGGAGGTTTTCGTCCAGGCCGAACGCGCCGGTCAGCCCGGTTTCTTCGTCGATGGTGAAAAGGCATTCCAGCGGGCCGTGTGCGATGTCTTTTGCTTCAAGCAGGGCCAGCATGGTGGCCACAGCTATTCCATTATCAGCGCCGAGGGTAGTGCCCCGCGCTTTCAGCCACCCATCTTCCACATAGGCCTGGATCGGATCTTTGTCGAAATCGTGGATGATGTCGGCATCTTTTTCACACACCATATCGACATGCCCCTGAAGGCATACCCAGGGTGCATTTTCATGCCCGTGTGAACCCGGCTTGCGTATGACGACATTGCCAACTTCATCTTTGATCGTTTCCAGTTGGTGATTCTGACCAAAATCGATCAGGTACTGGATGATCTTCTCTTCTTTTTTTGAAGGGCGGGGAATCTTTAATACCTCGCCGAAAAAATACCATAGCCTTTCGGGCTTCAAATGATAGATGTCACTCATTGTTTTGCATGTTGTTTTAATGCTGTAAAGTTAATATTTTCCTGATGCAATGAATATTGAAAATAAATGGTGAATTCCTTGACATATCTATTTCTTTTTCGTATATTTGTTTGGGTCATAGTCTTCATTATCAATTAAAAAAAACTCACCATGAAACAGTTCATCGCCTTTATTTTCGGGAGCATCTGCTTTCTGTTTTTTACCGTAAATGTAAATAGTCAGTGGGCGTTTAACGGCACGCATATTTACAATACCAATGCAGGAAATGTGGGTATTGTCACCAACGCGCCGGGAACTCTGCTGGATGTTGCCAAAAGCATGACAGAACCGACCATCCGGGTTTATAACCTCGGAGGGAACGGCGGGGCGACATACCAGATGAAAGATGCGCTTTCAGGAGCCGACTGGAAGTTTAAAGCCACCAACCTGGGTGGTTTTAAAATCCGTGATCATGCGTTAAGTCTGGATGTTATGGTCATTGAGCAGAATTCTGCTGCAAATTGTATCTACATCCAGCAAGGGGGCAATGTAGGCATAGGTACGAACAGCCCTCTGGAAAAGCTGGATGTGAACGGTGCCGTAAGGATCGGTAACACGGCCAATTCCAATGCCGGAGCGATTAAGTGGGATGGGACCAATTTCCTGGGCTATAATGGGACCAGCTGGATTAACCTTGACTTTACATGGAATGATCCATGGATTCTGGCACCTAACGTCCCGGTAGGAAATCCGGAATTTTCCTCCGGTCCGCAACCCATGTCGCTTTCATTCGCATTTCCGGGGATTCCAAATCCAACGGCCAGGCTTTATTTGACTGATATGAGCGCTCCGGGAATATTTCCGCACCTGTTAACGATTGAGACCATCACCGCAGGGGCTGCCGCACTCAATGCGTCACAGCTTTTCCGCATTTCTGCCGGTATGAATCCTCCATTTAATGATTACAGCCTGGGGATCTTTGGTGGTGATGGCACATTTAAATTAACTTTCGGGTCGACGTTGTTACCTACAGCGCAAGGCGATAATTCAACGATGATCCGTTCTTATCCGGGCGGTATTATTGATTTTCCGAACCAAAGCAGGGTACGGGCTTACCAGCTGGATCCGAACGGGTTTGCCCAGGTTATTCCCTCAAATATCTGGACTCCGGTCAACTTTACAAACGATGCGCCATTGATTGCGGGTTATGATGAGCAAAACGAATTCACCGTTGCACCTGCCGCAAATATGGCCGTTCCACCGGAAATGGCATATTTTACAGCGCTAACAGAAGGCTACTACCAGGTGAATGCGCGATGCGAATTCGCAGTGTATATGGCGCAGGTTATGCCGGGATCCTATATATCCATTGCAATCTACACCGGTCCGGTGCCTGGTGCAACTGGGCCCTATGCAATTGGGAATAACCTGGCGATCGCTACATTCGGCAATATGGGAGAACCTGTTCCGCTGGAATGGAATAATGCACCGAACGTTTCTGATGTGGTATATCTAATGCCCGGACAAATCATTTCAATCTGGGTTTATCATAATGCATTGAATCCGTTGAACCTGATCCAGGGTCCGGATAAATGTTATGTCTCCATACACAAAGTAAGCTGATCAGGCGGTAAGCTTTTTTAAAGAGGAGATAACCTTCTGCGGATCAGGCGATCCAAAGACGGTTTGGCCCGCCACCATCACCTGCGCTCCGGCTTTTACCAGCCGGGGCGCGTTTTCTAATGTCACCCCGCCATCGACCTCAATAATTGCAGTGGTATTTTTCAGGGCCATCATCTCCTTAAGCTTCTGTATCTTGTCGAGGGTGCCCTCAATAAAACTCTGTCCGCCGAATCCGGGATTGACCGACATAAGCATGACCAGGTCGACGTCAGGGATGATCTCTTCCAGCAGCGAGACCGGGGAGTGGGGATTGAGCACAACCCCTGCCAGGGCGCCGAGTTTTTTTATTGCTCCGACGGTCCGGTGCAGATGGGTGCAGGCTTCGTAGTGCACGCTGATCACCTCTGCCCCATGGTCCCTGAACTTCTCGATGTACCGGTCGGGATCGACGATCATCAGGTGGACATCGAGCGGCTTGCGCGCATGTTTCTGAATGTGGCGGAGGACAGGGAATCCGAAAGAGATATTCGGAACGAAAACACCATCCATCACATCAATATGGAACCAGTCGGCTTCACTTTGGTTCACCATCCCGATGTCGCGTTGCAGGTTGCCGAAATCGGCGCTCAGCATCGAAGGGGCGATCAATGGAAAAGTATTTTCAGAAAAGTTGATCATAAATAATAATGCTATCCCAGATAGGACTTGAGAATTTTGCTCCGTGACGTATGTTTCAGCCTTCGGATCGCTTTTTCCTTTATCTGGCGGACTCTTTCGCGCGTCAGGTCAAACTTTTCACCGATCTCTTCCAGCGTCATCGGGTGTTTGGAATTCAATCCGAAATAGAGCCTGACCACGTCAGCTTCGCGGGATGTCAGCGTGGAAATGGCCCTGTCTATCTCTTTCCGGAGCGATTCGACCATCAGCTCTTTTTCGGGAGTGTTCGTGTCGTCGCCACGCAGCACGTCATACAGCGTATTTTCCTCGTCCTGGATCAGGGGCGCGTCCATGGAGATATGGCGGCCTGAGTTGCGGATCGATTCTTTCACCTCGCTTTCCGGGATATCCAGCATTTCAGCGATCTCGACAGAATCGGGTTCGCGTTCGTTCTGCTGTTCCAGCCGGGCATAGGCTTTATTAATCTTGTTGATCGATCCGATCTTGTTGAGCGGCAGCCTCACAATCCTGGATTGTTCGGCCAATGCCTGCAGGATCGATTGCCGTATCCACCACACGGCATAGGAGATGAATTTAAATCCGCGGGTCTCATCGAACCGCTGGGCGGCTTTGATGAGACCGAGATTTCCTTCATTGATCAGGTCAGGAAGGCTAAGCCCCTGGTTCTGATACTGTTTTGAAACGGAAACGACGAAACGAAGATTGGCCTTGGTTAGTTTTTCCAGCGCGTCTTTATCACCGGCTTTAATGCGCCGGGCTAATTCAACTTCTTCTTCTGCCGTAATAAGTTCAACCCTCCCGATCTCCTGCAAATACTTGTCGAGTGATGCAGTTTCCCGGTTGGTAACTTGTTTGGTAATTTTTAACTGGCGCATAGTTCGGTTTATGGGAGTACAAAGCTAACGTAATTTGTACGATCCCCGCGCAGTTAAGTTTCAAAAAAATTACTGCTTCTGGGGCGGTTGCGGGATCAGCGCTTTTCTCGACAGTTTGAGCTTACCGGTGCTGTTATCTATGCCAATCAGCTTCACTTCCAGCATTTGCCCGACCTTCATGTACTGGTCGATATCGGTTACCCGTTTCCAGTCAATTTCAGAAATATGCAACAGACCTTCTTTTCCCGGGAGGATTTCGACAAAAGCTCCGAAAGCGACAATGCTTTTCACTTTACCATTATAGATTTCACCGACTTCCGGGATGGCGACGATTTTCCTGATCCGCTCTTTGGCTGCCTCGATCGATTCTTTGTTACCGGAGAAAATATCGATGACCCCGACATCGCCCACCTCTTCGATGATGATGGTCGAACCGGTGTCTTTCTGGATCTCCTGGATGATCTTGCCGCCGGGTCCGATCACAGCGCCGATAAATTCCTTGGGAATGGTCATCTTCTCGATCCTGGGCACATGGGGTTTGTAATCGGGCCTTGGGCTGTCGATGGTTTTCAGCATCTCGCCAAGGATGTGATGGCGGCCGCGTTTAGCCTGCTCAAGGGCCTGCTCCATGATTTCATAGGATAGGCCTTCGATCTTGATATCCATCTGGCAGGCGGTGATCCCATCGACCGTACCCGTTACTTTGAAATCCATATCGCCCAGGTGGTCTTCATCGCCGAGGATATCCGATAACACGGCATACTTGCCGCTTTTCGGGTCGGTGATAAGGCCCATGGCGATTCCGGAGACCGGTTTGTGGATTTTTACACCGGCATCCATAAGGGCCAGCGTTCCGCCGCAAACCGAAGCCATTGATGATGATCCGTTGGATTCCAGTATATCCGACACAATACGCACTGTATACGGATTGATGTCGTCGGCCGGGATCATGGGTTTGATGGCTCGCATAGCCAGGTTGCCATGTCCGATCTCGCGGCGGCTGGTTCCCCGGATAGGCTTTACTTCACCGGTTGAAAAGCCCGGGAAATTGTAATGCAGCATAAAGTCGCTTTTGCCTTCGACAACGGCGCCATCAAGCACTTGTTCATCGAGTTTTGTGCCGAGGGTAACGGTCACCAGGGCCTGGGTCTCTCCGCGGGTGAATATAGCGGAGCCGTGGGCCGCCGGCAGGTAATCTACCTCGCACCAGATTGGCCGGATGTCTTCCAGTCCTCTGCCATCAAGCCTGATCCGGTCGTCGAGAATGCAATTCCTGACGGCATTCCGTTCTTCCTCCTCAAAATAGCGGCTGATCAGCGGTTCAAGTTCTTCCCGTTTCTCTTCGGGTATTGTTCCGATAAATGCTTCTTTAACAGCAGAAAATGCATCATGCCGCTGATGTTTGTTGTTCATCCCCTGGCGGGCGATATCATAGAATTTGGGATAAGCATATTCATGAATAGCTGTCTCCAGTTCTTTATCCTCAACGGGTTCGGGCACCGGCATTTTTTCCCTGGCTGCTTCGACCATTTCCGCCAGTTCGATCTGAGCCTGGCATTGTTGTTTGATGGCCTCATGGGCGAATTTAATGGCATTGAGCATGACGGCTTCCGAGACTTCTTTCATCTGGCCTTCTACCATCACTACATTATCCATGGTAGCAGCGACGATAAGGTCGAGGTCGGCTTCTTCCATCCGTGCGATAGGAGGGTTGATCTCAAATTCACCGTTAATGCGGGCAACGCGGGCTTCCGAGATTGGTCCCAGGAAGGGGATATTGGAAACCATAATGGCGCTGGAGGCGGCCAGTGCAACGAGGGTATCGGGCAGGTTCTTCTTATCGCCGGAGATCAGCATGACCTGCACCTGGATCTCATTGTAGAAATTATCGGGGAACAGGGGCCTGAGCGCGCGGTCGACCAGGCGGGAGATCAGAATTTCATATTCAGATGGACGGGCTTCTCTTTTGAAGAAACCGCCGGGGAATTTTCCTGTGGCAGAGTATTTCTCTTTGTATTCTACGGTGAGCGGGAAAAAATCCGCATTTTCCATAGGTTCGGGTGCAACAAGGACTGTAGCCAGGAGCATGGTGTCTTCCATTTTTACGACAACAGCACCTGCAGCTTGTTTGGCCAGACGGCCGGTTTCGATGGAGACCTCACGTCCGTCTCCCAGTTTGAATTTTTTAACGATTGCTTGTGACATTTTTCTCTTCTTTTTTTTCCGATTGATAAATACAAAAAAAGGCAATGCTGAGATTGCCTTTTTGGTCTATATTATTGACAATAATATTTACTTTCTGATGCCGAGACTTTTGACGATGGCCCGGTACCTGTCGATTTCCACATCTTTCAGGTAATCGAGCAGGCTGCGGCGTTTACCAACAAGCGTTACCAGTGATTTACGGGTGACATTGTCTTTCTTGTTCTGTTTCAGGTGCTCGGTCAGGTAATTGATCCGGTGCGTGAACATTGCGATCTGGCCTTCCGGTGAACCCGTATCCGTTTCCGATTTCCCGTGAGTTGCAAAAAACTCTTTTTTCTTTTCTGACGAGAGATACATATCTATCCTGGTATTAATTTTTTAATTTGAGCGTGCAAAGATAGGAAAATAATTTAGTTAGACAACTGCAGGGGGATATTTTTTTAGTTGTTTTAAAGAAACATTACCCAGGAACCAGACATTCTCTAAAAGTTCCATTTCAGCCGGGTATAGCAAAGGGATCCGAAATCGCCGAATTCTGTCATATCCTTCCCCCAGAAGACCTGACCTATAATGAAAAAAGTGACGTTATTCGACAGGGAGATGTCAACCGATGGACCGGCAAATCCCGATTTATCGTTCGGATTGTAAATTGCTGAGATATCGGCCCGGATCAGTGGGGTAACAGGGTATCCTATGCCGGCATAAACGGAATGTTTCGCCAGCGAGAACTTTTTGGCCGAAATATCGGCATAAAGGGCAAGTGCATTGCCATAACCCGCAGGTCCGGTCGTCCCGTCGCTGTTAAACAGATATGAAGCATTGATGAACAGCGAATTCCTGAAAGTGTAATTCGCACTGACTGAACCGACTAAAATTCCGCTGGTGTCTTCCAGGCTTTCCCGGGGATGGAAATAGCTGATTTCACCGGTAAAACCAGCTCCTTTAATATCGCCCGACCATCCGGCCCCTGCGACGATATCTGTTGTCATGACTCCTGCAAAGGCCTGGAAATCATAGTTCCACCTGTTGAACCGGTACATGATGGCGGATGTGATATCTTGCTCATCATCCATTTTAAAACCGAATTGAACGGAAGAAGTTTCATTCATAAAATACTCCAGCAGGATCGCATCGCACCCGGGCCGTTCAATATAATCGAAATCAAAATAATTGAAAGAGTTGAAAATATCGTTCGGCGTCCAGACCATATTGATGGCCCAGTTGATACGCTGCCGTCCGATCGTCGCTTCAAACTTGCCTTTCCTGATTTTTATATTGGCCCGGTCGATATTCGAATAAAAATAGTACGAGGTGTCGCTGACCCACAGCCGGGTCAGATCGAAGAACCCATCTTCGGTAACCGACATCTTAGCATAATAGGGATAAAAGGTCTGGACCATCTGGCCGACATTGAGACTGTTCCTGGCTCCTGCATGGAAAGAGATTGTGTTCCCGGGATTCCACCGGAAATCGATCCGGTTACCGATCACCGTCATCGATTGCCAACGGCCGGATTCAGGCGGTATCCAAAAACTTTGCAGCGATTGCAGGTGCCCGTTCAGCCGCCAGTTCCTTTCACTTTGCTGCGATGAAACATTGACTGTTAATGATATGAAGACCAGGACGGGCCATAATCTTAACCATCCGTGAAGATTCGTTGCATCCGTTTTTATTTGCGTTCCACTAACCGAACACGGATGACACTGATTTTGACGGATTTTTACCGATTCTTCAATTGCGGATTTCATCTTTTGCAACTTTTCCATCTTCAATGGTTACAATCCTCCTTGCCCTTTCCATAACCCTCGAATCGTGGGTAGAGAACAAAAAAGTGGTTTTGTACTGCCGGTTCATCTTTTCCATGATATCCAGCAGTTCCGCCGTGCTTTTACTGTCGAGGTTGGCGGTGGGTTCATCGGCCAGGATAAACCGGGGTTTTGAAGCGAGAGCCCTGGCCACCGAAACGCGTTGCTGCTGGCCACCCGAAAGGTCGCCGGGCCGGTTGTGGATTTTGTCGGCCAGACCTACCGCTTCGAGCAGCTCCACGGCCCTTTGTTCGCGTTCTTTCCTGCCGACTCCCTGCAGCTGCAGGATAAATTCCACATTCTCGCGGGCGGTCAGTACCGGGATAAGGTTGAACGACTGGAAGACAAAACCGATGTTGTGCAACCGGAAATCGATTAGTTTTCGTGAAGACAGACCGGTGATGTTGGTGCCGTTGATATGCACCTCTCCGCTGGTCGGATTGTCGAGCCCACCCAGCATGTTCAGCAACGTCGTTTTACCCGATCCCGACGGGCCAACTATCGCCGTAAATTCAGCTTCATGAAACTCCAGCGTGATCCCGTTTAAAGCATTGACAGGGATTTTGGTTTCATCGTAAACCTTTTGCAGATTGATTGTTCTGATCGTTGTCATTTTGCGGGTTGTAAGGTTGTTAAGGGTTGTAAGTTTAACATATCACTAGTTCATAATTTCAAAATATCACAATATCAAGAATCCTTTCATGCGTCTTCACGGATGGCGGATGCCGGATTCAGTTTCAGTGCTTTCCGGGCAGGGTAGATGGAAGAAAAGACAGCAGTGATAATCACTAAAACTGTCATTCCGATATAAAACCTGAGATACAGCACCGGGTAGATCAGGGAACTGTAACCCCATGATTCATAGCCTTCGGCCCATTTCGAGAAGTTGATCCCGTTGATGCCGGTGTAATGGATTGTCATGGCGCTGATTACGATTCCGATAACTGTTCCGACAAGCGATAACAGGATGGTTTCGAGCATGATCATTACGAAGACTTTTCTGCGGTTCATACCCACTGCCATCAGCATTCCCAGTTCGCGGGTACGTTCCAGCACGGCCATCATCATCGTGTTTATAATACCGAATGCCATGGCAATGAGGATGACGATGAGAAGGAGGTAGGCCATCTGGTCCATCATAGAGGATAGGCCGGCCAGCAGGGGTTCCAGTTCTTTCCACGACATTACGCTTAAGGCCGGGTATTTCGCTTTGAGTTCAGAAGTGACCGGGTCGGTCAGTTCCGTTTTGTCGAGCAATACAGAAATCTCCGAAGCATGGGAAGGGTCAAATCCCGTAAGGTCGATAAGATTTTCTTTTTTAACGAAGATATTAGGCTCGTCGAAAATGGCATTAGAGGTTTTATAGATTCCGGAAACCCTGAACAAACCATAGGCCAGCTCACCTGAAGAGTGCTGGATGGTGATCACGATCTTGGAGCCCATTTTGGCTTTCAGCTTGGTTGCCAGTTTTTGGCTGATCAGAACAGGGGCGCTTTTCCCGACGGTTTCGAAATAATCGCCTTCAATAACAAATTTATGGATATCGGACACCTGCTTTTCCGTTTCCGGATCGATCGCATTGACCATGATCCCTGCGCCGGTTGCCGCCGTACTGGCCATAGCCATTGCTTTTATCCGTGTACAGACTGCTTTTACTCCGGGTGTTCCGGCGATTTCCGCGGCCAGTTCATCTGCCCCGGGGATGCTGAAATGCAGGGAGGGATCCTGCAGGAAACCGGTATCATGTACCTGGATGTGGGCCAGCTCATTGTGGATCGAGGCATCGATCTTTTGCTCGACCATTCCATTCGACATGGCGATCATAAACAGCACGCCGAATAGGCCCAGCGCCACGGCCAGGATAACGATCGAGCTCCTGAGTTTGCTTCGCCAGATATTTCGCCAGGAAATGTTAAGTATCATAATGAGAATGCTTTGGTTTAATTCTTAATTCTTAAAGCTTATATCTAATCATGGGGGCTAGTGGCCTTTGATGGCATTTATAATTTTAAACCGGCCGATCAGGGCCAGGGGAAAAATTAATGCGACCATGGTGATGATCAATACTACAGCCGACTGGGCTATAAAGTAGCCGGGTTCAAGCAGGACGGGCATGATCGGCTCCATGTTGTATTCGATCATGGCATCGGCGGCTTCGCCGGTAAGCGGGATGGGGTGGTGGTAGAAATAGGTGATCAGTGGCAGGCTGGCCAGCACACCGGTCACGATTCCTATCCCGGTGATGATCAAAGATTCGATAAAGACAATTGCTGCCAGTTTAGACCGGCGCATTCCAACAGCCACCATAATTCCGAATTCCTTCCTTCTTTCCATTGTCGACATCAGGATGGTGCCCAGGATACCGAAACCTACCACCAGGTAAAGGATCCCCAGCATGAACAAGCTGCTGATATTATCGCCTTCGATGGCATTAACCATTTCGGTCAGCATTTCATCCCAGGTCATAATTTCCAGATGATCGGGGGTGATCAGCCGGAGTTGGTCGCGGGTTTTTCTCATTTCATCCGGATCGTCGAGCATGATCGATAACGATGTAAGCCGTCCGGGGCAGGAATAGAGTTCCTGTGCCAGCGGAAGGGGAATATAGGACATGGTGTTATTGATATCGGGTTGCACAAAGCTGACAATCCCTTTAACAGGATAGGCACCTGCCGCCGTCATGCCATGATATCCCTGGCCCAGGATAATAACCGTGTCGCCGATGCCTAATTTAAGGTATTGTGCCAGCCCTTCGGCGAGAATGACAGCCTGGTCTTCTTGTGTGATATATTCACCGGCCACGAGCCGGCCGGCAAGCCCTGAAATCCTTTGTTCCGTTTCGGGAATAGTGCCGATTACAGCGCTGCCTTTGGTTTGTTTGCCCGATGAAAGTAGTGCAAATGATTCGAGGCGTGGAACGATATCTATTACATTTTGGTGCGACCGGATGGTATTCTCAATGGAATCGCCCATCAGAAAAGTGTTGTCGATGCTTTTATCATCCCAGTATCCTTTTTCGTGCACCTGGATGTATCCTGTCGTGCTTTTAACGGCGCTTTCGACCATACTGGAATAGGAGCCGAGCTGCATGGAGCGCATGAACAGGGCCAGGAAAAGGGCAAAGGTCACGGAGGCGATGGTGAGAAATGTCCTTCGGCGGTTGCGCCAGAGGTTTCTCCAGGCTATTTTGAAGTATTCTTTCATGTTATTTTACATTCTTCATGTTTTGCTGAGAAAAGAAACTCTCATCTATGGGCTTATCGAAGAGGATGTCCATTGTTTCAAGAATGGTCTGGTTCCCGGGTTTATCGACCGGTATCATGACCATCTTTGAAGGCAGCATCCGGTCGCCCATCTTTTTAATATTGGAGGATGTCATGGTATTCACCAGGACCAGGTCTTCATCAAAATATTCCCCTTTTAATTCATAATAATCAGCCTTCGAGATCCAAAGTTTGATTTTGCCCCAGACCACCGCGGCTTCCGGTTTTGGGATAAGCTCAATGATGTAGCAGTCAAGTCCTTCGATCTTTTCAGCTCCAACAATGGTGTGCGTGAAATCATCGATGATCGAGTTCATTCGTACCAGGTCGTCGTTCGTGAAATCGGAACCCATCCACGATTGCCCCATCATCGAAGGGGGGAGCTTGATCATCCGGTTGATGCCGGGCATCCAGTTCCACATATCCTGTTCCCGTTTCATAAATACCTGCCCCCGGTCTTTCACCGGTTCAGTGATGTAGATCAGGTAATAATCGGTCCCTTTCGACCAGGATTTCATAGCGACCTCCCTCGACCAGTCGGGCCGTACGATGGTCATTTTCATGGTACCCTGGCTGGTCTGGCCGTTGGCTTTGTCGTGCGCTTTTTTAACGATTTCGCGTGCGGTGAGATCCTGGGCAATGGAAGGAAAGGCCGAGAGGAGAGTACATAAGATCGTCAGGATTGAATAGAGCCGGTGGAAAGACTGTTTCATAAAAGTAGGTGTTTAAATTTTAATTCTTAATTCTTAATTCTTAATTCTTAAATTTTAATGTATTGTATTGGGATGATTATTTAAAACGATTGATGATAAGGGATTTCATTTTATCAAGGGGAAAATTTTCGGGGGACATGACATAGTTCAGGAAGATGCCGTCGATCAGGCTGTCGAAAAATACTGCTTCCAGTTGGGGATCATTAACACCTTTACGTTCAAAGTACCCTTCAACGATTTGTTGAAGAGGGGGCAGAAAGTGGAGGTATTTGGCTTTGACCAGCTTATAAACAGGCGGTTGCATCATGGTCGAAAAATACAGTTTCCAATAGTCCAGATTTTCCTGCAAAATGCGAAAATTCCCGTTAATAAAGAGCTCAAATTCTTCGGACGTTAAAAAACCATCATGGTCGGGGTCGAGATGTTCGGTGAGTTCCCGGATCCCCTTACCGATAACGGCGAGGATAAGGTCTTCCTTGCTTTCGAAATAATTGTACATCAGCCCTTTGGATATCCCTGCTTTCTCTGCAATTTTGCTGATGGAGGTGGGATAGTATCCTTCATTGGCAAACAACTCGAGCGCTGTTGCCAGGATCAGGGCCGTTTTTTGTTCCCTGATCTCTTCGAATTGAGATTCTGTTCGAGGCATACTGTTTATGATTGAACGGTCGGTCAAAAGTAAAACGTTTTTTTTGCGGACGCAAGAAAAAGTTAATTTATTTTACGAAAGGTATTTTGTGGCTAATAAAAAGTTAAATTGAACCAATGGTTCACCGGGGGTCAGTTTTTGCGAATAGCTTGTTCAATGCGTACCGGAGTGAATCGGGATTTTGTGTTCCCAGCATGAAACGTTTTCCGTTCTTAAGGTCGAACTGGGCGCCCATATTGCCTTTTACATTGTAGGCGGTTCCTTTCAAGCCATAACGGACTCCCCATCCGCCGTACTCCATTACAGGGTTGTACTTTTTTACTTCATAAGCTTTTACATCTTCCGGTTTGATCAGTTTCGGTTTTCGTTGAAACGGTTTGAACCGGTATTTGACCCCTTGTTCATCGATAACCGTTTCAAGGATCATAAAGCGGAACAAAAGCAACGCCCCTAACGGGAAGAGTCCGATGAGGATTACCACGAAATCGGGCGCGGGGTTATCGCCAAAAGGAATACCCATAAAGATCTGCTGAACGAGCTGCCAGATCCAGAAGCCGCTTAATAAAAGTATGATCAGCCATATCCACCATTGGTTAAAACGCTGAATTTCTTTGTATAACACTCTACTCATGGAAATCTGAAATTATTGTTGATGAAAAATCTTTCCCGGAAGGGCTCTGGAACAATTGCAGGTCGAAATACTTTATACCGGCCAGGATGTGATCGAAAATATCGGATTGAATGGCTTCGTATTTTTCCCAGTTCTGTTCTTTGCTAAAGGCATAGATTTCAAGCGGCAGACCTGTTTCGGTAGGCTGCAGCTGACGTACCATCAACGACTCTTCCTGGTGAAGGTAGGGGTTATTCTGAAGGTAAGCCGTCAGGTAGGCCCTGAATACCCCGATATTGGTTTGCCGGACGCCGTTGACCAGCACCTCCGGATCGATACCTTTATCTATATTGTATTGATTCAGTCTGGCTTCGGTTTGGGTGATATAGTCGCTGACATATTCATATTTTGAGAATCGCTCCAGCATTTCCGGCGTGCAGAATTTAATGCTGTTCAGGTCGATCAGGATATGCCGGCGGAGGCGCCGCACTCCCGATTCCTGCATGCCCCGCCAGTTTTTATAGGAATCGCTGACCAGGAAATAGGTTGGGATGGTAGTGATTGTTTTGTCCCAGTTCTGGACTTTCACGGTTGTAATGGCGATATCGGTCACGATCCCGTCGGCATTATATTTCGGCATTTCAATCCAGTCGCCGATGCGGAGCATGTCATTTGTCGCCAGCTGGATTCCGCCTGCAAAACCGAGGATAGGATCTTTGAAAACCAGGAGCAGAACGGCTGAGAAAGCACCCAGGCCGGCAATCCATCCGAATCCTTTTGAGCGGAGAAAAAGGATGGTGATGATCACAATGGCATAGACGACATATAAGAATATCTTTCCTACCTGCACGAATCCTTTGATCGGCCTTGTCTTTGATATTTCGTAGGAGTTATAGATATCGTGGGCGGCTTCCAGCACCGATGATCCGACGATAACGCAGACCGTCGCCATATAGACATTGATCAGTGTGAGCACCACCACCATCGTGTTCGGGTAGTCGGGGATCACGTATGGTGTGGCCCGGTGGATGATCAATGCCGGAATGAGGTAAGCCAGGCGCTTGAAAACTTTCCGGTTAACAAAAGCGTCATCCCAGTTGGATGTCGACCGGGAAGCCAGCCGGTGGATCCATCTGACCAGGATTATTTTGGCGATATAGAAAATGATCAGGGCGAAGGCGATGATCAGCAGGAAGCCGGAATAGTCTGCAATGATCTTGGCCGGGTTCTCCGACATACCCGAATCAATCAGCCAGTCTCTAAGATACCGGGTTATTGATTCGAATATGTCTTTATTGATTTCGATTTCCTTCATTGCACGTAAAGTGGTTTATTTTGAAAGATTCCGGATGGCGTTCAGGTATTTGTTGCGGATGGTTTCCAGTTTCTCGGGGGTACACTGGTCGTCATAAATCCGGATGATATCGATCAGCCCTGTTTTCCGGAAAATTGTTCCCAATGCCGCATCAAACTTCGGATCGGTGAGATTGTTCTTGATGTCGAGGGTGATCTTTTCGAACTGGGGAAACCGTAATTGTACCGGAATCGTGAAATAGTGCATGTTTTCATCTTCCACATCTTTAAAAACATAATCGGAAAGCACTTCCACCAGGAAATACTTTTTTACTTTAATGATACCGGTAAATGGCTCGATTTTGCGGTTGCTCATAAATTCAATCCCCTCCTCTTCGAAAGCTCTCAGGATGGGTGGAAGGTCATCATAAGTTTCAATATCCTTAAACCGGATACAGGGGTTAAGCATATTGAACAGGGTAACCAGCCCCGGGGTGCCATCGAAGGTAAACTTACCTTCATTTTTAATTTTTTGAATAGCCCGGATGATCTTTTCTTCGGTATATTTCGATCGTGTAATGGCAAAAAGGGAATTGGGTTTGATGTGATCCGGAACGGTGGTGCCGTGATAACCAGGAAACGGAAGGAAAAGCTCCAGTACCAGTTCTTTATACCCGACCGGTCCAAGCATTTCTTTTTTCTCGATGGTGCCGATCGTTTCAAGGAATATTCTCTGATTCATAATGTGCAGTTTAAGATTTTGTTCTTTAGGAGCAAGTATAGATCATTTTTGATTGTGAATAAACTAACAGGATGATTTTACCGCTCAAACAATGACTTTTATTTTTCCGGGCAAAATCCTGACAAATATTTCTTTGCCCATTTTCACCGCTTCCCCGTCGATATTGACCCTTTTTCCTCTTTTACGAATAATAAAAATTTCTTTTGTTTTGAACGATTCGATATAGGCTGACTGGTCTATTTTTCCGGTGAACAGCAATCCGATGATCCTCGGGAGCTCTCCGACAGGGAACTTTTTAACGATGACCACATCGAGGAGACCGTCGTCGGCTTTGGCAGCGGGTGCTATTACCGTATTGTATCCAAACTGGTTGGAATTGGCGATAGACAGCAGCAAAGCCCTGCGTTTGATGACCATATCGTTGAATATCAACGTAAATTCCCGTGCTCTGTATCTGAAGAATTCCATGGCGATCACTCTGAAGTAGCCAA
>JAGOPY010000011.1 GCA_017991835.1 Bacteroidales bacterium | reverse complement strand
TTTGCTCCAGCAGCTCATACGACTCAAACACCCTGTAAATTTCCTGTTTTCTTTCATTGAAAAGCCGTATGGCGCGGTCGACCGTTTCCCGGTCCCGTTTCAGTCCCCGGTAGATCCGTACTTTGACATCGCTGGTATTGAATTTGGGGTTGGGCACGGCATAGCTGGCCGAAACGAGCCCGCTCCAGTCGAAATCGTATGGCACGGGGATAAAAGGAGGCTGACCGGTTTTATTGCTGACAATGACCATATTATGCCGTTCGTAGATGGAATAATCGGTATTTCCGATCATGTATTCGAACAGATCGACGAGGCAGGTCTGGAAAGGATCCAACCGGTCGGGATGGACTTTTTCCGTTTCGATTTCATCCCCTTTTAGCCTCTGGGCCAGGTGTTTCTCCCGTTCGATAAAGAAGGCGAATTTCTGCAGGGTGTCGGCCTTTTTCCCGGTGGAGATATAGCGGATCAGGGCCGGGCGGACCTTGAAGGAGCTGTCGGTCAGTACATTAAATGCTTTGTATACCAGGTACTCAGCGATGATATTCTGTTCGAATGCATCGCCTTTATTGCAGTGGGTCACCAGTTTGATCGTTTTTTGATCCTCGAATGGGGTGCCATCGGTAATGTTTTTAGGAAATTTCAGCCGCAGCGGGGCAAAGGAACAGGTGGTCTTTTTCCGGCGCGTTTCTCCCCTCTGCCGGATCTCCACGTCAAATGCCGCATTCTTACCGTCATCACTTTGCCAGATAAGTTCGGCCGGGAAGTAGGTTGAATCGTCGGTTGCAGCAAAAACGGCTTTAAAGTCGGCCCTAAGGTCGAGATGAATGATGTCGTCCGACTCGAATAAAGGCACCGTTTTTCCTGCATTCTTATCCTGGGAAAAGGATTCCGCTCCGGTTAGAAACAGGAGGAACAATATTATCGCCGGGGTTATTCTCATCATCGTACTGTTAAATTAGGTTAAATCTGTCATCTTGTGTTAGTTTTCCGATTAAATCTTAAGTTGCATCGAAAGTCTTAATCTTTACTTTTTATAAGTAGTCCAACGAGCTTCCCGTCGGTTCCCATCTTTACAAAACAATTGGTAGGGTTTACTCAAATGGGTCTGAATTAACCACAAAGGCGCGCAAAGTACAACACAAAGGCGCACGAAGTCGTTGAATGTCAACGTGATTCCTTTGTGTGCCTTTGTGAATTCCTTGGTGTTCCTTTGTGGTTAAATCCTTTTGAGATACCCTCTTCCAGTGTTTTAACAAGTTCAGAACCGTAGGTCTCATCTGTCGGATGAATATGTCAGCATTTTGTTTCGTGCCTCAAAATTAGATAACTTTGTTCAGTTACTTTTGTTCATTTATCCTCAATTATTTATGAAAAAAATCGACGACCGCCTGGTTACCGCGGCTGAGAAGCATGTTTCGGTTCTACTGACTGATCAATTACCCGAAACGGTCCTTTTTCATAACCTATCGTATGTTCAGAAGCTGGATAAGCAGGCTGAAACTATTGGAAAACATGAGGGATTGACGGAAGAAGAGATGAATATTCTACGGATAAGTGCACTGTTCCTGCATTCGGGCTATACCGGCAACGGAGACAAGGTTCGTGAAAAGAGCGCGGAAATAGCTGCGGAATTTCTGGTAAAGGAAGGGATTGAACCGGAGGCGGTGGATTTGATTTCCCGGATAATTTTGTCGGCTGGGGCCGAAGCGAAGCCCGAAGGCCTTATTGCTGAAGCATTGTGTGATGCCGACCTGATGTTCCTGGCATCCGAAAATGCCATCGAGCAGTTCGACCTGCTGTTCGACGAGTGTGTGATGCTGCGCCCGGGGCAGGAAAAGCGTCCGGTTTATGAAAAGCGCTGGGTCGATTTTCTGACATCTCACCAATATTACACCAATTACGGAAAAACCAAGTTGCAAGACGCGAAGGAGGAAACGCTGAGGCGCCTGTCCGACCGGATGAACCGGCGCAGGCTGATCGAAGCCCGGAAAGAATCGGCTTCAGAAAAGCGTTTCAGCTATTCGCGCGGCGTCGATACCATGTTCCGTATCACGGCGCGTAACCAGATCAACCTGAACTCCATCGCCGACAACAAATCCAACATCCTGATCTCGGTCAACGCTATTATCATCTCCATCATTATCACCATGCTGGCAGGCAATATCGGCAATATGTCGAAAGATATCATACCGATCCTGGTGTTGCTGGTGGTCTGCATGGTCACCATCACCATTGCGATCCTGAGTACCCGGCCCAACATCGTGACAAGTAAATTTTCCGGCGCCGATATTCAGAACCACCAGGTTGACCTGAATTTCTTCGGCAATTTCATCAGGATGGATTATGATGAGTATCTGAATGCCGTGAGGGATATGATGAGAGACGACGAGTATCTTTATTCGGTACTGCTGAAAAACCAGTATGAACTGGGGAAGATCCTGTCGAAGAAGTTCCGGCTTGTGAGGATTGCCTACAATGTTTTCATGATCGGGATGATCATCACGGTGGTCGCTTTCATCGTGAATTACCTTTTCGTTCATTAGGAAAATTTCGTGTCCGGGATTATCTGTCCCATTCGTGATTATCCGTCCTATTCGTGATTATCCGTCCCATTCGTGATTATCCATCCTATCCGTGATTATCCGTGTTCCGGTTTAAAGAACACTGATGCAACCATTTCATATATTTTTCTGTCTTATGAATGTTAACCAATTCACCGATGAAAACGCCAAAGACATTCTTTTTAACTGTTTGTCTGTTGTTTGCAGCCATTGTCCTTTCAGCCCAGAATAACCTTACAAAGAATGAGTTACTACCGGAAAAGGCTTTTAATGATCCCGGCTTTAATGTGTATGCAACGGTCATGAATAATGATACCTGGTGCCATGTCTTTTGGCCGGGGATAAATAACTACCAGGAATTTTATTTCGATGATAATGAGGCTGATGACTATTTTTTATTTGCCAATCAAGGTTGTATCAGTGCAAACAAATTCGTGCCAAACTGGTATCCGGCAGAAGTGACCGGCGGAAGGATTTACGTTGGAGATGGAGAGTTTCCGGGACCATTTCTCGGTTCGCAGTTCCGGGTTATAATTTTTGATGATAATGGAGCTGGGGGAATGCCGGGTACTGCACTTGACTCCCTGGATGTCACGGTAAATAACTATTACTGGGTCGAATTTGAGGGAATGTCGGCTGTAATAAATTCAGGTACTTTTTATCTGGGGATGAGACAACTCGCTGATTCGCCAGATGCTGCTCCGGTAGGCGTCGACACAGATAATCCGGTCTATAATTTCAGCTATATTAATATGGATGGAAATACCTGGCTGTTGTCGCCGTTGCAGGACTTTATGATCCGGGCCTGGATTTCAAATGATTATACAGGTGGAGATGTCGATTTCTACCTTGTCGACCGGTTTTCCGGTTTCGATCCGTCGGGGCCGCCTGAGATGGGGATTGCGACAACCCTGGATTCAGTAATAAATTCATATTGCAATGACTTTGAGTGGGGGGCATTGACTCCCGGCTGGTATGCGTTTGGCATTAAAGAACATTACCTTAACGGGCAATGGTCGGACTACCATGTTTCAAATATCGTCGGGCATCAGATGTCGTTCACCATTACCATCAATGTCATGCTTTGCGATACTTCGAAGTGGCAATACACCGTGATCGCGGTTAATGGAGATGAAATCCCTTCAGAACTTAACACAACAGGCGCTTCGGCGATCGTCGAATTCAACGAACCAAATCCGGTATTAAACCTTTCTGTTTATTCTCCTGGAAATGAGACCTATTTCATTAATGGTTTAATGGTCACACCCGATATGGTCATCAATGTGCCACTTCAGTGCCGCAAATTCCCTGTTTCGGGCCTTGAGATCGATCCCGTTTCATTGATCGCTTCATGGAATGCACCGGATGTAGTGGTCCTGCAAGAAAACTTTGAAAATGGCCAGTTTCCACCGACCGGATGGCAAACCCAAAGCCTGGGTGAAGGGTGGTTCAGGGCTGAGGATGGAAGCGGAGGCGGCTGGATAATCCCATCATGGAGTGACCATTACGCTGCAGTAAATGATCTGGCTGCAGGAAATAATGACGGCAGTTCGGATTATTTCATTGTTCCACCGACTATTCTTAATTACCGTCCTGATTATTATCTGGAATTCGACAGTTACTTCGATGGGATGAACGGGCAGGAAGCGTTCATAGAATACAGCGAGGATGGCGTGAACTGGAACAATTTTCATGAACTCGATACTTCGTCGGAATGGGAAGATATTTCATTGAACCTGGGCCCTTTCTTCATCCCCGAGGGGATGCCCGTCTGGTTTACTTTTCATGCCGATGATAATGGAGTGGAAGCATCAGGTTGGGCGATCGACAACATCCGCATCTTTTCGCCAGGACCGCCGTATACCCTGGAGGGTTACCAGGTTTTTCTTAATGATTCGCTTTTCGCTTTTACTGACACTGCCTTCATTGATTTATCCCCGCTTACTTACGGCGAAAATTATAATTTAACTGTAAGAGCGCTTTATCCCGATGGTGTGAGCGCCCCGGTTACCGACATCTTTTTTTGCGAATATCTCTATCTCCCATCCTGTTTCTACCAATCCGGCAACATGATACTGACAGCCTGTCTGCCTCTGGATAGTACCGGCAACGTACCTGAAAATTTACTTGGGTTGATGCTTTACAGGGATATGGATTTTGTGGAATATATTTCATGCGCACCGGAGCCGCCAGCGGATACGATTGAAATCGCCATTTCGGATGATACCCCGCCCGGTATTTACACATTCCAGCTTACTGCCGTATATGATTTAAGCTCTTATGGTTTCCCCGGGGAAACAGGCGAATCGGGATACCTGTCTACTGCAGCTGTTGTCAGCAACTGTAATCCCCCGACAGAGCTGGAAGCAAACTATGATCAGGGACTTGGGGCGATGGCCCTGGGCTGGTCAGCTCCTATTGGCGTCTTCCAGGACCAATTTGACACCTTTGCTGTTTACCGTAGTGATAATGGATTTCCGTATTATCTGAGGGCCTATACCGGACAATTGTTTTTCCTGGATGATTATGCCATTTGTGAAAATGAAAATGATTACCACAGCTACAAGATCTCGGCCCTGTATACCAATGGCACCGATACCTGTGAATCCGAATTTTCAAATGAAGATGGTGATCTGTGCCTCGGTATTGAACATCGTTTTAATAACTCATTTTTATCAATCTACCCCAACCCCGCGTCGGAGGTGCTTTACATCGAATCTCCGGGGAAGATCGAAAGCGTGAGGATCTTTGATGGCAGAGGTATAACAATTGAACAATCGAGCAATAGAACAGGCGAACAGACGAACGGGCGAACAGGCGAACAGGCGAGAGATCATGTATTGAAGATTCCGCTGAACGGGCTGGCGCCGGGGCTGTACCTGGTGCGGGTGGATACCGGTGGCGGGATGGTGGCCCGAAAGGTGGTGGTAAGATGATCCGCGGTTATCCGTCCTATTCGTGTCATCCGTGTTCCGATTTATAGAACACGAATATAACGAATGCGACAAATGACCACGAATTACTCCTCTGCAATCTCTGTAAAATCCTCTGTGCAACTCTGTGAGAAATAAAAGCATAGATAATTAATCAAAATGGCGATGAAAAAGTTAACCATTACTATTCTCGTGCTATTAAGCCTCCTGTTTGCAATGCCAGTCTTTTCACAGGTCGATGATGGCTACCCTCTCCCCTTCCTGGAACAATGGAACTCTGGAACCTTTTGGGCAAATAACTGGCAACCGGAAGCAGAAAACTGGTCCATCAACGGAAATGAAGGCTTTCCTTCACCCTGTGCGGAATTCACCTGGGACCCTATCCAGAACGATTATTCAATTTCCCTGGAAAGCGATCAATTCCAGGCCGAGTATATTACTGAAGGCCGGATCTACCTGGATTTTGACATTAAGTTAGATGATTTCAATGGCGATGGATTGGAAAAGATGAAAGTCCAGGTTTGGAACTGGAACAACCAGGTGTGGACTACGGTAAGCACTTACTCAAATGATGACGGTGATTTTGACTGGGCATCTGAACATCTTGATATCACTAACCTGGCTAAAGGAAAAGTATTCAAAATCAGATTTATCACCCAGGGCGAAAACTCGTTGCATATTGTAAGCTGGTTCATTGATAACATTCATTTGTACCGTGAATGTGAAGGTGTGAATGATCTGACGGTAGAATGCGACACTAACCTCAATACCATCGTGCTTCACTGGAACGGGAGCGACAATAGCGATGAATGGATACATTGGGACGATGAGATCAATTATACTGCAATTGGAATTGCCTCCCCAGAGCCTTTTGACATAGCAGCCCGCTGGGAACCGGAGCAGTTATCAGGATTTGAAGGTAGTTCGATCACACAGATTGCTTTTTTCCCGAATGAAGAAAGTTCGACTTACAGGGTTAGGGTCTGGATTGGCGAATTGGCCGAAAATCTTATTGTTGACCAGGAAGTGATTTCTCCTGTTATCGGTGAATGGAACACAATTACCCTCGAGACGCCGGTACCGGTCGACATCACACAGGAATTATGGATTGGTTATCAAAATGATGGTGAATACGGTTACCAGATGGGTGTCGATGATGGTCCGGCTATTGATGGTTACGGTAATATGATAAATTTCGGGGGATGGCAAACGCTTCTTGAAATCAATCCTTTTATGGATTATAACTGGAACATCGCAGCCCACCTGGTAACAATAACCGGTGAATCCATACTGTTGAACAAAGGAATCCGGGAACTGATGGGGTATAATGTCTATCGAAGCATTGATGGTGGCGAGTATGTGCTTTGGGATTATATTTCAGGGATTACTTACACGGACCCAGAGGAATTTATCATCGGCACCCTCTATTGTTTTATTGTAACGGCAGTCTACGAAAGTGAAACTGACCAGTGCGAAAGTAACTTCTCGAATGAAGCATGTGTAGTTTGCGGAATTTTTGTACCGGAAGAGAAATCTCAATTAAAATTAAAAATCTACCCCAACCCCGCGTCGGAGGTGCTTTACATCGAATCTCCGGAGAAGATCGAAAGAGTGAGTATCTTAGATTGCAGAGGTATAACAATTGAACAATCGAGCAATAGAACAGACGAACAGACGAACGGGCGAACAGGCGAACAGGCGAGAGATCATGTATTGAAGATTCCGCTGAACGGGCTGGCGCCGGGGCTGTACCTGGTGCGGGTGGAAACCGGTGGCGGGATGGTGGCCCGAAAGGTGGTTGTGAAATGAGCTAAGTAGCAACATGCTGGATCATATTCAGATCTCTTTCTTGCCTTCTCCCAGAATCTCTTTACGAAAAAACTCACGCTGCTCTTTGGGAAGTGAATAAATGGCCTTTTTATCCCCTTCAACCACATAATTCTGAAAAATATCAATATACTTTTCAGTGATCTTGAATACAGGAAACTGAAGTTGGTATTGAATTGCTATTGCTTTAAGACTCTCGAAATTCACTTGCTTTTTGCAATGAGAAATTTTTAGAATTTGAATTATTGAATCATTGATCTGATTAAAAATCTTCTCTCGAGGATTCAAATCATACCCATCATTGATTTTATCAAACCTTTGCATCAAAATATCAATATCCTTCTCGATAATGGCTATATCAAGATCATTGCTTTCATCATAAAGTTGCCTTGCTTCCGGTTCATTAGCGCAAGATTGTTGTTGTGAAATAAATTTTGATTTTCTTTCCAGAAGTTCTTCCCGGGAATAAAAATTAGCCAGAAAGTCCACGAATAGTGCGGTAATGCCTTCCCTATGCTCGCCTACTTCAATACTGATCCGTAACAAGGGCTCATTGATATCATAGAGCTTATTTCTTTTATCGGTCGGATCGGTGATGGCTTCAATCAGCCCTTTCCGGGTGAGTTCACTGATTTGCTTACTGAAGGTCCGTTGTTCAATGAAGCAATTCTTGCAAATATCCACCCCGTTTTGTGGTTTCCGGCTCAGCGCAATGTAGCGGAGGATTTTTTGCTGTTGTGGCGGCAGATATCGGATGAAGGATTCATAATACGGTTTCAGGTCATTGATTGTCTTAATAAAATGAGTCGATAGCCTGGCCAGGGTATCTGTTTTCAGAAACTCGTAAAAGGTCACGAGAAGCCTGTGGTTGCCTTTGACCAATTCGTACAGCGCCTTGATCTGTGGCCTGCCTTTATGCTTTAAAAAGTCGGTGACATCCGCCCTGTTATCAAGTATGGAGATCCCGATGAGAAACTCAAGGCTTTCGGGAAAGGTCAGGTTTTTTAAATAATAATTGGTAAAGAAACCAAAAAAGGGCCGGTTCTCTTTGTCAAAGTCGTTGCTCAAAGCCTGGCTGGTCGCAATAATGCTGATCCGGTCAGAAGTATAAAGCCAGGAGCGTAATTGTCCCTGCTCATTGCCGGGGCTTAAGGCGGCGAGAATATCGGAAAAATTCTCTGCCAGGATCAATAATGGCTTTCCTGAACAGAACTCCTCAATAATCTCTTCGGCTTTAGATATTTGTGAAGAAAATGGTGTGTTTTGCAATTCTGCAATTTTATTCTTGATATTATCCTGCTCTTCGTCATACCATTTCAAGAATGAGTTAAGTATCCGGACCAGGAAATCAAAATAGTTTGCAATGCCGTATTCCTCTTCGGAAAAATAGGCGACTACAACCTTTTTCTCTTTAATGAAAGGTTGAATCCGATGGAAAAGAACCCGCAACAAATGGGTTTTTCCCATCCCGCGCTGTCCAATGACCAGAATATGCTGGTTGATTCCATCTTCAGAAATTGATTTCGCAGCATCATATAAATAATCTGCCGCTTTTTGCCTCCCGATCAGAAGTTTTTCAAGGATTTCCGGGTTTACGCTCTTCACCCCGAAGGACAGGAGCGTGTTTATGCCTGATTGATTTGCCACCATTGTCTGAAAATTTCATGTTTAAACTGATATTGCCAAGTACCTGATTCACTCTGCGTCCTGCTAAGTAAGTGATCTTTGGTCATTTGGTAAAGCTGGTCCTTGATAATCCGATCTTCAATCGCCAGACCGGACAGGATCTCCTCTTGATTAATAATTGTTTCTTTTTGTGAAAGAAAGTTTAATATATAAAGCATCACTTTTGCTTCATTTTCAGGATAATAAATGTTTATCCTGTCTTTCAACTGGTTAAAATCATTATGATAATCCGGGTTATTTAAAATGATCCGGTAGGCGGATTTAACGGTTTCCTCATTGACTTCTTTATCAAAATCAATTTGAATAATGTTAAACATCTGTGAGATATAAAAAGGAAGACCATTAGACAATTGATAAATCAACGGATAGCACTGCTCTTTATTCGAAGTTTTAAATCCGCCGGCTTCGAAACAATCACATAAAAAGAATGCATCTTCCTCAGTAAAAGGATCGACACTGAAAGGTTCCATATCGTTAGTGGCGGGACCGGCATAACCATATAGCTTTTTGTATGTTTTAAGGATAATATTCATCCCAATAGAACCACAATAAACAAACCGAAGCCCCTTTTCCTCCAACTCCTGCCTTTTTTTCCTGAGAATATCCAGTAACTCGATCCCTTCGCCGGCATTCCCCTTTTTATGCCATTCCCAAAGCATCAAAGGCAACTCATCGAAAATCAGGATCAATTTGCTGCCGTTCGTTTCCTGTGCATCAGCAATATCTTCCAGGACTTTAAAGAAAGCTTCCTGCCAGGTCCTTTTATACTCCGGAAGATTTATAGAAAATTCTGCCTCTGCAATTTTGACTTTCTGGCTTTTAATTATCTTCCGGATAAACTCATATGTCCTGGCCCAATCTATCTTGGACCAGTCCTTTATTTTTTCGAATTCACGGATCAGGGTATCTATTAATCCTCCTAGTGTTTGTATGCCTTCAAAAGACAAGTATTTGACTTTGAATCCTTCCTGTTTGAATTCTTCAGGAACGAGATTTCTATTACATATATATTCCAACTTTTTTACAAGAAGTGTCTTTCCCATCCTTCTTAACTCTTCCACGGAAACACTTTGTGTTATAAGTAATCTTAACAGTTGTGTTATTTCTCTTTCACGTCCAACTATTCTCTCTGCAGGGTAAGTTCCTCTCCCGGGTTTTAATGGATATGGTTTCATAATTAAAATTTGAGGGACAAATATACGATAATTTTATCTTACGTCAATATTATCGTACAATACTTTTATCGTATATTATTCTACTAAGCTGTTAAACTATCAAAATCATCAGATTAATTGTCCTCCGTTCATTTATCATGATATTTAGTAATTTTATTTTGATAAAAACCAGAAATTATCCATTTGAATATGAGAACTTATTTATTCCAACTGCTCACAATCGCAGCATTTCTTTACTGCATAAATATCTCCGCCCAGCACAAAACCATCGACCAGAAGGTCGATTCGGTGCTGAGCCTGATGACGCTGGGCGAAAAGATCGGCCAGCTAAACCAGTATAACGACGACTGGGGAGCTACCGGCCCGGTGACGCTCGATACCGATAAAGAGAACCAGATCAGGAACGGAAAAGTAGGATCGCTGCTCAATTGTACAGGCACGGTGCGCACGCGGCTGTGGCAGGATATCGCCATGCAGTCGCGGCTACGGATCCCGCTGCTGTTCGGCCAGGATGTGGTGCACGGCTATAAGACCACGTTTCCCATCCCGCTGGCCGAATCGTGCAGCTGGGACCCGGATGCGATCGAAATGGCGGCCCGCGTGGCGGCTGAAGAGGCCAGCGCCTGCGGGATCCACTGGACCTTCGCCCCGATGGTCGATATCGCCCGCGATCCGCGCTGGGGCCGCGTCATGGAAGGGGCAGGCGAAGACCCGTACCTGGGATCCGTGATCGCCTTTGCCCGCGTTAAAGGCTTCCAGGGAAACAACCCCGACGGGAACGGATCGCTGATGGCCTGTACCAAGCACTATGCCGCCTATGGCGCCGCTATCGGCGGAAGAGACTACAACTCGGTGGATATGAGCGAACGGCTGCTCCGGGAGGTCTATCTGCCCCCGTTCAAAGCCACCGTCGACGCCGGCGTCGGCACTTTTATGACCGCCTTCAACGATATCAACGGCGTTCCGGCTACCGGCAACAGCCTCATTCTCCGCGATATACTCAAAGGGGAATGGGGATTTGAGGGATTCGTGGTGAGCGACTGGGGCTCGGTCGGTGAAATGATCCAGCACGGCAATGTGAAAGATGAGGCCGATGCCGCCCGCTGCGCCATTACCGCCGGTTGCGACATGGACATGGAGAGCCGGTGCTATATCAAAACCCTGGAGCAGCAGGTCAATGAAGGCATGGTCCCGGTTTCCCTGATCGACGACGCCGCAAAAAGGATCCTGAAAAAGAAGTTCGAGCTCGGGCTTTTCGCCGATCCTTACAAAAACTGCGACCCGGAAAGGGAACGCCGGGCGCTCGAAAACCCGTCCCATACCGCCGCAGCGAGGGATATGGCGCGGAAAAGCATCGTCCTCCTCAAAAATGAAAACGACCTTCTCCCCCTCTCCAAAGACCTGAAGACCATTGCCTTTATCGGCCCGCTGGTCAAGGCAGTCAAGCAAAACAAAGGTTTCTGGGATGTCGAGGTCCCCGGCGTCGATTCCAATTTCATTGTGACGCAGTGGGAAGGCGTCGAAGCTAAAGTCGGCGCTAAAACGAAACTCCTGTATGCCTGGGGCTGTGATATCGACGGTGACAGCAAAGATGGATTTGCTGAAGCCGTTGCGGTAGCGCGCCAGGCCGAAGTCGTAATCCTGAGCATCGGTGAGCGGAGGGACCTGTCGGGCGAGGCCAGGAGCCGAAGTGATATCGGAATTCCCGGAGTGCAGGAAGAGCTGTTGAAGGAGCTGCTGGCGACGGGCAAACCGGTGGTGGTGCTGATCAACGCCGGCCGCCCGCTGGTATTTAACTACACAGCCGACAACGCCCCGGCCATCCTCTACACCTGGTGGCTCGGCAGCGAAGCCGGCAATGCCATAGCCGACGTTTTGTTCGGCGATTACAACCCTTCAGGCAAGCTGACCATGACCTTCCCGCTCAGCGTTGGCCAGGTGCCCATTTATTACAGCCATCTGAATACCGGCAGGCCGGCCACCGATGATGTAGACCGCTTTTACCGCAGCGCCTACATCGACCTCTCCATTTATCCCCGTTACGAATTCGGTTATGGATTGAGCTATACCGGTTTCGAATACAGCAACCTGATGATTGACAGGAAGATGATCAAAACAGATGAAAAAATCACCGTTTCCGTTACTATCAAAAACACAGGCCGGTACGACGGTGAAGAGATCGTGCAGCTCTACCTGCGCGACCGGGTGGCTTCAATTTCCCGTCCCGTGAAAGAACTCAAAGACTTTACCAAGATCTTCCTGAAAGCCGGCGAATCGAAGACCGTCACCTTCATCATCGATAAAGAAAAATTATCGTTTTACAACAACGACCTGGAATGGGTGGCCGAACCGGGCGAATTCGACCTGATGATCGGCGCTTCATCTCGGGATATCCGGCTGACAGAGAACTTTGTGCTGACCGAATAGAAGGTTTCTTTCACCGACGGATTTACCCGTTGATGAAAACCTTTCATACACCGACGGACTGTCAAATCTTTCATCTCTTTAACAATCCTTTAACAGCCATTGATAAAACTGATGATTATTTTTGCTATTCAAAACCAAACAACCCCTTTTTCATGAAAAAAACATTAATGGCTGCCCTGCTTCTGACGGGATTGATAATGAATTCCTTCAGCCAGACCGACACCGTTTACTACGATGGTTTCGATGATAAACGGACCGGCTGGGCCAAAGACACGGAAGAGAATTCATACAAGGTTGAAAACGGCAACTATGTCTGGACCCGGAAACAGGCCGGCGAATGGAACTCCTGGTGGACTATTCCCGGGATCAATGCCGAAGAATTTTCGATAGAGGCCCGGTTCCGGATCGATGGCGATGGCAGCTTCGGATTCCTGTGGGGATCAAAAGACCTCGAAAACTCGCACTATTTCCTGGTGAACAACGCAGGTATGGCCAGATCCTATATCGAAAGCCGGAACACTACGTCGGTCATAAAGGAAAACATCCCGGCATTGGGTTTCCAACCCGGTTTCAATATTCTTACACTTTCAAAGAAAGATAACCGGATCGATGTACTGATCAATGGAAACAGGATCCACGAAGAATTTTACTCCGGGTTTTTCGGTAACCTGTTCGGGTTTTCTTTCCAGGGGATTTCCACCTATTCTATCGATTATTTTCTCATCAAACACAAGATCAATCTCGTACCCGGGATCAAATACACCGGCAAACCCGAAAATCTCGGTTTCAATATCAACACCCGGTCGTCCGAAATTTGTCCGATCGTAACCCCCGACGGGCAGGGACTTTTCTTCATCCGTGTCGAAGACCCCGAAAATACGGGCGGAACATCCGATTATTCCGATATCTATTATGCAAAAACGGGAGCGGATAAAAAATGGCAGCAGGCCGTTAACCTGAAGAAACCGCTGAACAACAGTTCGACCAATGCGGTCAATTCGGTGACGCCCGACGGCAGTACCCTGTTTCTTTTGCATACATATAATGATGATGGGACCTTCAAAGCCGGCGGGCTCAGCCTCTCCAACAAAACCGCCACTTCGTGGGAGATCCCGGAAGATATTACGGTTATCGACCATTATAACCTGAATGATTACAATGAGTTCTGCATGTCGAACGATAAAAAGGTGATCATCATGGCGGTTGAGAGGGAAGATACTTACGGCGAAAAAGACCTGTACGTTTCATTCAATATCGAAGGCAACCTCTGGTCGGTGCCGCTTAACCTGGGGCCGGTGCTCAATTCCGCGCAGAGCGAAATATCGCCTTTCCTGGCCGCGGATAATACGACGCTCTACTTCAGCTCCGACGGTCATCCCGGGCACGGCGACAACGACATCTTCCTGGCCCGCCGTCTTGATGAGACCTGGATGAACTGGAGCAAACCGGAAAATCTCGGCAAGCCGATCAATTCGAGCGATTGGGACGCCTACTACAGCGTGCCGGCCTCCGGCGAATATGCCTATTTTGTATCCAGCAAATCGGGCTTTGGCAACAGCGATATTTTCCGGATCAAGCTTCCCGAGATGGCCCGTCCCAACCCGGTGGTGCTGGTCAAAGGAAAGGTGCTTAACCAGAAGACGAAAACACCGGTGCAGGCCGTCATCAACTATTTCGATCTCCAGAATTCGGCCATATCCGGCACCGCCATGAGCAATCCCGAAACAGGCTATTACCAGATCACGCTGCCGGCAGGGAGGCTTTACGGCTTCCTGGCTTCGAGCGAAAAATTCATCTCGGTTAACGAAAATGTTGACCTGAAAGACCTGGATGAATACCAGGAACTGGAGCGCGACCTCTACCTGGTCCCGATCGAGATCGGCGAAAAAGTAAGGCTGAACAACATCTTTTTTGAGACCGGCAAATGGGATCTCCTCCCCGAATCATTCGCCGAACTCGACAAGCTGGTCAGGATACTGACCGACAATCCAAACATGGAGATCGAGATCAACGGGCATACCGATAATGTCGGAAACGATGAATCCAACCTGATGCTGTCGCAGAAAAGGGCAGCCGCCGTGGTGAATTACATCCTTGACAAGGGCATATCAAACACGCGCCTTGATTCAGCCGGTTTTGGCGAAGCGCAACCGGTTGCCACGAACGATACCGATGAAGGCCGCCGACTGAACCGCAGGGTTGAGTTTATGATCGTGAAGATGTAGGTTGGTCATCAGCTCGCTGCGCTCGCGTCATTGGAAATTATGGGAACCTGGAACCTGGAACCTGGAACTCTGGAACCTAATTGTACCCGAACAGCATCGAATAGATGATGAGCACCACCAGTGTGAGGCCGATGGCCAGCATGGTAAAGCCAAAGACCCGTATGATCCTGTCGATCTCTTTGTTTTGTTCGGGCTTCACCAGTACCTCCTCCAGCCTTCCTGATTGTTCCAGTTCTTCAAACTCCCTCGGCCTTTCATGCTTATAATCCTCCACGGGAACGGTTCCGGTAAAGATGACCTTATCCATCGGGAATGCGTCCGGACGAAGATGGGTGTTGAAGAAATGGATCGTGAAGATGAATCCGACAGCCAGTAAGGCCTCATCGCTGTGAATGATCATGGCCACATTGATCAGCCATCCCGGGAAGATCGTCGTGAAAAATTCGGGGAACCAGAGGATCAGGCCTGAAAATCCGATGACGGCCACTCCCCAGAATACGGCAAAGTAGTCGAACTTCTCCCAGTAGGTCCATCTGCCGTAACCCGGCTTGGGCCCTAATCCCAGGAACCATTTGAATGTGGCCCAGAAATCTTTCAGGTCCTGTTTATTGAACATAAGGGAGTTCTTCCCGAAGATAAAGCTCCCCCATTTCGTTTTGTTTCTGATTTTGGATTTGATCAGATAATAAACATGATAGATAAAATAGCCGAAAGTAATGACGGCGGCAAAGCGATGGATATTTCCGGCGACATGGACTCCGCCCATCAGATCGGCCAGGAAAGCGGCCCAGGGCAAGGCGGCGAATTTCAGTGTCATTCCGGTCAATGCAAGCAAGATGAAGCTGAGAATAACGAACAGGTGGGTGATCCGCTGGCTCCTGGAGAACCGTCGGATATGCAGCTCTTCGCCCGTTTCCGCCTGCTTCATTCTTTTCTTCTTCATCGCCTGGAACGATCTGGGCAGCCAGAGTAACAGGTGGATCCCGAAGAAGGCAAATACCACGACAAGCAGGGTGGTCATTCCCCAGAATGTATAATACAAAGCGGGATATTTTGCTTTATTGTGATGGGTAGCATGGGTCAGGTAGCCCGTAAACCGCTGGTTGGCATCCGGATGGCACTGTTTGCAGGTCTCGACGATATTACGGCTGCCGACGGAAGACATCGGATTGCTGGCCATAAATATACTGTGGGAGCCATGACAGTCGGAACATTTGGCCGCTTTTTCAGAGCCCAGCAGGTATGCTTTGCCGTGATATGTCTCGAAATAAGTATCTGCAAGGTCCTTATGGCATTTTCCGCATTGGTTGGTCACTTCGTTCACAAAGACATCCTGTGAAATATCGGTGATCACATGGGCCGAATGACAATCGGCGCAGGTCGGATACTGCAGTTTTTCATCATGAACAGTAATAGCATGGTCGCTCTTGATATATTCATCATAAATGCCTTTGTGACAGGTAGCGCACGTAGCCGGTATATTTTTCGGAAATACCGACGATCGTTCATCCGAATCCTTTAAGATAAAATGGGAGGTATGGCAATCGGTGCACACGGCACTTGGCAACAGGCCTTTTTCGGTCAGACCCCTTCCATGGACGCTGGTGGAGTAATCGGCATAGGCGTTGATCTCTTTGAGCCCTTCGACCTGCGATGCTTTCCCGTCGGACCGGTGGCAGTCGCCGCAAAGGGCAGGGATAGCGGTACGATAGGTGGGCGAAGTATCGTCATATCTCGATTTCACGCGGTGGGTCCCGTGACAGTCGGTGCAGTAGGGTGCATTGGCTTCTCTCCGGCCGTAGGCCTGCCCGTGGCCACTGGCGGCATACACGTTCGACACCTCCGCATGGCAGTTGGAGCAATCAACCCGGTTGGCCGTTTCACAGGGGCGGGCCAGTGTCGGAGAAACGTCCGAATGACATTTCACGCAATTGATATTCTTGTGTACTGAGAAAGTTATATCTTCGGGCACTACCTTTAACGATACCCTCTGGCCGTCGGCAATTTTATGCACAGCGTCGGAGTTGTGGCATTCCAGGCAGGATTTATCGGAGATAGTGGCGACGATATTCTGGGGATTCACCTTGTGCGGCGGGTGGCAGTCGGTACATGCCGGAATAGCGCCCGGTTCCTTTTCCCATAGCTCTTCCTTGATAATTTTAGTGTGTACCCTTTCGATCTCCGCGTGGCATTGCATACAGGTATTTGCAATATTGTTTATAGAGATGGTTGAATTGGGACTGGTATGCGGCAGCACGAGATGATTTCCGTGGCAATCGTTGCAGGTGGCCGTAACGATCAGGCCTCTTTTGAAAAGGCCTTCACCATGAATACTCTCCGAGTAATTCTCGAGAATGTTATGTTCGCTGATGTTATAGGTCCGGGCAACCGGCGCCCCTTCGCGGTGGCATTTGCCGCACAGCACCGGGATATTCATCTTATAGGTGCGGGATTTCGGGTTGGTGCGGGAAAGAATATCGTGGCTTCCATGGCACTCCTTGCAGGTAGGTGCATAAAGTGCATTCAGCCGCAATGCCTGCCCGTGAATCCCACGGTCGAACTCGGCAAAGGCCTTGTCGTGGCAGAAACCGCAATCGACCGGAGGAAGTACTTCGGGATGGGGAAACTCCTCCACGCCGGCATCGGGATGACAGGAAGTACATTCCATCCCGTCGTGGACGCTGCTGATGAGGATCTTTTCATTGACGAACATCGACACCGTTTTCCCCTGCCGGATAGCCGTAAGGGTCGGGTCTTCGTGACACATCAGGCAATCTTCATTGCTCTGGGAGAAAGTGGACAAGACAGACCAGTAAGGCAGTAAAATGATGAATATCAACACTATCTGCCTGGGTATATATTTGTTGTTTTTCACGGATTGAAAATTTATAAATACGAAAATATTCAAATATATACGAATGTTATACGTCAGGATGTAATTTATAAAGATTCTAAGTTGGATTACCCTTAATCTCTCAATTTCTTTTTATACCAGAACGAAAATAGTCCATTCAAATATTCATTCATTATTTAACAGGTATTTAACAAATTGGATATGTGTGTTTTGGCTGGGAAGCAAAGGAATGAACTACTTTTGCAGATTCAACCATTCACACCTTCTGATTGAATAATAATCTTCACGATGAATAACAAAAAGATACTGGTCCCCGTCGATTTTACGCGCTTATCCGACAAAGTCATTGAACACGCAGCAACCATTGGTATAAGGGCCGGTTCCGACCTTGTCCTGCTTCATTGCGCTGACCGTTCCGCCGATCTTGACACGTTGAAGATCAAGCTGGCTGAAAAGGCGGTAAAGGCATCCAGGAAATTCAATATCACCTGCGATAGCAAAGTCAGGACAGGTAATATTTTCACCGCTATACCGGAAGAGGCCGACGACAGCAGCTATTACCTTACCATCATAGGCACTCATGGTGTTAAAGGCCTCAGGCAGAAGCTCCTGGGAGCGGATATTCTACGCCTGGTTACTAAAATTCCCGGTCCGACGCTGGTCGTACAATCATCTTCAGATATAGCGGCGGCATATGAGAAAATCATCCTCCCGGTTGCCACTCACCAGTCGTATGAGAACATCCTCAAATCAGTGATCATCCTGGCAAAAATATTCCATTCGGAAGTGCAGGTATATTCCATCGAAAGGCCCGGCTTCGTGGCCCCCGAACAATTGAAGAAGAACCTTCAACGAACGGTTGAGATCTTTGATTCAGAAGGAATAAAACACCAGCGGATCAACGAAAAGCAGACCGTGCTTTCGGTGGGTTTTGCCACACAGACTCTACAATTTGCAGTCAAATCAGGCGCTCAAATGTTAGCTGTTATGTCGGTGCCTTCAGAGGAATACCATTACTTTGCCCAGCAGGACAAAGAAAATCTTCTGACAAACCGGGAAGGGATCCCGGTGCTTTGTGCAAACAACCAGGAGAACGAGTGATAAGGGTTGTTTTACAACCTTTCCAACCCTCTCAAAACCAAAACCCCAGATTCAGGAACACCATCGGTCTGCTGTTCCTGTTCGATCCCATGAAAGTGATCTCCAGCGGGCCGATAAAACTGTCGTATCCCAGGGCCGCGCCATAACCGGCAATGAAGTTGGCGGGTTCGAAAACATCATCAAAAATCTCTTCGGCGGCACCTCCGTCGAATAACGCGGTGGCATACAGTTTCTTATAAAAATTATATTGCAGTCTCATCCTCAGAATTATAGCATGATACCCGGTTTTCTGGATGAACTGGAGACCGGTGAACGGAAGGATCGTATTGACGTACTGGTTAGGATTCAACCCGCCAAAACCAAAATTATGCTGCAGCGGAGGCCTGTTCTCCGACGACATGGTACTGCCCAGGAAGATTCCCGGTCGCAGAACCAGTTTTGGCGCAACCTCTTCACTCACATCGTACTTCCAGTAAAGGATAAAGGAACTGGTGAACAGGTCCCGGCTCCAGTTTTTCGACAGCGGCATGACATACTCCAATCTCAGTTCCGATTTCGAACCGCTGCGGGTAAAATAGGCCCTGTCGCGGGAATCGGCGCTGAATTCGGCAAAGAACGACCCGTAGCTGCTGAAATCACTGAAGGCTTCCAGGGCGGTATCGGCCGCGACATCCTGCCTGAAGCGGAAATATTCGTAGTCAAATCCGGCCCGGAAATTGAACAGGTTTTTCAGGCTGTAATTGATAAAGGCTGATGTCTTATAATTGGAGAAAACGATCCGGTTGATCTTTTTCTCCCTTTCATAAATATCAAATTTTAAAGAATAAGTCTCGAACCTGGCGCCTATTCCCGGCTGGGCACCGTTATCCAGCATATAGAATGCACGCAGCCGGGGATTCTGTCCCAGGACCAGGTCGGCAAACAGCTTTGTCCGTTTGCCCAGCACATTCCGGAAGGAGCCTGTGATAAGCAGGCTGGCCTGGTAGTCGTTATCATAGTGCAGCCCGGCCGAGAGGTATCCCGGATCGGCTTCCCTGACACGTATCACAAGATCGCTGCGGTGACCATCTGTGTTCACCTCGTATTCAACCTTTTCGAAAAAACGTGTGCCGTATATCTGCCGTATGCTCCTTTCGATCTCATCCAGCGTGAAAACCGTATCCTCCTTCAGATTGAAATAGTTCCTGAAGTAGGATCCGGCAAACTTTTTATAGCCTTTGATCTGCACCGAATTGATAAAAACTTCGCTGACCGGCCGGGTATTAAAAGTCAACGGAGCGCGATACTCAATTTGGTTCAGGGAATCGGCCAGCGCTTTAAAGCGGCTGAAAAACGGGCGCGCAACCCTCTCTCCGAAAGCGATCAGCGAGTCGTACTCGGCAAAATCCATGATCCCGTACCGGGTGTTCAGCGGCACATAGATATCGGTAAGCTCCCGTCCTATCTGGTTTGCGCTGCCCCGGTTAAAGGTGATGATCTGGTCGATCACGTCGGTCAGCGAATTGAACTCTTCACGGGTTGTCCGGAGAGGAGGCTGAACATCGCCGCCGATCATAATATCAATTCCCCGCTCTTTTACCTCTTTGACCGGGTAATTATTCACCACCCCTCCATCGCCGAGGAAGTAACTGCCATAATCGACGGGGGAAAAATAGCCCGGGATCGACATGCTTGCCCGGATGGCTTTGGGCAGATAACCCGAATCCAGGACGACTTCAGCTCCGGTAAAAAGATCGGTGCCCATGCAGAGGAAAGGGGTTGGCAGCCGGTCAAAATCCTTGATGGAGAATGCCGGAGAAAAATAGCGGTTCAGTAACAGCTCGATCTCCTGGCCCTGGTAAAGTGACGGGCTCAGGATAACGCCTTTACTTTTTACCGGAAGGGTGATAATGAATTTTTCCCCGAACTCTTTTTCTTCAAAAGAGATATATTTTCGTTCGACCTTATCGGCCAGCAGCGCGTCCCAGTCGATGGAGCGTATCATGGTTTCGATCGTATCCGGGTGGTATCCCAGGGCGTAGAGCCCGCCCATGATGCTTCCGATGCTGGTCCCCCCGATGTAATCCAGTGGCAGGCCCGCTTCGTGGATGACCTTTAACAGCCCGATGTAAGCAAAGCCCTTTGCTCCTCCTCCACTGAGAACCAGACCGACGGTGGGGCGAACTTTGGTTTTTGTTTTCAGCCCGTCCTGGGCAAAGTTGATTATTGGATTATAAAGCAGGATGATAAAAGTGAAAATGAGAGGAGAAATTCTAAGATATTTTATATTGATTTTCATGATGTTTGGCCAAGAATGATCGGCAGGTAAAGATATTGAAATTTGCCGGACAGTTTTTAAGATAATCGAAACTCGATAATGGATTGGGGAAGGAATTTCCACAAATTGGCAGATCCTTCGCTGCGCTCAGGATGACGCCGTTGGAGGTAAAACCAAAGCGGCGCGGCAACCGTCATCCTGAGTTTTCAGACTTTTACAAACTCCACAATATTGGATGACATTAGCTTTTCATTACTCCGGAGGAGAGCAGTTCAGTAGAAATTTACTAACTTGTCATTGGTAGCGCAGCGAAGGATCTGAAAGCATTTCGCATCTGAAATTCGAAATCCGCCTTTTTACAAAAACATCAGCACCACGCCACCGACGCTGATCACCGCACCGGCGATCTCCATCCAGGTCACCTTTTCCTTGAAAAGCCAGACAGACGGGGGAATGATCAGGATGGGGACGATAGCCATGATCGTCGCGGCAATCCCCGTTTCGGTGTATTTGACCGCCAGCAGGGAGAAGGAGATTCCCAGGAACGGGCCGAAGAACGAGCCAAGCCCGATGGCTCGCATCCCTTTCCCATCCTTAATTGCGTTCCTTATCAATCCTCCTTTACGGAGGATAAAAATCAGTAGCGTATACCCTCCCATGCCGGCGATCAGCCGGATGTGGGAGGCAGCAAATGAGTTATAGCCGGCCATACCGTATTTGCTCAGCACAAGTCCTCCGGCTTGCCCGGCAGCTCCGACCAGGGCGAACAAAATCCCTTTGGCCGGGTAGGAAAGGCGGATGCGGCCGCCATCGACTGGACGGGAAAATATGGCCAGGAAAATGCCACCGACCGTAAGGAACATGCCCAGGATGTGCATCGGGATCATCTTTTCCCCTAATAGCAGCCATCCGATCAGAGCCGTCATCGGCGGAACGGTGGTCATGATCAGCATGGAGACGCGGGAGGAAATGACCGTATAAGATTTAAACAGGAAGTAGTCGCCCAGGACAAGCCCGATGAGACCGGACAGCGCCAGCCACAGCCAGTTGAACGATGTTGCGTCGAGCGGGAGGAACATGCCGCGGGTGATCAGGGTAAAGATGCCGAGCAGGATAAACGCAAATGTCAACCGGATCATGTTCACGGCGAGCGATCCGACGCGTTTGCTGGCAAATTCGAAAGAAAGGGCGGTTATGGTCCAGAACATTGCCGTCGCCAGTGCGGCCAGTTCACCGTAATGCTCAGACAAATTCATTCCTACCCGATCGACATATCGGTATCCCATTTCAGTACAGGCGGTTTGGCGCCATTGTGGATACCCTCGATGAAATTATCGATACATTCCCTTACATCGTTATGATAACCGCCTTCGAGTACGGCGAAGATATTCGAAAAGGCCCGGCGGGTGCGGAAAGCGCATTCGTAAAAGGCCCTTTGTGTTACCTGCAAACCCAGGAGTTTATCCTTGTAATAAGCATCGAATCCGGCGGAAACTGCGACCACATCAGGGTTGAACTTCCGCGCCACATCAATGGCTTTATCGACGGCAATCAGAAAATCTTTATCTCCGCTTCCCGAAATCAGGGGAAAATTGAAATTAAATCCCTTACCGGCCCCATCTCCCGTTTCATCGGGAAAGCCAGTATATGGATATGCATAATGCTGGTGAATAGAACAATAAAGAACGCGGTCGGAATCATAGAAAATAGACTGTGTTCCGTCGCCATGATGCCCGTCGATATCGAATATGAAAACCTTCTTACCCTCATTGACCAGTTTCTGGACCGCAATCGCGATATTGTTGAAAAAGCAGAAACCGGCCGCTTTTTCACGTCCGGCATGATGTCCCGGAGGGCGCACAACGGCAAAATCACCCTGCTCCGAAGCCCTGATCGTCATCCCAACAGCCAGGCAAGCCGCCTCATAACTGGCAGGAGTAAGTGCGACTTCAGCCACAAAATCCCCATTTTCACAGGCTTCCCTGATGTATTCAATATATCGTTCGGAATGGACCAGGTTGATATACGGCTCCCCCAGCACCTCCGGCGCCTCATAGGTATCCATAAAGCTTAGCAAACGGTAGGCTCCTTCACTGTCGCTGTCGATGTTATGTTCGAGGAATTTCTTGTGAAATAATGCTTTCATGCTCCTTTAACCAGATCTAGATCGAACAAATTTACTAATTCATTACAATAATTCAATTGTTTTTAAACAGTATGGGCATTTATCGGGCTCAATTCTTGGAAAACCGATCCAAATGCAGTACATTTATCCTTTTAAATAAACTGATTATGAAAACGAAATCAACCCTTACCCTCATTACTGCCATTTGGATCACAATACTCATGATTGCTGGCACGCGGGCACAGTCCCAGGAAAACATCATTGTACAGATTGGAGAGTCCTCCATGTCAAAAGGGTTACAAACCTGTTATTCGGTCAGAATTCCCCAGGCGGAAATAAAAGCAGTCCAGCAAGGCTGGATCAAACATTTACAGGAAGACAACAAAGCCAAAGTAAAAGAGATCGGCCACGAACTCCATTTCTCAGGCGGGCTCAAAACAGAAATTTTTCCGGATACGATAAGCCTTTACAGCCTGTTGATCGCTACCGACAGCGCTATAAACCTGAATGTGTTCCTGGAAATCGACAGCGTTTTTTTCACCCCAAATTCCGATAAGACAGACCTGGCCAGCGACAAGATCGACAACAGCCTTAGAAATTATATCCGGAACTTTGCCGTCGATCAATACAGGATTGCGGTGGAGGATGAGCTCAAAGCGGCGGAGAAAGTATTGAAAGATTTGCAGAATGATCTGGAAAAATTACAAAAGGATGAAAAGAACCTTTTGAATGATAATGTCAAAATGGAAAATGAGATTGAATCGACAGAACTCGAGTTAACGCAATTCGATAACAGCCTGGCCATCAAGAACCAGGAAATTATCGACCATAATGCCCGGATGCAGAATATCGCTCTTGAAACCGAAAAAGAGGCGGCCAAAGCCAAACAAAAAGAACTGGAGAAAGAGAAGAACCAGCTGGAAAAAAGCAGGGGCAAAGCGAAAGAACTGATCTCCGATAATCAGACCAAAATAAAAAATAACGAGAAGGCGGTCAAAGACCTGGAAGAAAGGCAAGTGACCAAACAGGAAGAGATCAGCGGACAGAATCAAGTCATCCTTGGCATCAGGACCAAGCTGCAGGGGATCAAATAATTCGTAGCTTTGCATTTTCCCTTTTAACGATGAAGCAATTATTATTGTTCAGCATAATTTGCGTGCTATGTTCATGCAATCAGGCCCCGAAAACCATTCAGGATAAAGGTGATATAAAAAGTTCCACGGATACGCTGCGGTACCCTGATGAAAAACACCTGGCAAATCTCAGGCAGCTCACCTTCGGGGGAGATAATGCCGAAGCCTATTTCAGTTTCGATGATAAAAGGATCGCTTTTCAGTCGAATAACGCGGCATGGAACCTGGAGTGCGACCAGATCTTCACTTTCGAGCTGGCATCCGGCGATATGAAAGAGGGCGCACCCCAGATGATCAGCACCGGCATGGGGCGGACGACCTGTTCGTATTTCATGCCCGGGGATACGACCATCCTGTTTGCCTCGACCCATGCGGGTGATCATGCCTGTCCGCATGTTCCGCCACCCAGGCCCGATCACAAGTATGTCTGGCCCATCTATGACGATTACGACATCTATGTTTCCGACCTGAAAGGCGATATCATCGACACGCTGACCCACGAACCGGGATATGACGCCGAAGCGACCGTTTCGCCCAAAGGCGATAAGATCGTCTTTACTTCCCTTCGCTCCGGCGACCTGGAGCTTTATACCATGAACCTCGATGGCAGTGACGTCAGGCAAATCACCGACGAGCTTGGCTACGACGGCGGTGCGTTCTTCTCGCAGGATGGCAGCATGCTGGTATTCAGGGCTTCACGGCCAAAAACGGAGGAGGATATCCGTGTTTATAAAGATCTTCTTTCAGTAGGGCAGGTTATGCCGACGAATATGGAGATATTTGTCTGCAATGCCGACGGTTCGAATCTGAGGCAGGTGACAAACCTTGGCAAAGCCAACTGGGCCCCCTATTTCCACCCCTCCATGAAGAAAGTGATCTTCAGCTCCAATCATGCGTCCGACCGGGGCTACCAGTTCAATCTTTACATGATCAACCTGGATGGAACAGGACTTGAAAAGATAACGTATGACGGCGTTTTCGACGCTTTCCCGATGTTTTCCTTCAACGGTAAAAAACTGATCTTCTCCTCCAACAGGAATAACGGAGGGACAAGGGCAACGAACCTTTTTATCGCCGACTGGATTGATTAGGAGATTTGAAACCGCACTTTACTGAAGTTCGTAATCGGGCTTGATCTCACCTAATTCGCGCAAAGCCCGCAGGGTCTCCATGGCTTCTTCTTCATCGAGAAGGCTGATCGCCGTCCCGACATGGGCCAGGACATAATCCCCCACATTGGCTTCAGGCAAAAATTCCAGGCAAATATCCGTTACAACACCGTCAAAATCGACTTTCCCCATCTTTAACGGGGTATCGGTTTCTATCGAGATCAGTTTTCCCGGGACAGCCAGACACATTTCAGTTTCCTATTAATAGAATTTCTGCAAAAGTCCATAAATTTCTGTTATAAATCCACTTCCTTTAATTGTAATTTTACATCGATGTTCTGATTAGAGCCAAAATCGATTAAAGTCATGAAAAAGCTATCCTTCAGCCTGGCAGGATTGGTCATCTTTTTATTGATGATCAACGGATGCGACAAGGAATCCTCACCGGCCGGAATATCCGGAAAAATTACCGGCCATTCGGATTGCAAATTCTCCAGATCATCGGGAATATCGTATGAATTGGCCGACACCCTGAGCTGCGTTTATTACCTGTACAACGAAATTTCAGGTGAATTGAACATTATTCATGTTAACAGCGGGTTTAACTGTTGCCCCGGAGAATTGTCATGCGAAATTACCATCAGTCAGGATACTATTCTTATCCGTGAATATGAAAAGGAGCAGGCTTGTGATTGCAACTGCCTATACGATCTCTATATCACCGTAAAGGGTGTGTATATGGGGAATTATGTGATCCGTTTTAATGAGCCTTATGCAGAAGGCATGGAAGAACTGGTTTTCAAAATCGATCTGGCGGAAAACATCAGCGGTTCCTATTGTGTGGCCAGGAAAAACTATCCGTGGGGGATTTAAAGGATGCATGAACTTTCCATAGCGATGAGCATTGTCGAACTGGCCGGGGAAGAAGCCGCAAAGGCCGGCGCATCCGAAATATCGAAAATTGAAGTGGAAATAGGCTCCCTGGCCGGGATTGAGACAGACGCCCTTCTATTCTGCTGGGATGCCGCGATCAGGGATACAATGGCATGCCGGGCCGCCCTCGTCATTCATCCTATTGATGCAGAGGCGCATTGCCTGGATTGCGGACATGTTTTTCCAATTAATGATTATTATTCAGGATGCCCTTCCTGTCAAGGGTTTCAATACCGGATAACCAAAGGAAGGGAGTTACGGATCCGATCGCTCACCATTGAGTAAAATTTACTCCGAGTTTTATCTTCCGGACAAAAAATTGATTTTTGGCTTTCCTGCAGGATCCTCCAAATCACTGTTAATTATATAGTTATACCCCTCCCAAAAATATTTTTCGGATCGACCGGGTATTTTTCATCCAAAAACCGGATAAACATAAAAAAACGGTTATGAAAACAAAAAGATGGAAAAAGGGAATGGTCGTGATGATCATTTTGCTGGCGGGATGGCATACTCCGGCCAGGCCGGGGATCATAGTAACCGGCATACTGGATGGGACGCTCACGGGCGGTAGCCCGAAAGCGGTCGAAATCTTTGTTACGGGGACGGAAAACCTGAACAACTACGAAGTGTGGCGGTCGCTCAACGGTGCGCCGTTCGGATCGGGTTCCGGGTCCGTTGCTTCTTTAAATGGTGTGTTTACAAACACTTTTGTTTATTTGGTTAAAACAGATCATGTTAATGCATTTCATGATGTTTTCGGGAATGAAGGGATCTTTGCCAACGTGGTGCCGATGGGGATTATCAACGGGAATGGCAACGACGGGTTCCAGGTCAGGCAGAAAGTCGGCTCGGTCGTGATCGACCAGGTCTGGCTGGAGGATGCTTCTTATTCTTACGAAGACAGCTACTGGTATCGGAAAAACGGGACCGGGCCCGACGGCGGGTGGATTCCATCCGCCTGGGATACGCCTGGAAATGGTGCGCTGGACGGGTTGGACCAGGATGGACTCCGGGCCGCGGTCCCTTTCGGTACTTATGCAAGTGTCTGGCTGGGAATCAATTCGGCGTGGAACGACAGCGTGAACTGGTCGCTGGGATATGTCCCCACTTCTCAGACCAACGTCGTCATTCCCGATTCGTTAACCGAATATCCGCTGATCTTTGATCCGCCGCTCGAGCCGGCCACGTGCCTTAACCTGTCTATAGCTGAGAATGCCAGGCTGACGGTAGAATCCTCCGCCTGCTTTACCATTTCCGGCAACCTGAAGGTCGAAAGCCAGGATACGATTGGTGCATTGCAGGGATTGATCCTGAGCTCCGATCCCAACCCCGAAATGAGCGGATCACTGATCGTGAAAGGTACGGCCGTGGGAAAAGTCACTGTCAGGCGGTACATCCCGAAAAACAACAACTGGCATCTGATCGCGTCGCCGGCCGATACACAATATTTCCAGCCCGAATTTGTCCCCGTCCCGGTCGACCAGAGTTTCGATCTGTACTACTGGAACGAGACAGCGGAATTTAACTCGGGGTGGATCAACTGCAGGGATGAAAACGGCGGCTGGTACCCGGGATTCGAAACCGGGTTTCATGAAGGTAAAGGGTACCTGGTCGCCTATTCACCTGCAACCGACGGCAACGAAGTCCGCCGGTTTTATGGCCGGATCAGGACAGGGGATTACAGTTTCCCGCTGAGTTGTTCGGGGAATGCCTGGAACCTTCTCGGCAATCCGTATACCTGCGCCCTGGATTGGACCTCGGCAGGGATCAGCAAAGAATCCATCGCCGGAAGTGCCGTTTACCTGTGGGACCCATACCTGAACTCGGGACAGGGTGGATACCGGGCTCATAATGGCACAACCGGCGTTCCTTCGGGCACCAGCCCTTCCATACCGGCCATGCAGGGATTCTTTGTCAATGCACTGGTGGCGGGTACAATTGTCATTGATAACGACAATGATGCCCCGCTGATCCATGGCGACCACGATTATTACAAGGAAACGCCGGCGCTTACCGCCAACCGGGTAAGGCTCCGTATCAGCAACGCATCCGGCTCCGATGAGGCCCTTGTCTACTTTGATCCACAGGCCACGAACCAATATGATCCGCTCCTGGATGCAACCAAACTGTTCGGCTTGCCTGACTGTTGTCCCGAAATATTCACCCTCACCGGCGATAACCATTCGCTGTGCATCAACCTGCTGAATGAAGTACCTGTTTCAATTCCAATAGGGATTTCATTTCCTTTAGAGGATTACCTGGTGGTGTCTGCTTTTGGCCATGAATTCTTTGATCCGGGTACAGACATTTTCCTGGAAGATTTAATGACCGGTACCTGGACCGACCTGGGCGAAAATCCGGACTATGGATTCTTTCATGATCCTCAATTTCAGGATAACCGCTTCATGCTTCATTTCAGCGGATCGCTCAGCCAGGATGAACCGAATACAACCGAAATGCCCGATTTGCTTTTAGCAGGAAACCGGATTCTGATCCGAAATCCGAAAGCGCTGAAAGGAATGGTGGAAACCATCGCTCCGGATGGCAGGCAGCTCTACCGGGAGCCACTGAAGGGCGGTGAGTATAGTCTCCAGGCAGAACCGGTAACGCCAATCTACATTGTGAGGATCATCACAAATGCCGGAACCCAGGTTCGAAAAGCAATTTATCAACCTTAATACAAATTAACATGAATAGAAGAATAAATTTCAGGATCATCATATCATTCATTATCTTGATGTTAACAGTAATTGCCTGCGTTTATGGCCAACCTCCCATGCCACCTGAACAACACGGGTCGAACGGAAATCCCGGAGGCTTTGCGCCCATCGATGGAGGGTTAATAGAAATGTTGCTCGGAGTATTCGCCTATGCAATTTATAAGATGGCTGGAGCCATACGAAAGAATAAAGCTTCAGAATAATGAAACTACCCCCCGGGAACGCGAATGAAACGAATCTCAGGGATTGAAACGGATTATTATGGGATGCTTGTCCGGTTTTACCGTATTGAAGCTATTATCCTCTTTATCCGTGGAAATTCGTTTAATTCGCGGAATTCGTGATCACTTAACAACAATTTTGGAGATTTCTGCCCGATAATTTGTTGATGCTTTACAAAAATATATCCCCGGGTTGACTTGCGCCTGGCGGGCAGACCATATAAAAGTAGATTGGCCCGATTGCAGCTGTCCACTGTAGACATGGTCCACCAATTGCCCCGAAACATCGTAAATGCTTATATTCATTTTTGCCGGGTTATTGAGGGTAACATCTATCGAAAAGCTATTTGAAGGATTTGGCCAGACATTCAGCAATCGACTGCCATTAATATCAATCTGGCCTATCCCCGTGCCGATCTGGGGCGTTTCGAGCTGAACATCGGTATATAAGCGGTATTCGCCATGCTTCAGCATGACGGGGGCTGACACGTCGGTAACCTCCAGCGTTTGACCGGTAAAATATTCGTACCAGGTTCCGGTGTGGGTAAAACCAGGGATGATCTCGCCGTTGATCACATCGAAATTGCCTATCAGAACCACGTCCATATCGGGGTGTTCCAACACCACCTTCTTCATTTCTGAAGATACCGACAGGGTGAAATCATCCGTCTCAAACGCCGGGTGGGTAGTCCTTAGCCGGATCATGGCGCTGTAAAAATCATAAAGATACTTTCTGAAGTAATCAGAATAATAATCCCAGCGGACAGGCTTCTCTCCGGTCCGCCCGTTATAGTCGATCGAATAATCGTAACCCAGTTCACCGAACTGCCAGATCATGCGCGGACCGGGAATAGTAAGCAGGAAAGCGGCATTCATGGCCAGCCTCCGGAGCATAATGCCGTGCTCCCGGATATTGTACCAATCCTTTTCTTGTCCCCACTGTTGGCATTTGTAGGCGATCCTCTCTTCATCATGGCTCTCCATATACCCCACAAGATGAGGGTCGTTCCAGGTGCGTTTCTGGTAGCTGATCCAGCCGAAATCGGATTTGTTGTTGGTATGATAGGCCATAGCGGCCTCGGCAAAGCTGTAATTCAGGTTTCCCCATAACAGGATGCCGTAATCGGCCAGTTCTTTCTCTTCCAGGTTCTCAGCCAGGTGTTCGAAGATCACCACCGCATTGTGATTACGTTCCCATATCTCTGCAGCCATCCTTTTCAGCAGCCTGACCCGGTCGGCGTCGTATTTGCTCCCCCACTCATCATCCGAAAGTTTGATATTATTCCCGAAACCTTTGGTAAAATCGAACCGGAATCCGTCGATTTTGTATTCCGACATCCAATAGCTATTAACACTATCGACAAATGCCTGGGTTTCGGGGCTTTCGTGGTTGAAGTCGTTTCCCCATTGCGCTCCGGTGTTGGTAAAGTTATGGTCGACATTGTACCAGGGATTCAGGCCTGTCGGTTTGTTGCCGTCGAAGTACATCTGCACCATCGGGCTCTGGTCGTAGGAATGGTTCAGCACCAGGTCGATAAAGACGGCGATCCCTCTTTTGTGGCATTCATCAACAAACCTTTTGAGCTCGTTCTTCGGCCCGTAGTATTTGTCGGGGGCGAAATAGAACGACGGATTATAGCCCCAGCTTATGTTGCCCTCAAATTCATTTACCGGCATCAGTTCAATAGCATTGACGCCCAGCCGTTCGAGGTAGCCCAGCGTATCGGTCAGGGCTGCATAGGAGTGCTGCGACGTGAAATCACGGATCAGCAATTCATAGATGACCAGGTCGGTGGCGGCGGCAGAGGTAAACGTCTCCACCTCCCAGGCATAAGGCGTCTGGGCGGTTTGCAGGACGGTGGCTATGCCGGTTGTTTTCCCTTCCGGGTATGGGATCAGCCCCGGGTAGGTCTCCTCGCTGATGTATTCATCGTTCCATGGATCGCTGATCTTATCGGCATAGGGATCGCCGACCCTGATCTGGCCATCGATGTAATACTGGAACACGTACTCCTGTCCCGGCGTCAGCCCGTCGATCTCCAACCAGAATCGTTTTCCGTCAGGTGTTTTCTTCATAAAATAATCGGCTTCAATATCCCAGTTATTGAAATCGCCGATTACGTAGATAAAATTCTTGTAGGGTGCAAAGAGACTGAGAATGGCCGTCTGGTCGCCTGTATAATTGATCCCGTCGCGGACACCGGCCGGAATGGCTTCAATCGTCACGGCCGGCCTGACATGATAATAAAACGAATCGGCTACAACGCCCGTATCGTTCGTGGCCACCGCTTTGACCAGGTATTTTCCGTATGCCGAAGCGGTAATGGTATCCGCAAGATAATATCCCGCCACCGATTTCACCAGGGTTTCATCGATATAGAGGGAAATATTGTCAGCCTCATTGGCATTGACCTCCAAGGTAAACGACTCATTGAGCTGCACGATGACCGGGAAATAAAGGGGTTTGCTGAATGAGACCGACAGTCCGGCTTCAAAAACATCAATGAAAATATCTCCACCCGCTTCGGTTTTCCCTTCGAGCCAGGCGCCTTCGACCTGGACACCGCTGCGGAAGACAAAAGCCATTTTCAGCACCTTTTCGCTGGCCGGAACACCGTAATATTCCCGGATAGACGGGGAAATCTCCAACTCGTAGAGATCCTGGCCGATCCGCGTCAGCTTTGTGGCAGGTGTATTTTGCCCCCAGTTCGTTTTGACATATTTCCAGTCGGAGCCGCTGCCGCTGAGCTGGGTAATGAGGCCTGTATGAGCGTAGACATCGCCGTCGTAGCCGGCCAGGCCTCCCGAGCACTCTGCCGCATTAAAAGTGACGACCACCGGCTGGGTGATAACCGGCAATGGCGGTTCTGTTGAGATCAACTGGGCGAAGAGGGAAAAACTGAATAAGCCAAATAGCAGGGCAGGGATGATTTTTTTCATAGCAGGGATTGATAATCCAGGCAAAGGTAATGAATTTCCGGGGTGGAAGATGCCCTGTCTATTCGTAATACGTCGGAGGAAATAATCAATTGTCTTTCAAGCAACGAACACTGAAACCGCTGCTCCTGCTGAAATTATACCGGCTGATTTCTGTTTTATCGTAGCCAAAGGTGTAACCCCATGAGTCGTATTCATTGTTCTCTACTGAACTCCACCAGCTCCCATAATATCCTACATAGTAAAATTCAATAAGAAGATAGTAATCGCCACCGGGCAGACCGGAATAACCGAAAAGATCCGTCCCGTTGCCGTTACCCGACCAGCCATCGGCAGCCTTCAGGTTTGAACCCGCATCATATCCCAGCCAGTCTGCTCCATTCCATTCCTCATTTCCAATTCCATACTGACTGTCGACGGCTCCTGCCAGGATTTTCCATTCCCCGTCCGTCGGAATGTGCCAGCCCGGCGGGCAAATGCCCCGGACAGGCTGCCCGGTCGTGTACTGCATCATCTCATTCCACTGGTAAAGCCCGCCATATTTTATGCAACTGTCGGGACTATCGTTATAACAATACTTTTCAATAATTCCATTATTCAGTTGTTCAGCCGTTCCGTTGATCCTGACGCCGGCGTTCAGGTTTTCCTTTAACCAGCACTGGCTGAATATCTGGATAGTATTGTACACCTGTCCTTCATAATCCACCGTGGGCGTTCCCGGGCAGGGGATATTCGTGGCAAATTGAAAAGTATAACCGGTGCTTTCCTGCGGGATGTCATGTATGCCAGACTGAAGACCATTATGGTAACCAATATATAACAACTCATCACCGGGGGTAAAAGAAAAGCCCTGAACGGCTGAAACGGCTTTCAACCGGGGCGAAAAATCTTCACTGCCAAGATAATCAAGGGAACTCAATCCTAATTGACCAAACCCCGTCTTCAGGATTTTGATGGTGCTGCCTTGCCCCCTCCACCTGGCCGTGAAAAAGAACAGGCCCTCCCCGCCCGGCGTGAACCGGAAAGCATGCTTCCCTTTTTCCAATATCCGCTCACTACTTATCATTACACGACCCGGGAGATCCGTAACGGTTACGGTGACCTCATCTTTTTCCGGCACAAATAATGATACAATGGCCTGATCCGCCACAGGATTAGGATAGCCGGGGAAAACCCGGAATGTACCGTTACGGTCCAGGCTTTCACCCAGGCCTGTATAATGAAGCACAAGGACCGTATCGGGCCAGAACAGCAGAGTATCTCCGCCCTGAGTAAGGTTCATGATCCTGATGCTGTCAAGCTGAACGTAGGCGTTGTCGTCGACAGCCGTGAAAGTCAGCTCTATCGTTGAACGCTGGGAAAACGATTCCAAAGTCATGATTGCAAAAAAAGCAATAATGATCAATTTATAAGACATGGCCGCTAGGTACTGGTTTGAATTCCAAAGATAAGAACTATATAGTCGGATTGCAAGAAAATAAATACAATAAATAAATATGAATTGTGTCAAATTTACCTACTTAGGTTTTCATAGAAAAAAGAACTTCTCCGAAGTTCCATATTTGTAGAAAAGGCAGAATATTGCCACCGTTTTCCCCTCCCGTGACAATACAGTCAATGAATACAACCCTCCCCAACCCCTCCCTTTGCTGGCTTTTCCGTATAGATCATGCATTATCTGAGGGAGGGGCTTTTGCTTTAAATCCCTCGTCCTTGCTACAAATAGGGCTCTCCTCCAGAGAGCGGTTCAGTAGAAATTGCTAACTTGTCATTGGTAATCCGCCAGCTGGCGGGGAGGGATCTGTTTAAAGATCTTCAGCAGTTTTACCTGACCAATAATTTCTGAACGGTCTTCCTGTTGTTCTCATCCCCCACTGTAACGAAATAAACACCGGTAGCAGCCGTTTCCATATCAACAGACAGCTTTCCGTTTTCCGGAATTACCAAACCGCTGTTTATAATCCTTCCGGTGATATCGGAAATCTCACAGGTGAGGTTGTGGCCGGTTGCTTCCACGAAAACCTTGCCGTCAGCGGGATTCGGATACATCCGGAAAGATTCGCCTGTCAGCGGTTGGTCTTCAACGCCGGAGGATACCCCAAAGGTCAGCACGCCGAATCCGTCGGTATTGTCATAATTAGCCAGTGTGCCATTCCAGGATACGATATAGTCATACCCGGGGGAGGGCAGGTCGCGGTCGCCCATGAACACGTCAAAACCGATCTGCAATCCTTCGGACGGGGTGATATTGAGCGCTGCCAGCGGGATGGCCAGCTCGGCGTAATAGCCGTTGGCCAGGGGCTTCAGGGCAAACCCAAGCTGATAGCCGGTAATGGTGTCGGGGTGCAATACAAAAATGCTCAGCCCGACAAAACGGATGTGAAGGTCAAACTCGTCGTAAGCGCCTCCGTTGTGATTGCCGTCGATAAACACTTCGCCCATTTCGTAGGGAGTCGGAACGGTATCCAGGACATCCAGCCCGATATAGAGGAACTCATCGTTGTACACTACGCCCATCATCACAGTGTTCGTATCAACAACAGGCACTCCGTCGATGATCTGGTCCACAGCCTGGTCGACCATCCAAACCGATTCGGTAAGCTGGCCGTTAACAACCATGTAATCGTATTTCGGGGCGGTAACATTCTTCTGCCCCGAAACACCCATCGTAAAAAACACAGAAATAAGGACGATAAAGAGTAAACTTCTTTTCATAATCAAAATATTTAAAATCATTAAACCATCACTAAAAAAATTCAACAAGCTAAATTAAATATAAAATCTATTTCATGACATAGATTTTATACTCCCAGGGTTTCAAACGTACAATTTCTCCTTTACGGAATGTCGCAGCCTCTTCTGAGAACCATTCCTTGTATTTTCCTGCGAAAGCCTTGCCTATCAATGTGAACTCCCTGACCTCAGGCGTGAGATTGGTCAGAACCAGCACCCTGTCGCCCTCTTTTTCGCGCATAAAGGCAAACACGCTGGTATCGGCGGTCGTTCCGATCCGCTGCAGCTTTCCTCCCCATGTGCCGTTCCAAAGAGGCTGGTAGGCATGTTTCAGGGCGAACAGCTTCCGGTAAAACGGCTCCAGGCGGTAGTCCTTCCAGTCGATCGTATCTTTCTCAAAGAACCGGAGCCGTTTGTTGAAAGCCGACTCCTGCCCGCTGTAGACCAGGGGCATTCCCGGCAATGTAGCCGTCAAAACGGCCATGCAAACCGAAGCGGGCCCCATCCGCTCGAACTCGGTCCCCTGCCACGAGTTTTCGTCATGGTTGGAAGTGAACAGCATCCGGTAAGCATCGCGTGGGTAAAGAGTATCGTTTTTGATATAAAAAGCTTCGATAGCGTTTGCGTTCTTTTTACCATTGGCAATATCGTTGAGGATATGATGCAGTTCCCAGCCATACGACATATTGAACGCCCGGATATGATGCTGCGGCTCTTCGGACTCCGCCAGCATGAATACAGGTTTGACCGCGTCGAGCTCTGCGCGCGCCTTATCCCAGAATTCCACGGGAACCATCCCGGCGACATCGCACCGGTAGCCATCGATATCAGCCTCTTTCACCCAGTACTTCAGCGCGTCGATCATCGCGTCCTGTAATCCGGGCGCATCGAAGTTCAGGTCGGCCACATCGCTCCAGTCGAACGGGGAGACTATCCTGCCCAGCGAGTCTTTTGTGTAATACTCCGGGTGCTCTTCCATCCAGGCATGATCCCAGGCGGTGTGGTTCGCCACCCAGTCGATGATCACCTTCATCCCCTCCGCATGCGCTTTTCCGACCAGCTGTTTGAAATCTTCCAGTGTGCCGAATTCGGGATTGATCCCTTTGTAATCCTTTACGGAATAGTAACTTCCCAGCGCCCCTTTCCGGCCTCGCTCCCCTATCGGGTGAATGGGCATCAGCCACAGAATATCGACACCCATCTTTTTCAGGCGGGGGATATGGGCTGTGAAAGCCTGGAAAGTTCCCTCGGGCGTGAATTGCCTGATATTAACTTCATAAATCGTTGCATTACGGCTCCATTCCGGGTGTACGACAAAACTTTGCGGGGGCTCCTTGGTCACCGTTTCCTCTTTCTTTACGGGACAGGAACAGCCGGCAATAATTAATAAAACCATCACCGGTAAAAGTACCAGGAGTATAGGAATGATCCTTTCAGTATTCATTTTCAGGGTTTTCATTTTAATTTTTTTATAATGATTAATTAGAACACGGATGAAACGGATTAAACGGATTTATGCGGATCAGGGCCTGGTGTTTACGATGATCTCAAATGACCAGGGTTGAATCTCTACAGATAGTTTCCGTTCATTTATTTTGAAATCATGACCGAACATCGCTTTCATATTTTTACAATCCATCCAGTGAGGAAGATCGGCCTCAATTCTTTCCAACCGGTTGTTTTTATTGAAGATGACGATCACTTCATTATCAAAATATTTACGAACAAAAACATAAATCTTATCCGAAACCTCCACTGTCGAAAAACTGCCGTAGACCAGCGCCAGGTTATCTTTCCGGATACGGGCAAGCTCGGTGGCCAGGTTTTTTGTCCTCATCTCCAGCGGGGTCAGGTCGCTGAATTTCATCTGCCGGCGCGAGTCGGGATCATTACCGCCGGGTATGCCGGTTTCATCGCCGTAATAGATGACCGGAAGCCCCGGAATGGTCATATTGAAGGCTGTCAGCATCGACAAGCGGCGGTAGCCGATCGTGTCGCCCACCCCGATCTCGCGGGTCCAGCCGGCCGCTTTGGCGTTTTCTCCGAATTTCAGGTCGCCGCCGGCATACGATATAAACCGGCCCCGGTCCTGGTTCCCGGTGATATAGCCCATCTGGTTGTTATAGCCGTAAAAATCCAGGCTGGTCTGAAGGGTCTTGTCAAGATTGGTGAAAGGATCGGATTCACGGGCAAAAACGCCGATGGCCGCATCGTAAACATTAAAATCGAACTGGCCGTCGAGCATGCCCGAACCGATATAGCTGGCGATCAGCTCCGGGCCGCCGTAGGTCTCGCCGATCTGGTAGACCTCCCGGCCTTCTTCCATCAATACCTGCTGCTTCAGCTTACGGGTAAGCGTCCGCCAGAAAATCTCCGGGACGTGCTTCGTGGCATCGTGGCGGAATCCGTCCAGGTTGTAGTGCTTAATCCACCAGACAGCCGAATCGGACAGCATCTCCGTAACTTCAGGCTGCTGCAGGTCGAGCGTCGGGAGGAAAACGTCGAACCAGGTCGTCAGCCGGTGCTCGTCCCACTTTTCGGTGTTGAGCGACCCGTCGGGAAGGTAAAGGCTGGTTGTCCACGATGGATGTTCGATATAATAAGGATGCAGTTCATGGACATGATGGGCGACAAAGTCGAGCAATACGTTGATTCCCCTGGCATGCGCTTCGCTGACCATCTCCCTGAATTCCTCCGGCGTTCCCATCCGGGGGTCGATCAGGGTGAACGAAACGGGCCAGTAGCCATGGTAAGCGGAGAACTTGGTCTTCGGGTCGTTCCACTGGCCGTAAGCGCCATCCGGGTTAAGGACAACCGGGGAGATCCACAGCGTGTTCACCCCCAGGTCATTAAAATATCCTTCCCTGATCTTCTGAGTCACACCGGCGATATCACCGCCGAAATAGTCGGCTTTGGGCAAAACCACCTGAGGGTTTCCAACCCTTTTGTCATTCGACGGGTTTCCGTTAAAGAACCGGTCTGTAAAAACATTGTAAATGATCATCGACTGGCGGTCGGCCCGCGTGAGATCAGCGGGATCCAGCACGACTTTTCCGTTTTGAAGCGGAATAAGCAAGTCGTTTGATAAACCGTATACGTTGTAAGCAAAAACCCGGATGAACGAACGGCCAAACCTCTTCGCTTCTTCCGGAATAAAAATATTAAGTTCGTCTTCTTCCTGTTCAAGATACGTTTCATCAAGACGTACATTTTGCCAGAAAACAAGGAATTCATCCGGTTTTGATGTCCATGTGATGCCAATTTCATTGCATTTCAAGTCATACCCGGAAGCAAAGAGCTGCGGCTGTGCCGAACGGTCGGACGGTCCCGCTTTCAAAACCGAATTAAAACCGCCATTGTTGTTATCAACCGAATCGGGATTAGCCGGGTCGATCTTCCATTTACCGTCGGTCACAAGCTGATACTGGTATCGTCCGGGATTCAGCGATAACGTGGTCACCCAATTTCCATTTTCAAATTTCAAAGGCGTCCTCGATGGTGTCCAGCCATTAAATTCTCCTGCCAGTTCCACTTTTTCGTAAACACTATTTCCCGGGTCAAATGAATAAAGAATATCCGTTTTTCTGCTTTTCATCACGGGCACCGACAGTGCCTGCCCGCCGCTCCAGATTTTCAGTTCCATCAGCGGTGGCGCATCTGTCCCGACATTGATCGCTGCAACTTGTTTGTCGCCTGAAAATTTCAGTATCCTGCCATAGAGGCTTACCGAATCGATGATAGACACTTCAGGGGCCAGGTCGGCCAGGATGATCTCCGGCTGCCCTTTGTCGAGCCGCACAGGCATGGCAATACCCGGAATGAAGCCGGTTTCCGGAATAGGTGTACGCTTCGGGCTGCAGGCAACAACCGAAGCCGTCAGCATTATAAACAGTAATCTTTTCATGGGAAAAGCATTTGGGATTGCAAATATCGTAAAGAAAAACTAAAAAAAATTATACTTTTATAGGGTCTTACTTGCGTTACTAATGAAGAAATGAAGTTTCCATTAATCCCAACACAATGAAAAAGAAAAAGAATAATATAAGAGCCATCCCCGAAAACCCTGTTATTTATGAGATTAACACATGGGTCTGGCTCCGGGAACTGGGGGAAAAATACAGGAAAAAGATTAACCTGGGCAATGTACCGGCAAAAGAATACGACAACCTGGCGGCGACGGGAATTGATACGGTCTGGCTGATGGGTGTCTGGAAAAGAAGCCCGGCAGGGCTGGAAATTGCAAAAAACAATGAAGGGATCATGAATGATCTCCGGAATGCTCTTCCCGACCTCACGGATGATGACATTTCCGGCTCACCTTATTGCATCATGGATTACCAGGCGGATAAGAAGATCGGCGGGGAAAAAGGGCTTGCCAAAGCGAGGAAAGAGCTGGCCGACCGCGGCATCAGGCTTATCCTCGACTTTGTTCCGAACCATGTGGCCCCCGACCATCCCTGGACGGTCAAAAATCCGGGTTTTTTCATCAATGGCAGCGAACAGGACCTGGCAGAACATCCGGAAGCATTTCTGAAGGCAGGAAATCACATCATGGCAAGGGCCCGCGATCCCTATTATCCTCCTTGGCCTGATGTTCTGCAATTGAATGTATTTAACCGGGGCCTGCGTGACGAACTCGTTAAAACACTCGATCACGTTGCTTCTCAGTGCGACGGCATCCGGTGCGACATGGCCATGCTGGTCATGAATGACATATTTTCGAAAACATGGGGAGATAAAGCAGGCCCGGCCCCGGGAACCGACTTTTGGAAACATGTTATACCGGCTATCCGGAAAAAACATCCCGAATTTGTTTTTATTGCAGAGGTATACTGGGATATGGAAGCGGCGCTTTTTAACCAGGGATTTGATTATTGTTACGACAAGAGATATTACGATGACCTGAAAGAGGGCCCTGAAAAAGCCCGGCAACACCTGGAAGGGATGACCCTTTACGAAGGTAAACTGCTCCGGTTCCTGGAAAATCATGACGAGCCCAGGGCTGCCTCTCTGTTCCACCCGGCAAAAAATATGGCCCTGGCACTGGCTTCCCTGACCCTTCCCGGGGCCAGGCTTTTCCACGACGGCCAGCTGGAGGGAAGAATCGTTAAGGTTCCCGTTTTCCTGTCCAGGAGGCAGAAGGAGCCAATAAATGAACCCCTTAACAGATTTTACCTCTTGCTCCTGAAAATCCTGAAGTACCACGAGGTCAGATACGGAACCTGGGCGCCCTGTGAACTTTCCGGATGGCACGATAACCAGACGTGCCAGAATATGCTGGCATGGGAATGGACCGGGGAACATGAAAACCTTATCATTGTTGTTAACCTCAGCGATGATCCATCCCAGGCACACCTGAAATCGGGCTATCCCTGGCTCCCGGGTAAAACTTACCAACTGTTCGATGTTACTTCCGGTGAATTATACCGCCGCGACGGGGAAGAGATGAACGATCCCGGCCTCTATATCATTTTGCAGGGATGGGGAATGCACGCACTGAGCATCGGACATTGACATGTTCCGTTTTGCATTGTACGTTTTTCATTTTTCATTTAATGGGATAGTTCCAGGATTAAAACCGTTTCCGGCGGAATGGAAAGATCTTCGCCCAATAGATATTCCTGACCGGTAATGATATCCTTACCCCGGGAATATTTCTCCAGCCTCTCCTGAAACCTGTTTAATTTCAGTGCTTTATCCGTTGTGTTTTTATTGATGATGACCATAACGGATTCTGTTGCATTATACCGGAAATAGACATAGATGCTGTTGTCCGGCACAAACTGCATCAGCTTTCCGTTGCGCACCACCTCCGAGGTCTTCCTCCAACTCAGCAATCCTTTTAAAAACTCAATCCCTAATTCCTCACCTCCGACTACCGACTGCAAACTGCCGACAACCGACTGCCACTTCCCTCCCGGGAAATTCTCCCGTATATACCCGTGACCCTTCGGCTCTTCACCCGTCATCAGGTATTCCGTTCCGTAATAAATCATCGGGATGCCACGCGTTGTCAGTAAAATAGCCATAGCCATCCTGAATTTGGCGAAACTTTCGCCGATGCTCGAATAAAACCGCGTAAGGTCATGGTTATCAACGAAAATAACATTACCGAACGGATCCGCGTAAAGGTAATCCTGCGAAAGCACATAGTAAATCCGGGCAAGCCCGCTGGTCCACCCTTCCTCCCCGGTGAATGCGTCTTTTATTGCATACTGCAGCGGAAAGTCGGTGACATGGTCCAGGTGGGTAACGGCTCCGGCGCCAGCAGCTGAACCCGATTGCCAGTAAGCCGTATGGGCCTCTTTCTGAAGCCACGTCTCGCCAACTACGCTGAACCCGGGATATTCCTTGTTAATCCTCTCCATCCAGCGTGTCATGAAATCTTTGTAAGAATAGGGATAAGTATCCATCCTGATCCCATCAAGACCGGCATATTCAATCCACCATATGCTGTTCTGTATCAGATAATTGGCCAGATACTCATTGTGCTGGTTGAGGTCAGGCATCGGCTTGTCGAACCAACCTGTCATCATTTTCGTCCGGTCGAATTCGGAAGCATACGGGTCCATAACGGTCTCCGCCCTGAAATTGGACCGGGTGTATTCCGGAAATTGATGGATCCAGTCATGCGAAGGCAAATCCTGAATCCAGAGATGGTTGCTTCCGCAATGATTGAACACCATGTCCATGATGACTTTCAGTCCCTCCTGATGAGCTTTTCCGACAAATTCAAGATAATCTTCATTCGACCCGAACCTTGGGTCGACCCGGTAAAAATCGGTAATGGCATATCCGTGGTAAGAATAGGCAGGCTGGTTATTTTCAAGCACGGGGTTCAGCCAGAGGGCAGTTACACCCAGGTCGGCCAGGTAGGGAAGCAGATCGGTAATCCCTTTGAGATCGCCCCCGTGCCGCCCGTCGGGATTGGCAGGACTGGCCGGTTCGAACATCCCGCTTATCGTGTCGTTGGCCGGATCGCCATTGGAAAAGCGATCGGGCATGATCAGGTAGATCACGTCTTCCTTTCCAAAACCTTTGCGCACAGCCGATCCTGACGTCCGGGCCCTCAGTTCATAATCCAGCACAAACAACAGCTCACGCTGGTACTGAAAACTGATTGGCACTTTTCCGGGTCGTGCATTTTCCGAGATATCCAGATCGATAACCAGGTAATTGGGGTTCTCAAGCGCGGAATAACCTGTCATTTTCACACCCGGATAGCTGAGAGCCGGTTGCACCTGGCCCAACCCTTCGCCATAAACCATGAGCTGAAGCCTGTTCTCTGCCATGCCGGTCCACCAGAACGGCGGATCGATCCTTTTTATCTCCGCCTGGCCAAATCCCACCAAAGGAATTGCCAATATAATTGCCGATAATATTCTGATAAGGGTTGCCTTCATAAGGATTTTTATCTTAGCGGCCGCGAAGTTACGGAAAATTAACCGGATCATTTTTCAACAGTGACCTATTCATAAGTAATCGTTAAATCCTGAAAATATCCCGGATTATTATAGTAAACTTACATTCGGAATTTGAACCGGCCGGATCGTTCCAAGACGGGTTGCTGTTAGAGTCAGCCAATAATAGCCGAGAAACTTCCCTGTCTGAAAAAAGCCCTGAACGTTAGTCCGGGGCTTTTTTGTTTTTGAGGTTTGCATTTTAAAATCACAATGGATAAATTTATACTTTTGCCGGACAATTAATCCGGTTTTTATTTTTCTGGATTTATTTGGTTATCAGCAATTTTACCGATTGTGCATGAAAGATAGATTTTCTGATCTTTACCGGATCTGGAATATATTATACCCGGAACATCCGACGGACAAACTGGATGCCTTGACTGGCGAGATCGTGTCCTTTTCAGGAAAAACAGCCATCCCTCCACTGGAAGAAGAATGGTATAAAAACGCTGTCGTATATTCGCTTTACGTCGATCTGTTCAGCAGCGATTTCAAGGGTTTGACAGGTCGGCTGGAATACCTGCAGGATTTGGGGGTTAACTGCCTGTGGCTCCTGCCAATTCTCGATTCGCCCATGCGCGACGCAGGATTTGATATCAGCCACTACCGTAAAATCAGGAAAGATCTGTCGGGTCTGGGTGAAAAAGCGACCGATGACGACCTTGACCGGATTTTCAGGGATTTCCTGGATGAGGCGCACCGAAGAGGAATGAAAGTTATCTTCGACATCGCGACAAACCATGTCTCCGACCAGCACCCCTGGTTCAGGGAAGCGATTAAATCCAAAGATAATCCTTACCGTGATTACTTTATCTGGAGCCCGACCGGTGAAGAATATGCCGGCGCCCGTATCATTTTTTACGGTATCGAGGAGAGTAACTGGAAAAAAGAGGGAGATGAATATTATTTTCACCGGTTTTTCGACTTCCAGCCCGACCTGAACTACCGTAATCCGGAGGTGCTGGCGGAGATGTCAAGAAACCTGCTGTTCTGGCTGGAACGTGGCGTCGACGGTTTCCGGGCTGATGCGATCCCGTACATCTGGAAAGAAGAGGGAACCCCCTGCGAGAACCATCCGAATACGCACAACATTGTGAAATTCTTCCGGGCCGTGATCGATCATGCCCGCCCCAATACGCTTCTTTTAGCCGAAGCATGCCAGAAACCCTGGGAGGTCGTGAAATACTTCGGCGATGGGGATGAATGCAATGCCGGTTATCATTTCCCGCTTATGCCGCAGATCTTTAAGGCAGTGGCTATGGGCAGCAGCCAGCCGGTCATGCACACGCTGAGTACCGCCGTCACACCCGAAATTCCCGGAAGCGCCCAATGGTTTACTTTCCTGCGCTGCCACGATGAACTGAGCCTGGAACTGGTCTACGTGACCGAAGAAGACCGGAAATATATCCATGATCACTATTGCCGAAAACCACAATGGGATTTTCGTCGCGGACAGGGCATATCAGCCCGGCTTTCGGAATTGATGGAACGAAATCCCAAAAAAATCGGGATGATCTTTTCCATTATGCTGACATTGCCCGGAACACCCGTAATCTATTACGGCGATGAGTTCGGAAAGTTCAATGACGAAGAATACTACAACGAGATGAAAATAAGTGTCGGGAAAGACGACACACGGTTCCTGGTCAGGGGTAAGATCGACTGGAAAAGGGTGGAAAATGCACTGGCTGACGACAGCACCTTTGAATCCGCAGTTTTCTCACAAATCCGGCAGATGCTCCATGCCCGGAATTCACTGGCGGTTTTCGGAAGAGGATCGATGGAGTGGGTTCATCTGCGGTCAGGTGACGGTAACCCTGCCGCAAGTGTGATGGCTTACATCCGTTCCCTGGATGGTAAAAGGGTACTGGTCATCCATAACCTTTCAGGGAATACTGTTCCGGTTAAATGGGAGTTTCCCGGTGGAAAGACAATCCTCGGGCCTGATCCGGTAAGGAACGGAGACTTGATGGAAATAAGCGGTTTCGGATATCATTGGTTGACTTTGTAAATTATTTTAAGAAGAGGAATATTTAGAGATGGATATGCAATCTTTTGATGCGGTTATTTTTGACCTCGATGGGGTGATCACCAAAACAGCGCTGGTGCACAGCGCCGCCTGGAAAAAGATGTTCGACGGTTATCTCCGGGAGAGGGAAATAAAATATGGCGAACCTTTCAGGGAATTTACACAGAAAGAAGATTACCTGCCTTACGTCGACGGAAAACCGAGATACAAAGGCGTTGAATCTTTCCTCGAATCGAGAGGGATAAAGCTCCCCTTCGGAACCCCGGAAGATGATCCGGAAAAGGAAACCGTTTGCGGGATAGGGAACCGGAAGAATATCGCCTTCAATGAAGCGTTGAAATCGGATGGCGTACAGGTTTACGAATCGACATTAGCCCTGATCCGCCGGCTGAAAGAAGAAGGCATCCGCGTGGGTGTGGCTTCCAGCAGCAAAAACTGCCGCCAGGTCCTGGAAACTGCCGGACTGCTTGATATGTTCGAAACCAGGGTAGACGGGGAAGTGTCGGCCGAACTGGGACTGAAAGGCAAACCGGAGCCCGATATCTTCACCGTGGCAGCCGATAATCTCGGCGTGACTTACGACCGTGCTGTGGTCGTCGAAGATGCCGTCAGCGGTGTCCAGGCCGGCCGTAAAGGCAATTTCGGTCTCGTCCTGGGCCTGGCCCGGGAAGAAAATGAAAACGAACTTTATTCTAATGGAGCCGATATCGTGGTCAAAGATATCGATGATATCGGCCTCGAAGGGATTGTCGACTGGTTCCGCCAGGGGCTTTTCAAAGACAACTGGTCGCTAACTTACCACGATTACATCCCCGAAAGGGAAAAAACCCGTGAAGCGCTGCTTACAGTTGGAAACGGGTATTTCGGGACCCGCGGCGCCATGCCCGAAACCATCGCAGGTCCATATAACTATCCCGGAACCTATATGGCCGGTATCTATAACCGGCTGGTCTCCAAAGTCGGCGATAAGGATATTGAAAATGAAGACTTTGTTAATGTCATCAACTGGCTCCCTGTTACTTTCAAAATCAACGATGAGGAGTGGTTCGATGTGAATAATGCCAGGATCGCTGAAGTGCGCCGTACGCTCCATTTCAACAACGGCATGCTTTACCGCAGGCTGGTCGTGAGAGATGATGCAGGCCGCGAAACGCTGATCGGGACCCGACGGATAGCCAGCATGGACAATCCGAACCTTGCCGCGCAGGAATATACGGTCACACCCCTGAACTATTCCGCTAAAATCACTATACGGTCCGGTTTGTACGGCGATCATATCAATGCCGGCGTGGAGCGCTACAGCCAGTTGAACCAGAAACATATCGAACCGGTGTTGCTGGGCTCGGAAGAGAATATCCAGTATATGGTGGTTAAAACCACCCGTTCGCAAAATGTCATCGCAGCCGCGGCACAGGTGACGGTTTTTGAAGGAAACGACCGGGTCTATGTACATTTTCATAAAAACCATACCGCCGGCCGCTCCCGGATCGAATTCACGAAAAAACTGGCCCAGGGAGAAGCTCTGCGGATACAGAAGATCGTAGCCCTTTGCCACAACAGGGACCAGGACGAAACCGACCCCCTCGATTCGGCCATCGAAAATTGTAAAAAATTCAGGACCTTCGATGAAGTCCTCGAGAAATCGGCCCGGAAATGGGAAGAGATCTGGGACCGGATCGATATCCGTGTCGCCGGCGACCGTCTCGCCCAAAAATTGTTGAGACTCCATCTGTACCATACCCTGATCACCACTTCACCCCTTAACCGGAATATCGATGCAGGGATTCCCGCGCGCGGGCTCCATGGAGAAGCCTACCGCGGACATATCTTCTGGGATGAACTTTTTATCCTCCCTTTCTACAACCTGCATTTCAGGGATGTGGTCAAATCAGTGCTCCTGTACCGGCATAAAAGGCTGGACGAAGCCAGGAAATATGCGCAGGAGTATGGTTACCAGGGCGCTATGTTCCCCTGGCAGAGCGGCAGCAGCGGACGCGAGGAAACGCAAATACTCCACCTTAACCCTCTTTCCGGGGAGTGGGGGCCCGACCACAGCTCGCTTCAGCGCCATGTTTCGCTGGCTATTGCTTATAATACCTGGCAATACTACCATATCACCGGTGACCTGGCATTTATGGAAGAATACGGCGCCGAACTGATATTTGAGATCTGCCGTTTCTGGGCGGGGAAAAGCAAGCTGAACCGCGTAACCGGCCGTTATGAGATCATTAAGGTCATGGGACCGGATGAGTTTCATGAAAAGTATGCCGATACCGATGAAGGAGGGCTGAAAGATAACGCTTACACCAATATGATGGTTGCATGGCTGTTCGGCAGAGCTGCCGTGTTGTTCGACCGGATGAGCCCGCAGGCAAAAGAAAAGGTCATGGCAAAGATTCATCTCGCTACCGGGGAGATTGAGCGATGGAACGATATTGCCGCCAGGCTGAACCTGGTGATCTCTCCCGAAGGGATCATCGCACAGTATGACGGTTATTTCGACCTGCTGGAACTTGATTTTGAAGAGTATCGCAAGAAATATAAAAACATCTACCGGATGGACCGGCTGCTGAAAGCCGAAGGCAAATCGCCCGACGAATACAAGGTGGCCAAACAGGCCGATACGCTGATGACTTTCTACAACCTAAGCGGTGAAGAGGTCGGTGAAATCCTCGAAAAGCTGAGCTATAAACTACCGGATGATTACCTGATGCGCAATCTAAACTACTACCTGGCCCGGACCTCCCACGGTTCCACCCTCAGCCGGGTAGTCCATGCTCAACTGGCTAACATGACGGGCAACAAAAACCTGGCCTGGGAACTTTACCAGGACGCACTTACCAGCGATTATGCCGATATCCAGGGCGGAACAACTGCCGAAGGTATCCACGCCGGCGTTATGACCGGAACGGTTTGGGTAGCATTGGTCTCCTTCGCCGGATTGAACCTGCATGGAGATTACCCGCGTTTCAACCCGCAACTGCCGGCCCACTGGAGGAAGATAAGCTTTTTCTTCAGCTTCCGCGACGGCGAGTACGAATGTGAGGTGACCGCTGCCGGTATTCGCATACGGGTTGATAAACCCGAACCCGGGTCTGCACGGATCGGATTGCAGGATAAAACATTTGAAATCAACACCGGCGAATGGGTCGACCTGGAAATTTGAAAATTTGGAAATTTGAAAATTTGAAAATTTGAAAATTTGAAACTCTGGAACCCTGGAACCCTGGAACTTTGGAACTCTGGAACCCTGGAACTCTGGAACCCTGGAACTTTGGAACTCTGGAACCCTGGAACTCTGAAACCCTGGAACTTGGAACCTGGAACTTGGAACCTGGAACTTGGAACTTTAAACTTTGAACTAATAATGACGGTATGTTAGGAGACGTTTTGCTTATTGAAGATAAACACCGGATTGCCGGCGAAGCAATCATCCAGAAAATCCTGGAACAAAAAAAAGAGAAATTCATGATAGCCATCTCGGGCGAATCGGGATCGGGTAAATCGGAACTGGCCCATGTCATTGCCAAAGGGCTCCGAAAGCACGGCATTATGGCCAAACCGGTACATATCGATAATTATTACCGGATACACCCATTGGAGAGGACTGAATGGAGAAAAAAGAACGGGATCGAGAATGTGGTAGGATACGGTGAGTATGATTGGGATACCATTTACCGGAATATCAAAGATTTCAAAAACGACCGGAAATCGGAAATGCCCTGCGTTGATTTGGTTACGGAGCAGGTCGACCGGCTTACAACCGATTTCAAAGGGATCGATATGCTGGTGATCGACGGTTTATATGCCATAAAGACCGAGGGGGTTGACTTGAGGGTATTCCTTGAGCTGACCTATCACGAAACCAAAAAAGCACAGGTGGTCAGGGGCAAAGAACCGCAGAACGAATACCGGATGGCGGTCCTGGAACAGGAACACCGGATGGTCCAGGCTTTGAAACCAACGGCCGATATCCTGATCTCGAAAGCCTACGAGGTTTTATCGTAATTTCTCATCTTCATCCCTGACAAATAATACAAGCCCTGCGGCGATGACCATGGAAATGCCGCCGAGGATCAGGGCGTAAATAGCTTCCCCGCCGGCAATGGTTTTGACAAAAAATCCAAGGATGCTGGCCGCCAGGATTTGCGGGATCACAATAAAGAAATTAAAAATGCCCATATATGTCCCCAGCTTATGTTGGGGTAACGAGCCGGTCAGTATGGCATAGGGCATGGCCAGGATGCTGGCCCAGGCGAGGCCGATCCCCAGCTCTGAGATGATCAGCAGGTTCGGGTTGCGGATGAGGAAGAACGATGCAAGGCTGAGCCCTCCGACCAGAAGGCTGATGGCATGGGTCCGCTTCCGCCCTATCTTGCCGGCCAGGGCAATGATCACAAACGCCATGATCGCCGCAAAACCGTTGTAAACGGCCATCAGGATACCTACCCAGTCGGCGCCTTTGTTGTATTCCTTGTTAATATGGTTCAGGCGGTCGGTCACGGCCGGCCCCAGGTTCAATTGCCCGGCGCGCGTTTCATCATTGAAAAATTGCACCACCTTCATGGTAATCGCGACATCCCTGCCCTTTTCCAGTTTTTCTCCCAGATGATCAAGCTCCGCTTTCACCGCTTTGGTTTCTGCCTCATCGGAAGTACCTGACCCGGAGGGAACATGACTGAGCGTGGTCTGAAGCTGATCATAGAGATCGCGGTCGAGCTTCATATCAAACTTGGTGCTGGTGACGGCGGCGGTAGTATAGATCCACATGGCAAACAAGGCGAACCAGGAAAAGAACTGAACAACCGCAAGCTGTTTCATCGTCGAGGGCATTTTGAACAAATCGTTTATAACGACAACAAACCCGTTTTTATCTTTTCCCTTTCCAACCAGCAATCCTGTAAGCAATTGAATGATACCGAAAGCCAGCAGCCCGACCGTCAGGATATACAGTTCCTGTTGCAGCTTAAACCAATAGACCAGGAAAGTGGTGACCGCACCGGAAAAGATCCAGATATAGCTTTTATTAATAAATGTTTTCGACGGCAGTATATCATCAGAATGAGAAGCAGGTTCGCCGCCTGCCGCATCTTCGCCGGCAAATTCCTTCATCTGTTGCGGAGAATACTCCTTAGTTCTTAATATGGTATATAAAACTGCCAGGAAAAATACAGCGGCACCGATGTAAAACGATAGTTTGACCGATGGCGGGATGACGCCTTTGGGAGCGGTGTTTTCAATGCCCAGGTAATTGGTCATGATGTACGGCAAGGCCGATGCCACCACGGCCCCCGTACCGATAAAGAAACTCTGCATGGCAAAACCCATGGTTCTCTGCCGGGAGGGCAGCATGTCGCCGACAAAAGCCCGGAACGGCTCCATGGAGATATTGATGGAGGCGTCCATGATCCAGAGCATTCCTGCAGCTATCCAGAGGACAGGTGAGTTGGGCATGAACAGCAACGCCAGTGAAGCCAGGATGGCACCGGTCAGAAAATAGGGCCGGCGGCGGCCCAGCCGGTTCCAGGTATTATCGCTCATATGCCCGATGATCGGCTGGATGATAAGGCCGGTAACCGGGGCGGCGATCCACAGGATCGGAATGTCCTCCACCCTGGCCCCGAGGGTTTCAAAAATTCGGCTGACATTGGCATTCTGTAGAGCAAATCCAAACTGGATACCGAGAAAACCAAAACTCATGTTCCATATCTGCCAGAAGGATAACCGGGGTTTCTGTTTCATAATTTTTTTTTATTAAGCAATGATAAGGATAATTTTAATAAGATGAGACTCCATCTCATTTTCAAAAAAATATCATTATATTTGACCTTCAGATCATTGAAAAATAATATTATGGCTAAAATCTTCCGGGAAACCAGTTGCAACGACTGCCGCAAACGCATCGAAATTTTTAAGGTGCTGCGGGATGAGGATTTTAAAAAGATAGAAGAAAAAAGGTATGAAGTATTGTATCATACCGGAGAGATCATTTTTAAACAAGGCACATCCTTTACCCATACCATATGTATATTAGAGGGGCTCGTTAAAGTGTACCTTGAATCCGGAAACCGGAAAAATTTCATCCTGGCACTGATTGGCCCCGGAGAGATGATCGGCAGCCCGGGAATGTATTCCGATGATAAACACTATTTTTCTGTAGCCGCCCTGGAAGATACCATCGCCTGTTACGTGGAGAGGGAAATAATCGAAGATATCATCCAGTCAAACAGCCACTTTGCCATAGAGATGCTGAAACGTTCCAATGCCAGGGATATCCGGCATTTTCAGAAATTCCGGACACTGACGCAAAAACAAATGCCCGGAAGGGTAGCAGAAGCCATTCTTTACCTTTCAAAGGTCGTTTATAAATCCAATCCTTGCCGGTTATCCGTTTCACGGCAGGATATCGCCGATATGGCTGCCGTGACCAAAGAAAGCACCATCCGGGTTTTAAAGGAATTCAAAGACGCAGGACACATTGCTGTTTCGGGAAATACCCTGGAAATCCTCAACGAAAAAGCCCTGGTCAATATTTCCGAAAACGGTTGAAAACCGGATTCTTAAATTTATATCAATTCTAAATAAAAAATATCATTCATATACATCATATTGTTATTCTCTTTATGTATCTCTCATCATGATATTTACAACGTTAATATTAATAAATATATAATGTATCATTGATATATATCAATCATTTGTTGATTTCGATATACATTAATAACTGTAAATATCACCACCCTTTTATATATAAACATTATTGAATGTGAGTAATATTGCTCACAGGAAATTATAACTTAAACAACGCGCAATATGAAAAAAATCAATTTCTTAACCATGATGTTATCAGTGGCGGTAATCGTCTCGCTGATTGTTGTCAGTGCCTGTACAAAAGAAGGCCCGATGGGACCTGCAGGTAAAGACGGAGAAGATGGTATCAATGGCACCAACGGTACCGACGGAACCGCAGTGTGCGGCGTATGCCACAATTTCAGCGAAGACCTGACGGCCAAGGTAGCTCAGTACAACAAATCACAGCACGGTATGGGCACCACCTCTTTTGAAGGAAACCGCACCAGTTGTGCGCCTTGCCACACAAGCAAAGGATTCCGGGAAGCCATTGCCAATGATACCACAGAAACATTGGCTCCGATTTCGAATCCGACACAGCCAAACTGCTACACCTGTCACAACATCCACCAGACCTACACCGAATCCGACTGGGCACTGGCTACCACTGACCCTGTCACCTTCAGGTTCAACGCCGGTAATCCGGGGATGCAATTCGACGGTGGAAACGGCAACCTCTGTGTAAACTGTCACCAGTCACGTACCATCAATCCGTATCCGGACATTAACAACCTGACCGGTACCGTGACATTTACCTCATTCCGTTACGGCCCTCACTACGGCCCGCAGTCGCAGATCCTTTCAGGCCAGGCCGGTTTCAATGTCGGCATCACCGGGTCAACCTCACACAAACATTATGAATGGATCGAAAATACCTGTACCGATTGCCATATGGCCGAACCGTTCGGACAACTGGCCGGTGGCCACAACATGAGTGTTTATATCGAAGAAGAAGAATCATACAACTGGGCCGGTTGCACCTCTTGCCATGACGACGAAGACGCTCTTGCAACGAATACCGAAGAACTGATGACCGAAGTGACCGACCTGGAAGCCCAGCTCTGGACCCTCCTGGTCAACGAAGGTATTGCCGATGCCAATAATTATGGGTATGCTGTACCTGGAACCTATTCCAACCTGGTGGCCGGCACCTTCCTGAACTGGAAATTTGTCCACCATGACCGTAGCAAGGGCCTGCACAATCCGACCTATGTTAAAGCTTTACTCAACAACTCAATTGAAGCTCTCGGCGGTAAATAATATTTATTAAATATGATATAAAAGGCTTCACATATGAAGCCTTTTTTTTAACTTTGAAAAAACATAACTATATGAAAAAGATATTACTGATCGTCATCGCTATTACGGGGATCATGGTTTGGCAGTCGTGCCAGTACGACTGGTATGATCCGGTAGATTACATCCCACCGCCACCCGGCGACACCACTTATTTCTCGCTTGAAATTATCCCGATCTTTAACAATAGCTGTAATTCGGGGAGTTGCCACGGCGCCGGAGGAATCCCGCCGGACCTTTCACCGGCCAATGCCTACGCCGACCTGTTCGCTAGGAACCAGATCGACACCGTTACACCGGAAAACAGCAAATTGTACATCAAATGCGCTCCGGGTGGCTCCATGAACAAATATTGCCAGCCCGGAGATCCTGAGCTTATCCTTCAATGGATTAAAGAAGGCGCTATGAATAATTAACCGGAATCCATAAATTCAAAACCGAATGAACATGAAAAAATATATTCTTTTCATCCTGGTCAGTTTTAATGTCCTCTCTGTAATGGCTCAAGATACTGAAACACCCAAGAAGGAAAACAAGAACAAGAGCCTGCTGGGCTACTTTATTTTAAATGACAGCAAGCCCCTGACTACCTATGAAGGCGGAATGGTGATCGATAACCAGACCAGTTACATACCTTCGGCTAAAACGCTGGAGTTGCTGATGCAACATCGTTTTGGTTCGATGAATAACGGGCTTTCCGATTTTCTCGGGATATACGGCGCTGCCAATGCACGCATGGCGCTTAACTATTCCGTTACCGACTGGCTGCAACTGGGCCTGGGCACCACCAAAAATTATAAACTCCAGGACCTGATCCTGAAAGTCAATCTCCTGCGGCAAAGCAGGGATAAAAAATCGCCCGTCGACGTGACCTTCTATGGAAATTACTCCGTTGATGCCCGCGACGAAAGTTTCTTTGGAGAAGATTACCAGTTCTCCGACAGAATGGCCTTTTTCCACGAATTGCTGGTATCAAGGCAGGTAACAAAATGGTTTACCGTTTCGGCCGGGGGAAGCTTTACCCATTTTAACCAGGTCGATTCACTCTATGAACATGACAAAATCGCCCTACATTTTCTCGGACGGTTCAAATTCAGCTCCCAATCGGCTATTATCGTGAATTGTGACCTCCCTCTGAAAATCGACGGCATCAAGGAATGGCTGGAATTCACCGACCCTCCGAAGTATAACCTGGGAATCGGCTATGAGGTTGTTACCGCAACCCATGTGTTCCAGATCTTTGCCGGATCGGCAACTTCACTCGTCCCGCAGTATAATGTCATGCTCAACCAGAATGATTTTTTCAAAGGGACCGACAATATTTTTATCGGGTTTAATATTTCCCGTGTCTGGAATTTTTGATGAGGTTTGATTTTTTTAGAGTTTGTATAAAAAAAGATAAAACCACAAAGGAACACAAAGGATTACACAAAGGAACACAAAGATCACTACTTTTATAATCAAATATTTTGTGTTCCGTCGTGAGTACTTTGTGCGCCTTTGTGGTTAAATAATAAGGTGTATGAGACACCTTCTAAATTGACTGTATAAACCACTTTAACGATTTATAAATGTTTAAAAACTATAAATACCTGCTCTTCCTGCTCATATGTGTTACCGGCCATCGGGCTCCGGCACAGGAAGAATCTGAAATTGCACCTATCACCATTGAAAAAAATAACGAATGCCTTGTTTGCCACGGATATAAATACTTTTCCTATTTCAATGAATATTACGGGAGGGATGTGAAGGAAAGAATGAATCCGCTCTATATCGTCGATTCCGCGGAATTTTACCTGTCGAACCACCGTACCTTCATGTGCACCGATTGCCATTCCACAGAATACGGGGCTGAGTTTCCGCATCCGAACCACCTGCGCTTTGAGCCCAGTTTTTCGTGCATGGATTGCCACGAAGGCAACGATGAATTCGCCCAATTCAATTTTGAAACTATCCGCGACGAATTTGTGAAGAGTGTACATTCGGAGAAACACAGCGAAGATTTTACCTGCTGGATGTGCCACAATCCGCACTCCTACCATATCAGTGCCCGGAACAGCCAGAACCTCACCGAGACTATCCGGTACGACAACCAGATCTGCCTGGATTGCCACTCCGATGAAGGCCGGATCGGCCTGCTCTCCGACCGGGAAATTTTTAATATGCTCGATAAACACGAATGGCTTCCCAATCACCTGGCCCATTTTAAAAGTGTCAGGTGCATTGAATGCCACGCCGAAGTGAATGATGACCTCATGGTTGCCCATAATATCCTCCCAAAAGAAAAAGCGGTTAAAAAATGTGTCGAGTGCCATTCCCAGAACTCCATCCTGATGGCATCGCTTTACAAACACCAGGTGCAGGAAAAGAGATCTTCACGGGGGTACTTCAACGCCGCAATTATGACAGAAACTTACGTCATTGGTGCCAACCGGAACATCTTCCTGAATATTGCCAGTATCAGCATCTTCGGACTGGCTTTCATCGGGGTGATCATTCATGCAATCCTGAGAAAAATCTACGCTAAAAAATAACTGAAATGTCGACTGTATACCTCTACCCTATCTGGACGCGCCTCTGGCACCTTTTCAATGCACTCCTCTGCCTCGCCCTGATCTTTACCGGCCTGAGCATGCAATATTCCAATCCCGAGTACCCGCTGATCCGCTTTGATATTGCGGTCAGCATCCATAATATCAGTGGTATTCTCTTATCTGTTAATTACCTGATGATCCTCATCGGTAACCTGGCAACAGGCAACGGAAAATATTACCGGATCAGGATCAAAGGATTTTACAATGAATTGCTCGCCCAGGGAAAATATTACATGTTCGGGATGTTCCGGGGTGAAAAAGCCCCGTACCCTATCAATGGCGACAGAAAATTCAACCCGCTGCAGAAACTTAGTTATGTAGTAATTATCTATTTCTTTATGCCTTTGATCATTATTACCGGCTGGGCGCTGATCTACCCGGAAATGATATTTGTGAACAAGATTTTCGGCACCAGCGGCCTTCACCTTACCGACCTTTTGCACATTATTGCAGGTTTCATCATCTCATTGTTTATGCTGATCCATGTCTATATCTGCACAATCGGTAAACCGAGGGGCACCCATTTCCGTGCTATAATGAGCGGATGGCATCAAGCCGAACATTAAAGCCATGAAACTTAAAAACCTGAAACTTCCGGCCTCGTTCTACAACTGGACTTCGATCATCGGGGCCACTATCGCCCTGATCAGCCTTTTTATGATCGTTTTCCTGTTTGTCATTACCTCGATCTTCAACCAGGGAGGGTCATACATTGGCGTGGTGATTTACATCGCCCTGCCGGCCCTGCTGGTCATCGGGCTTCTGATGATCCCCATCGGAATGATCATCAAATACAGGCGAAATCTGAAAAAAACCGAAAAAACCGAATTACGCTGGCCCGCTTTCGATTTCAACGAACCCCGGCAGCGGAATGCATTCATGATCTTTTCGGTCGGATCGACCATCTTTCTTTTACTCTCAGCCATAGGGAGTTATGAGGCTTTTCATTATACCGAATCGGTGGAATTCTGCGGCACCCTGTGCCATGAAGTGATGAAACCGGAATATACCGCGTACCAGAATTCGCCGCATGCCCGCGTGGCCTGTGTCGATTGCCACGTTGGCGCCGGCGCCGACTGGTATGTCCGGTCCAAACTTTCGGGATTGTACCAGGTCTATTCCGTGACCTTCGACCTTTACCCTCGGCCTATTCCCGTCCCGATCCGTAACCTTCGCCCGGCCAGGGAAACCTGCGAGGAATGCCACTGGCCGGAGAAATTCTACGCCCGGCAGCTGAGAATTGAACGTCATTACCTTACCGATAGCGATAATACCGAATGGGATATTCACCTGCAGATGAAGACAGGCCCTAGCCTGAGCGCCCTCGGATTGCAGGAAGGGATCCACTGGCACATTAATCCCGATATCAGCGTGGAATATGTGGCTACAACCGACGACCGTGAGGTTATTCCCTGGGTCCGCTACACAAATAAGAAAACCGGGGAGGTGCAAATTTATGAAGACGCGTCGAATCCATTGGAACCCGGACAGATTGATACACTGGAAATCAGGCAGATGGATTGCATGGATTGCCACAACCGGCCTTCACACAATTACCAGACCCCGATCTATGCCATAAATGCCGCCATCACAGCCGGAAAGATCCCCAGGGATCTGCCCGATATCAAGTTCCAGGCCATGCAGGTCATGAACGCGACCTATTCCACGACCGACTCGGCTATGATGGGCATCGAAAAAGGGATCCGGGAATATTATTCAACGGTCTATGAAGAGCTGTACAACTCAAACCCGGAAAAGATCAGCCAGGCCATCGATGGGATCCGGGAAGCCTTTAGCAAAAATATCTTTCCGGAGATGAAAGTGAAATGGAGCGCCTATCCCAACCATATCGGCCATCTTGAGTTCAACGGCTGTTTCCGTTGTCATAATAACAATCACTCTACTGCCGAAGGAAGAACAATTTCCATGGATTGTAACCTGTGCCACTCGATTGTCGCACAAGGGACTCCGGGCGATATGCAGGTCATCACCAACCTCGAAGAATCGCTGGAATTTTTTCATCAGACCGACCCCGACGGCAACTGGAAAGATGCACTGTGTTCCGATTGCCACCGCGATCTTTACTGATCTGCCTCACTCATACTAAACACCGCATAATTTCCGTTTAAAAGGTTTATCTTTGCCTGATCAATTAAACGGAATTCCGGTCATGAAAAATTTCATCTTAGCCATTATTCTTCTCCTTCCATTTTTTTCTGTCTCACAGGAAAAAAGCAAAGTCGTCGGCGAAACCACCATTCGGCGTGTCAGTGTCGGCGTTGAACTGTTCCAGGATTTCTGGATGAACAAACCGGAAGGCATCGACGTACGGGCGATCAACCAGGGAGGCGGAGGTTTTGTGATGTACAATGCCCCGCTGGGCAAAAGCCCGCTGACCTTTTCCATCGGCGCCGGCCTTGGGTTTCATAATCTTTACAGTAACAGCCTGATCGATGACATTAAAGCCGACACGATCACATTTTCCCCTATCAACGATACTATCGATTACAAACGCAGCAAGCTTGGGCTGACTTACCTCGACTTTCCGATCGAACTCCGCCTTGTAACCAAAGATAAATTCCGCGTGGCCGTGGGTGTTAAGCTGGGTTACCTCCTCGATGCCAAGACCAAGTACAAAGGTGAAAATGCTGCCGGCGACCTGGTGACGATCAAGACACGGAAAGTCGACCAGATCGATAAGTTCCGTTTTGGCCCGACATTACGGATCGGTTACGACTGGTTCCAGGTGATGGGTTATTTTTCCGTTACTCAAATCTTTGAAAAAGGGCTCGGGCCGGAAGTATATCCCATCTCGGTGGGTATAACCCTGATGCCTTTCTGAAAAGAGATTAATTCTTCAACTCCTGACCAGGAATAATCCTAAGATAGTAAAAAATCCGACCAGGAATCCTGCATAAACCTGGGCAGGCGTATGCTCTTTCAGTTTCAGCCGGGCAAATCCGGTCAGGCCGGAGATTAACAACGACAGGGCAATCAATCCGAAGTAAAAAGTCCCGAGAAAATAAGACAACCCGACCGTCATACCGGCCAGGGCCCCGACAGAAGCCATGTGGCTGCTGATCTTCCAGAAGAAATTGATTCCCATGATTATGACGTTCAGCATAGTCGCCCCGATGACAAAATAGTAATACACGGGTGATATCTGCAATTTTTTCAGAATATAGAAGGTGAGATAAAAGAAGATGATGGTAACAATATAAGGTATGGTCCGGTCATCGCGGTTTGAGAGATATTTTGAATGGACCAGGCGCGATTTGATCATGAGGATAAACGAGAGTGTGGGAATAACGCAGGTGAGCAGGAATATGATCCCGATAACCATCCATTTGGCCGCCGCCGGCATCAACGCCGAGAAATAAGCCGGCATGGTGAGCAGGATGGCAAAGGCATACGTCGGCACGAACAACGGGTAAAAAACAACGGATATAACCTGGGCTAAGCGTTTTTCCATCGGTGAAATTTCAGGGGCAAAAGTAAGGCTTTTTTCGTTAGAGCTCCTTCCTCAGGCGGGCAACGGGAATATTAAGCTGTTCGCGGTATTTGGCAACGGTACGGCGCGCAATATTATACCCCTTGTCTTTCAATATCTCGGTAAGCTGTTCATCCGTAAGCGGCTTGCCCTTCTCTTCCGCATTGATAAAATCCGATAAGATTTTCTTGATCTCGCGTGTCGAAACCTCTTCACCCGATTCTTTCTGCATTGATTCTGAAAAGAATGTTTTCAGAAGAAAAGTACCAAATGGCGTTTCAACGTATTTGCTGTTAGCTACACGGGAGATTGTGGATATGTCGAGGTTCACCTTTTCAGCTATATCTTTCAGGATCATAGGCCTGAGCGTAGTCTCATCGCCTGTCCGGAAGTAGTCCTCCTGGTAATCCATGATCGCTTTCATCGTGACATAGAGGGTATTCTGCCTTTGCTTGATGGCATCGATGAACCATTTTGCCGAATCGATCTTCTGCTTGACGAACATCATGGCCTCTTTCCCTTTACTGTGCTTGTTGCCGGCGTAGGTCTCCATCATATCGAGGTAGGTCCGGCTGATCCGCAATTCGGGGGCATTCCGGGAATTGACCGTCAGCTCCAGTTCGCCATCGATATTGCGGACGGAGAAATCGGGGATGACATATTGATTTTGCCGTGTTGTTTCGCTGATCGAATCGCCGGGTTTAGGGTTCAGTTTGAGGATTTCCTGTATGGCGCCCTTCAGCGACGGTTCGGTTATGCGGGTCTTTTTCAGGATTTTCTCATAGTGTTTGCGTGTGAACTCGTCGAAATACCGCTCCAGGATCAGGATAGCGGTTTCAATATCGGGATGGTGGTCTTCTTTCCGGCGCAACTGGAGAAGGAGGCATTCCTGCAGGTTCCGGGCGCCGACGCCCGGTGGGTCGAGGTCCTGGATCACTTTCAGCACCTCCAGGATTTCCTCACGGGTTACCTGCATATTTTGGGAGAAGGCCATGTCGTCGGTCATAGCGGTGATATCCCGCTGCAGGTATCCGGCATCGTCGAGGTTGCCGATGATGGTCAGCCCGATCTGGTATTGTTTCTCGGTGACATCGCGCAGGCCGAGCTGAGCAGTCAGGAACTCCTGGAAAGAGGTTCCGGCGGCGAACGGGATATCCCGCTGTTCTTCGTCCGGGCTTTGGTTGTTGACCGTCAGCCGGTAATCGGGAATGTCGCCTTCATCGAGATAATCGTTGAAATCGAATTCATCTTCCGGGCTTTTATCCTTAAAGTCATCCGTTTCGGCATCATCGTCATCGCCCAGCGGGCCGTCGTCCACATCGCCAAAATCGTCATCGTCCTTATTGTCCAGGCCGTCTTCGGGCATATCCAATGCCGGGTTCTCCTCGATTTCCTGCTTGATGCGCTGTTCGAGCGCAATCGTAGGAATCTGGAGAAGCTTCATTAACAGGATCTGCTGCGGAGAGAGCTTCTGGAGCAACTTCTGCTGTAGACGCTGGTTTAACATAGGGATGCCGGTTCCAAATTTTATTTAAAGATACAAAAATAATAAGATTCGACGATTTGAAGATTTGAAGATTTGACGATTTAACGATTTAACGATTTGAAGATTTGACGATTTGGGGATATGAGGATTTACCTGTCGGAGCATTTCAAATTTCAACCGACGGCTTTAGTCGTCGGACTGCCAACTATTCCGAGGCTGTCTCAAAAGGCATTTTATTAACCACTAAGGCGCACAAAGTACATCACGAAGGAACACTAAGTAGTTGAATATCAATTAACATACCTTTGTGCGCCTTTGTGAATTCCTTGGTGTCCCTTTGTGGTTTAATCCTTTTGAGACAGCCTCAAGAAAAATTGACCAACGACTAAAACTCTGCGTTCTGTGGCGTCCGGGGAAAGGGGATGACGTCGCGGATGTTGCCCATACCGGTGATAAACAGCATCAGGCGCTCAAAGCCCAGGCCGAAACCGGCATGCGGGACGGTGCCGAATTTACGCGTTTCCAGGTACCACCATAGCGTTTCTTCCGGGATATGCAGCTCCCTGATCCGGGCATATAACTTATCCAGGTTCTCCTCGCGCTGCGAACCGCCGATGATCTCGCCGATCTGCGGAAACAAAACATCCATCGCCGCCACCGTGGTGCCATCGTCGTTCTGCTTCATGTAGAAGGCCTTGATCTGCTTCGGGTAACCGGTGATTATGACCGGCTTGCGGAAATATTTCTCCACCAGGTAGCGTTCGTGCTCCGATTGCATGTCGGCCCCCCACTCGTTGATAGGGTACTGGAACTTTTTCTCTTTATTCGGCTTCGAATTCTTTAGAATGTCGATAGCCTCCGTATAGGTGATCCGCTCAAAAGTGTTCTCCAGCACAAATTCCAGCTTATCGATAAGGCCCATTTCGGTCCGCTCCTCTTTTTTCTTGTTCTTCTCCTCATCTTCCAGCCTTTTCGCCAGGAAATCCAGGTCTTCGCGGCAATTGTCGAGGGCGTATCTCACCAGGTACTTCAGCATCTCCTCGGCCAGGTCCATATTATCGTGGATGTCATAGAAAGCCATCTCGGGTTCGATCATCCAGAACTCGGCCAGGTGGCGGCTGGTATTGGAGTTCTCGGCACGGAAAGTCGGCCCGAAGGTGTAAATATCCGACATGGCCAGTGCGGCCAGTTCCCCCTCGAGCTGTCCGGAAACGGTGAGATTCGTGGGTTTGCCGAAGAAATCCTGTTTGTAATCGACGGCACCGGTCTCGGTCAGCGGAGGCTTCGTGGGGTCGAGGATCGTCACCCGGAACATCTCCCCTGCCCCTTCGGCATCGGAGCCGGTGATGATCGGCGTATGGATATTGTAAAATCCTTTGTCGGTGAAGAATTTATGGATGGCGAAGATCATCGCATGGCGGATGCGGGTGACAGCCGAGAAGGTGTTGGTCCGGAAGCGGAGATGGGCTTTTTCACGGAGGAACTCCAGCGAATGTTTCTTGGGCTGCAGCGGGTACTCGTCGGGATTGGCCTCGCCGTAGAGAATGATATCGTTAGCCAGCAACTCGACCCGCTGGCCCGCTCCCGGCGATTCGTTCAGCTTTCCCCGCACCGACAGCCCGGCGCCGGTGCTGATCCTGGCCAGCAACGAAGCGTCCAGCGTGTCGGGCTGCACCACAACCTGCAAATTCTGGATCGTAGATCCGTCGTTGAGGGTGATAAAAATGACATTCTTGCTTTCGCGCTTGGTGCGAACCCATCCCTTGGCCACAACCTCCGAGTCGATTTCTCCCGTCAGGAGCAGTTCTTTGATCTTCGTCCTTTTAATTCCGTGATCGAGCATGTTCTTCTTGATTTTGAGGTGCAAAAATAAGAAAATGATTGCTCTATTGTTCTATTGTTCAATTGCTGAAAACAAACAACTCCGAATCGATTAATATGTCAAATCCTGAAAAAAGTACCTTTGCATGGTGGCAACAATTATTGATCATATCATCCCTTTCTCCGGTTATCTCCCTTCCCGGGAATATCCGCCCGTTATCGCCGGCCCTTGCAGCGCCGAATCGGAGGAACAGGTGATGGAAACCGCGCGGCAACTGGCCAGGCAACCTCAGGTAGCCGCTTTCCGCTGCGGCCTGTGGAAACCGCGTACCCGTCCGGGCGATTTTGAAGGCGTCGGCGAAAAAGGAATGGCTTGGCTGAGAAAAGCGAAACTCGAAACCGGATTGAAGATGGCGGTGGAAGTCGCCTTACCGGCACACATCGAATTATGTTTGAAGAATGAGGTCGATATTCTCTGGATCGGCTCGCGTACTGTTGTCAATCCCTTCTCGGTCAACGAAATAGCCTCTGCCTTAAAAGGTGTCGATGTTCGGGTAATGGTGAAAAACCCGGTCAATCCCGACCTGCTGCTCTGGATCGGGGCGCTGGAACGGTTGCACCAGCAGGGCATCCGCAAACTGGCAGCAGTGCACCGGGGCTTCTCCGCCTACCATTGCAAACCGTTCCGCAACCTGCCACAATGGGAGATCCCGATCGAACTTCGCAGGCTGGTCCCCAGTCTTCCGGTGCTGGTCGATCCCAGCCATATCAGCGGGAACCGGGCCATGCTCCGCCCCGTGATGCAGAAAGCGGCCGATCTGGCTTTCGACGGGCTGATGATCGAATCGCATGTCGATCCGGCCAATGCCCTTACCGACGGCGATCAGCAGGTTAGCCCGAAGGAACTGGCAGATTTGTTGGCGCGTATTGAATGGCCGGTCAATATTGCTAATGAAGTCGGAAGGGAAGATGCGGGAGAGAATATTCGATTGTCGATTGTCGATTTACGATTGTCGATTGATGAGGTGGATGGAGAGATATTAAGATTGTTGGCTGAGAGAATGGAATTGGTGAAAAAGATCGGTGCGCGGAAAAAGGAACTGGGAATGGACGCTTTGCAACTGGAGCGGTGGACGAGGCTGGTGGAAGACCGGCTGGAGAAAGGAACCACGCTTGGCCTCAGCCGCAACTTCCTGCTAAAACTCCTTCAAACTATCCACGAAGAATCCCTCCGACTACAATGATAGTTCAAAGCATGCCCTTAACCCACCGCCAGGTGGTGAAGGGTTCAAAGTTCAACACTCCTCAGAGCCATTTTCTCCTTTTGAAGTACACCAGCATCGTGATCACCACCATCATCATCAGCCCGATAATGATCAGAAAAGAGCGGGAGTCGTTCTGCAGCGGCAGCCCGATGTTCATCCCGTAAAGGCCGGTGATAAAGGTTAATGGGAGAAGGATCGCCGAGAAAAAGGTCAGCGTCTTCATGATGTCGTTGATCCGGTTGGTCTGAAGCGAATCGAAGGTTTTCGACAACCCTTCGATCAGCTCCTGGTAGTCTTCGGCCATATCCCACATCTTCTGGTTGTAGTCGAGGATATTGCCCCAGTACTCCTCCATGTTCTCGGCAAATCCGGCGATCTGCCCCGACTCGAATTTGTGGAATAGCGGAAGTTGTGGTTTAAATATGGTATTGACCAGAATGATGTTTTTCCGGGTGATGGAGATCTGCATAATGGTTTTCTGGGCCCGGATACTGAAAAGGTCTTCGTTGATCCGGTCGAGCTCCAGGCCCAGCCGCCGCATCAGGTTGAGTGAGGAATTCATCAGTTTCTCCAGGATACGGTAAAGCAGCGCATCAGAGGTCCCGATCTCAATCTCTTCCTTGCTGGCAATCAGTTTGCGGGCATCGTTGAACATCTCGGTCACTATCCAGTTCGTCTGGTCGATGCTGATCACGTAGTCTTCACCCCAGAAGAATTTCACCTCTTTGATGGTCAGGAAACGGTTATGCAGGTCGAAGCTGGGAAAATGAAGAATGATGAAATAATAGTCGTCATAGATATCGATCTTGGGGCGCTGGTTGGTACTTCGGCAGTCTTCAATGTCCAGGGGATGGAAATGGAAGTTGTCTTTCAGGTACTGCAGGTCGTGCTCCGACGGGCTTACGATGTGGTGCCACTTCAGGGTACCGATTTTTACCGTATCAACCATATCTGCTCCGGTTTTATAAGATGAATACTATGCGAATTGTTCTACATGCCTGTAAAATTTAAAAGCGGTGCAAAGATAAACAAAGGTTCCGGAAAGGATTGACTTTTTCGGAGAAAAATGAATGGTTCAGGAAAACGTGTTTTCCGGCGGATTCACAAGTTGAGCCGCCAATTACCTGACGACCAGTTTTTCTATGGCCACAATACTGCTTCCCGATTCAAGAGCGTTGAAATAAATGCCTGAAGGCCAGCCGCTAACATCAAGCTTTATCTCCGTATCTCCTTCAGCAACGCGTACTTTATGAACGGCCACACCCAGCGAATTATAAATCATCAGTCTGTCGATCTTATCAGAAAACAGGGTGATGGTCACTGTTTCTGATGATGGATTCGGCTGGATGCTGATGAGTTGTTCTTTTGGCAGATCTGAATCGGAACTGATGCCGGTTGCCTGGTCGACCACAGTTACCGTCATATCGTCCCAGAAGAAACCATCGCCAGTCACATACGTATCGCTTCGCAATACAAACCGTATCTTAATCTGTTTATCGAGGTAAGCGCTCAGGTTTATCTCTTCCCTGACCCAATCTTCTTTCACCCCGTCGTAAAGGGGTTCGCCCAGTTCCTGGTTGGAACTGCCGGGGCGGGTGAACTTTCCCTGGACCGGAGTCCATGATCCTCCGTTATTATCGGAGATCAGTACCTGAACATAATCGTAATCCGCTTCGATGTCCCATTTGGCCCAGAACCCCAGGCTGGCATATACAACATCCGACAGATCAATGGATTCCACAAGGGTAACGATATTATTTTCATTGTTGGTGTACTGACCAAACGGGGAGTCGGCAATTGAGCGTTCCGGAGAATGGTACTGGGCTGTAGTGATGTTCCACTTGTTGGAGGTCCATTTGGTAAAAGATTCCGCATCATCTTCGAAAATGATCACCGGTGTGCCATAGATCTTCCGGATCGTATCGGAGAAAGTTGCCAGGCCGTTATTTACCGAAAGGAGGAATTCGACGGCATCTCCGTCCAGGATATCTTCGCGCAGTGTATAAGTGAATGCCGCGCTTTCTGTTTCAAGGATCTCCAGATCGGTATACGTAAACGGCCCACTGATGGATGCAAAGGCATCATTGAGCGGTTCTACCGAAACGGTGTAGGTTGCACCGTCTTCCAGGCCCAGTCGTTGAATCTCAAAGAAGATCAGGCCGGTTTTATATTCAATGATTGATGGAGAAAGATCGCGGGCAGTGGCATAGGGCCCTGACAGCCTTGCCGCCATGATATTGGCATACATGTTCTCCTGGCACAACGGTATGATCTGCGACACGGGCGGCCAGAAACCGGCACTTCCATCGCCAACCTCAGGTGTGTAGGAATAAATGAGGGATTTTGTCTCCTGCTCACCGTACATCCAGTCGTCGGACCCGCCATTGGTGGGATAGATCGTGGTGCTGCCGGCGCCGAACACGTACCCGTTCTCTTTTGTCATGATTTCACCGAAGGCATGAAAGATGGCATCGTGATCGCATGGCACTTCCGTCCAACCCCATGGATAAAGAAAAAGATTGCTGTACGAATGATAATTCAATGCTATCCTGAAATCATGGTCTTCACAGAAATACTTCATATTCAACGCCTCAGGCTCCGAGAAAGGATCAGGCCCGCGGTATGTGTCATCGGAAGGTTCACCTGATGAGCCGTTGTTGTCGTAACCCCACATATAACCGTAGTTCCTGTTCACATCCACACCGTAAGAGCCATCGTCATTCTGCCTCCGGTTCTTTCTCCACATTCCTCCGCCGGCCGGCTGGTTCTGAATATTGAACGCATAACCGTCCGGATTGATGATCGGAACAAAATAAAGCTCAAAATTATCGACAATATATTGCACCTCCGGATCGGTTTCATAATTCTCCAGAAGATAATACATATAATAAACGAGCAACTGCATCCCTATGCCTTCGCGGGCATGGTGCATACCGGTATATAAAACCTCCGGCTCGTCTTCTTCATCCGTACCGGGATTATCAGAGAGCCTGACCCAGTATAGTTCGCGGTTATTGTGCGTCATCTCGCTGAGAGGGGCCCGCTGTGTAATAAGATCCGGATACAAAGCAGCCATATTGTCCAGATGCTCCATGCATTGGTCAATGGTGAGAAAACCTCCGCATGAGCCCAGTTCAAAACCATCCGGAATCGGCCAGTCGCGGCTGAGGAGATATTCTGCCTCCTTCAGTTCGCTGAGCCTGTCCATAAAAGGCTCGTTTCTCTCACGGTAAAATTTTTCCACATCTTCAATAATTATCTCATATGAAATTCCAGATTCCCTGACAGTGGAAAGTTCGGCATCCGACAGCTCACAGATCGTGTAGGCTCCGGGCCTGAAAATGCCATGGTCAATCCCCACTCCTTCTTTTACAAGCAATTCGATCTCTTCCCGGGAGGCAAATAATTTCACACGGGAATACTGAGCCTGGGGGAATACGATAAAAACCGACAATAACAACAGCAGGGTAAATGTTAATTTCTTCATCTGGTAAGATATTTGAGTCATCAGGAATATTATATGATCGCAAATATAATTATTTATAAAAACAAGAGAATGACAAGCCCGGATTTCATTTCCACCTGAATGTTGTGATCAGATGGCGGATATCATTTTCAATAAAATCGATGACAGGAGCCAGGGAGTCGTTGTTTGGCGGGAAATTGAAGTACAATGCCCCGCGCAGGAAGCGGGAGGTGCTATCGGTAATAAAAAACTGGCAGGGCGAGGCGGCAGCCGGGCCTTCGATGTAATAAACCAGGCCGTAAACAGCCGATTCGGGCCTGTAGATGAGTGAATCATCGATAGCGTCGGCCTTGGGTATATGTTTGATCACGAATGTGCGCGAATCTTCAAGATATTCTTCCAGGTTTTCCTCAACCGGTTTGTAAGAGATATGAATCCTGCCGTTGAATTGCGGGAAATCGATATTCATCCAGAAGGGTTCGGAGGTAGTCCGGGTATCGGGAACAATTTTGGCATAAACGGGGTATTCAAAAGAATAAGGGAATGTTGAATCAAACCGGGTATACTCCTTATCAGGCATATCTATTCTGAAATACCCTCTTGGCTTTGGGGTGTAATCCTCCCCGCAACCTGCCATGAAGGTCACAATCAGCAAATTATAAATTGTTAATCGGAGAAAAAACTTCATCTTATGTTAATTTTCGGTAGTTTTTTGGTCAGAGAACGATCCGGAAATATCGATACTGACCATTACCCTTTTGATCCTGCGCTTGTCGACAGCCTTAACAGTAAAAGTGAACTGCCGGTACGACACCTGTTCATTTTTCGCGGGCATTCTCTGCAATAACTCCAGCAGCAACCCGGCCAGTGAATCCGACTCACCCCTCACGTCGTCAAATACTTCATCGCCGATATCGAGAATCTTGCAGAAGTCGTTCAGCGAAGTCTTTCCTTCGAAAATATAATGATGATCATCGATTTGGGTAAATTCGAAGGTTTCCAGGGGCTCATCATGCTCATCACTGATCTCCCCGACGATCTCCTCGATGATGTCTTCCAGGGTTACAATCCCGCTCATGCCGCCGTATTCATCGACCACCACGGCCATGTGTATCTTTCTCTCCTGGAATTCCTGCAGCAGGTCGTTGATCTTTTTATTTTCGGGCACAAATAAAGCATCACGGAGCAAACCTTTCCAGTCGAAATCCTCGCCCTCCTGAAGATGTGGCAACAGGTCCTTGATATAAAGAATCCCCCTTACCTGGTCGATCGAGTCGCCATAAACCGGGATCCTGGAATAGCCTGACCCGACTATTTTTTGAAGGAGTTCGAGATAGCCCGTCGAAATATCGACGGCGGTGACATCGACCCGTGATTTCATGATCTCCTTCACCTCGATATCACCGAGCCGGACGATACCCCGGAGGATTTTCTTCTCCTCTTGCGGCGTATCGGCTCCTGTGGCGAGCTCAATGGCGTCGGAAAGTTCGTTTATTGAAACATTATAAGCCTTCCGGCTGATCCTCTTATCGATCAGTTTGGTTGAGCCGATCAGCATGGAGCTGAGCGGATAGAAGATTTTCGACGCCAGGCCGACCGGGCCAGCCAGGAACCGTGCAAATTTCAGGTTGTTGCGTGTGGCGTAAACTCTCGGAAGAATCTCACCGAACAGCAAAATCAGCGAGGTCACTGCCACAACCTGCACCAGGAAAGCGACCCAATACGACGATTCCCGGAAGTTGAACAGGATGCCGGTCAGATAGGTCGAGATAATGACAATAGAAACATTAACGAAATTATTGACAATCAGCAATGTAGCTAATAATCTTTTCGGTTTTTCGAGGAGGAGCAGGACCGCCTGGTTGGCTCTGGTGCCATGGGTTCTAAGCTCACGGATCTGGTTCGGGCCAAGAGAAAAAAAAGCCACCTCGGCGCCCGAGGCCATGGCTGAACCGATCAGCAGCAACAAAATTGCAGCGATTCCGGAGACGATACTAATGCCACGGACCGGGGTCGTGACCTCCAGCACAATCATCATAAAGCTCCGGGAAAGTTCAAAATCAGTAATTTCCAAAATTCTCAGGAATTGGTTGACGGGGCAAAGATAGGAAAAAGTCGGCAGTCGGCAGTCAGCAGTCAGCAGTCAGCAGTCGGCAGTCGGCAGTCATTGGTTTACGATTATTAATCCATCAAAACAAAACTGCCTACTGCCTACTGCTAACCAACTTACCTAAAACGGCAAATCGTCGCCCGGTTCCGTACTTATATCGATCGGATTATCGATGGGTTCCTGCGGTGCGGCTTTTTCAGGCCGTTGCGGTGGGGGGCTGTATTCGCCGGCAGGCTGATCGCGCCGTCCGCCGAGCATAACCATATTATCGGCCACGATTTCGGTGGTGTAGCGCTTGTTGCCGTCCTTGTCGGTCCATTCGCGCGTCCTGATCTTGCCTTCAATAAATACGGTATTGCCTTTTTTAAGGTACGACTCCGCCACTTCGGCCAACCCGCGCCATAAAACAATATTATGCCACTCGGTCGAGTCCACCTTCTCTCCGTTCTTGCCTTTGTACGTTTCTGTCGTGGCAAGGGAAAAGTTCGCTACCTTAACACCCCCTTCCAGACTCCTGATCTCAGGATCCCTCCCAAGATTCCCGATCAAAATCACCCTGTTTACTCCTGCCATAATCTTAAATTTTTAATGGTTAATGAATGGTTTGTTTTTACAAATTTAATGGATAATAGAAGCGCTCTACTGCTTAATCCGGATTTTCGGAAAATATACCCGGTCGATCGGAATTTTTTTTAATAAATTTTTCTATAGGCCTGGGAACCGGATAGTTACAGAGCTCTTCCGGGGGCACTTTCAGTACCGTTTTACACGAAAAGTTATCAACATCAAAAGTGAAAAACTTGACTTTTAACTCTCGATGGCTTAAAAGATGGCGGAAAGAAAACACCTCCCGGGGAGGACTGAACCGGGAGCCTTCCATCAGTAAAACGAAATCCTCATGTTGAGAAAGTTTTTCAGGACCAATCTCCTGAACGGTCTCAATCAAAGGAAAATCATAAAGATTTTTCCAGATACCGCTGCCGGTCCTCTTTTTGATAAAGGTAAAAGTCTGGTTATCCTGTTTTTGATTAAGAACCAGGTAATTCAAATGAATGACAACAGTGGATTTGGCTTTAACTAAGACAGGCAATTCCGGGATTTTTCCATGGATCCGGGCAAAACAGTCAGCGCTGACCGGGCAATCCCGGCACCGTGGGTTGCGTGGAACACAGATCAAAGCGCCCAGTTCCATCACTGCCTGGTTAAAATCACCCGGGCTTTCCGGATCAATCCTTGATCTCAGAAAGTCAATGATTTGCTTTTTTCCCAGGGCAGTATTCACAGCCGAACCGATCCCGGCATACCGGGCCACCACCCGCATCACATTCCCGTCGACCACGGGCCTCGGTTCACCGAAAGCGATGGAAGAAACGGCAGCCGCAGTATATTCCCCTATCCCTTTCATCTTTAATAATTCTTCATATGTAGAGGGAAACCCTTGTCCGTATTCATCCCGGATTTTACGGGCAGCTTCATGCATATGCCTGGCCCGGGAATAGTAACCAAGGCCCTGCCAGGCTTTCATGACGGCATCTTCCGGCGCATTGGCAAGAGAACCTGCATCGGGGAAAAGGCGGGTAAAATTATGATAATACGACATGCCCTGCTCTACCCGGGTCTGCTGGAGAATGACTTCCGAAACCCATATTTTATAAGGATCCGCCGTCTTTCGCCAGGGCAAATCCCTTTTATTTTTTCTATACCAGTTTATTATAAGGTAACCAAATGACATACGTTCTTCAAACAAATTTATTTTGAGCAGTTTAGAACCAATTTTTTTTTAATCAGGCGTTCCGGCATGCGAAAATAAATTATCTTTGCAGCCTTCTTTTAAAAAATAAAGTTAAAAATCTAAAATTAATTAAGTTATGACCAAGGCAGAAATCGTTGCTGAAATAGCAAACAAAACCGGGATTGAGAAAGTAGCCGTGCAGGCAAGTGTGGAAGCTTTCATGGAAGCTGTAAAAGGCTCTCTGGCCAATGGCGAAAACGTCTACCTGAGAGGGTTTGGTAGCTTTACCATCAAGAAAAGGGCCGAAAAAACCGGCAGGAACATTTCCAGGAACACCACGATAATTATTCCGGCACATAATATCCCGGCTTTCAAACCGGCGAAGACTTTTGTCCATGAAGTGAAGGGAAACGTTAAGGTTAAGTAACATTTTTTAAAACATTACAAGATGCCCAGCGGGAAGAAAAGAAAAAGGCACAAGATGGCAACTCACAAACGCAAAAAACGTTTGAGAAAAAACAGGCATAAGAAGAAATAATCTTAGCCCCTTTATGTTCCGGTTCTTATTATCCAGGCTGCACCCGGCTATCAGGATGATATACTAAATACAACTTCATTGTGGATAGGGAACTGATTATTAATGCGAAGTCAGCTGAAGTTGAAATAGCATTACTGGAAGACAAGGTTCTTGTCGAATTACAGAAAGAAAAAAGCAACCAGGGTTTTCAGGTTGGCGACATTTACCTCGGCAAGGTTCACAAGATCATGCCGGGGTTGAATGCCGCTTTTGTGGATGTGGGGTATGAGAAAGATGCCTTCCTCCACTATCTTGATCTCGGACCCCAGTTCCGTTCCCTGGCAAAATATGTCAAACTCTCTATTGCAGGGAAAGGACAGAGAATTCCTATAGAGCAGTTTGTGGCCGAAGAGGATATTGAAAAGACGGGCAAGATCACCCAGGTACTCAAGGTGAACCAGCCGGTGCTGGTGCAGATCGAAAAAGAACCGATCTCCTCCAAAGGGCCCCGTATCTCATCCGAAATATCATTTGCAGGTCGTTACCTGGTGCTGGTGCCTTTTTCAAACCGCATCAGCGTCTCCACCCGCATCAAATCGATCGAAGAGCGAAACCGCCTCAAAAGGCTGATCACCAGCATCAAACCAAAGAACTTCGGGGTCATTATCCGGACTGTGGCCGAAGGAAAAATGGTTGCCGAGCTCGATGCCGATCTCAAGAACCTGGTAGCCAAATGGCACGACATGATCAAAAAGCTCAACGAAGCCAGGCCCCCCAGCAAGGTGCTCAGCGAGCTCGACCGGACCTCGGTCATCCTGCGCGACGTGCTCAACGAATCGTTTAACTCCATCACCGTCAACGACCAGGCGGTGTACGAGGAGATCCGAAATTATATCGGGAAAATCGCCCCGAAAAAGGTCGATATAGTAAAGAATTACAAAGGCCGGATTCCGATCTTCGAATTTTTCGGGATCGACAAGCAGATCAAGAATGCCTTCGGCAAGACCGTGAGCATTAAAACCGGCATCTACCTGATCATCGAGCACACCGAAGCGATGCACGTGATCGACGTGAACAGCGGACACCGCTCGCGCAAAGAAAATACGCAGGAAGAGAACGCCCTGTCGGTGAACCTGGATGCGGCTATTGAAATCGCCCGCCAGTTGCGCCTCCGCGATATGGGCGGCATCATCGTGATCGATTTTATCGACATGCACGAATCGGGCCACCGCCGCCAGCTTTACCAGAAGCTGAAGGACGAGATGGCGAAAGACCATGCCAAGCACACCATTCTGCCGCCCAGCAAGTTCGGGCTGGTGCAGATCACCCGGCAGCGCGTCCGCCCGGAGAACGAGATCGAGGTGCTCGAGGAGTGCCCCGCCTGCAAAGGATCGGGCAAGATCAGGTCGAGCTCCCTGTTGCTCGACGAGATCGAGGCCAACATCCGCACCCTGATCACCGAACAGAACGAGAAATATATCCGCCTGACTTTGCATCCTTTTATCTATGCCTATCTCACCAAAGGCTTCCCATCGGTCAGGATGAAATGGTATTTCAAATACAAAAAATGGATTCACCTTGAGCCCGTAACATCTCATTATTTCCTTGAATATCATTTCTTTAACAAGATCGAGGACGAGATCAGGATGAACGGTGAACTGCCAAAAGGGGCCATGCTCGACAGCCAGCCGGTGGAACCGGAGGAGTAAAAGCTCACTGCGTTCACGTTATTGGCTCACTTCGTTCGCGTCATAAGCTCGCTGTACGAGCGTCATGAAGTTGTCATAAAGTTGCCATAAAGTAGTTATAAAGTAGTAATAAGTTTGCTATTTGGAATTTGGAACCATTACCGCAGGTGATCCAATATTGACACTGATTATATTTCAAACCGCTTGCTTTTCCCGCCGGAATATCATATCTTTATTCCGCTAATCTATAACCACATATTATTAACCTCTAATCCATTGATTATGAAAACATTTGCCCCCCCCTATGTAATCTTAGCGATTCTCTTTCTGGCGCTTAGTTTCCTGATCGTTACGCCAATGAAAGCACAAACCATTCAAATCGACAGCACTTTTTCAACTGATGCTGAAATTTTTCCTTTCGAAAACATCGAACTGATCAGTGAACTGCTGATAGAAGGAGATGTTGAGTTAAGCAGTGACACAAGCCTGGTCAGGGTGATCCTGGAAGATGAGAACGGATTTCGGTACATGGTCCTGGAGGCTTACCCGTTAATTTGCCCTGAAAACGACTATACCGTTCAGGATCATTGTGATGAAACGTGTGCGCTCGATATGGTCAATCCTGCTTCTGTAATTATTCAGATAATCGACGCAACATTGGATTTGAAAAGCTTTTCGTACGAAACGGAAGCAAAGGAAAACGCGGAAACTGCCCGGTATACAGCGAAAAGGGAGCTGGATGCAGATAAGATAGAGGCGATGAACCAACGGATTGCTGATTTCGGCATGAACTGGACATCGGGCGACAATTCCATTGTTGCATATTATTACGAATCAAAATCAGCCATGTTCGGCGAAGGATATAATTTACTGGGTTACGACTATTACGCTGGCGGAATTTTCGAATTTCTCGGCCACCGGAATTACCCAAAGGTCGATCCGGATATGGTCTGGCATTTCGACTGGCGCGACAGGCATGGGGCGAATGATCCACAGTCGCCGTATTGGGATGGTGACCTTTTAGGAACGGGTTGGCTAACTTCCGTAAAAGACCAAATGGACTGTGGAAGTTGTTTTGCATTTAGCACAATTGGAACTGTAGAAGCTCTTGCCAATCTTTATGCTGTTTCTGTTCTGGATTTGGATCTATCCGAGCAACGAATACTCTGCCAAACCGGAAGTTGTGAAAGTGGTGGGTATATACTAACAAGCTTAGGATATATTAAAAATTACGGAGTACCTTTAGAAGAATTTTTCCCTTACGATACTGTAAATTATGATGCGAGTGGGTCATGTGTCATGCCCTTAAATCCGGACACAATCGTAAAAATAAATGATGCATTTAGCACAAGTGAGAATTTTGAAAAAAATTTTGATTCAATTCGCGTAACTATAATTAATCACGGCCCTATCACTTTTTCTTTTGACTCTTTAGTAATTAATAATGATACATTAAGTAGCCATGCAGTGGTACTTTGCGGGTATGAGTTTTCTCCATTCGATTCGACATTGATTTGGCTAATAAAAAACAGTTGGGGCATTACCTGGGGTGTAAATGGATTTATGAAAGTAAAACTTGATGATTTTAAGCAAGCTGTCGTCGTCTTGCCTCCTGTGACCATTAATAACGATACCATTACAAAGAATTATCATGATTTTGATAACGACGGTTACTATTTCTGGGGCATTGGCGATAAACCCGATTCATGCGTTTGCCCGGACATAGAGGATTGCGATGATTCTGATCCTTTTGTCGGGGGATATGATGATAATTACAATTGCACTTGCCTGTTGGAAATGGATACTATCAGTCACGTTATCTCAGCTGATACGACCTGGGCTGATACGACCTATGTCAATTTTGAAGTGATAATCGATTCGGGAGCCTGCCTGACTATCAGCGGTTATACTGCATTTGCACCTGAGGCCATGATTCTGGTCAATCCCGGCGGAAAGCTCATACTTGACAGTGCTTACCTGACAAAGGCCTGCCCGGATTTATGGGATGGAATTGAGGTTAGAGGAAGTGATACATCACAGTTTTATAATGAATATTTTGGAATTGTGGAAATTCGGGATGGTTCCATCATTGAATTTGCCCGATGCGCCATTGCCAATCATTGCAAGCGATGCAGCCCGGCTATGAACCAGAGTGGCGGGATCATCCTGGCTGAAGAGGCCATCTTCCGTGATAATGAAACGGATATTCTGCTGGCCCCTTTTCATCATATTTACCAGGGAAATGAGGTGCCTTACGTGGCCAGTTTTGAGAAATGTCGCTTTCTGACCACAGAAAATCTTTATGACCTCACCGTCCCTAAAGCCCACGTTGAATTGAAGGATATTTTCGGCCTGATTTTTTATGCCTGTGAATTTGAAAATTTGACAGGATTGGCTTTCGCCCCCCCTTCTATCAGGGGCAAAGGCATTTCATCTATCGATGGCCAATTTATGATAAAAGCATTATGCAATGATCCGAACGCTATCCCTTGCCTTGACATTACTCCATGCGAATTCAACCAATTGGAATACGGGATAAAGGCATTAAACAGCATTAGCAAGAAGACCATTATTATCGAGAACAGTTATTTTGAAGATAACCTGGTTGGACTATCAATTTCCGGTATCGATTACGTATCGGTTATTTCAAATGATTTTAAATGCCCTACAGAATACAAATTTGTACTTGAAGATCGATTTATAGGTGGTTTATTTCTGGAAGGTTGTACAGGTTACCAAATTGAAGATAATTTCTTTCATGGTGATACTGGATTTTTTGGCAGCAGAAGTATTGGTTCAGGTATTGCGGTAAAGAACTCCGGAGACGAGAATAATGAGATTTACAATAACTCATTCAACAGGTTAACTAACGGCATTTACGTCATTGGAGAGAATCGCGGAAGGGAATCCGGGTTATGCCTGAAATGCAATGAAATGTCGGGCAATACCAATGATTTTATTGTGGTGGAAGATGAAAATCCACCATATGGATCGCTGCAGGGAATTTACAGATTCCAGGGTGATCCGAATGATTCTACTTCTTTGGATGCTCCTGCCGGAAATACCTTCTCCATGCAAGATTCTGTCGCTAACCCAGAGAAGATAAAATATTTTAATTTCCTAAACAATGCTGATTCAATCTTTTATTATCACCACAAAAAACGATATGATCCACTGACGTATCCGTTAGATAGTAATTATACTCATGAAACTATCGTTTTAATAGAAAGAAGCACACTTGAGTATAATAAAGATACTGCTTGTCCATCGCAATTGGAAGAGGAAAACAACCTTAAGACCTTCACTTCTCCTCATCTAATAATTTCTGAAGCAAATGAACAAATTGTATTACTCACTGAACAACTGTTTGCTTTAATTGATGGGGGAAATACGGAAGCACTGAATTTTGAAATCATGACCAGTATGCCTGAAGAGGCCCTAGAGATCAGGCAGGAATTACTGGATGAATCGCCGTATTTATCGGATACGGTGATGCAACAGGCCATTTATAAAGAAAATGTCCTGCCCAATGCCATGATCCGCGATATTCTAACTGTCAATCCCCAGTCATCCAAATCTTTTGGTGTGATGAATGCGCTAGAAACCCGCTATGAGCCTATGCCCGATTACATGATGGCTCAAATCATGGAAGGGCAGAGAATCCTCGGCGCTAAAGAGTTGCTGGAAGCACAGATTCAATCCTGGCGAAAGATCCGTTCAAAAGCAAAAGCCGATTTATTCCGCCAGTATTTAAAGGATACAAACTTTGTCGACCAGGCGGATTCAATCATCACTTTCTTACAAAGTGAGAATGACTTACTATCTAAATATGATCTAGCTGTAGTTTACTGGAATCTGGGGGATACCCTTAGTGCAAATTTGACTTTAGATGCTATTCCGGGTTCATTTAATATGACAGGTAGCCAATTTAACACTTATCAACAGTATGAAGATTATTTCGATATCCTGAAGAAGATAGCTGACAGTAACTGGGCTGCTTTTGATCTGGATTCTGTTTCAGTGCTCGCTTTACATGAAATCAATGAAACAGGAACATCTCAAATCTCAGCATTTGCAAGGGGTATGCTGGTGAAAGGCGGTTTCTTAAATTATCTCGAAAAAATCACTGCACCTCAGTTCACAGAACCATCTGAGTATAACTCACCTTACCCTGAGGAGGAGGTTAGAGATCCAAAAAGAAACTATATTTCTGTCTTTCCTAATCCGGCGAGGGATTATGTCATTGTATATTATAACCTGCCTTCTGATGACGACATTGATTATACTATTTCAAAGACTAATCAATTGGGTTACCTGCTCGGAAGGTACTCAATTGATACCGGAGAAAACCAGGTGGTTTTAGATTTAAGAAATGTGCCAAATGGCTCCTATTTCATCAGTCTGTTTGGTAATGGCAACCTTCTTGAAACTGAGAAGCTAATTAAGATTCAGTATTAATCCTTAATGTTTCTGGCGATGAAAAGTAAAATTATCATATTGATACTTTCCGTATTTCTGATAACTCAGAATGCCTATTCCCAGGAATGGCCGAAAATATACGGAGATAATTTCCATGCACTGGTAAATGACATGAATGAAACATACGATCAAGGAATCATATTATCAGGGTTTATTTATTTGCCTTATGGTTTTTGCCGGTATATATGGATCATCAAAACAGACATAAATGGAAATACTCTCTGGTGGAAGAAAATCGGTGATCAAAATAACCAGTTTTGGGTATCCCGTTCAGAAATTGCAAATGATGGGGGGCTGATATTTTGTGGGGGAACCTCAAAGTACACGGGTGACTTTGATCCGTTGTTTGTTAAATTGAACACCTGCGGTGAAGTTGAGTGGTGTCGGGTATTACCCAGCCCTGATTACAATCTGGCAATGGAGATTATTAAATTACCTGATGGGAGTTATATGGGGCTGCTGAAATATTACGGTGATGGGGAATCGTATGCCAGAATAAATTTAATTAAATTGGATCAAACAGGAGAACCGGTCTGGATTCAGAAACTGGCCCAGGAGGATTCAACTATTGTTAATGAAGAAGGATACAATTTGCTATATACATCAGATAGCAATATTATTGTCTCAGGACATCGGGGACCAGGGCCATTTGCCTATTGGATCAAAACCGATACTGTCGGCATTCAAATTTGGGATCTCAAATGGAATGGTGGTTATGGAGGAGCCAATCAGGTAATAGAAACCTCAAATGATATGTTTTATAGCGCAGGTGGATTTGCTGGTCCGGGTTACAACATGACTCCCTCAATATTTAAATTTGATAACTCCGGGAACAAAATCTACCAGGTATATTTACTTGGAGATACATTGCAAGGCGGGGGCGCGGAGCCTATGATTTTATATGGCGATACGTCACTTATCACCGGGATCCAATGGAGAACGTCAAGTAATGTCGAAGATGGGTACAGTGATGTCCTTAAAACGGATACATTAGGTAATATCATTAACCGGCGGACGCTTATTCATTATAATAAATATCCAAAAGCAATAATGCAATCAAGTGACAATAAAGTACTTGTAACAGGGGATTACATGCCATCCAACTATTGGGACATCTACTTATGGAAAATGAACGCCAGCCTCGAAGACGACACCCTCTACACCCAACCGATGACGTACGACAGCCTGTGTCCCTATGAAATCCAATCGGATACCATGGACCTGGATTGCGACCTGTTTGTGAATATCGATGAACTGCCCACCCGGGAAGAATACGAATCCACTGTAAAAATTTCGCCGAATCCGGCCGAAGATTGGGTAGCGCTGACTTTGCCGGATATTGTAGCTTCAGGGAAAGTTGAGATAGCTGTTTATGATGTGTTTGGAAGGGAGGTGGAGACCGGGAGACGAGGAGACGAGGAGATAGGGGGACAAGGAGAGGTACCGGTGAACCGGATGCTTGTTTTGGATGTGTCGGGTTATCCGCCGGGGATGTATGTGGTGGTGGTGACGGATAGGAAGGGGAGGCGATATACGGGGAAGGTTATCGTCAACTGACGACTGCCGACCGCTAACTGCCGACCGAAGACTAATTTCACTATCTTTGCACCATGGAAACAGTCGTCAGCGGTATCCGTCCTACCGGAAACCTTCACCTTGGAAATTATTTCGGCGCTCTGCAGAACTTCGTCAAGATGCAGAATGAACATCATTGCTATTTCTTTATCGCCGATTATCATTCGTTAACCACCCACCCCACCCCTGCCGACCTTCACGGCAACGTGAAGCAGGTGCTGGTGGAATACCTGGCCAGCGGCCTCGACCCGGAGAAGGCAACCCTCTACATCCAGAGCGACCTTCCCGAAACGGCCGAGCTCTACCTGCTCCTGAATATGAACGCCTATGTCGGCGAACTGGAACGGTGCACATCTTTCAAAGAAAAGATCCGTAAACAACCCGAGAACATCAACGCCGGCCTCCTTACCTATCCCACGCTGATGGCGGCCGATATCATCATTCACCGCGCCACGAAAGTGCCGGTCGGCAAAGACCAGGAGCAGCATCTCGAAATGACGCGCACCTTCGCCCGTCGCTTCAACCGGATGTACAACCACGAGTACTTCCCCGAGCCGATCGCCTTCAACTTCGGCGATAACCTGGTGAAGATACCGGGGCTCGACGGCAGCGGCAAGATGGGCAAATCGGAAGGGGAAGGCAACGCCATTTTCCTGGCCGACGAACCCGGAGTGATCCGGAAAAAAGTGATGCGCGCCGTGACCGACGCCGGCCCGACAGAAAAGAACCAGGCCAGGCCCGAGCCTATCGAAAACCTGTTCCAGTTGATGAAAGTCGTATCGAAACCCGAAACCGTCGCCTTTTTCGACGAGCAGTACAACAACTGCACGATCCGTTACGGCGACCTGAAAAAGCAGCTGGCGGAAGACATGGTATCGTTCACCGAACCGTTCCGCGAAAAGATCAAAGAGCTTTCGGGCAACGACGCCTACCTGCACAAGGTGGCCATGCTGGGCCGCGACAAGGCCCGCGAAAGCGCCCGGAAAACCATTTCCGACATCCGAAGGATCATCGGTTTCAGGGAGTTCTAAAAAGGGTTTCCAACCCTTTTTTTGGCTATTTCAATTTTTTTTCTTATTTTTAGCCGTTCAATAACGGGTTAATGCTGAACAGATCTTGTATCTTATTGATTATTTGACATCTAATTAGCATCTTTGGACATCTGTCTTCAGATGACTACCAGTTTTATTCTTTTTCCCCGTTATCATTGATTTTATTTCAGCAGAAAGCTGGTTCACATATGGATCAATCATTTTAAATTCATTAACAATGAATAAAATAGCATCATTATCGAAAGATCAACTCAAAAAAAAATTATGGGAGGCCAACCCGGAAATCAGGGCCCTTCTGAAAAAATCGTCTGATGTGGCCGATGCCAGGGAGAATCTCTTTGAATATCTGAACGGACTGGAAAGGCATTATTTCAACATTCATTCGGAGAAGGAATACAAAGATTTCCACATCATCGAAAAAACAAATGCCAAAGAATGCATCCGGGTCCTTAAAAACGTGATCCGAACAGAAAATGAGAAAATTGCAGATTTCTCAGCGCTAAAGGTCCTCCGCGATCTTGCACTGAATAGTGAGCCGGAAATTCCTGTTTCCGAAAGTTTTCTGGCAGAGTTTATTTTTCTTTTTAATGGTGTACATGCCAAATCAGGCATTACGGATGACAGCTTTAAACTGCCTTCCGACAACAGAAAAGCTTCTCAGCTCAGGTCGATAAAGCTGGATGAATATGCCCGGCGAATGGATGATCATCTCCGGCATTACCGCCATGGTCTTGATCCGGAGGTGATCCATGACAGAAAAGCGGCCAGGAAGGCGATACTTGATTATTACCAGGCAGCAGAGGATGACTGGCGTGATTACAAATGGCATCTCAAACATATCATCACAACCCCGAATACTCTTGAAAAGCTGGTCATGCTGGATGAGGACGAACGGCTTGGGCTTGAATATGCAGAAAGGTACCGGGTACCGTTTCAAATCACTCCCTACTACCTCTCACTTTTTAACCGGAAAGGCAGGACAAAGGATGACAGTGCCATCAGGGCCCAGGTGCTGCCCAGTGCGAATTATTGCCTCAACGTCGACAAAAACAGGAAGTCGGGTTTCGATATGGATTTTATGGGTGAACGATCAACCAGTCCGGCAGAAGCCATCACCCGGCGTTATCCGCAAATCGTCATTCTCAAACCTGTCGATATCTGCCCCCAGCTTTGCGTTTATTGCCAGCGCAACTGGGAGGTTAAACCCATGAGGGAATCGAAGGCGACACGAAATAAAACCGCTGCCGCAATCGACTGGATCCGGAACAACGAAAATATTTCGGAAGTGCTGATAACCGGCGGCGATCCGCTGATTCTCGGGGATGATTACATAGAGAACATTATGCAATCGCTTTCTGAAATCGGTCATGTAGAGAGGATCAGGATCGGAACGCGGGTGCTGGTCACACTGCCGATGCGGATAGGCGATAGCTTTATCCGGATTCTCAGGAAATTTCACCGGCCCGGAAAACGCGAGATATGCATTGTCACTCATTTTGAGCATCCGATGGAGATCACTCCCGAAGCGGTTTCTGCCATTGGGAGAATTCGCCGGGCGGGTATCAGCATATACAATCAGCAGGTTTTCACGTATTATAACAGTTCCCGGTTTGCATCGTGTGCGCTTCGAAAACAGCTTAAGCTGGCCGGGGTGGATCCTTATTATACCTTCAATACGAAAGGTAAAGAGGAGACATCCGATTTCAGGGTTCCCATAGCTCGTATCAGCCAGGAACGGAAAGAGGAGGCCCGTTTCCTGCCGGGGCTGGCCCGCACCGATGAACCGGTTTTCAATGTGCCGAAGCTGGGCAAATCGCACCTGAGGGCCTGGCAGGACCATGAACTCATCATGATCAACAGCCAGGGTCAGCGGGTTTACAGGTTTTTTCCCTGGGAATCCAAAGTGACGCTGGTGGATGATTTTATCTATACCGATGTTTCTATTTATAAGTACCTTATGAGATTAAAGGCAGATGGAGAGGACCCGGAAGAGTACAAGTCCATTTGGTATCACATCCGTCCAAAATAAATTGCAAGAAAAATAAAGTAGGGATTGGAGATACCCCACGAAGGGGTAATTTTACAATAGCGACAAAAACCAATCCCTATGGTAAAATTATCACTTTTCTCTCAAATCACCAGTATTATACCAAGAGAGTTGTTTAGCAGGATTGTTAATGAGCATAAGACAGATAAGTACAGCAAGGGTATCGACAGTTGGACTCATCTGGTCAGTATGCTTTTCTGCCATTTAGGTCATGCCAACTCAGTCAGAGATATTTCCAACGGTTTGCGCAGCATCACAGGTAATATTGTTCACCTGGGCTGCAGTCAGGCGCCATCTAAGTCCACTGTATCTTATGTGAATGAACATCGCAGCTATGAGATTTTTCAGGAGTTTTACTACGCCCTCGCCGAGCACCTGCGTACTCAGACTAAGTTCTATAAGCCTGCCTTAAAAAGAATTAAACGCAAGGTATTTCTGTTGGATGCCAGCGTGATCTCCCTTTCGCTTTCCCTTTACGACTGGGCTAAATTTCGCACCCGCAAAGGGGCGGTCAAATTGCACCTGCTGCTGGATTACGAGGGCTGCTTGCCGGCTTTCGCGGACCTAACCCATGGAAACGTACATGAAATTAAGGTCGCCCGAAAAATGAGATTGCCATCGGATAGTATTCTGGTGTTCGACATGGGCTACTACGATTTTTCCTGGTGGTATAATTTGGACAGCATGAACAACTGGTTTGTGACCCGAGCCAAAGACAATTTGGATTACGAAATCGTTGAGGACTTTGATATATCAGATGAAAAGGATAAGAATGTGCTTCAGGACTGCAACATCCGCCTGAAAGGAACAAAAGCCCGGGAAGAATACCCCAAAATGCTTAGAATGGTCAGGTATTGGGACGAAAAGAATCAACAGCAACTGGTTTTCATCACCAATAACCGATCTTGGACAGCAACCACTGTGGCGATGATTTACAAGGAGCGGTGGAACATTGAGGCTTTTTTTAAGATGATCAAACAGAACCTGAAAATCAAATCATTCGTCGGAACATCCGAGAATGCGGTTCAGATACAAATCTGGACTGCCCTGATCACGATACTGCTCTTGACTTACCTTAAAACCAAGGCACAATATCAATGGCACATGTCCAACCTGATCACCTTTATCAGATTGAACTTATTTGTAAAAATTGACTTGTGGGCGTGGATCAATGAGCCATTTGTCCGTCCAAATAGCGTTAAAACCGATCAACTATTATTATTCCTGGAGGGGGATTGAATTTAAAATGCAATGAAATTGAAAATTACGTGTCTGATTATCAGGCTAAATAATTATCTTTAAAAAATATTTTGGACAGCTGTGATTTGGTATTATTTCTGATTATCTTTGCCGGAAAATCGGAAAAGGGTTTCCAACCCTATGGGTTTCCAACCCTGTTTGAATGCCTAAAGGAATTATCATAAAACCGGTCGTCGAACGGGCCGTCCTGATCGGACTGGTTAAAAACCGCTTTGATGCCGACCGGATCAACGATTACCTGAACGAACTGGCTTTCCTGGTCGATACCGCCGGCGGAGTGGCCGTCAAACGGTTCATCCAGCGAATCGACCTGCCCGACCAGCGGACCTACATCGGCCAGGGGAAACTCAACGAGATCAAAGAATTCGTTAAAAACGAGGATATCAACATCGCTATTTTCGACGACGAACTCACCCCCTCCCAGTCCCGGAACGTGGAGAAAGAGCTGGGAATCAAGGTGCTCGACCGGAATAGCCTGATCCTGGATATCTTTGCCCGACGTGCGCGGACTGCCCACGCCCGCACACAGGTGGAGCTGGCGCAGTACGAATACCTCCTTCCCCGGCTCACACGGATGTGGACCCACCTGGAGCGGCAGCAGGGTGGCATCGGGTTGCGCGGCCCGGGGGAACGGGAAATCGAAACCGACCGCCGGATCGTCCGCGACCGGATTGCCCTTCTCAAAGAAAAGCTGAAAGAGATCGATAAGATCAAGACCACGCAGCGAAAAGGGAGGAAAGAGCTGGTGCGCGTCGCCCTGGTCGGGTACACCAATGTCGGCAAATCAACCGTCATGAACCTGCTGAGCAAATCGGATGTGTTCGCCGAGAACAAGCTCTTCGCCACCCTCGACACAACCGTCCGGAAAGTAGTGATCGGCAACCTGCCGTTCCTGCTGACCGACACCGTGGGCTTCATCCGGAAACTGCCGCACAGCCTGGTGGAATCGTTTAAATCGACGCTCGACGAGGTGCGCGAGGCCGACCTGCTCGTCCATATAGCCGACATTTCGCATCCCCATTTCGAAGAGCAGATCGCCGTAGTCAACCAGACCCTGTCGGAGATCGGTGCCAGCAATAAGCCGGTTATTATGCTGTTCAACAAGATCGATGCTTACACCTTCGTGGAGAAAGACCCGTTCGACCTCACCCCTTCCGGCAAAGAGAACCTGAGCCTGGATGACCTGAAAAAAACCTGGATGAGCAACAGCCATTACCCCTCGATCTTTCTTTCGGCAACACAAAAAGTTAACCTGGAGGAATTCAAAAACATGTTATACGAGGAGGTCAGGAAGATCCACACAAAAATCTATCCGTTTAATAACTTCCTGTTTGAGGAGTTTTGAAAATCGGTTTTGGATACGATTTGATCATGAAATGCCGTTACCTTTATCGTTTTTTATGAAAAGAATCCATCTCATCAGCATTTCATTAGCCGGAGGCCTCCTCCTGAGCCTGGCCTGGCCCGAACGAGGATTCGCCCCGCTTCTTTTCATCGGTCTTATCCCCTTTCTATTTATTGAAGACTACATTTTTGCTCACCATGACAAATTCAGGAGGCGCAGTGTTTTTCTCTGCACCTACCCGGGCTTTCTCCTCTGGAATATACTGACTACATGGTGGATATGGAATTCCACCGACTTCGGCGCCATCATGGCCTGGGTTCTCAATGCCCTGTTCATGGCCGCCATTTTCTGGATCTTTCATTCCACCCGCCGCGCTATGCCCGGAAAGCAGGGACAAATTCCGCTTATCTTTTTCTGGATCGCTTTCGAATACTTTCATCACAACTGGGACGGCACCTGGCCCTGGCTCAGCCTGGGGAACGGATTTGCCGGCTGGCACAAGTGGATCCAATGGTACGAGTACACCGGCATCTTCGGTGGAACCCTGTGGATTCTGGCAGTGAACATTTTGGCTTACCAAATCTTAAAAGGAATAGGGAAAAGGGAAAAAGGAAATGGAAACTGGACAACGGACACCGGACAATGGAAAATGAATTGGGTGAAAGGGGGTGCTTTAGCACTTCTCATCGTCGTACCCGTCTTACTGTCTTATCGTCTTTACAACAAATACGAGGAAAAACCCTGGCCGGTGGATGTTATTGTGGTTCAGCCGGATATAGATCCATACAATGAACAGTACACGCTGGAATCCACCGAGCTATTAAAGGCAAACCTGGAGCTGGCGCAAAAAATGATGGATGACCGGGTTGATTTTATTGCCAGCCCGGAATCGGCGCTGCAGGAGAACATCTGGGAGAACCGGCTGCACGATGCGCGCGGACTGGCTTCCATAAGGGAATATCTTAAAGGATATCCTTCAGCGGCTTATATTATCGGGGCTTCCACTTTTTACCGTTTCGGCGACGATGAGAAAAAATCGGCAACGGCGCGCAAGTTCCGCAGCGCTGAAGGTTATTATGATGCATTCAATACTGCTTTTTATATTGATACGAACAAGCGGTACCAGCTTCACCATAAGTCGAAACTGACGCCGGGTGTGGAGAAAATGCCGCTGGCAGTCTTGCTGAAACCGCTGGAAAGCCTGGCCCTTGATCTCGGCGGAACGGTCGGCAGCCTGGGGACCGATAAAGAGCGGACCGTCTTCGTCAGAAAATCCGACAGCCTGAAGATCGCGCCGGTCATTTGCTATGAATCGGTCTTCGGCGAATATGTCACGCAATACATCCGTAAGGGGGCCAACCTGATCTTTGTGATCACGAACGACGGCTGGTGGGGCAACACACCCGGCCACCGGCAGCATCTTACTTTCAGTAAACTCAGGGCCATCGAAACGCGCCGCAGTATAGCCCGTTCGGCCAATACCGGTATTTCTGCATTCATCGGCCAGCGTGGCGACATTTTCCAGAGAACCAACTACTGGGAGCCCGCAGTCATCCGCCAGGAGATCAATGCGAACAATTTTACCACTTTCTATGTTAGATATGGCGATTATATTGCCAGGCTGTCGGCTTTCATTGCCGTGTTTGTGCTTTTGATCTCCATCAGCACCCGGTTAAGAAAAAAAGTAGAAGCCTGATAAAAAAATTTAATTTTTCAATCCAAGTCGTACTTTTGCACCGTCTTAAATCCGACTTCATCACCTGAATTGTTAATCATTTATGCCTGTTAATTCACAACCGGAAAAAAGCCAGAAGGTCATCCGACAGTTCGGCCTGACGAACCTGGTCCTTAAGAATAAAAACTCGATTTACCTGCTGATCCTGATCCTTTTTGGATTCGGTTTTTATTCCTACACTTCAATGCCAAAAGAACTTTTCCCGGATATTGTGATCCCGACCGTACTGGTCCAGACCGCGTACCCCGGGAACCCTCCGCTCGATATGGAAAACCTTGTCACGCGGCCCATTGAGAAAGAACTGGAGGTAATTACCGGAGTGAAAGAGATTGCCAGCACCTCTTCCCAGGATATTTCTTCGATTGTCGTGGAATTCAATACGGGTGTCGATTTGAAGCAGGCCGTGCTCGATGTAAAAGATGCCGTCGACAAAGCCAAAAGTGAACTGCCTGATGACCTGCCTGCCGATCCGCTGGTTCAGGATATCGATTTCTCGGAGTTTCCGATCATTTACATCAACCTGTCGGGTGATTACAGCCTGAATGAACTGAAGAAGTATGCCGAATATCTCGAAGATGAAATAGAAACTTATTCCGAAATTTCAAAAGTCGATATTAAAGGATTGAATGAAAGGGAGTTCAGTATTAATGTCGATCCTTTTAAAATGGAGATGCTGGAGATCAGCTTTGGCGATATTGAGAGCGCAGTCGGGTTTGAGAATATCTCCATGGCGGCCGGGCAGTTCCGCGAAGGCGACTACCGCCGGTCGATCCGCATCCTCGGAGAATTTGAAACGGCAGCCCAGATGGGCGACATCATCGTCAAATCGGAAAAAGGGAATATTGTTTACCTGAAAGATATCGCACTGGTAACCGACGGGTTTGCAGAGCCCAAAGATTTTTCAAGGTTGAACCGGCAGCCGGTGGTGACGCTGCACGTCATTAAAAAAGGGGGAGAAAACCTTTTATCGGCCACCGATAAGATCTTTGACCTGCTTGACCGTTCAAAGGAAGACGGCAATTTACCGGAAGGACTGAATATCACCATCACCAACGATCAGTCGGACCTGATCCGCAAGCAGCTCGACAACCTCGAGAACAGCATGATCATGGGGGTAATCCTGGTGGTGTTCGTTCTTTTCCTTTTCCTGGGAGCACGCAACGCCTTTTTCGTTGGTTTTGCCATCCCGTTATCGATGTTCATCTCTTTCCTCATCCTGAACCTGATGGGATACAAGCTGAACATGATCCTCCTCTTCTCATTGATCCTTGCGCTCGGAATGCTTGTCGACAATGCTATTGTGGTGATGGAGAATATTTACCGATATTTCGACAGGGGCTACAGCCGGATGGAAGCCAGCCGCCTGGCGACAGGTGAGATTGCCATCGCCATCATCTCTTCGACGGCCACCACCCTGGCCGCTTTCTTCCCGCTGCTGTTCTGGGACAGCATGATCGGGGAATTTATGAAGCTGCTTCCGCTCACGCTGATCATCGTACTTACTGCATCCCTTTTTGTAGCTTTGACCGTTACACCGGTTCTTACCTCCTCATTCCTGAAACAAGGGGATCAACTGCCAAAACCAAAAATCAAACGTTCCTTAATCATTGTTGCTATTCTGCTTCTGCTTGCCGGTATTTTCTATGCCGGCGGGATGAATACACCCGGGTCACTGTTCGTTTTATTTGCCATCATCGGCATTGCCAACCTGCTCTTCCTGAACAGGATGGCCCGTTGGTTCATGAATGTTTTCTTGCCCTGGCTGGAAGATGCCTACCTGAACACCATGAACTTCGTGATGAAAGCCAGGAGGCCTTACTGGGTGATCGCTGCAACATTTCTCCTTTTAGTATTTACCATCGTACTGATGGGAATCCGCCAGCCGAAAGTGATCTTTTTCCCCTCTCCCGATCCTTCTTATATAAATATTATGGCTACTTTACCGGTAGGAACCGATATTACTGCCACCAATAAATTTATGGGGACCTTTGAAGAGGATGTTTACAGCATTCTGACCCCTTACAGCCGGATCGTCAAATCGGTATTGACAACGGTCGGTAACGGGGCCAAAAGTGAAAATGAAGGGTTCGATATTTCCGAAACGCCGCACAGGGGAATGGTGACCGTTACCTTCGTCGATTTTGAATTCCGGGAAGGCGTTAACACCAACGATATTTTAAAAGCATTTTCCGATAATCTGATCGGAAAATACCCGGGCGTAATGGTGGCTGTCGATAAACCCAGCAGCGGCCCTCCGGTAGGGAAAGCCATCAATATAGAGGTTACCGGGGAAGATTTCGACAAACTGGTCATCCTGGTCGATGACCTTCTCAATAAAATTGACAATGCCGGTATAGACGGCATTGAAGGATTGAAAACCGATCTCAACCTGGACAAGCCGGAAGCCATCGTCCATATCGACCGTGACCGGGCGAGGCGATATGGTTTATCAACGGCCCAGATAGCGGGAACGATACGGACGGCCTTATTCGGGAAAGAGATTTCCGATTTTAAGGAGGGTGAGGAGGAATACCCAATCCAATTAAGGCTTAAGGAGGAATTCCGGTACAATGTGGCGAGCCTCATGAATCAGAAAATCACCTTCAGGGACCAGGCCAGCGGGAAAATACAGCAGGTACCGATCACCGCAGTGGCCGATATCAGTTACGGCAGCACCTATGAAGCGATAAAGCGTAAGGATCTGGACAGGGTCATCACCTTGAGTTCAAACGTATTGAAGGGTTTCAACGCTACCGATATAAACAATCAGCTCAAAGAATTTCTGTCAGGAGAAACCCTCCCTTCCGGTTACACTTACAAATTTACCGGTGAACAACAGGAACAGGACGAATCAATGGCCTTTCTGGGCAGCGCGATGCTGATTGCCCTGGCGCTTATCCTCCTGATCATGGTCAGCCAGTTCAATTCGGTGGTCAAGCCGGTCATTATCATGATCAGTGTATTATTTTCGACAATTGGTGTGTTCGGCGGGCTGGCAACGTTCAGAATGGACTTCGTTGTGATCATGACGGGGATCGGGCTGGTATCCCTGGCAGGAATTGTGGTCAATAATGCCATTGTGCTGATCGATTACACTGACCTGCTGAAACTGAGAAAACGCACCGAGCTCGGTATGGAGGAAAACGCGCTGTTGCCGAAAGACATTGCGCTGGATTGTGTGATCCAGGCCGGCCGGACCCGTTTGCGCCCTGTTCTGCTAACGGCGGTAACAACTCTGTTAGGATTGATACCGCTGGCATCAGGACTGAATATTGATTTTCTTTCCCTCTTTGAGCATTTTGATCCCAAGATCTATTTTGGAGGAGATAACGTGGCTTTCTGGGGGCCGATTTCCTGGACCATTATCTTCGGATTGACATTCAGCACCTTCCTGACACTGATTGTCGTGCCCGCTATGTATCATGTCCTTTACTTAGGTAAGATAAGGATTCATGAGATGAGGAAAAGGAAATAGTGTTTTTCACGGGATTTTTTTCTGGCCCGTGCAACCCTTTCCCGTTTTATTCTGTCTTCTCCTTGCATCCACGGGCAAATTTATGCCTGTGATGTTGCGTTGAAGTTGTTCTTTGAGCGATTGCGTTTCTGTGTCAGCAGAAAAATAATAGCTGTTTATGCGATGTATCATAATTTATTTACTAAGTTTGTAGCAGATAAATTAGGATAATCAGCTTCAGACAGTTGGAAAGACTGGCCTCAAGCAGGTTTTTGAGTTAAGATGTACTCTGATAAGGAATTAATCGAACATTGCCTGGCGAATGATCCCAGAGCCCAGGAGTTCCTTTACAAGCGGTTTTCACGCCGCATGTACGGAGTCTGTCTTCGTTTTGCAAGAAACACGCTGGAAGCCGACGATATCCTTCAGGAAGGATTTATCAAAGTCTTTGCACATCTGAAAGATTTCCGCTGCGACGGTTCGCTCGAAGGCTGGGTCCGGAGAGTAATCGTCAATACAGCTATTAATTATTACAATTCCAGGCTGCATGAATTGAATGAAACACCGATCGATAAAGCGGTGATCATGAATTCAACCACGGAAGATATCCTCGATAAAATTTCAGCAGGAGATCTTCTTCACCTTATTCAAGGGCTGCCGGAAGGTTACCGGATGGTTTTCAACCTTTACGTTATTGAAGGTTATAATCACCAGGAGATCGCAGAAATGCTAAAAATTTCGGAGAATACGTCCAAATCACAATTATCGAGGGCAAGGACAGCACTCCAGGAACGACTGGCTCAACGCAAATAGTAAAAGTGATGGCAGAAGAGTTTAAACATATTGATGAGATCATCCGGCAGAAGTTCGACAACTTCGAGCCGGAGCCGCCATTGCATGTGTGGGAGAACATCAAGTCCAGCCTGCCGAAAGACCCTGCACCTCCTTCATCCCCGGGGATCCTGCTTCCTATCATTGTCACTATTTCGCTTATTATTTTTATTGCCGGGCTGTTCAACCAGTATTACCCCGACAGGCCCGATACTACGGCCGGCGAATCCTCTTCACCCTATTCCACTGTACAAACCGCCGGTGTTGCTCCCGCAGGGACGACCTCCAATGCCAATCTGACCCTGCCAGAGCCGGCATTCCAGGCACCGGAAATTATACCTTCCCCGGAAGAAAAGAAAGTCAAAGCCGAAGCCAAAAAGCAGGTTCCGGATATTCCTGTCAGGGCTCCGTTTGGTGAAAACACCAAATTCAGCAGGAAATCAAAAGAGACACGAACCGTCGAAACAACACCGAAACTCCGCAAAGAACCGGTTGCCGGATACCGCCCGGGAATTATCAGGGCCGTTACCCTCGGTACCATAACTTATGCCGACGCGATGAGATATGACCTGACCCCGAGAGAAATCAGGAAATTGTCGGTCATAGCTGAAAAACAACGTAATGTAAAACCGACATGGTCGCTCGGTGCCTATTTCAACCCGGAAATGACCAGCTACAGCGATGAGAGCCTGGAAAATTCAATCGGATTTAACCTGGCAATCCTGCCGACGATCAGCTTCAGCCACTTCTATGTTCAGAGCGGATTCAACGCCCGGTTCACACACGATAAAGGAGATTATGCCATCGATTTCAACCGTTATTTGGGGTCTTATGAAGATGTTTACGAAGTAACCTTCGATTCAACTGAAAATGGTGTTATCCCTATCTATCATACCCAGACAGTCGATGTATATGATACAGTGGATCACTACAGCATCTCCGAAACAAAAGCCACCTATACCTATCTGGAGGTCCCGGTGCTGTTTGGTTACAGGCATTCGTTCGGAAGGTTCGGTATCAGGGCACAGGCCGGCCCGGCTGCTTCCTTCCTCATTCTGAAAGATATCCCTGCTGCCAGTGTGCCGGAAGAGAATGCAAGAATAGTCAATGTCAATTCCCTGATACCGGTCCGTTCGACCATCAACTGGCAGCTCCTCGTGGGCGCCGGATTTGATTACGAACTGGCCGACAGAGTAACATTCAGCCTTGAACCCACGTTCCGTTATGCCCTCGATCCCGATTTCACCATGCCTGAAAACAGGAACGGCAGGACGCATTCGTTCGGAATAAGGGCAGGCCTGAATTACAGGTTTAAATAATTGATCATGAAAAGGATAATGAATATCATTCAGAAGCAATACCGCACGAAGGCCATCATCTGCGCCGCCGTTGTGACGCTGATGAGTTTCATCGTCCTTCCGGTTTCATCCCAGATCATCGCCGGGCAAAAGAACATCTGTCTGAGCGGACAGCTGACCAGCACCAATACAGGGGCGCCCATCGCCGACCATGAAATATACATTACCTCCGATTCACTGACCAACGGAGGCTTTGGCTATTATGCCGTAACAAGGACCGATGTCAATGGTTTTTACTGGGATACCCTTACCACTACTACTAACGACGGGATTATCAAGATCTATGTGTATGATTTTGATAATAACAGGATCGAACTCGACCGGTACTACCGGTTCATCTGGGAAAACCAGTACCTGATGTTCGCCGATTTCGCCATTTTCGATCCGGAAGCCAACCCGGACCTCCAGGCTAATTTTATACCGACCCCGGATACCCTCGACGATAACCCGATGAAGATCATTTTCAGGGACCAGTCGATCGGCAGCAGCATCAAATCGTGGTACTGGGATTTTGGTGATGGCAAGTCTTCCACCGTCCAGGATCCTGACCATATCTACGATGCATCGGGCATTTACATGGTTTCACTGACGATCACCACGATGCCGCCGGAATATGGCGTTTCCGAATCGAGCACCATTACCAAGCAGGTCCAGGTCGGGCTCCGCGAATTCCACCACCTGGGCGGGCATGTGTTCGCCAGCTACTTCCCGATCGATTATGGTCTGGCTTACCTGTACCTGTATGATGATCACAACAATCTGATCCCGGTAGATACGACACGGATTGATACCCTGGGATATTATTTCTTCTATGAGGTCCCGGTAGGAAAATATCTCACCAAGACCCGGCTGGAGTCGAATTCGGTGCATTATGGCCAGTTCATGCCAACCTATTTCCGCAATGCCATCGACTGGAACGATGCCACTCCTATCATTGTCGATGATAATGATAACTGGGAATGTGATATTAATTTACGTCCGTCGGCAGGATTAGGCGCTGGTTCGGGCGAGATTCTTGGCCAGATATCCTATGACACCTCGCTTGTAGTCAGAACCCTGGTCCCTGCAGGTAATATTGAGATTGTTCTTATGGATGCCAAAGGGGGCTGCCTCACCTGTACCCTGTCGGATATGGAAGGGTATTTCCTGTTCAACGACCTGGCATACGGGACATACCAGTTGTTCCCGGATGTGGCCGGCGTTACTTCCACCCCGATGTATATCACCATATCGGAAGAAAATCCGGCACTGGATGATATCAGCCTGGTTATTTATCCCGGAGAAATAACCTTCTCCATCAATGAAAATGTTTCGGATTATGTAGGAAATGCCATGATGGTTTATCCGAACCCGGTGAACGACCAGGCCAGGCTTTCCGTAGAAATAAAGAAAAACACGACAGCTACTGTTGTCATCACCGATATTGCCGGCCGGATGGTTTACCGCCAGGAAACCCGGCTCTCCGAAGGAATGCAGAATATCGTCATCCCCGTAAGGGATCTGCAAAAAGGAATTTACCAGGTCACCCTCATCCCGGAAGACCGGGTGCTGGTTTCAGGCAAATTCCTCAAAATGGACTGATGTTTTTTCCCGATTATTTTTGGTATTTACAGCACCTCCGGGCAACTTTTCTTATTTATTCCCGTCTGACTTAATGTAAGATCTTACAGGATGAATTCCGATGAGCAAATCATATCCGGTTGCCGTGAAGGCAAGCGAAAAGCTTTCAGCAAGCTTTTCGACACCTATGCACCGGTGATGATGGGTGTTTGCATGCGATACTGCAAAAACCGGATCGATGCGGAAGATGTGATGCAGGATGGATTTATCAAGGTATTCGGCCAGATTCACAAATTTCGAGGCGACGGCTCCCTGGAGGGATGGATCAAACGGATCATGATCAATGCCGCTATCGACAGTTACCAGGCCAATCTTAAGCACGCTTTCCACGAGGATGTGACGGAGAATAAGCTCAGCGCCCAGATAGCCGATATGGATGACCACAGTGATGACGACCTGCCGCCGGAATTACAGATCCCGCATAAAAAACTAATGGAAATGATCCAGGAACTGCCCGACGGTTACAGGATGGTTTTCAACCTCTTCGCCATTGAAAATTACAGTCATAAGGAGATTGCCGCTCTGCTGGGGATTTCGGAGAATACATCGAAAACCCAGCTTCTGAAAGCGAGAAAAGCACTCCGCCGGAAAATAGAAGCCATTATAGAACACAGTCATATCAACAGGATATCAACGGTATGAACAATATGAACAAAATAGACGATCTTTTCAGGGAAGCCATGACCGGCTATAAGATGACGCCTGCCCCCGGTCTCTGGCTGAGGATCGAAAGGCATTTTTTCCCGCCTTCCAAGTACAGGCCATCCGGGCTGATCACCTCAGTCCTGCTCTTATCTATTGCCGGGCTTATGCCGTGGATACTGATCCCGGCTAATGACCAGGATGAGAAGAAGCCGGTTTTGCCTGAAGGCAATTTCAAAAGAGGTTATCTGATCGAGACCATTACCCCGGTTGAGATCAAACCCGATGGAAACGGCGATTACCGGATATCGGCCAGAAGTTTTACGGTCAGGCCGACTGTTTATGAAGAGAAAGAGGCCATTCCTGAGGCCGGTGCTTCCGAACAGTTCATTGCTTCAATCAATGATCCCGCTGACGATCCTGCCATTCGGCCCATCCTTATAGCCAACCGGCAGCATATTGCCGATCTGGCCGAACCGGCTATACCCAATACAGCCGTTAAGGAAGGGTTGCTGAAAGATGCAAGCATTGCTTTCCTGGAGTCGCATCCTGTCGGACTGATGCAGTACAGCCGTTATATTGAAGAAATGAAGATCAGTGCCGAACTTCGTAAAACTTCGCTGACTCCCTACCATGAGAAGAGTTATGTCAGAAAAGGTGAATTCTCGGCCGGTCTTAATTTCAACCCATCCATCGTTTTCTATGATCCGAACCCGTATAATAAAATGCTCGGCGGGGATGCAACCATTAGTTATAAAATGTTCTCCTTCAGCATTATGACCGGTATCGGTTATTCGCGGATGGAAGATGTGAGCACCTATAAGGTGGATTATATGACAAACGACAGCGTGGGGTATTTTATCCGCGTCATCGGTTTTATCCCCGACCCGAGAAATCCCGGAGAAATCACCTATATCACCCGCCAGGAAGCGATTTATGACTCCGTGCCTCATTACACAATAGAAGATAAAACCAACTACTATTCCTATATCGACATTCCGTTCTCTGTGGGTTACACATTATTACAGACCCACAGGATTTCGCTGACCATCGATGCCGGGATCAAGTTCAGCCTGCTGGTTGACAGGGATGAACCCGATATCGATTTCCGGATTTCGGACGCCGAACTGATCAATGTGGAGCGGCAGGTGCCCGCCCGGCTGAATACCAACTGGAGGTTTACAGCCGGTGTTGATTTCGGGTATATCCTATCAGACCGGTTCAGCCTGCATCTCGAGCCGGTATTCGAACAATATATCAGTCCTGTTTACGCAAAACAACCGGGTTATCTTCCGAGAAAGCCTTATGTAACGGGAGTAAAAGCAGGTATTAGGTATAACTTTTAAGCGTCGATCTCATGAAAACCTTACACGCAATGATATTATCCGCAATGATGGTCCTGCCTGCAATGGAGATTGTGGGACAGATTTCATCCTTGCCCGACAAAACACAAACTGATCAGAGGGACCATGCGTTGTCGACGGATGATGCCTGCCAGGCATCGTTCAAAGCCACGCCCGATTCGCTGTCAAGTTTTCCATACCTGTACCATTTTAATGATCTTTCGACAGGTATCGGGCTGGTGAGTTCCTGGCACTGGGACTTCGGAGACGGGACGACCAGCACGGAAAGAAATCCGTCGCACCAATACGAAGCCCCCGGGACATACCGGGTTTGCCTGGTCATTTCGGGTCAGAATGATACCGTTAACTGTGATGACGAATTCTGTTTTGATGTTGCCACGCTCAACTATTACAGCCTGGGAGGCCTGGTGTATGCCGGTGATTATCCGCTGAATAACCCGGATAACCAGGGTGATGTCGGTATCGCTTCGTTGTACCGGCTGGTCAACGACCAGATCGTTTTTGTGGAAGACCAGACTTTCCAGGAATACGGATATTTCTGGTTCGGTTATCTATTCCCCGGCGATTATATGGTGAAAGTGGGATTGACGCCTGAATCGCCGAGTTATAACGAATATTTCACCACTTATTACGGGGATGAAGTATCCTGGACGAAAGCAGATATCCTCTCCGTTTCATCCGTCAGCCAGTTTGATGCAGAGGTACACCTTGCTCCTGTACAGGAACTTTCATCCGGTGCAGGCACTATCAAAGGATACGTTAAATTCGAACAGGGCAACCAGTACAATATGCCGCCCATTGCCCAGACCAATGTTATCCTGGCTGATAAAAACCACGTTCCGTTGTTGTTTACCCATCCCAACGCGGCCGGTTACTTCGAATTTTCCTCATTGCCTGTCGACAGCTATTATCTGAGTGCCGACGCCACCGGAAAACCTTCGTCGACCGTTCTTGTGACCCTTACTCAAGCGGTTCCGGTGGTGGAAGGGATCAACCTGACGGTGTTCGGTTCAAATATCAGTTTTATCCCCGATGAAACAAGTGGTAACCAGCTTATGATAAAGCTATTTCCCAACCCAGCCGGTGATAACCTTTACATCAGCATGTATTCGGTTTACTCTGATCCAATAGAGGTTACCATTTGCGATATCACGGGAAAGATCCAGCACCGGTCATCAGTGGTTTTTGAACCGGGAACAAACACCTGGGTCATTCCTGTGAACAACCTCCCGGCCGGAATTTACCTGCTCCGCATTCAGCAGCCCGGTATATTACAGCCTATTACGGCACGCTTTATAAAATAATAGGCCCCCCGGGGGAATTTCTTTCGTACTTTTGAGCGTGGATCAACCCCGGCAGGTTCATCTTTATGAACTGCTGACCGGCGAAGCATTATTTTCAAATGAAAAAACTCATCATACTTATACTTACCGGTATATTGGTTACCGGGTTTTCGCAAGGGCAGGGGGGCTGGCGCGAATATGAAATGGAGGTAAAGATCGTTTTCGGCCGGTTGGAAGATGCCAGTAAATTGGGTGCACTGAATCTTAACGGCGATATATACTCTGCTAAAGGCTACGCTATTCTGTATGTAACGCCTGATGAACTGGACCTTATTAATAGCAAAGGTTTCAAAACGGAAATCCTGAAACAGGACCTGAACCTATATTACCATGACTTCTGGACTTCCCGGGACCAGTATCACACATATGATGAGATCATTGATGTCATTGATTCCCTGGTGGAAACTTTTCCGCAGATCGCTAAAAAATACACTTACGGCACTTCTTTAGGCGGCAGGCAGTTGTGTGCCCTGAAAATTTCAGACAATGTTTATGCCGATGAGCCGGAGCCGGAGGTCTTTTTTGATGCGGGGATCCATGGCGATGAGATCGGTGGCCCTGAGAACCTGGTCCGTTTTGCCATCTTTCTCTGTGAAAATCATACTGTTGACCCCTATATAACCGGTCTGATCAATACCCGTGAGATCTGGTTATATATCATGGTAAATCCCGATGGCAGGGTAAATATGACCCGTTACAATGATGCCGGTGTTGACCTGAACCGTGATTACGGGTACATGTGGAACGGGGCCGGATCAAGCCCTGCAGCCTATTCACAACCGGAAACGCGTGCTATCCGCAATTGCCTTCTGGATCACCAGTTCGTGTTGAGTTCCAGCTACCACAGCGGCACCGAATTTCTTGCCTATACATGGAGTTACAGGCCCGACACCTGTCCTGACAGGCCACAAATTGAATACCTTGCCGATCTCTACAGCACCACTTCCGGTTATGATCTGCTTGAATACGGACAGGGTTACACCGGAATGTACCCCATCAATGGAAGTTCAAAAGATGCGGCTTACGGAAGCCTGGGTTCGGTAGGATGGACTATGGAAATCTCTTATGCCAAACAGCCTCCTGCCTCGCAGATACAATATTTTTACGATATTAACGAACCGGCTATGCTGGCGGTTATCGACCAGGCCGGCAATGGCCTGCACGGCACCGTGACGGATGCGGAAACAGGCTACCCTGTGTCTGCCGCCATTTTCGTCGACAATGGCTATCCTTGTTACAGTGACCCGGTGATCGGGGATTACCATAAATTCCTGTTACCCGGGACGTACACGGTGAAGATAACGGCCAACGGATATGCACCGGAAACCACTGAGGTTCTGATTGACAATACCGGGAGCACCGTGCTCAATTTTTCGCTTCAGCCAGCGGATGAGGTTCATGCCTGGAGAGTCATTGCCTGCCAGATTCCGGCTTCTAACTTTTCCGATGAAGCTTTCACGGCGGCGGCCATCGGTCCGCCCGACAATGTCAATTATTCGCTTGGCCACCTGGGATGGATCATCCTGGACATGGGGAGGATTGTATTCGACGGACCGGGAGATGAAATCATCATATACGAAGGGGATAACGGACCGGAAGGATTTACCTGTCATTTTTCGGATAACATGGATGGACCCTGGCAACTCGCCGGGAGTGGCACCGGCACCTCTGCCTTTGATTTCCTTGCCGGAGGTATTGCAGGAGCGCGGTATATCCGGATCACCGATGACGGAGCGGGGCAGGTTTCGGGCGACAATGCCGGTTTCGACCTGGATGCCATCGAAGCGCCGGCACAACCGGAGTTAATTTTCGTTACAATGGATGCACGCATCGACGACCAGGCCGCTAATGGCAATGCAAGGATCGATCCCGGCGAAACGGCAACGCTGGTGATCACTTTGCAAAGCCTCGGCAGTGTTGAGGTGACCGGAGGGCTGGCGTACCTCAATTACAATGCGGGCTACATCAGCATCCCCAACCCGGAAACCGGTTTTGAGAATATCGGATACGGTGAAAGCACGGAGCTGAATTTTACGATGAGCTGCAGCTCTTTCTGTCCGGCAGGGTCCCTCGTCATGATGGCATTGAATATCACTACCAACAACGGGGAGTACATGCAAACCTTTCCTTTCAGCTTCACGGTCGGCCCGGTGGATGAAGACTGGGAATCGGCCGGATTCAGTCAATTCAGCTGGATGCCTTCAGGCAACAAGCCGTGGGTGATCAATTTCCAGACGCCGTATGAAGGCAACTGTTCTGCCCGTTCAGGAAACATCGACGACGGAGAGGTTTCGGCGCTGGAGATTACGCTGGATGTGATCGGCTACGATGATATCTCATTTTACCGGAAAGTTTCTTCCCAGGGTAATTCCGATTACCTCAGATTTTACATCGACAACAACCTGGTAGATTACTGGTCGGGTGAATTAAGCTGGGAAAGAATGGAATACGATGTTTTGCCGGGATTTCACACTTTTAAATGGACATTTGAGAAAGATGGTTCGGGCAGTTCGGGTTCGGATGCCGGGTTTGTCGATTTTATCGTTTTCCCCTCCTGCAACCTGGATGCCACTTTTAAAGTACTGGCCAATGCATGGCCTAATAGCTATTGCGGCAGCGGAGAATCGCAGCTGAGCGCTTTCACCATAGGTGGTGCCGGTGATCCGGTCTTCTCCTGGTCGCCGCCGGAAGGGCTGAGCGATCCGAATGACCAATACCCGGTAGCTACGTTAACGCAAAGCGCCATCCTGACCGTGACTGCCAGCGATGGAGGCCAGCCGGCTTCTTCTATTACCGCCATCAACGTATTCAACCTCCCGGCGACTCCGGTCATCCTGCAACAGGGCGATTCGCTCATCAGCCAGGCCGACAGCGGCAACCAGTGGTATACCCTGGAAGGCCCTGTAACCGGGGCGACAGAAAAAGTTTTTTACCCGGAAACTGAAGACGATTATTTCGTCATCATCACTGATGAAAATGGTTGCGAATCAGACTCCTCCAACATCATTCATTTCATATTCACTGCGGTTCAGGAACCGGTGGCAAATGGGTTCTTTAAGGTTTTCCCGAATCCGTTCGGCGAAAAGATCATCATTCAAAATAAATCCGGAATAAAATCGGAAATAATTATAATCCTGCAGGATATACTGGGACGGGAAATCTACCGGGGGACTATGAAAGAAACCGATGCGCAGAAGATTATCGATACTTCAGGACTGAATCTCGAAAATGGATTATATTTGATCGCCGTGCTGGACAAGGAATGCAGATTACTATCATCCAGCAAATTAATAAAGTCGTACAACATTCCTCTTTCAAAATAATCAAATAAAAGGCAACCTTTCGGTGAAAAGGTGTTTAAGGATTATAAAAGATCAAAAACTTCAAATCTATTGTCATGAAAACATTCTTCCTTACACTTCTTGCCGGGCTGATGATCAGTTTGACCTCGATCGCCCAGAACTACCCGCTGACGGTAACAGGGACTGTGGTCCAGGTCACGCAGAACACCGTGATCCCCCTCTCCGATTATCCTGTTACAATCAGGATTGATAGTACCGGTTATGGATTTTCTTATGAAAACACGGTCTATACCGATGACAACGGTCACTATGAAGACACTGCAGAAATACCGGGTTACAACGGGTATGGATTTGTTACGGCCGAAACCTATGACTCATGCCTTGGATATACCGTTTCGCAGGGGCAATTCATAGCCCCGGGGACAACATTGATGCCAATGGATTTTTTCCTCTGCACGGTTATTAACCCGGAATGCCAGGCTTATTTCTATTATTATCAGAGTAACCCCGTCGATCCTTACACATTCACATTCGAAAACATGTCGATGGGAGAATACACGGAATTCTTCTGGGATTTCGGCGACAGTACCTATTCTTATGAAATGTATCCGCAACATACTTTTCCGGGCCCTGGATATTATAATGTATGCCTGACGATTGGCGGGACTAGCGAATGCAACGACACCTACTGTGAATTTATATATGTTGGCGGAGGCCCCTCCGGTTGTGAAAATTCATTCTATTATTATAATGAGAATGATCCGTTTACGCTGACATTTGAAGGATTCCTGATGAACGGCCAATACGCGCAGTATTATAGCTGGGATTTCGGGGACGGCACTACGGGCAGCGGACAGACCGTCACCCATACCTATGACCCTATGGGAAATGTGAACCTGTACATGGTTTCACTGACAACCATTGTCATGGATTCGATGGGCTCCGACAGTTGTTTTTACACTTCTTACCAGGAGGTCTGGATAAGCAATTCCACGGGATGCGAGAGCTTTATCATACCGATGAACATGAGCGGGCTTACTGTTGAATTTGAGGGTTACACCGTCAGTCCTTATGAAACGCAGTACACGTGGGAATTCGGAGACGGGGTGACGGGGACAGGACAGATCGTTTCGCACACGTATCCGTCGCCCGGTATGTATACCGTGACGCTCAACACCATCGATGCCAACGGCTGCGCCTATGACAGTTTTACGCAGATATGGCTTGATTCGACCAATAATACAGGATGCAGCGCTTATTTTATGTATGATCAGACCGACAGCACGACGTTTACCTTCAACGGTGTTATCTATCTGAATAATGGGACCATTTACCCCGATTCTTCCACAACCTACTCCTGGGATTTTGGCGACGGAACCTTCGGAAGCGGGCAAACAGTAACACATTATTTCCAGGAAAATCCGGTTGGAGGTTATACCGTATGCCTGACCGCGACGATGATCATGAACGATGGAACTGCTTGCACTTCAACATATTGTGAATATATCAATCTTGTCACCCCTGCATTCAATATTTTCGGATATGTTTATCTCGGCAACTACTTTGCCGACCAGGCCACCGTTCACCTGATGACCATGGATACCCTGTGGCAGGGCGTGGTCGAGGTTCAATCCACCACAATCGATTCGGGCGGTTATTACAGCTTCCCCGATATTCCGCTTGAAAACTACCGTGTATATTATGTCCAGGCCGAGCTTAACGAAGGATCGGCATACTTCGGGGAATATCTCCCGACTTACCACCTTAGTGCGCTAAGCTGGGAAGAGGCATTTCCCGTGATGCCCATTATGAACTGGCCTGCCGATATTGTTATGATCGCGGCCACCGAAGCAGCCACCGGCAGCGGTATGATCTCCGGTGTTGTTACCGACCTTGGCACAAGGGGAAATATGGAAAATGTGGAGGTGGTGCTGATGGATTCAGAGAAAAACCCGATCCGTTATATGCGGAGCGACGACCAGGGAATGTTTGTTTTTGATAACCTGGGATTAAGCACCTATATCATCCATGCCGAGATCATGGGAATACACACCGTGCAGGCCGCGGTAACCCTTACAGAACAGAATCCTTCGACCAGCGTGGAGGTGCAGGTCAGCGGCGATGAAGCCAATATCGTCTTCGGTATCCCGGATCATCCGGTCTCTTTCACGGACGTTGGCGAAATATACCCGAATCCGGTCAAGGATGCGGCTGCTATGGATATCACACTCTCCCAGCCAGCATTGGTAACGGTCAGGATAGTTTCGGTAACCGGTCAGTTGATGGATTTGCGGACCTATGATCTTGGCAAAGGCACACAACGGATCGAACTGGAGGCTCTTTCCTTCGCCAATGGCTTTTATATGATGCAAATTACCAGTGACAGCGGGGACTCGGTAATCAAGAAATTCCTTAAACAGTAAGTAATAGATACTCGGAGAGGCTGTCTCAAAAGGTTTTTTATTAACCACTAAGGCGCACAAAGTACATCACAAAGGAACACTAAGTAGTTGAATATCAATTAACATACCTTTGTGCGCCTTTGTGAATTCCTTGGTGTTCCTTTGTGGTTTAATGCTTTTGAGACAGCCTCTTTTTTTTATTATTTTTGATAAGATAATCTTCATTATTATGAAAAAACTACTGCTTCTCATTCTGATATTTTCGGGCTGTTATGCTTTTTCCCAGGACACTTTCTCGATCGTAGCCGTAGATACGGTGACGGGTGAGATCGGCAGCGCCGGCGCATCCTGTATCGACGAGAGCCAGATCGAAGGGGGCGCCCTGATCATCAGCGATGTGATGGCCGGACGCGGAGCTATCCATACCCAGTCGTACTGGAATGCCACCAACCAGCAGAATGCCCACAACCGGATGGTGGAAGGGATGAGCCCCCAGGAGATCATCGACTGGCTCACAACACATGATGCGCAGGGGAATCCGGCCGTCAGGCAGTATGGTGTCGTCGATTTCGATGAAGAGGGGCATGCACGGGCTGCCGCATTCACCGGGAACAACTGCATGAATTACAAAAATCATATCGTTGGACCGAATTATGCCATACAGGGAAATATCCTCCTGGGACAGCAGATCCTCGACAGTATTGAGGCACGGTTTCTTAATACGCAGGGAAGTTTTGCCGAGCGAATGATGTCGGCCCTGCAGGGAGCAAACGTTGTTGGAGCCGACACCCGGTGCACCAACAACGGCACCTCATCGCTCTCTGCATTTATCCGTATCGCCCGTCCGCAGGACACTACCGGCACTTTTTACTGCGATCTGAATGTCCCTTCGGTACCCGACGGGATGGAACCGATCGACTCGCTCCAGGTTATTTTCGACGAATGGCTGGAGACTGCCGTAGGAATTGATGAGAATGCAGACCAGGACGGTTTCGTCATCTACCCGAATCCGGCCGGAACGTGGTTTTCAGTTGGACAGCATGTCCTGAGTCCGGCGAAGCCGGGCGAAGGATCACACTTGGACAATTCGGCTCCCGGGTTGACTTCTTCAAAGGATCACAGGATTTTTATTCAAAACATGCTGGGTGAAAGGATCCGGGAGATTGAAATACAAGGAAATCTTGACGGGATCAGGATAGATGTTTCCGAATGTCCGAATGGCTTATACTTCGTATCTATCTATTCCGATTCGGTATTAAAAACTTCAAATAAGCTGATTATTCTCAGGTAATTATCTGACTACTGATCCTCCGCGTACCATTCCGCAAAAGAGCTTGGGGTCTCCCGCAGTTTCAGGCTGTATAGTTTCACATGGCCGGGCAGTAACCGGCTGATCCGATCGGCGAGGTCGGCGATCATATTCTCTGTTGTCGGCTGATAAGGCGTTACCACGATCTTTTCATAGTTCCTGACCAATGTGTCGAGCAGGTCCTTCGGAGTATCGGCATTCAGTACAAGGGCGTGGTCGTAGGGGTCCACAATATTTGTTTTAATGATGTTCTTCAGGTCTTTGAAATCGATCAGCATTCCGGTTTTGGGAGATGCCGGATCGGCCACAGGGGTACCGATGATAGTGACCACGAGCGTATAGGAATGTCCGTGAATATTCCTGCACAGGCCGTCATAACCCAGGAGTGCATGAGCCATATCGAAGTTGAATTCTTTACTGATCCGGATGATTGTCATTTGGAAATGTGATAATTTGGAAATTTGAAAATTAGTTAATTTGAAAATGCTGATTTATAATATGCGAAGGTGTTGCAGAGCTATGATAATACTGGCGATGATGAGGCCCAGGCTTCCCAGGAGCTCCAGGTTCCGGCCCAGGTTGACCATACCCCGTTTCCCGGCTTGAACGCCGGCTACGACGCCAAGGAAAGTAAAACCGAAGACAGGGGCCGCCAAAAACAGTATATCCGGGTAGAGAAGTCCCAGCCCCATCCCGAGGAGTGCTGTATTGATACTGGATACCAGGGCGAATCCGATCAAAATGCGCCGGTTCTCCACCGCCATGATCCGGTTCTCCCGGGTAAGCCGCCGGGAATCGAACATAAGCCTGATGCCGATAAAGAATACGATTACCGCGCCGATTGGCACGGCCATGCTGTAAAGCATTCCTTTGACGCCATACCCGATGGCCCAGCCAATAGTCATCATCGCCGCCTGGAACAGGGCAAAGACGATTGCTGTTCTGAACGCCTCTTTCCATTCCACACACCGGTAAATGCTGGTGCTTACCGCCACCGATAGCGGTATAAAGCTGATGATGAGCGGGAAAAGCAAGATAGTATACGGCATGGCTGAGGCTATATGTTAACGATCAGAGATATACCAGGTTTGTAATCTTTTGGAGCCACAGGGCATCGGTTTCATCAAATGAAGCCAGCTCTTTGCTGTCGACATCCAGAACGCCCATGATGATACCGCTACGATCCTTCAGTGGCACAACGATTTCCGACTTTGACCTCGAATCGCAGGCGATATGACCCGGGAAAGCATGCACATTGGGTACGATGACCGTTTCTGCCCGGTTGATCCCGGCCCAGCAAACGCCGGTGTCTTTTTTCAGCCGGATACAGGCCAGGCTGCCCTGGTAAGGCCCGACCATCAGTTCGCCCTTTTCTATTAGGTAAAATCCGGTCCAGAAGAAATATTCCATTTTATGATGCAGAACCGCCACTATCGTTGCCATGCGGGATAAAGGCCCATGGCCCGTTTCTAACAGCTCATCGAGTTGATTGTAAATCCGTTGGTATCTTTCTTCTTTATTCATTTAAATAATTAAAATAATGAAATCATCTTAAATGCCGTTGCTTCTCCTAATTTCTACCATGAAGGCACGAAGACACTAAGAGGGATCAAAAATAAATATAATTCAGTATCTTTATTCGCTAACAAAAACCAATACCCATGAACAGTATAAAAGGGACGCAGACCGAAAAAAACCTGCTGAAGGCATTTGCCGGTGAATCGCAGGCACGGAACCGCTATGAATTTTATGCCAAAGAGGCAAAAAAAGAAGGATTGGAGCAAATTGCTGCAATTTTTGAAGAAACCGCTGAAAATGAGCGCTCCCATGCCAAGCAATTTTTCCGTTTTCTCGAGGGCGGAATGGTGGAAATTACCGCTGCTTACCCTGCCGGCATCATCGGAAATACGCTCGAGAACCTGAAAGCGGCCGCCGATGGCGAGAATGAGGAGTGGACCCATCTATACCCCGAATTTGCCCGGACTGCCGAGCAGGAAGGGTTTAAGGAAGTGGCCGCTGCCTTCAAAATCATCTCGAAGATAGAGAAAGCGCACGAGGAGCGTTACAGGAAGCTTTACGACAACCTGGAATCAGGGAAAGTGTTTGAGCGTGAAGGGAAAGTGGTCTGGAAGTGCCGGGTATGCGGATACCTGCATGAAGCCAAAAAGCCTCCGCTGAACTGCCCGGCCTGCCATCATCCGCAAGCCTACTTCGAATTACATACCGAAAACTACTGATCCCCGAACTTATCCAGTTCTATTGTGAAATGCCTGAGTATGGGGGCTTCTCGCACGATCCGGAGGCCTGAGGTGATCTCTTCGCGGCGGTCGTAAATATTTTTCAGGCACGCAGCGATATAATCCATGTGGTTGTTCGTATATACCCTCCGGGGGATGGTAAGGCGCATCAGTTCCAGTTTCGGATACCGGTTTTCCCGTGTCACCGGGTCGCGGTCAGCCAGCAGGGTGCCAATCTCCACCCCTCTCACTCCTCCTTCCAGATACAACTCCACGGCCAGCGTCTGAGCCTGGAATTGTTCTTTCGGGACATTGGGCAAGAAGCGGCGGGCGTCGACGAAAATTGCATGTCCGCCAAAAGGTTGTTGCACCGGAATACCATATTCCACAAGTTTCTTCCCGAGGTAAGCCACCTGTTCCACCCGTGTTTCCAGGTAATTGAACTCGGTCCCTTCATAAAGCCCCTGTGCCAGGGCATTCATATCGCGCCCCGACATTCCGCCGTAGGTGATGTATCCTTCAAAAAGAATATTGAACACGCTGGCGCTGCGGAACAACTCTTCATTCCGAAAACCAATAAATCCGCCCATATTGACGATTGCATCCTTCTTGCTGCTCATGGTCATGGCATCGGCGTAGCTCATCATCTCCTTCACGATATCACGGATGGAAATATGTTCATATCCCGGTTCGCGCAGCTTGATAAAATAGGCGTTCTCTGCAAACCGGGCTCCGTCGATAACCACTAGTGTCGCGTACTTTTTGGCTAATGCCGATACCGCTTTCAGGTTCTCCATGGAAACGGGCTGGCCGCCGGGAGTGTTGCACGTCACCGTCACGATGATCATCGGGATTTTCTCTGCCGGATGAGCTTTCAGGGTTTCTTCGAGTTTTTCCAGGTCGATATTTCCCTTGAACGGGTGATGGACCGTCGTATCGTATGCTTCTTTTATAGTACAATCGATGGCTGTGGCATGGCGGAATTCGATATGGCCTTTGGTCGTATCGAAGTGGGCATTTCCCGGGATGATATCGCCGCTTTTTACCAGGACTGAAAAGAGGACATTTTCAGCTGCCCGGCCCTGGTGAGTCGGCAGAAAATAGTCAAACCCCAGGACGGTCTGGATCGCTTCTTTCATTTTGAAATAGGAAGAGGCGCCGGCATAGCTTTCATCGCCGAGCATCATGGCCGACCACTGCAGGTCGCTCATGGCGCCGGTTCCCGAGTCGGTCAGCAGGTCAATAAACACGTGCCCGCTACGAAGATTGAAGAGATTGTACTTTGCTTCCCTGATCCACTGCTCCCTTTCCGATTTGGTACTCCGGTACAGGGATTCGACCATTTTTATCTTGTATGATTCTGCGAAAGGCAACTTCATAGACAATTTTGAATTTTAAATTCTTAATTCTGAATTAACTGATAAAATAACTTTAAACATGGAATCCGGAACCTGGAATCCGGAATTCGTCCCTGTTTTTTATATTCAGGTAGATAAGTTTATCAGATATGAATTGCCTGTAAATCATTAATTAATGAAATAACCTGACCGTCAAAAATAAATATTTTTTTTACTTTTAAAAAAATTGCAACCTCTTAATTTTTTTATTGTCTTTTTCAGTGTATAATCCAATAAGGCTATCGAACGTGGAGCAGGCTGACATCAGCAGAGACATCATCGAGCGGAGCAAAAGAGGGAACAGGCAGGCGCAGTACCAGCTTTACCGGCAATACGCCAAAGCCATGTTCAACATTTGCAACCGGATGATGAACGACCGGGCTGATGCCGAGGATATGCTGCAGGAGTCGTTTTCGGAAGCATTCCGGCGGCTCGACAGCTTCCGCAACGAATCCACCTTCGGCGCCTGGCTCAAGATGATCGTGATCAACCGGTGCATCAATGAGATCAAGCGCAAGAAAACCCAGTTGGAGTTCTTTGACGACATGTCGCCGTTTGAGGATGAGGAGGACCTGACCGATGACCAATCGGCCGGGTTATCGCCCGAACGGATTAAAAAGGCGATGGAAGATCTGCCCAAAGGAAGCCGGATGATATTTTCGCTTTACCTGCTTGAAGGCTATGACCACCAGGAGATCTCGGAGATACTGAACATCAGCGAATCCAATTCCAAGACACAGTACATGCGCGCCAAACAACGGATTAAAGAAATATTAAAAAATCAGCCATATGAGTCCTGATAAACTGGAAAAATACATGCTTGAGCACCGTCAGGAATTCGACGACATGGAGCCTGACCCATCGCTCTGGGAAAGGATAGACACCCGTAAGGCCCCGGTCATCCGGCCCAACTGGATGAGCATTGGATGGAAAGTTGCCGCCGGCGTCGCCATCTTCATTGCTTCTTATTTCTTCCACGATTATATGTCGTCGAGAAACAACAACCAGGAAAGCTTCATGGCTGGACTTAACGAAGAGGCCTCCCCTATCGCCCGCGAACTGATTGAAGCAGAGGCGTATTACACGGCAAGGATCAGTTACACCAAAGACGAAGTGTTCCGGCTGGCTGCCGCCGATCCTGACCTTCGGCGGGAGGTAGATCTTCAAATGGTTGACCTCGACAGGGTATTTACAGAATTGAAAGAAGATCTGAAGGACAATGCCGCCAATGAAGAAGTCATCGAAGCCATGATCCAGAATTACCGTCTTAAACTCGACATACTGGAAGATATGCTCAGGCAACTGAAAGAATCAAAAGAACCACAAAACGACACAAGCCATGACGCTGCTATCGAATTATAAATACCTTCTTGTAATAGCCTGTATGGCTTTCAGCTTCCCGCTGGCCGCGCAGGTTTACAAGAACAACCGCACCGTGAGGGAAGCCTTCCGGATCGCACCCAATACCGAGGTGCAGGTCATCAACAAATACGGTGATATCCATCTTATTCCCTGGGAAAAGGATTCGGTGGTCTTTCAAATTGAGCTGTCGGTTACGTCGAACAAGCAATCGAAAGTCGATAAAATTTATGATTATATCGATTTCGACTTCAAATCGACTGCTTATTACGTAATCGCCCAGACTGTATTCGAAGGGCAGAACACCATCTGGAGCGAGATGGCCGACGTGGCCAGCACTATTTTCAGCAGCGGTACCAATACGCGCATCGATTACACGGTCTATTTTCCCGCCGGTAACGATGTCAGGATCGAGAATAAATTCGGAAATATCTACACGACCGATCATACGGGGAAAGTTGACTTTACGCTGTCGAACGGCGACCTGAAGAGTCACAGTTTCTCCGGCCCGACACGACTGAAGATCGAGTTTGGCAATGCTACCATCGACAAGATCAAAAACGCAACCATAGTTCTTGGCTATGCCGAGCTTAACCTTGATATGGCGGAAGATCTCACTTTTGACAGCCGGTCTTCAAAGGTTTATATCAACAATTGCAAGAAAGTGCACCTCGATTCCAAGCGCGACCGATTCCAGGTCAAATCAGCCGGAGAAATAACCGGGGAGACTTTTTTCTCATATTTGAATCTCGATTATGTGAACTCCCGGATCAACCTGAAGACCAGCTACGGTGATCTCAAACTTTTACAGGTTGCCCCGGCATTTGTCAGGATGGATATCCATTCGCAATATTCCGATGTGACGGTTTACTATGACGAGGAAAGGCTCTATGAATTCGATATAACGCGCGACGACCGGTCACAGGTCATTGCTCCGGCTACTGTACTCAGCAAAAAAGAAGATCCTGTGGCAGGAATGGAAAAAACATTCAGGGCGGTGATCACTTCCGGAAACATTAATAAATCAAAGGTTCCCATCATCATCAATATTAAATCGGGAAAAATTTACCTGGTGGAATCATAATTTTTAAAAAAAAAGTAACCTATTGTCCTTTATCTTGTCTTTAATAAAAAAATCAAAATAAGAATAAATTATGAAAACAAAGAAATTCAGCGTATTGTTATTACTGTTTGCGGCAGGGTTATTCTTCACCGGATGTTACAAGCCCTGGCATGTTATTGAAGGGAACCATGATGTTCAGACCGACACACGGGCCATTTCCGGTTTCAGCCATGTGTTTAACGAAGGGAATTTTGATGTGTACATTATCCAGGATGCCAGTGGCGAAGTGATCATCGAAGCCGAATCCAACCTAATTCCGCTGATCCGGACCCGGATCGAAGGGTCGGCCCTGGTCATCGACACGAGAGACAACCTGCACAACAACTACCCCATGAAAGTTTATGTGCATACGCCCGAGATCGAGAAGATCAGGTTGAGCGGATCGGGACTGATGCATGCCGAAAACATCAATACAGGCGATATCGATATCGATCTGAGCGGTTCGGGTGACATCTTTTTTTCAGGTATTGCAGATGACCTGGAATGTAAGATATCGGGTTCGGGCGATATGGAAATCGGGATCGAATGCAATACTATTGATGCGAAGATCAGCGGTTCGGGGGAGATGGAGTTTTACGGATCAGCCCATCGCGGCGACCTGAATATCTCCGGTTCGGGATCGGTCAGGGCCTATGACCTGACTCTACAGGATTGCTACGCACGGATCTCCGGTTCCGGCGATATGTACCTGACCGTTGAAGATTATCTGAATGTCACCATTTCGGGCAGCGGTGATGTCTATTACCTGGGCAATCCTATTATCGAAACGAATATTTCCGGGTCAGGAAACGTTATCCATCCGCGGTAATAACCTCATAAAATCCTGATAATTATGAAGATATCAGCAAAGCTACTTATTGTCACCCTCTTTATGCTTTCGGTGATACAGGCCGGAGCGCAGGAGAACAGGAAGCAAGCCGGTTTCCGGTTTGGCAATACGACGGGATTCTCAGCCCGGGTTATCACGGAAGATGATTTTGCCTTTGAGGGCATCCTGGGATTTCGCAACGGGGGACTGCAACTGTACGGCCTGTTCGAATCAAGAAAACCACTTTATTTTAACAGGATCGAAAATATGCACCTGTATTTCGGAGGAGGTGTCCATGTGGGTTTTGTCCGCTGGAATGATTACGATAAATACTATGATCCTTACGGAAACGATCATTATTACGATGATTATTACAAATGGCACACCGGTATGGCTTTCGGGCTCGACGGGATCGTGGGTATGGAATATGTCTTCCAGGCTGCACCTATCAGTTTAGCCGTCGATTTCAAACCTTTCTTTGAGATGTACGGGCCGTTCCTGATGCGTGTCAATTTCTGGGACTTCGGGTTTCATATGAGATATAACTTTTAAGATTTTAAATTTTTAGTTCTTAATTCTTAATTAGAAAGCATTTAAGATATTTTTCAGAAATCTAATAAACTAAAATAATGAAAACAAGAGCATTTTTACTCGTAATGTTGGTGATGGGATCTTTCGCCTTATCGTTCGGACAGGAACAGCCGGTCCAGGATATGAAAACGTTATTCAAACCCACCGGTAAGAAAATCAGTCATGGGGGATATATCGGTGTTTCGGTGGGCTATACACAAATGAAAAATGAAAATGTGATCACCCTTGGCGGGCGTGCCGGCTGGCTGATCGATCATCACGTTACCATCGGCGTAGCCGGGAATTCCTTCATCAGCAATCCATACATTAAGGGCAATTTCCCGAATACGGACGATACTGCGTTTTACCTGATGGGCGGTTACGGTGGCCTGCTGATCGAGCCCATTATTGCCCCGAATTTCCCCGTCCATGTCTCCTTCCCGATCCTGATCGGCGGGGGTGGATTTATTCTTGACGACCAGTCGATCTTCCACAGGGACTCATATGAATACGGCGATGGTGATTACAATTATGATTATTATGGTTACTATAACTGGGATTCATTCTTTGTAGTAGAACCGGGAGTTGAAATCGAACTCAATGTGATCAAGTTCTTCCGCATCGGTGTGGGCGCATCATACAGAATTACAACCAATCTGAGTATGGACGGGCTGCCGAAAGACATGCTGAACGGGTTCAATGCAGCCGTGACGTTCAAGTTCGGAAAGTTCTGATGAAATTATAATCAATATGAGGCTATATCAAAAGTAATAAACCACAAAGGAACACCAAGGATTTCACGAAGGCGCACGAAGTTTATTATTTGATAATCTGATACTTAGTGCGCCTTTGTGATGTACTTAGTGCGCCTTTGTGGTTAAATAAAAGACTTTTGAGACACCCTCAAGAGTTTTCTTCCGACGACTAAAGCCGTCGGTTTAATCGTCTTACTTCGGGAGTATAACCAGTTTTAGGATCTCGTGGCGGGTGGGTTCATCTTCGATCTTTAATAAATAAATACCTGGCGGGAAACCGGTCAGATTAATAAGGTAGGGTGGATTTTCCTTATAATCTTGTGTAAAATACTTATTTCCTGAAGAATTGAATAGAATGATGTTTACAGGATTTCCGGAATGACCTGTCGGTGGGTTTACTGAAACAATATTCCTGGCCGGGTTTGGACTCAAGCTCCATTCACCGGTCATTTTTTCTTCATTATCCCGGATCCCGACCATGAGTGTATCGCCGAAAACGCCGTTGCGCCGGGTATTGTATTGCAATATGGGAAGGGGATTGTTCTCTTCCACATAATCCTCCCCGGTGTTCCAGAGGTAAACGTTAGTAAGACCGGCGCCCACAATGTATCCTGCACCGGAAATGTCGAGCGTTCCGTCAAAATCGATATCGGTTACAAACGGATTAATAAAAAAGGTAGTGCCATCCAGTGCCAGGGGCCAGCCCTCGGCAACGGTTCCGTCGTGGTTGAAACCGGCATATTTTCCATTCGAGGTGTTATCGTCGGTAATGAGTTCGACCATCCCGTCGCCATCGACATCGGCCAGGAGGATCTGGCTGTTGATACCGTGGACATTTTCAACGGGAAATCCAGGCAGCGCTTCGCCGGTCATGGCAGTCCAGGCGTATATCCGGTTCACAGGGGTTTCGCTCAGGGTCTGATCGCCGACAGCCACATCAAGAAGTCCATTGCCGTCGATATCGGCAACCGACGGCGGGCTGTAGACCCAGCTTACGGTAAACCTTGGCCAGTCGGGTAATGAAAGGCCGTTGTGCCGTACAATATGCACGGCACCCGTTCCATCCCCGATACTATGATCGCCGCAGATGATCTCACGGTTACCGTCTTCGTCAAGATCGGCCAATACTGGCGTGGAATAGGAAAATACCCGGTTTTCGCCGGGAAGATAAGGGAATCCGGGCAATAAGTCGCCGAAACGGTTGTAGGCATGCAGCCGGTAATACGATTCTGCAATGATCTCGGGGTAATCATCCCCGTCGATATCTCCTGCCGCAGCCGCCGAACCGGGGACATAATCCATCCGTTGCGGCCAGCCCGGGAACATTGTTCCATCTCCTTTGAAAACATAGACGAAGCCATCCGGCCACTTTCTGACCGTCATCACGATTTCCAGCGCTCCGTCGAGGTCGAGGTCCGACAGGGCCGGGGTGCGGATCCCGCCGCCTTCGGTCGCCACAGGGAATCCGGTTACCATTGTTCCATCTGTCTCGAACGCATAAACCGATCCGATAGCAAAGGTGGCATTCTCATGGGTGGTCACCACGATCTCGCCCGCTCCATCGCCATCGATATCCCCGAAAGCCGCTGATCCGTCGGTAGGGTGATCCAGTTGCCGGGGCCACCCTTCAACTGCCGTTCCGTCGATATTTAATGCGTATAACATTGTTCCGGCAGGGTAAATCAACTCAAAATCCTCATCACCGTCGAGGTTGGCATAAACCCCTCCCCTTTCATTGCTTCCACCAATCGACACAGGCCAGCCGGGAAAGAGGATGATTTCGTCACGCTGAATTTGCTTCTGATCAACAGAAAGATTGAGATTATCCGCCACCACCACAAATCCCATGACATCGGGAACGTAGCGGATTTCACCGGTATAGTTCAGCAAGGATATGCCGGTCACTCTATTCTGTCCGCCAGCGGAGAGATTCAGAATCAAGATGACCGAAAAAGCGCATATCCTGTAGATCATTATTTTATGATAATTTTTCGGGTCAATTGCCGGTCACCGGTATTGACCGAGAGGAGATAAACTCCCGGAGCATATCCGGAAACGGGAATAACAATGTCGCTAACATTATTCACCACTCCCGAATTAAACAACTCAATCCCTATCATGTTCACCAGCCGAACAACCGGATTGTAACTTCCAGCAGAAGAAAGGTTCACATGAATGATTCCGGATGCCGGATTCGGGAAGATGGAAACAGCCGGTTCATCCGGTTCCGTTAAACCAACGATGGAATTAACCACCTGCACCTCCAGGGCAGCCGAAACTTCGCCGTTGCCGCAGGCATTGCCGCCGGTCACCGAAATATATGCAACACCGGTAAATTCGGTATTCCAACTCACGGTCGCCGTATTTTCGTTCCCGATGATCACGCCGGCCACCGGAGGATCAATAGTCCATGTGTAATCATCAGCCTCTTCCATTATGTCTGTCGTATAGTCAGAAGTCTCCACTGTGGCTACATCAACATAAGACAATCCATCAGGTTGTTCAGGAGCTGATGGGACATCACGGAATCCGAGCTGCATTTCATCGGTCACCATGCTGCCTTCATCGTCCCACAGGTTCAGTGTCAGCGTAACCTGGCCGGTGCTAAGATCCTGGCCGCTTGGAGTATACAACGGATGCATGCTGGTATTGTCGTCGAAGGTTCCACTTCCCGAGGAGATCCATTCAATCAGCTCATAATCGGTTCCATAGGCATCGTTAATTTCATAACTGTTGCCATTGCATACTGAGTTATCGCTTCCGGCCCAGATCGTCAGGGCAAAGGGCGATGGGAGGATGATATAATCGAGCCAGGCGCAGTCGGAACCGCCGCTGCCCATGTTGTTCTTTTCATAAGCCCACTTGAAAGTTTTCTGGCCGGCGCTGACAGCAAACGCTTCCCGCTTCCATCCCCCTGTCGTACCCGACCAGCTTCCGGCCACCTGGTTGTTGATGTAAAACTTAAGCTGGTCGGATGATTCGGAAGAAACTTTACGGTAGAAAATGATGCTGTCGGCCTCCATTACGTTGTAAACCAGTGAGATTTCAGATGTCTGGCTATGGGATATCGTACCGGATTTCAGGCAGTAGAATCCTTCATAGGGATATGAATTCACCACCTGCCAGGCAGCATTACCGCCGGTTTGCCAGTTGAACTGCTCCAGGTTGCCCGTTTCAAAGTCTTCGACTTTTGCGCTCACCCGCAGCGGGAAAACACGGTTCATCATGAAATCACCCATTGTCAGTTCATTCACGAAATCAATTTTTATCCCTTCGGGAACGTCTTCATCCACAACCACGGAATAGGTCTTGTTAAAAACGCCAAAGAAGCCAATTGATGTGAAATTCTGGTCGGGGTTGGAAATTTCCACGAAGCCCGATTGTCCTTCCATAAAAAGATTCACATCGTAAGCTACGGCATGGCCGGTATTATTGTAATTGATAACAAGGTCAGCTCTTTCGCCCGGATCAAGCTCTCCGTCGCCATTGCCCTCCTCCGAATCCAGGATCGTGATCGAGTTGATATTCAGGATAGGGGCATTGGCATTCAACATAAAAATGCTTTGCCAGGTTTCGTCGCCCATGATGGATGTAATGGTGAACATGACCTGGTGCTGGTCGGGCACATCGCTGGAAATCGAGAAAGCAAAGGCGTCTTCCACCGATGCAGTACTTCCGGCGGGGATAAGCGGATAGGTTTCGCTATAATCGGTGATCGTGATGTAAGGGTCGTCCGTAACCAGGGTGACCAGAACGTCCGTTGCATCCTGAATACCAACATTTTCGAGTTCCACTGCCATTCCGACCGATTCGTTGTAATCGGGCAGGCCGTTGTTATTTCCGGCCTCATCAGCAATCTGATAGGAATTCATGACCACATAAGGTCCGGTAGCCGGGATGATATCAATTCCCATCATATAGGGCAAAGTATTGAATGCGGTGATAGTAAGGTCGGCCGTGCCGATTTCACCCAGGGGCGCAAATTCCAGTGTGACCGATCCGTTGGCCACCACACCGGTAGCCAGCCGGGTGCCGTTCAGGCTCAGCGTGGCCCTGGCGCCATTGTGATCGCAGAGGATCATGGTCTGGGTTGCCCCCAGGAAAAGGACCGGGTCATGTGTCACGGTCATAGTGACCGGCATGGCGGTCCGCACCATAACGCTGGGGTCGCCGAAACAGGTCCAAGTGTCGGTCATTTCGACGCCGGCGCTGCCGAACTCGTCGTTCATCAGCATACAGCCATGCATCGATAAGGCACCGAAAGTGCGGTTAATCTGATTCGGGTAGGTCTCCACGAGGATATCGTTCATTTCATCCTGGCCGGCCATTGGCGGATCCCACGACTGGTTGATGGTAGATCCCAGGAAAGCCACGGCGCCGGTGGGATTGCCGTTGTGTGTTGCGCGAAGCCATGCTTCGGCGAAGCAGGTACCACCGACAAAATTACCGTTCACGCAGGCTACCGACCATACGTACGGCAGCAGGTTGTCGTTGACCAGGTTGTTAACATCGCTGATCGAGAATCCCGAGGTGCCCCATGAACCGTCGCTGCCGTGACCGGTGTAGTTGATGATGCTGGTACCGGCGTTCACGTCGGCTGCCACCTGCGTCGGTGTCGGGTTACCGCCTTCGTCATTGCCGCCCTGGCTGCCGTCGAACAGTTCGTTGGCATAAGTGTATGTGAAGGGGATCAGCTTGTTGTTGGAGATATTGCGGATATGTTCGTAGTCCATCTCGTTGTCATCGCCGGGACCCTGGTTTGAGGCGATGCCTGTGCAGACGGAGAACCAGTCGGCGGAGACCGGCGGGTTTTGTTCGTACATGATGGTTCGTTGCACCTGTGTCTGTACCTGGTTCACGTTCTCAGCGGAGAACCGGCCGATGAAAAGGTCGGGGTAATGATCGCTGCCAACGACATAAGCATAGTTGTTATCGGAATCGCCGGCAGACGTAGATGATGCCGGCACCTGAGCGGCGTCGCCCACCAGCAGCACGAAAGTCAGGCCTTTGGTGTTGTAATAGTTGGCGATAAAACTCTTGATGGCATTGGAGTTGCCGATGGTTGCCACATCCACGACCTCCACCGGGTAGCCGATCTGCTTTTTCCATTCGACATAAGGCTGGATGGCATCCAGGAATGCGCTGTAACAAATGACGAGCATGTTGCCGTATTCCGGAACCGGGTTGTAACGGGAGCCGTTTTCCATGGCATTTAAAAAGTGCCGCTGGTAAACGGCGTTGAAACCGGCATCGATAGATTCGTCATTTTCGTTTCTATACAAAGGATTCTCACCCAAATGGCCGGTGGAGCTGATTTTAACCGTAATGTCGGTATAAACGCGGAGGGTGCGGGTTACTGCGTTGTACTGGAAAGGGTAGGCAATCACGGTTTGACCGCGGTAGTCACGGATGATATAGGGTTCTCTTGTTCCGGCCAGGTTACCCGGGAAGAATGCATTGGTGGAGTACTCAGGTCCGAAGGTATAAGGTACCGACGACGGATCGATGTCGCGCGTCAGGTTTCCTTTGCCGGGAGCGACAAAGATATTTTCAAAGTCCTGGTATTGAGCGGAAATCACCTCAATCTGCATCTCCGCCAGGTCAGGAATGATGACGGAAGCGGTAAGTTTCGGCAGGTCGGGAGCACCCTGCAGCAACAGGGGAGTCGCTTCATCAAGTGAGATAACGACAGCCGGGCCTTGCGGGGTATTGACCGTGGTGGAATAAAATCCGTCGGTTTTAAAAGTGATAATACTTTGATCGAGGCCGGAAGAGATCAGGACTTTTTGTCCCGGGGCAGGGTTGTTGGAGCGGATGGCAGTCCAGTCAGCAGCAAACGACTGAAATACAGCAAACAGCAATACAAAGAGCACAGTAATTTTTTTCATCGGGTTAATGAATTTAAAACGAGTTCAAAGGTACTAAAAAAAGGGTTGGAAACCCTTTCTTTTTACTCCTCGGGAAACCAGAAGCTGTTGAAGAAGTGTTCCTCATAGTCGGAAAAATCGGTTTCGGGGTCGCTATAGATATAGAGTACCGCAAGGTTGTATGGATCGATCCAGCATTGTACGGCCCAGGGGTCGCCTTCTGCGTCGGTCCAGTAGTCGGATATTCCGGTTCCCCCGGTTTCTGAATCTATCCATGAGACATGTTCATAACCGGTAAAAGAAGTTATACTGAATTGATCTTTAAGATAATCCAGGTAATCCTCAGCGATCAGGATGAGATCATATTCATCAAATTCTTCCGTATCAAAAGGCACGGCAAACTCGATACAAATCACACCGAAAAACATATTCCCCTGCTGCACCTCACCGCTCCAGACATAGCTGCTGTCCTGTGAATATTCGTAATACCACTCCGGCTCCGAAGGCAATACAACCGAGCATTCGCTGATATCGATCTCAAAGCGTTCCCAGTCCTGGGAGGATGAATTCAGCGGAAATAAAAAAGCCACTAAAGCAGCGGCTGTAAAAAGTTTAAAGATGGACTGAAAAATCTTCATGGTTCGATTTTTCAGTAAAGATACAAAAGAGGTTGTCTCAAAAGTCTATTTTTTACCACAAAGTTATACCGTTAATTTCCAAACAATATTTCAAAAAAAATTCTATTTTTGAATAGGAGTCGATCAAGATGATGCCGTGATTATATCCTTAGTTGATATTTGGCACTCAAAGTCGGCTCTC
>JAGOPY010000010.1 GCA_017991835.1 Bacteroidales bacterium | reverse complement strand
CGTCAATACATCCACATAGTAGGTAACCGGTCGTCCTTCCATAATAATAGGGTTCAAAGTTTCCATAACCATCATTAAAAAGAATAACAATAGAGTCTTCATACGCGCATGAAGCAATGATATCAACACTTCCATCCATATCCATATCGCAGGCATCGATGGCATGAACAAAGGAAGGCATCTCAAACTCCTGTGACCAACCCGGGCTGGCAATCAAAATGATGTGGGATATGATCAAAAATATTAGGAATCTTCTTTTCATCGTTAAAGTCTTTGAATGGCTAAAGTTAATCATATTTTATTCAGACTTATATGAAAAATAGGGACCCCTAAGATGTTCGCATTTTGCGTTTTGCGTTTTGCATTTTGCATTTCATTTGGCATTTTGCATTTTCCATACTACTACTCTCTATGCCTTTAGCAATACCTTATCCCCTACGGGGAAATTATCACGAATATCCAATTTCATCTACAATAGCGGATCCGCTACGCGGAAGTGGGGAAACGGTCGGCGGTCAGCGGTCGGCGGTCAGCAGTCAGCAGTCAGCAGTCAGCAGTCAGCGGTCAGCGGTCAGCAGTCAGCGGTCAGCGGTCAGCAGTCGGCAGTCGGCAGTCAGCGGTCAGCGGTCAGCAGTCAGCGGTCAGCAGTCGGCAGTCGGCAGTCAGCGGTCAGCAGTCAGTAGTAGTTGGAAGATGACAACCTTATGGCTTCTTTATGACAACTTTATGACAACTTTATGACAACTTTATGGCTACCTTATGACAACCTTATAGCTACTTTATGACAACTTTCTGACCACCTTATGACCACCTTATGACCACCTTCTGACCACCTTCTGACCACTTTCTGACCACCAAACGACACGAGCGCAGCGAGCTAATGACCTCTTCTCAGAACCACCGGTTCGTCGATAAATTTTTGCTGGGAAAGAGCGGCCCTGCGGAATGAAGGCCATTCGGCGGCGTCATAGATCCTTTTATTAAAGCCGGAGAGCTGGTTCATCGTTAATGTCGTGCCTTCCTTGCTAAGCTCATAAGACCCTTCATAAGAGGCAGTTGCGTCGGAAAATGTTTCGGTTGCAGGGCTGCCGGCCATAATGTATTTAGCCGGCAAAGCTATCGACTCGATAAGGCGAACCTGCCGTGAACAGCGGTCGCGGAAAGGATAACTTTTCGCCTCCGACCGTGTATCGATGTAGAGATGGTTCATCGCCCGCTTAAAGAAACCGGAAGCGATGAACGACTTAAGCATGATTTCATCCCCGTTCACAATCCCGTAACCCGGAACCCGGTACCTGATCACGATACGGATCGGTCCGGACAGGTATTCATATGGATCGCCGTAGTCGACCGACAGCATTTCCGCAGCCGGATGGACCCGCTTCAGTTCCATCTCGATGTTGTGGTCCCATTGGTCTTTGTAATAGCCGGTGAACATCCTGCGGATCGCGCCATCCGACTGCCCCTCGGCACGGAGAATGATTTCGCCATCCAGTGTCCCGTCGGCAGAAAGGGTCGATTTGCCGGAAATATCGAGGTAATGATCCTCCGGCGGAGAGACGGGGGTCAGGCCCAGGTCGGCCCCTTCCGGCAGACCATAGAGGTAATTCTGCTGCTGCTCGGCGCTCGACCATAGCTCACGGATAAACGGCACCCAGGTAGGATCGAGGAGCTTGTACTGCCCGTCTTTCATTTTCACGACCGTCACGCTGTGGTTGAACTGGTCGGCCGGGATGTAGTCGATACGGGAGCCGGCCATGGTCATGGCGGCGTACGATTCGAAGCCGGAGGCCCGGAGCATGGTCACGAGCATGCCGGCCTTATCCTTGCAGACGCCGCAGCGGTCGGCAAAGGTCATCTCCCCTTTGTGGAGGGTATAGCCTTCACCGCAGCCCATAGAGATGCCGGAATAGCGTATTTCGTCGGCTACCCAGTGGGTCAGCAGGGAAATGCTGTCCATTTCGGATTTCGCATCTCTCAGAATCAGGTCCACTTTGTCTTTGATTTCGGGGGTGTAATCGAAGCTCCCGAAGTCTTCGTTCACCTGGTAGAACCAGCGTGATTTGGCGTACCAGTCGGGGCTGGTCGACAGCAGCAGCTTGGGGGCGACATCGGAAAAGTCGACCATGTTCGGCTCGCGCTTCAGCGGTTTAATATCCTTTTTTACAAATGTATAGGTCATGGTATCGCCTTTGCGGGTGGCGGAAGAGCGCACGTCGCCGTTATAAAATTCATACTGGAGCACCTTATCAGCCGGGATATTCACACTGTAGACCTTTTCCATGACAGGATCGTCGCCATAGAACGGAACGATATCGTAGAAATGCCCCTTCATCGGCGGGATATAACGTTCATCGCCTTCCTGCTCCCCATCCAGCAATGCATAGGTAAATCCTTTGCGGAAGAGCCACACTTCGACGGCGTCGCCCGGTTCGAGCCTTCCGACCTCGATCATCTTTTCCCTGGCGCCCCAGTAAATGGCTCGTGCCGGCGCCGGGTAATCCAAAACAGGATTTGAAATTTCCTCGACATTTCCAACAGTCCTATTGTCCTTCCGTCCTCTGTAAACCACTACCTTTTTGATTTCGACGGCAGCGGAGAGCGGATCGTAATCTATTTTCACCACGCTCATTTGCAGTGCTCCGGCGGGTGTCATCACTTTGTACAGCCGGTGCATGTTGACATACGTAAGGCCGGATTCCTGCACATCGGCCGTCGTGCTGTCGAATACGACTACCAGGTTGGCGCCGGGATAGTTTGCCGGGTCGATGGATGCAAGGCGTTCGCCGGCCGGCTGGGAAATGGCTGCCAGAAGTCCATTTGCAAGAAGGAAAAAGAGGGTAATTCTGCGAAGCATATCGGATGATTATTTGAAAACGTACATTTCCACAATATTAGGAAATTTTAATGGTATACGTTGGGTTCATTTTATAATCTAAGATTTACAAATTACAAATTACAATCCTGGATCTTTAGCCCAACAAGTAATGGTATTCAGGGTGGCGTTCGATATACCGGGTGGTAAAGGTGCAATAGGACCTTACTTTGAGGCCTTCCCTGGCCGCAAATTGCAGCGCCTCTTTTGCCATTTTCCCTGCGATTCCCCTGCCTTCAAACTGTGGAGGCACTTCGGTATGCAACATAACGAACAAGCTGGCTTTGATCATATAGATCAGGACAGCCTGGTGGTCATCATCGAGATCAACTTCGAACCGGTTGCGGGGGATGTTATGATTGACAAAAACATCAGAAAGATCAGGGGGCATAAAGGTTTTATTAGCCTGGTAAAGGTATAGGTTTTTGATAGACAATCATGCGATATTAAAAAATTGGTATACATGAAATGATGAAATAAATCACATAAATTGGTATTACTTGTATTACCCTTGTAAAATATTGGTGGGGAATAAAGTGAAAGAGATCATTAAATTGATTGAGAGCAGGGGATGGTATCTTGTTTCACAGAAGGGAAGTCACAGGCAGTTCAGGCATGATTCAATTCCCGGCAGGGTAAGAATTGCTGGAAAACTAAGCGATGAAATGCCCAAAGGAACGACCAATTCGGTGTTATACCGAGTCTAAACAGAGCCTGTACCGATTTTTCGGTATTTGCGTATTCAATGTAGTTGTTCTTCCCTGTATAACTGACAGGGAAATTATTTATATTCGATCTACATAAAAATAATAAATCGTATTTTTGCCGCTGATTTCAACTGTTTAGAAATGACACAGAAAAGAATCGGGATCTTTTACGGATCCAGCACCGGGCAAACAGAGGCGGTTGCTGAAAAATTGCAAAGAATAATTGGTGAAGACCAGGCAGACCTAATCAATGTTGATATTGCCACGGAAACAGATATAGAAAAATATCCGTTTCTGATTTTCGGAACCCCTACCTGGGGTGTCGGGGAGATGCAGGACGACATGGAAGATTTTGCAGAAATCCTTGCCAAAGCCGACCTGAAAGGGAAGAAAATAGCCCTGTTTGGCCTGGGAGACCAGGATACCTATCCCGACAGTTTTGCCGACGGCGTTGGTATGTTATATGAAAAGATCAAAGACCGGGCAAATATCGTTGGTTTCTGGCCTAAAAACGGGTATGTATTTCACGAATCGGAAGCTTTCCGCGACAACCATTTCGTCGGCATGATCATCGATCAGGAGAACCAGTCGGCCAAAACCAACGAACGGCTTGAGAAATGGGTGGAGATGCTGAAGAAGGAATTTGTTTAATTGAGATGGCATCTCAAATCCACTTGCAATAGTTTGCTTTTACAACGCAGATAAGGTTATTAGCAAGTTTTTCTTGAAATATGAGATGCCATCTCATTATATAAAAAAACCGGTCATAAACCGGTTCTTTCATTTATGAAAACAACTATATATTGAGTGAGGTTTTTTACTCGACCCTGATCTCTTTCGACACTTTCACCTCTTCTCTCCTGGGCAGGACAACCGTCAGAATGCCATTGTTGTATTCGGCTTTGATGGAATCTTTTTCAATGGTCTCATTCACTGTAAATGACCGGCAGAAGTTCCTGCGGGCAAATTCGCGCATCCTGTAGTTGGGTTCCGGTTTCGCCTCCTGGTTCTCCTCTTTCTCAATCACCCCTGAAATTGTCAAAACGTCTTTTTCAAGGTTGATCCGGAAATCTTCTTTGTTATAACCCGGAACAGCCATTTCGATCCGGAAGGAATCGGTGTTCTCGGTGATGTTAGTTGCGGGTGTCCAGCGGCATTTGCGCTCGGTTTCGCGCTCCTGGTTCATGAAGTCTTTCATAATCATCCGCATAACGGGGTCGTGGGATATTCTCATATAATTCATAATGCTTAATTTTTAATGTTTAATTCTTTATGGATTTATGAGATGGGGTTTTGTCAAGAATTGTTCCGGGGGAGAAAATTGCTAAAAATATGCCATAATGACGCTCTTCCGATGATTCAGAATGCCATTCTGGCTGATATTTTTGTGTTCTGTTTGAAAATAAAGAGGGTGTATTAATGTCTTTTATTCAACCAAAAAGGCGCACAAAGTACATCACAAAGGCGCACAAAGTATCAGATTATCAATTTATAATCTTTGTGCGCCTTGGTGAAATCCTTGGTATTCCTTTGTGGTTTACTACTGTTGATACAGCCTCTTTTAACTGAAAATAACCAGACCCCATTACCCGCAGTGGAAATACTTATGCACCAGCTTCATGATCTCTGCTTCGTTCTGGCCTATGTCGCGACGCAGATGCTGATCGTCGAACGATTTGAGGTAACGGATGATCCAGTCGATCATGCCTTCAGAGAAAATACCGTATTTCAGGTACAGCGGTTTTTGTTTTTCGAGCGCCAGAGCGGATTCCCAGCAGGAGGTCGGAAGCTGCGACAGCCCCTTCAGCCGGTCTTTGTGCTCATCTTTAAAGATATTGACATCGACATACGTCCGTTCGGCATACTTAAGCGAATCCTTCATTTCGAGGCCATGCAGGGCAGCCACAGCCAGACCTGCTATGAGCAGGTAGATATCGGCCGTGCCGTCGGCGCCGCGGTATTCCACAGTCTGCTTCTCGGTGAGGGTAGAATGCGGCGCCTCCTCCAGCGGATTCGCCAGTTGCACCATGTTGGCCTTACCGGTCCATCCGAGCGGCACCCTGACCAGCACCGAGCGGTTCCGGTCGCCCCAGCAAATGTTGGTCGGCGCCTCCTGGTGCGGCACCAGGCGGAAATACGAAGTCGGATTGATGTTCCCGAACGAGGTGAGCGACGGGGCAAGGTCCAGGAACCCGGCGATCATTCTCCGGGCAGTATCGCTCAGCCGTCCATTTTCGATCATCACATTTTTCCCGTCCTTCATCAGCCGGGTATGGATATGTAGGCCGCTGCCCGCTTTTCCCAGGGTGATCTTGGGCGCAAATGAGATCGTGACGCCATATTTGTAAGCCAGCGACCGGAGGATCCATTTTGCGATGAGTAGTTGTTCTGCTGCGCTTTCGAGCGGGCAGGGAAGAAATTCGATTTCGTTCTGCTCATACATCAGGTCACCAACTTCAAAATTGCCGACTTCCGAATGGCCGTACTTGATCTGTCCGCCCGCCTGGGCAATGGCCTGCATGGCTTCGGAACGAAGATGTTCCCACTTGGTGAAAGGTGTGGATTCATGGTAACCTCGCTGGTCGACTGCCTGGAAGAGGTCATCTTTCGGGCTGATGATGTAGTATTCCAGCTCACCCATCACTTCCAGTTCATACCCTGTTTTCTCCTTCAGGGCCCGGTCGGCTTTCTTCAGGATATACTCCGGGCTGCTTTCCAGAGGCTCGCCATCTTTGTTAAAATAGGAACATATAATATCGATAGTTGGAATTTCCGTGAAAGGGTTAATAAATGCCGTCCTGTATTTGGGAATAACATACAAGTCGCTCGATCCGGCTTCAATAAAAGAGAAAAGGCTCGACCCATCGACCCTCTCACCCATTGTCAAAATGGTTTCAAGGTGATCCCGGCCGTTAATGATAAAGTTCAGTGTTTTCAATCTCCCATCCCACCCGACATAACGGAAATTTATCATCTCTATATTATTGTCTTCCACATACTTGATGATATCCTGACGGGTAAACTCCTCGGCCGGTTTATTCAGATACTGCACCAGCGGATTCGGATTCATTTCGGTATTCGCTTTCATTATCATCATCTTTAAAATAAGTATTAAACAAAGGACGGCAAACATATAAATTTTTGAACTATAAACCGGTTCAGCCGCGTAAATTAGATTGTTTCAAAACAATAACTAATTTTGTTGAAATTTTTATGTCAGATGGAAATCAGCAACGAGGTTATTTTCTTTTCAGGATTTATCGTATTAATCCTTTTCCTTTTATTCATCGACCTCGGGGTTTTCAGCAAGAACAGCCATATAGTTTCCCTCAAAGAATCGGTATCATGGACTATCTTATGGGTGAGTCTCTCGATCGGGTTTTACTTTTTTATCCGTCATTACGGGAATCTTATTCATGGTTACGATACCCTGGCCGAGATCCAGGCCAGTATCGACAAATTCAAGCACCCGATAAACATCGAAGGGCTGACATTTGACCAGGCGCTGCAGGTTTTCAATAAAAATTTATCGATCCAGTACATTACGGGTTATATCATCGAATATTCTTTAAGCCTGGATAATGTTTTTGTCATCCTGCTCATCTTCCTCTCTTTCAATGTCCCGGAGAAATATTACAAGCGGGTCCTTTTCTGGGGAATCCTTGGAGCGATCGTTATGCGGTTCATTTTCATCTTTTCCTTATCGGCCATTATTTACAAATTTTCCTGGGTGATGTATATTTTCGGCCTCTTCCTGGTTTTCACCGCAATAAAGATGTTTCTGGATTTCATTAAAAAGAAAGAAGAAAAGATTGATGTGGAGCACCACCCGATGGTCAGGCTGACCAAAAGATTCTTCCCTGTTCACCCTAAGTTTGAAGGAAATAAATTCTGGATCAGGAAAAACAAGATCGTTTACGTAACGCCCTTGTTTATCGCACTGATGGTAATCGAATTCAGCGACCTGATCTTTGCGGTCGATTCGGTCCCGGCTATTTTCGCTGTTACCCGCGATCCGTATATCGTTTTCTTCTCGAATATTTTTGCGATCATGGGATTGCGGTCACTGTTCTTCCTGGTGTCGCATTTCTTCAGCAAGTTCTTCTACCTGAAGGTCGGGCTAGCTGCATTACTGGCTTTCATCGGGCTGAAAATGCTGACGCATGATTTCTACAAAATCTCCACGGATGCATCGCTGATTGTCATATCGGCAATACTGGGACTGAGCATTATTGCCTCGCTGGTGCACAATAAAAGGGAACAGGAGGTTTAAGACCGATGCCCGGGATTATTTGATGATCAATCTCCTGACCACCTGGTCATCCCCGGCATTAATCCTTAACAAATAATATCCATTCTGGATTCCGTCCAACGTGATTTTTTCGTTCACTTTACCCGCATTCAGTTCACCAAAGTAGTGTTCAGCAGCTTGCCTTCCCATGATATCGATCAGTTCAACAGTAACTATTCCTTTCGACATCATTTCAAAAGTCACGTAGAAATAATCGTTGGCCGGATTTGGAAAGACATTCAGGCCGGTCAGGTTGACCGACGGCTCAGTGATACCCAGCGTATTCGTAAACAGTACCGTACTGCCATCGGCTTTGACGCCGAGGAGACCGAATGCAGGCCCGTCGTTATTAACCGAAGGATCCAGGAAACCGGATGCCAGCAATGTCAACGATTTGCCTTGCAGGTTCAAATCCTGAAGGTTAGTTTCGAAATAGGCAACCACGCTGGCGCCCGTTTCGTCCGTAACATTGAGCACATAGTTGCCTGTTTCCAGTTGCAGATAGCCATCAAATACGCCATAATCCAGGTCATCCACGATCGTTCCGGCGCCGGCGCCAATTTCAACAACATCCACCAGCGGTGCATCGGTCACTCCATGGAAGACCAGAACATCGGTATTGGTTGTCTCCGCCGCCTGTTCCACTGCTCCTTCATAGTCAAATACGGTAAAAGGTTTTTGAGGATCATAGCCGGTCGGGCTCAGTATACCTCCCGCCACAAGGATATATTTTTCATCTTCGGTAAAGGTATAGTTCTTCGACCACAGCGGGTTGGAAGGATCCTGGCTGTCGGCTCCCTTGATAGCGATGGTTACCTGGGTGTTGGCCGGAACATCGATGAACGGGCTGGCGGAGCGGAAAGCAAAGTCATCCAGGATCTTCGTATTATCGAGCCAGACATCCACCGTCGAAACAACTGCATCGGCCGAATTGTGGATTACCTGTGCCCGCGCCAGCGGCGTATACGCCTGCAATTCGATCAGGGCGCCGCCCTGGGCCCTGGCCAGCCACAAACCGAAGGCGGGGCCATCGCTGTTGTTGCCGGGGACAACAAAACCGGAAGCCACAACGGTAATGGCTTCGTTCTCAAGCCCCAACGTCTCCAACGGAGCCCGGAAAGTGCCGAGAAGAGCTGAGTTTGATGCATTTCGAACCTCCAGGATATAATTTATGGCCGGTAACTCGAGATAATTACTGAAGTTGCCGTAAGCAAGATCATTCACAATCAGTCCGGCACCGAGGCCAACCTCAATAATATCCACCACCGGCGCATCCGTGGCGCCGTGATGGACCAGGATGTCGGTATATCCTGTCTGGACAGATTCCTCCCTGGCAAATCCATACATTTTAATATCAAAAGGTTGATCGGGATCATATCCGCTTTCGCTGATGATTCCATCGGCAACCAGGAGATAGGTCTCGCCTTCGATCAGGGTATAGTTACGGGCAAATAAGGGATTATACGGATCCACGCTTTCAGGACCCTTGATCGAAATAGTAAACTGCTCGTTGGCCGGGGCATCCATGAAGGCAGATGCTGTGCGGAAAGCAAAGTTGTCGAGCAGCAGTGTCTGGTTCATCCAGACATCAACAATTTCCGCCATGGTATCCGCAGAGTTGTGGATAATCTGGATGCGGGCTTTCGGGTCATACAGGGGAAGTTTTATCAGGTCTCCTCCGGAAGCTTTTGCAAGGTATAGACCGAATTCGGGGCCGCCGCTGTTGTTATCGGGCACGAGGAAGCCGGATGCCACGACCGTCACCGCTTCGCCCTGCAAGCCCATATTGCCGAGCGGGACTGAATAAGCGGCAATCTTTGTCATCCCCGTTTCATCCCTCACCTGGATGATGTAATTAACGGTGGCCAGGCCGAAATACCCGGCGAATTCACCGTAGGAGAGATTATCTACCATTACGCCGAGGCCGATACCTACCTCTACCAGGTCAACGGTCGGCGCATCGGTTGAACCGTGGTGGATCAGCATATCGGTTTGTCCGCCGCTACTGGCTTCTTCCCTCGCATTGGGATAGACAAGCATATCAAAGGGGATGGCCGGTTCATAACCCGACTGGCTGACAATACCATCGGCCACGAAAAGGTAAGATTTGTCTTTTTCGAAATTATAGGTATTTGACCAAACCGGGTCATCCGGACTCTGGCTGTCGGGGCCTGCAACGGTGATCGTCAGTTCCTGCAATGCCGGTACATCAAGAAAGGCTGATGCGGTGCGGAATTCGAGGTTGTCGACCAGCAGTGTTTCATTCATCCAGATATCTACCATTTCGGCGGCATTATCGGCCGAGTTATGGATGAATTGCAGCCTGGCTTTCGGATCATAGACCGTCAGTTTGATCAGGTTTCCCCCTTCGGCGGTTGCCATCCACAATCCGAAGGCGGGTCCGTTGCTGTTATTTTCAGGGTAAATGAATCCGGAAGCGATAAGGCTGATGGCAAAGCCGTCGAGTCCGATCGTTTCAAGCGGCAGCTCGTAAGCGGCTATTTTATTGGTTCCCGATTCATCCCTGATCTCGATGATGTAATCCAGCGGTTCCAGTTCGAGATAACCGGCGAAACCGGTGTATGCCAGGTTATCGGCAAGCAGACCGGCCCCGACACCCACTTCATAGATATCTACAACCGGAGCATCCGTCGAACCGTGATGGATGAGGACATCGGTATTATCAGGGAAGAGAGCCACCTCCCGTGCCTGGGGGAATAATTCCAGATCGAAAGGAGGTGCAGGATCGTATCCCGATGGGCTGATAATGCCATCGGCCACCAGGATATATTTCTCATTGACCGTCAGGGTATAATTCCCGGACCAGAGTGGGTCGGACGGATTCTCGCTGCCGGCATCACAAACGGCGATGGTAATTTCCTCTTCCGCATTAAGTTCCAGGAACGGGGTGGCCGCGCGGAACGCCAGGTCGTCGGCAATGCGGGTATCGTTCATCCAGACATCGACAGTCGAAGCTGCTGCGTCGGGGGAGTTATGGATGATCTGCACACGGGCGGTAGGATTATAAGGAGGAAGCTCGATCAGGTCGCCGCCGGCAGCCGTGGCAACCCACAGGCCGAAAGTCGGGCCGTTGCTGTTGGCGGCCGGATCGAGAAAGCCGGAGGTCAGTACGGTTATGGCCATTCCTTTGAATCCGAGGATGCGGAAATAGGCCGTATAGGTGTCGATCAGCGGGCTTCCGGCAGCTTCCGTCACATCGAACATGAAATCTTTGGTAGCCAGTTCCAGGTACCCGTCAAATTCGGAATATCCGATATTGTCGACGATTGTTCCAAGACCGATGGCTATCTCATTGATATCCAGATCAGGGGCGTCGGTGGATCCATGATGGGTGATCATATCGGTCATCTCTTCGGATGTCGCTATCTCCCGGGCGCCGCTGTAAACAGCCAGATTGAACGGGACATACGGATTATAACCGGTCTGGCTGATCATCCCTTCAGCCACTATAACGTAAGTTTCATTATCAGTCAATTCAAAGTTTCCCGACCAGAGAGGGTTGTCGGGATTCTGGCTGTCGGCTTCGGCCACTACAATGGATACATTGCCGGGAACGGCATCTGTGAATGCAGAGGCTGTCCGGAATGAAAAATTATCCAGCAACAGCGTTTCATCCAGCCAGATATCAACAGTTTCGAGAGCAGCGTCGGCCGAATTATGGATAACCTGTATCCTGGCCTGTGAAAATCCTGCATTTACAAGCAGTACGAGTAGAATAGCAAAAATTAGTTTTTTCATTTTATGACGGATTATAACATTTCAAATATCTTCAAAATTTATTTTTACAAATATAGGATAAGTCGGAATGCAATTTTTCTCCATATTTGAACAATGACTAACAAATTTGGTTTAATAACATACAATTTTACCGTTATGGGAGAAATAAAGACAAAACCTACCGAATCGGATGTAAAACTATTTATTGACTCGGTAGAAAATGAAAAAAAAAGGAACGACAGTTACGCGATCCTGGAAATGATGAGCGAAGTTACCGGTGAGAAGCCCGTATTGTGGGGCACTTCGCTGATCGGATTCGGAAAATACCATTACAAATCCAAGAGCGGCCAGGAAGGCGACTGGTTCCTGACCGGTTTTTCACCCCGGAAGCAAAATATCTCGCTTTACCTCATGGCCGGTTATGTCAGGGGCGAGGATGAAGTATTTGACGACCTGATGAATAAGCTGGGCAAATACAAAACAGGGGCCGGTTGTGTTTATATCAACAAGCTGGAGGATGTCAATGTGTTGTATTTGAAAGAATTGATCCGGTTGTCGGTCAATTTTCTCAAAAACAAATATCCTGAAAAATAATATGGATGGTTTTACATCCCGCCAAATCAGAATTCTTCATTATTTTTGATAGTAAAGATGATGTTTTATAAAAAGATGAAGGATCGCGAAAAATTCCAATTCAGCAATTTTAATATTTCCAGTTACATCCGTGAAGAATCGCTGGGTGGATTCCTTTTACTTCTTACTGCTGTAATCGCCGTTATCTGGGCCAATTCGGGATTTGCTGATGCTTATGATAAATTATGGCATGAGATAAAACTGGGAATATCTTTCGGGGATTTTCAAATGAAATATTCACTTCAGCACTGGATCAACGACGGGCTGATGGCTGTGTTCTTCTTTATGGTCGGGCTGGAGATAAAACGGGAAGTGATTGCGGGAGAATTATCCACATTAAAAAAAGCATCTTTGCCCATAGCCGCAGCCGCAGGCGGGATGCTATTCCCTGCGCTGATCTATGTTGCATTCAATGCCGGCAATCCGGAACACCTCTCCGGCTGGGGCGTTCCCATGGCTACCGATATTGCTTTCGCACTCGGGATCCTTTCCCTTCTCGGGAGCAGGGTAAACATCAACCTGAAGATTTTCCTCACTGCCCTGGCCATTGCCGACGACCTGGGAGCCATCCTGGTCATCGCCCTGTTCTATACCGATACGATAAATATCATGCAACTGGTCAACGCCGGGATTTTCCTGGTCATTTTAACCGTTGCCAGCCGGCTCGGGGTAAGGAGGACCTCATTCTACGCCATAGTCGGATTCCTCGGGGTTTGGCTTTCCTTTATGTTTTCAGGCGTGCATGCCACAATAGCCGGCGTTTTGATTGCCCTGACCATTCCGGTAAAAACGAAAGTTACAGAGAAAGAATATATCGACGAATTATGTGTCCTGGTGGATAAGTTTGAGAAAGAAAAGCCCAACGAGAACGTCCTGCTCACGCAACGGCAGTCGCACCTGGTCTCAAAAATCGGCAAGCTCAGCGATGATGCCAATACTCCGCTTTAGAAACTGGAACATGCCCTTCACCCGGTAACTGCCTTTCTAATTCTTCCTCTTTTTGCCCTGGCCAATGCAGGGGTGAAAATCGAAGGAAATATCCTTGACATGATGTTTCATCCGGTTGCCCTTGGCATTATAGCTGGTCTGGCAGTGGGTAAGATTTTAGGGATTTCATTGTTTTCCCGGCTGATGGTCAGGCTGAAACTGGCCGAATTACCCGAAGGTGTTTCATGGAGACAGATATATGGCGCAGGAATGCTGGCCGGGATAGGGTTCACTATGTCTATCTTTATTTCAGGCCTGGCTTTTAAAAGCGAAGAACTTATTCAGATAGCCAAAGTAGGTATTTTCACTGCATCCATTCTATCGGCACTGGTCGGAATGATCTTCCTTTACTCCTCAAAGACAAAAAAATAGGTCAGATTCATCATTATTATTTAATTTTAGATAATGTTTACCGATGAATATTTCATGAGGGAAGCCTTGAAAGAGGCCCGGAAAGCTTTTGATCTCGACGAAGTCCCGGTAGGTGCCGTCATTGTTTGCAACGACCGGATCATCGGCCGCGGACATAACCTTACCGAGAGGCTGACCGATGTGACGGCGCATGCCGAGATGCAGGCTTTTACCGCTGCTGCCGGCCATCTGGGCGCGAAATACCTTGACGAATGCACCCTTTATGTCACCCTGGAACCCTGTGTAATGTGCGCAGGGGCCGCTTTCTGGACACAAATCGGGAGGATTGTCTACGGGGCGCCCGACGATAAAAGGGGCTACACCAAAACCGGTGCCGGTCTGCTGCACCCCAGGACAACAGTAACACCGGGCATTCTCGCGCAGGACTGCGCTGACTTACTGATCGAATTTTTCAAATCCAAACGGAACGATGCAACTGAATAAGACCAACCAGGGGGCGCAGGGTGTCGCCGCCGGAATTGCCGAAGTGGCATCGCTGCTCTGGCAAAAGGGCTGGGCGGAAGCCAGCGGAGGAAATATTTCGGTCAATGTCACCGAGTTTTATCCCAATGTCAGGATTGATTTCAGGACGTACCCGATGATCCCCCTGCCGGTAAAATATCCGGCCATTGCCCACAACTACATCTTCATTACCAGCAAAGGATCCAGGATGAGGACACTGGCAAAAGACCCCGGTTCCGGAATTTGCCTGGTCAAAATCTCCAAATCGGGTGAGGCGTACCAGGTACTGTTCGAAGACCCTGAAAATCCCCTGGTCCCCTCTTCCGAACTGCCCTCCCACTTTGCCATTCACAACCTCCTGGTGAAACAAAAACCAGAGGAGAAAGCGATCGTTCATGCTCATGTTCATGAAATGGTGGCTTTGACACACATTAGCGGATTTAATAATGAAGCGCGGTTGAATGAATTGTTGATGGGTATGCATACCGAAACGGCCTATTTTATCCCGGAAGGAATGGGCTATGTGCCTCTTCTGGAGCCTGGCTCACAGGAGCTGGCCAAAGCCACCTTAAAATCGCTGAAAGAGCATAAGGTCATTCTCTGGGAAAGGCATGGCTGCCTGGCAACAGGCAAGGATGTCGATGAGGCATTCGACCGGATCGACCTGGTGGCTAAAGCGGCGAAGATTTACCTGCTTGCCAGCCATAATCGACATATTCCCAGCTGATCTCATCCCCTTTGGCTTTCAGCAGCAGAAAGCCTTCCTCGGTGCCCAGGAACGGCCCTTCCCACCAGGCGGCCGATACAGCGCCAGCCGTCACATAGTTCGTCCCGAAAACGTGCAGAGATTCATAATAATGCAGATGGCCCTGTAAAACCAGCTTCAGGTTGTGGCCATTAAAAAGATCGATCACCTCTTTGGAATTGACGACGACCTCGTTTCGGTCGTTGGCTGCCGTGGCTCCCCTCAGTATTTGTGCTTCGGTTGTCAGCAGCGGGATATGGAGGCTTATAATGATTGGCGTTTCGGCTCCGATGGAGGCGAGCTGTTCCCTGAGCCAGGCAATCTGCACTGCATCGACACCACCCTCATAGCCGTCGCCGGTGCTGTCTTTTACTACCGAATCCAGGATAAAAATGATCCATCCAAAGCGGTCGATCCGCTGGAATCTCGGCCCGATCCTGTTTTCAAACATTTTCTTGCCGTACTCGGGATGATTTGTATCGCCATCTTTCAAAACATACCACCCGTATATTTCATGGTTCCCCATCGTATTGAAAACAGGCATATTGAACTCGGTCATCATCGTTGTGTAGATATGATACAGGGAATCAGCCCTCTCATAGGTCTGGCCCAAAGCATCCATTACCAGGTCGCCGCCCGTGATCACGAAATCGGGCTTCAATTCATTGACCTTTGTTATGGCCTTCCGGAAGCCCGAAATAGCGTCTTTCTCCCGCTGCACGTGAATATCGGTCAGAAAGGCGAAGGTGAACTCATTCTGCGCCTTTTCTTGTTGTGGCGGTTGTTGGTTGCAGGATGTGAAGAGGATCAGTACCCCTGAGATAAGAATGATTATAAATTTTGTTTTGTTCATAATTGATGATTATTGTTTCTCACAGATTTCACAGATTGAGGACACAAAATTCACAGATATTTCCTTTTGGTCTGTTAAATATTAATTAATGATGGATGATCAGTTTCTTCACAACGACACCGATGCCGGTCTCAATCTTAAGAAGATATAGTCCCTCCATCAGGCCTGCAACAGGGATTCCGGCCACTGTGCCATTAGCCTCCTGAAGCCTCACCCGTTGTCCGGCGCTGTTATACAATTCGACGCGGATAATTTCCTCCCTGGATTTTAAACTGATATAATCATCCGCAGGATTCGGAAAAACAGTCAGGTCCGATCCTTCCGGATCTTCCTCCATGCCGACCACCCATTCTTCGAATCCGCCGTTGGCGACCAGGTCAGGCCCATCGTTTTGAATAAACTGTACATTATCCAGCCAAATATTTGCCTGTTTAGTAAAAGTATAAAGATCGGGTTGATTATAGAATTTGATGAGGATGTAACCGACAACGGCCTGGCTCGGGACGGTCCCCTGCCAGGAAATCGTCACCCAATCGGCCGAATCCGCTGAAAACACGGGCGGTTCGCCGAAAATATCAAATCCGTAGGCATCGTAGAAATCGGCATAGATCTTCACCTGGCCGGCCGTATCGTTATCCAGGACATCAACCGAAAACTTATAAGCGGCGCCGGGGCTGATGTAAAAGATATCCGATACCAGGTAGGGCACCGAACCTTTGTTCAACTTCATGTGCAGCGATTTCTCGCCTTCGGTGAATACCGAATTATCCTGGAAAAGCGTGAAGTCCTCCCCGGGGTTGATCTCATCGCGGGTCCAGTTCAGCGGAACCTGGGCGTTTGATTCAACAAGTATTGAAAAGAAAAAGGTAAGTGATAGTAGCAACTTCATTCTGAAAGGGATTATTTATTCAGTAAAAATAATATAAAGTGCGATAATGTCAGAAGGTGGTCATTAGTTCGCTTCGCGAACACCATAAGCTCACTGCGTTCGCGTCATTATTATATTGATCATATGTCGGCGATGATCCCTCGCCGATAAGCTTTTCAGGACATGCTGCCAACTTTTTGTATTTTAGCAAAAAAATCAGCACCATGCTCGTCATAGGAATCGCCGGTGGATCGGGGTCGGGGAAAACCACCGTTGTCAACAAGATCATCGAGGGCTTGCCGCCAAAGTCGGTTTCCATCATGTCGCAGGACGCCTACTACTGGGACAACGGCCATTTGTCGCCGGAGGAGAAAAAGCTGATCAACTTCGACCATCCCGATTCGATCGAATGGGAGCTGCTCATTCATCACCTCGATAAGCTGATAAAAGGGCATTCTATAGAGATGCCGCGCTATTCTTACGTGGAATGTGCCCGCTTGAAAGAAACGGTTAAGATTGAGCCCAAGCGGGTGATCATCGTCGAGGGCATCCTGATCCTCACCCACCCGGAACTGCGTAACCGGTTCAATGTGAAGGTATTTGTGGATGCCGATGCCGACGACCGCCTGACCCGCATCATACAGCGCGACATCCTGGAGCGCGGCCGTGATGTCGCCATGGTGCTGCGCCACTACGAGACGTATGTCAAACCGATGCATCTGCAGTTTATCGAGCCATCGAAAAGGTATGCCGACCTGATCATTCCGCAGGGTGGCGAGAACAGCGTGGCGATCGACCTGCTGAGCAGCCGCATCAACTGGAAATTTAACCAGGAGAGATGATCCTCATTGGCGACACCGCAGTTTCCGACGACCTGCACCTGGTCAGGTTCTGCTGCCACCTGGAGCGGTGCCAGGGTGCGTGCTGCGTGGCCGGCGATGCCGGCGCCCCGCTTGAAGAAGAGGAGATAGCCATCCTGGAAGACGAACTGGAAGCGATAAAGCCGTTTATGACCGAACGAGGCATTGCGACGGTTGAGAACTCCGGTGTTTTTGATTACGATATTGCCGGAAAGTTTGTCACGCCCCTTGTGAACGACGGCGAATGCGCGTTTACCAATTTTAACAACGGGATAGCTTATTGTGCCATTGAAAAAGCCTTCAGCGAAGGCAAAACCCGTTTCCTCAAGCCGATATCATGCCATCTCTACCCTGTCAGGATCACCAAATACGCCACATTCGAAGCGGTGAACTACCACAAGTGGAATATTTGCAAACCGGCTCTGAAGCTGGGAAACAAAGAGGGGATACCGCTTTACAAATTTCTGAAGACGGCCCTGGTGAGGAAATACGGGGAAAGCTGGTACCGGGAGCTTGAGAAGGAGATCAGCTTCAGGGAATAGAGGTATTACCCGATTCGGCATTCGGCATTCGGCATTTTCGATTTGATTTGGTAGTACGACGGGTAAATCCTTTGGTTGTTGTTTGTATTGCTCCAACGGGTAAATCCGTTGGTGCCATATTGTGCATCTTTGGAACCGACGGATTCACCCGTCGGAAGACAATTCCATCTGGAACTGATAGTGTAATGGGGTATTTCTGTGAGACTCCATCTGAATTTAATGAGACTCCATCTCTAATTTGAGATGGAGTCTCATGTACGAAAAAGTTATCAACCATCCCTTGACTTTTGAATATATCTTATTTATATTTGTTCCATGCATTTCGCGTTTTCATTTTTAACCAAATCCAATTGATCCAAATGATTCGGTTTTACCTAATAGCGCGTTTCTGTAGAGAGAGAGAGAGAGAGAGAGAGAGAGAGAGTTTAATAAAGATCCCCCCGTAATGCGGTTTAAGTTTCCCATTTAAACTCCATTACTAAATCTTTAAAAAGCAAATCCATGAAAAAAATAATTAATCCAATCTTACTTTTAAGTTTCTCTTTCATATGTTCTCTTCCTATCCAGGCCAGTATCAACATAGTTGGAAATGATACAATTCATTATGACAATGAAAAGTACTTTATAATTTACCAGACTGATACCTTTTACGTCGATACTTCCCTTATCTTTATCAGGTATAATGGGATTGCAAATACCATTAACATTGAATCTATCGAGAATGAATACGATTTAAATTTGAATCATTATTTTACATTTGGCTGGCATTCTTACACCTATGATCCGGGCTATAGATTCGTCGAACTGGCAACGGATTTAAGTGGTGAAAACCTGGTAGAAGCGGTCGAATATAACACATCGGTTTATCCGGCTTGTGAACCATTAGAAGCCTCAGACAATTATTCTTTGGATCAGTGGTATTTAACTCAAATTCAAGCCAGAGATGCCTGGAATATAACTACAGGCGATCCCGAGGTGATAGTTGCAATCCTTGATTGGGGTTTTGACTGGGAACATGATGACCTTGGACCTGGAACGGACGGTTATGAGAACATTTACCTTAATGATCAGGACACCTGGACTATTTGGAACGACCCTAATTCCGGAGACACTACAGATAATGATGCAAACGGTTATGACGACGATTGGAAAGGCTGGGGAGAAATGCACGACGTGAACCATTATCCTGTTTTCTATCAAGGGAATGATGTAAGAAATTATGATTATGACTGGTTATTAGAATATTGTCAATATGATGAGCCGTTAGCAAAGGCATTCTGGATGCATGGAACTTTTCTTTCAGGAATTATTGGAGCCAAAACAAATAATGGTTATGGGATATCCGGAATTGCAGGCGGATGGCACGATAAAGGAGTATCTATGCTATTTTACAAACTGGGTGTTACTGGAGAAGAAGGAGCTTTAACTAGTGATGTTGCTTGGGGAATAGAATACGCAATGTATAAATTGCCTCATGAGCATAAAGCTAAAATTATTGAATTGGCATTACAAACCTTAGAAAATTCTTTCATTACAAATGCTTTACAAGATGCATATAATAATGGCGCTTTTATAGTAGCAGCTGCCGGCAACCATGGTGAAGGTAGCGATTTTAGTGTGTCTTATCCGGCAAACCTTGATTTTGTATTTGCAGTTGGGGCAACTACTGATCAGGATCTTAGAAAATCAAATTCCAATTATGGTGATGAACTTGACATAGGCGCTCCGGGTGAAAATATCTTTGGACTCGTACCACAAACCAATTCTTACAACGGCTTTGAATTGATCGAAGGAGGCAATACCTCTGCAGCATCGGCTATGGTCGCCGGCACCGCTGCTTTGATGTGTTCGGTGAACCCTGATCTTACCAATCAAGCAATCGCCGACACATTAAAAGCAGCGGCCGATAAAGGGTCTTATTACACATACGATGAAAACGGGCATAATGATGAAATTGGCCATGGCCGGCTAAATGCTTACAAAGCCGTTTGCAAGGCAGGACAATCAGCGCCAATACTGGAAATTGAGGCAGATGAAACCTGGGATTACTCCAGGTCTTTCTTGAGGTCAGTTCATGTTAAATCAGGCGTTACGCTTACTATAAATGCTGATATTCAATTTGGCCCGGAAGCAGCATTGGTTATTGAATCCGGTGGCACCCTGGTTGTAAATAATTCAACACTGACCAATATGAAATGTTGCGATCATGAAAACACCTCCTGGCCCGGCATCGAAGTCTGGGGTTATCCGAATGCTCCGCAATTCAAGTACCCGCTTTTACCCTATCCACAAGGTGTAATCATTCTCAATGGCGCAACAATTGAAAATGCCGTCACAGCCATAAATCTATGGAAACCGGATGATTACACCATGACGGGAGGCATTGTGGAAGCTTACAATTCTACTTTTAAAAACAATGTCATGTCTGCGCATGCACTGTATTACCGCAACTTCAATCCATTATATCCCACACAGGAACTTGATTATTACGGAATATTCACTAATTGTGCATTTATTATCGATCAATATTACCTGGGCGATATGACTTTTAACAAACACGTCGATCTCTGCCATGTCAGGGGTCTGCAATTCAACGGGTGCACATTCTCTCTCAATCACGATGCTTCAAATATTTCGGAATGGAGCGATGGCATAGCTGCTTACAACGCCGGCTTTTACGTAAGGCCTTACTGCCCTTCGCATACCATTCCCTGCGTTGATGCCGACAGTTGCCGGTTCAGCGGCTTTTATCGGGGAATAGGCTCTTTCACTTCTGATTTGCAGCCTCATCCCACTTTCATTCACAGCGCAAGGTTTGATGACAATGCCATTGGCGTCTATCTTTCAAGTACGAATTATGCTGTCGTCCTCGGAAACTATTTTGAGGTAGGATATGATGAAGGGACGACAGGGCATTGCGGATTCGCCAATGGGTTTGGAATTGATGTAAATCTGGCTAATGGTTTTTGTATTGAAAACAATAAACTCAGAAAAAACTTTAGCGCCCCGACAGGGATCTATGCCGGTATCCGGGTGCAAAGTTGCCCCTCGGAACATGACATTATATACAAAAATGAGTTAGACAGATTAAGCTTTGGAAACTATGCTGAAGGAAAAAATCGTTCCGACCAAAACAATGCTTCTACTGGTGTTGAGTACCAATGCAATCAGAATTCCCATAATGCAGTTGACTTTATGGTACAATTCATCGGAACGGATACTACCGGAGCGATGATCCGGGGTTATCATGGAAGTCGTGACACAGCATCTGGTAACATTTTTTCAAGGTATACCTCTTATGTTATGCATTTCGAAAATTGGGGCACAAGTATCATCAATTATTACTATTGTGATCCTTGTACCGATCAGGAACCGATTAACATCCATGCAGATCCGGATGAATTATTTGAAAAGGTCATTAGTTATGAATATGATTGCCCGGATCATTATGGGGGTGGCGGACATGTTGGCCTGACTTATGAAGAACGATTGGCAAAAGAAGAATCTTATGCCCAAAATCTTAGCGACTTTAATTCGGTAAGTTATTTATATGAATCATTAATTGATGGGGGAGATACGGAAACGGAATTGTCCGATATTGAATCTGCAGAATCTGATGATATGTGGGCATTAAGAACTCAGCTACTTGGCCATTCTCCCCATCTTTCCCAGGAAGTATTGCGGGCAATGGCCGACCGTACCGATGTTTTTCCTGACGAAGTGTTACTTGAGATCCTTTCTGCAAATCCTGATGAACTGAACAGGGATACATTGATCAGTTACCTGGAGCAAAAAGAAGATCCATTACCACAATACATGATCGAAATACTCCGACAGGCAGTCAGCGGGATTACTTATAAGACCATACTTGAAGACGAAATGGCTCAATATCATGGTGCAAAGACACAGGCTGTTCAAGATATTGTACGAAGCATCCTGTTCGATACAGCGATTAACATATCAGATTATAGGAACTGGCTGGATAATCTGGATAATATGGTTGCCGACCGTCAAATCATAGCATCATATCTTTCCGAAAATGATACGGCAAATGCTATCGCACTTATTAATCTATTGCCTTCGTTATATAACCTTGAAGGTGAAAGTCTGGCGGACTACAACAATTACAAATCGATGGTCGAGCTTCAAATTCAATGGATTGCGGAAAGTAAAAATATTTCTGAGCTTGATAGCACGGAAATTTCTTTACTGGAGAACTTCGCCGAAGATAGCACATCCATCGCCGGTAACATGGCCAGGAATATCCTTACTTATGCCTACGATCATTATTACTGTAATTGTATGGAAATGCCCGATAGTACATATCTGAAAAATGCTTACATACATAATCTACAGCCAATTACTGTAAATGAAATATTAATGATTTCGGCTGAGCCCAATCCTGCCCAATATTATGTGGCCTTTAATTATGAACTGTTTAACGAAACTTCAACTGGACAAATCCTTATCTCAGACTTGAGTGGAAAAAGAATCTGGCAGATTCAGGTATATGGCAAGCAAGGTCAAAAAGTATGGAATACAACTGAAATTAAAGCAGGGGTTTATTACTATAGTCTATTATCAGATGGAATAAGCAAAGCAGGCAAAATAGTAATCCAGTAACATTTTCATTAACTGCTGCAGGCAGATAGCCTGCAGTAGTAATAAAACCCAACTATTTATGAAAATCATAATCACGCCCATACTCTCTATCTTCTTTAATACCATTGCCCTGAATGCACAAATAGAGTCTGTGATCTGGCAAAACTGCCTCGGCGCCGAGAATGGGCATAATTGGACTTACGCTGCTGAAAAAACTGACAATGGCTACTTGTTTGGAATTTATATTCTTAATGATGGACCTGGTATCTCAAATTATCATGGCGGAGCCGATGCCTGGATTGTTAACACAGACAACTATGGCAATGTTATTTGGGAACGATGTTATGGAGGCAGTTCAGGCGATGGGCCCCATAAAATCATTCGTATAGACCACGACAGCTATTACTTGTTCAATCACGCAAGTTCCAGCGATGGCGACGTTCATAATTTTCAGGGTAAAAATTTCTGGATGGTTAAAATAAATGCTGATGGAGAAATTATGTGGGAAAAAAACTATGGTGGCGCGGCTAATGGTGAGATAGCCATTGATGCAATCTTGATGCCGGATAAAGGGGCGTTGATGATGGGAGTTATAAGCTCCTTAGGTGGCGATATTACAAATTATTATGGGAATATGGATGTTTGGTTGTGCCGGATAGATTCTGTGGGTAACATCATATGGCAAAAAACGATCGGCAACGAAGGGGCAGATAATGGACTGAAAATAAAACCCACTTCTCACAATACAATCCTTTTTGTCGGAAGTCACGAACTTCTGGGAGGTATGATCGATTGCCCCGATATCGGATATTATATTTATACCGATGTCTGGATTGTAGAATTGGATTATAATGGGAATTTTGTAAATCAATGGTGTTATGGAGGTAAATATCCTGATCAAGGTTATGATATAATTGAAGCTGAAGGTGGATATGTTATCGCAGCTTCAACCAGATCAAATGACCGTGATGTAAGTGGTTTTCATGGCGATCCCGGTGGTGATTATGGGGATATCTGGGCTTTTAAAATAGATCTTTACGGCAATCTTATATGGCAAAAGTGTCTTGGTGGATTGGCTTCAGAATGGCCGGTATTTTTAACTCAGACAGACGATAGCGGATTCATCATAATTGGCAATGCTTTTTCACTTGATGGCGATGTTACAGGGAATCATTCATTGTTTGATTACTATTCCGATATATGGGTTGTTAAACTCACAGGAGACGGTGAACTTCAATGGAATCATTGTTTTGGCGGTCAGAGTACGGAACGGTTCTGGGGAATTCATTCGGTGTTGAAGAAAGATGATTACAATTATGTGATCGGGGCAAATGCCAATTACCTCAGCGACGATGTCGAATGTGATTTGTTTCCGAATAATACAAGCATTTATAACGCCTGGCTGCTCGAAATCAAGGACTGCGATTATTACAAGCCGCATGTGCCAGTCATTACGTCCGGGCCGGATACGGTCTGTTCCACTGTTACGGCCACATCCGTCTATTCCCTCGATACGGCAAAATGGGCCTCGGGCTACGAATGGATGCTTATCCCGGAAAATGCAGGAACAATAACAAGTGATTCATTGTCAGCACAAATCACCTGGAACCTCACCTACGAGGGCACTGCCGAGCTGAAAGCCCGCGGAACAAACGACTGCGGGTATTCTGAATGGTCGGAAGCGAAGTGTGTGAGGGTGCATACATGCCTGGGAATTGAAGAAGAGGAGACGGGGAGACCGGGAGACAAGGAGACGGGGAGAGGGTTGGAGGTGTGGCCTAATCCAGCCTCAGGGATTGTCGATTGTCGATGGTCGATGGTCGATGGTCGAGGGGATTTTTTATTGGAGATGTATGATATGTATGGGATAGAAATCCGGAAATTTCTCATACCAGTATCCAATCATGAAATTCAGATGAATGTCGAAAATCTCAGGCCTGGATTGTATCTTGTCGTTCTTCGTAATGGAGGCAACATCGTTGGCAGTTCCAAACTGATTATTTCGAGATAGAAGACGAACCGGCGAGATGAAATCCTCTGCGTAACTTTGCGCGTCTTTGCGTACCTCTGCGAAATAGCTTTTAAAACTATCACGCAAAGGGTCGCAAAGCACAATTAAGTCGCGGAGGGCTTGGCTCCACCCCCTGCCGGAGCAGCTTTACCACCAAGCTCCTTATCGATATGGAATAATCCCGATTTATCCGATCCGGCCAGCGCCATCTGGTCCAGAATCCCGTTGACCAGGTTCTCTTCTTCGATCTGCTCGGTAATGAACCACTGCAGGAAATTGGCCGTGGTATAATCCTTTTCCGTCATGCAGACGTGGTAAATGTCGTTGATCGAGGCCGTGATGTACTGTTCATGTTTGAGCACCTCCTGGAACATTTTCAGCAGACTGTCACCTTTAAAAGCAGGCTGCTCAATGTCCTGCAGCACGGCATAACCGCCGCGGTCGTTCAGGTAGTGGACGAATTTTAACTGGTGCATCCTCTCTTCATCGGAATGGGTGTATAAAAACGCTGCAGCGCCCGGATAACCGTTCTTCTGGCACCAGGATGCCATGGCTAAATAAAGCCGGGAGGAGTACTCCTCTTTTTTTATCTGCTCGTTAATGGCTTTTTCGACTTTCTTTGATATCATGGTTCGGAGATTTTAAATTTTTTGCAAAGATATTTATTATAAAAGAATACAGTGGTCAGAAGACTTAAGGTAGAATGTTAAACTGTTCAATTGTTCAATTGTTAAATTGAAAATCGTCCGAATTACTATTACGGATTACTACTTTTAAGGGAAAGCAAGATAGTAGACCAGGTTCTGCCATTGAATACCTGCTCTATTTACATCAAAATACTTATCCATTGTTAATACGAACTTGGGATAATTGTCATTAATGCGTTCTAGTGGAGCGAATTCTTCACCCGGGTTGCCAGCACCTGAGCATTCCCTGAGTTTAAAGAAATCCCGAGACTGCTTTTTCCCATCCTTCAATTTCCTGGATCTCATCAATAAATAAATATTTCGATTATGAACGTATATTTATAAAGATATGAAATTTATTTCGACTATGATCGAAATAAATTATCGCAATATAAAACGAAAGACTAATGATTTAAAGGCTGTCTCAAAAGCCTGATATTTCACAATAATGACCTGATATTAGTTCGTGCTCCAACGACTAAAGCCGTTGGTTCCTATGGTTTTACGAAGGTGGGAACCGACGGCTTCAGTCGTCGGACTAACAATTAAAAGTGAATATTTGTACTTTTGAGCCACCCTCATCCTTTAAGCGCTTCGGCGCCGCTGACGATCTCAAGGAGTTCTTTGGTGATCGCGCTCTGGCGGGCTTTGTTGTAAGAAAGCTTAAGCTGTTTGAGGATTTCCGATGCGTTCTCCGTAGCCTGCGACATAGCGGTCATCCGGGCGCCGTGCTCGGCGGCGAACGAATCCAGAATAATTTTGTAGAACTGAACCTTCAGCATCTTCGGAAGCAGTTCCCCGATCAGCACCTTCTTCTCCGGTTCGAAGAGATAATCGGCTTTCTGTTTGCTATCAGCCGGCTTTCCGGTAGTCACCGGGATGATCGGCAAATACTGGTCGATGGTGATCACCTGCTGTCCGGCGTTCTTGAAATGATTGTAAATGATCTCGATCCGGTCGTATTTTTTTGCGGCAAAATCGGCCATCAATGCGGTGGCCATTGCTGTAGTATTCGTAAAGGTCAGCGAGTCGAAGATCTCATGGTTATCGCTAACCAGATTGTATTTGTTCTTCCGGAAGAAGTCGGTCCCTTTCTTCCCGATGGTCATAATGTCCAGTTGGCCGTTCCGGTTGATATCGCTGTAATTCTTTTCGATATGCGCTTTGGCGGCTTTAATGATATTGCCGTTGAAAGGTCCGCAGAGGCCGCGGTTGGAGGTAACGACCAGCAGCAACACCTTCTGCACGGGCCTTACCGTGGTGTAAACCGCTTCTTCCGTATTGTCGATGCTGGCGCTGAGGTTGCCGAGGATCTCCCGTAGCTTCGACGCATAAGGAGCCAGCGCCTGCACCGCATTCTGCGTCCGGCGCAGCTTACTGGCGGCAACGAGCTTCATCGCGCTGGTAATCTGCTGGGTCGATTTGATCGACTCGATCCGGATCCGAACTTCTTTTAAACTCGGCATTACTTCTCGTATTTCTTAGCTACATCTTTCGCTGCCTGTTCCATCAGCTTCACATCATCATCGTTGAGGCGGCCGGCCTTCAGCTCCTGCAGAACTTTCGGATGGTTCACCTCCATATGGTGCAGGAATTCCACCTCAAAATCCTTGATGCTTGGTACAGGGACGTTTTTCACGAGGCCGCGTGTTCCGCAGAAAATGATGGCGATCTGCTTTTCAACCGGCATTGTTTCGTGCAGCGATTGTTTCAGGATCTCGACGTTGCGTTTTCCTTTCTCTATGACTGCTTTGGTGGCCGGGTCGAGGTCGGAACCGAACTTGGAGAAGGCTTCCAGTTCGCGGTACTGCGCCTGGTCGAGCTTCAGCGTTCCGGCCACTTTCTTCATCGATTTGATCTGGGCCGAGCCGCCGACGCGGGATACCGAGATACCGACGTTGATGGCGGGACGTATACCGGCGTTGAACAGGCTGGTCTCCAGGAAGATCTGCCCGTCGGTAATGGAGATCACGTTGGTCGGGATGTATGCGGAGACGTCGCCGGCCTGGGTCTCGATGATCGGGAGGGCAGTGAGTGAACCACCGCCTTTGACTTTATCCCGGAGCGAGTCGGGCAGATCGTTCATCTTTGCGGCGATAACATCGGCCGAGATTACGCGCGCGGCTCTTTCCAGCAATCTCGAGTGCAGGTAGAAAATATCTCCCGGGTAAGCTTCCCGTCCGGGGGGCCTCCTGAGCAGCAGGGATACCTCGCGATAGGCCACCGCCTGTTTCGACAGGTCGTCGTACACCACGAGGGCCGGCCTTCCGGTATCGCGGAAAAATTCGCCGATGGCGGCGCCGGCAAACGGGGCATAGAACTGCATGGCAGCCGGGTCGGAAGCGGTCGCCGAGATGACGATCGTGTAAGGCATCGCGCCGTGGTCTTCCAGTGTCTTCACCGTCTGGGCAACGGAGGAGCCTTTTTGTCCGACAGCAACATAAATGCAATAGACCGGCTTTCCGGCATCGTAAAACTCTTTCTGGTTGATGATCGTATCGATGGCGATGGCGGTTTTTCCCGTCTGGCGGTCGCCGATGATCAGCTCGCGCTGGCCGCGGCCGATCGGGATCATAGCATCGATGGGCTTGATACCGGTTTGAAGCGGTTCGTTCACCGGCTGGCGGAAAATAACCCCGGGAGCTTTGCGCTCCATCGGCATCTCGAACTTTTCGCCTTTGATCTCGCCTTTGCCGTCGATCGGCTCACCGATGGTATTGATGACCCTTCCGAGCATTCCTTCACCGACGTCGATGGAGGAGATGCGTCCGGTGCGGACCACTTTATCGCCTTCGTTCAGGTTTGTTGAAGGTCCAAGGAGAACCACCCCGACATTATCGACCTCCAGGTTCAACACAATGCCTTTGATGCCTGTCTTTTCGAAGACGACCAGTTCGCCGGCCTGGGCGTTGCTGAGCCCGTAGACCAGTGCAATGCCATCGCCTACTGTCAGGACCGTCCCTGTTTCTTCCAGTGCTTTTTCGTCTTTGAATCCTGCCAGTTGCTGGCGGAGGATAGCCGATACTTCAGCAGGTTTAATCTGTGCCATAAATCGCTGTTTTGCTAAATTTCCCTGATATATAAATTCTCTTCAAATTCTTTTTTCAATTTTTTGATGGTGGTCGACAGGCTGGCGTCGTAGCGCATATTGCCTGTTGAAACAATGAATCCGCCGATGATGGCCGGATCGGTTTTTTCCACCAGGTCGACCGTCACCCCTTCCCTTTTATCGATGAGCTGAACGATCCGTTCGCGTAAAGGTGCCCCGAGCGGGCTGGCCGTCCTGAGCTCGACTGTAATGATCATATTAAAAGTCTTGTATTTCTCCACATAGGCTCTGGCAATTCCTTCCAGGAATTTTTCTCTTCTTTTTGTGGCCAGAAGGTGATAAAACTTTCTGGATAGATCATCCACTTTATCTTTCAGTAAAGCGTCGAGGACGCTGGTTTTCTTAGCCGGTTTGATCACCGGGTTAACCAGAAAATGCCTGAACTCTTTGCTGTCGCAAATCAATTGCAACAGCAGGTCCATATCGGCCTTGACTTCTTCGATCCTCCCCGTTTCCCGGGCAAGGTCGAAGAGAGATCGGGCATATCGTTCTGCAATAATTGAGTCGAGCATGATCTGAAATTAATTCGATTTGACATCATCCAGCATTTTCCGGATGAGCTCCTCCTGCTTTTTATCATGGGAGAGCTCTTCCCGCAGGAGTTTCTCGGCGATTTCAATGGACAGCAGGGCGATCTGGTTTTTCAGTTCCGTAATGGCAGCCATCTTCTCATTTTCAATCCGTTCGAGTGCGCTGTCGACAATACGCTGGGCTTCCTCATTGGCTTTCAGGCGTGACTCCTCGATCATTTTCTCGCGTATCTTCCGGGCTTCGCCCAGGATAGCGTCGCGTTCGTTTTTGGCTTCGGCCAGGAGCCGCTCATTATCGCTCACCAGGTTCTTCATCTCTTCCCTGGCTTTATCGGCAGCATGAAGGGCGTTCTCGATCGATTCCTCCCGTTCCCGCAACATTTTCATGATCGGTTTCCAGGCGAATTTTCCAAGGAGGAACAATACGAGCCCGAACGAAAGGGTCATCCAGAAAATAAGGCCTAATCCCGGTTGAATCAGTTCCATGTTTTAATGTTTTTGAAATTAACAAAGCCGCTGGCATCCCGGCCAACCGCCGGGATGCTTCACGACATACGGACTTTCTCAGACAAACAACACCAGCAGGCCGATTACGATGGCGAAGAAGGCCACGCCTTCGATCAGAGCGGCGGCGATGATCATGTTCGAACGAATATCGCCGACGGCTTCCGGCTGGCGGGCAATGGATTCCACTGCGCCGCGGCCGATCTGGCCGATGCCGATCCCTGCCCCGATGGCCGCGATCCCGGCGCCGATTCCGGCTCCCATCTTGGCTAACGGTGCAAGGTCTGTTGCTACCTGTAATAAAATTGCTAAAAGTTCCATAGTTAATTGTATTAATTAGTGAAAAAATGTTTCAAATCAATGTCCTTCGGCAGCGTGATGCTCCGCCGCATGATGATGTTCTTCTATCGCCATTCCAAAATAAAGGGCTGAAAGTAATGTAAACACGTAGGCCTGGATAAAAGCGACCAGCAGTTCCAGGAATCCCATAAAAATCCCGAATGCAACGGAGACCGGTGCAACGGTAAGCCCCAGGTAAGTCTTCATGTTCCCGAAAATGAAGATCAGGCTCATGAAACCCAGGATGATGATATGCCCTGCGCTGATGTTGGCAAAGAGTCGGACCATGAGTACGAACGGCTTGGTGAAAAGCCCCATCAGTTCAACAATCGGCATAAGCGGCAGCGGAAACTTCAGCCACCAGGGCACTCCGGGAGCGTTGTACACATGCTTCCAGTAATCTTTGTTCCCGCTGAATGTCGTGATGATAAAAGTGAAAACTGCCATGATCCCCGTAACGGCCAGGTTGCCCGTCACATTGGCCCCGAAGGGGAAAATAGGGATAAGGCCCATCAGGTTGTTGAAGAAGATGAAGAAAAATACGGTCAGCAGGTAAGGCGTGTATTTCTCATATTTCTTTTCGCCGATGGCGGCACGGGCGATGTCGTCGCGCACAAAGAGGATGATCGGCTCGAGGAGCGACTGCAGCCCTTTCGGTGCCTTGCCGGCATTTCTGCGGTAGGCCCTGGCGACGGAGGTAAATATGATCAACAGCAACGCGGCGCTGACAAAGATGGCCAGCACATTTTTTGTGATAGACAGATCGATGATCCCCCCGGCATGTTCATCCGCTTCCATCGTCCCCTCTTTCACCCTTACGATCTTTCCTTTCTTCGGTCCCTGGTCTTCAATCTTAAAGCCCTTGTAAGCATCATGGCCATGATGGAATTTCGAAGACATAAACACATGTAGTTTTCCATCATAGATCAGTATGACCGGAAGGGGAACGGAGACGTGGGTATGGCCGATGTTCAGGATATGCCATTCGTAGGAGTCGACGATATGGTCGATGATCATCCGTCCGGCGTTGAAAGCTTCCTCCTCCCGGTGCCCGGTGGCAGGCTCATGGTTATTTCCATGCTGCTGACTGCCGTCTGCCGACTGCCGACTGCCGACTGCCGATTGCTGACTGCCGGCCGGAACATCTTCTCCGGCAAACGCGTATGAAATCCCCCATGAAAACAGGAGGAATGAAAAGACTAGTATCTGTAAAACGGCTGATTTTACTGTACGTTCCTGCATGCTGGTCAAATGGATAAACCGGTTGTTTTAAAATCGGGTGCAAGTTTACGAAGAATTCCTGAGATTTCCATAAAAAAGTCGTTAGTCGCTCGTTCTGAATCCGGCAAAGCCGGATGAAGGATCAGTCGTTGGTCGTTGGTCAGGTAGCATTTGCCACCTTATGACTACCTAATCATCGCGAGCGCAGCGAGCTTCTGACGCGAACGAAGTGAGCTAATGACTAAAAGAATTTACTACCTTTGCCCGCGTTTTCTAAAAAACAACAAGATGAAAAAATCAGCGCTCATCCTTCTTTCATTTATCTTCCTTTTCGCCTGCCAGCAGCAGCAGGAGCCGCCGAAGAACGAACCGGCGAAGACAGAACCGGCCGCCGCGGAGGTAAAGAAGCCGGAAACGCCGGCGGAAAAGCTTGCGGAAACCCGGATTGAACCGGCCAAAAGCGGTAACACCAAAAAAGCGTATAACCCCCAGACGAACGATTACAAGAATGCTTCGGTCACCTTCCGGAGAGGGCTGGAGCTGATCAAATCGGAAAACTATCCTGAGGCGATCGATTACCTTACCCGTGCTTCCGGCGAAGAGCCAAAAAATGCCCGGATCCTTTTCAACCGGGGGTATGCGTATTTCAATCTCCGCGATTATGCCAAAGCCCAGGAAGATTTCAATAAATCGTTCACGCTGAATCCGGCCGACAGTATGGTAGCGCTTTACAGCGGGCTGACCCGGTTTTTTACCAAAGATTTTCAGGGCGCTCTGAAAGATTTCGACAAAGCTCTTTCGCTGAACAGCAAATATTCGATAGCGTTATACAATCGCGGGCTGACCAAAGGACAACTGAAAGATTACAAAGGGGCCATAGCCGATTTCACACAGGCCATCATCATCACCCCGGATTACGGCATTGCCTATTACAACAGGGGGCTGGCCTATTTCTTCAACAAAGACAGCAACAATGCCTGCATGGATTGGATCCAGGCCAAGCGAATGAAGGTTCCCGAGGCGGCCAAGGCGGTCGATCTCTATTGCGAAAAATATAAGCGCTGGGAGTAACCCATGGAGACCCTTAAAGCGATCCTGACCCGGAGGAGCATCCGGAAATATGCTGCTAAAAGCATCCCGGCAGAGCATTACGAGATCATGCTAAAGGCCGCGATGCATGCCCCTTCGGCGCGCAACCGGCAGCCCTGGCATTTTATCCTGGTGAGCGACAGGCCGACGCTGAAGCGCCTGTCGGAAGTCAGCCCGTCGTGGAAGATGCTGGAGGAAGCGGCCGGGGCGATTGTCATCTGTGGCGACCTGGCCCTGGAAGATGCGGAAAGTTTTATCATCCAGGATTGTTCTGCCGCGACGCAAAACATTCTGCTGGCGGCCCATGAGCTCGGTTTGGGCACTGTATGGCTCGGGGTTCATCCGCGCGAAGACCGGTTGCAGCCGTTGAAAGAGATCCTGCACATTCCGGAGAATATCATTCCTGTATCGATGATTGCGGCGGGTAATCCGGATGAGCAGCGGGAATCGCCCGACCGGTATAATGTAGAGCGGATCCACCAGAACGGATGGTAAATCAAAATGAGACTCCATCTCGATTTGGGCAGATGGCGTCTCGAAGGATAACCCGATTCGGCATTCTACATTTTCGAGGTTTGTCGAATCTGAGATGCGCCATCGTGCAATCGAACGTTTTTTCATTGAGCGAAAATGCCGAATTGCATATTAGCCAGGGTTTCCAACCCGAGGATTGGAAACCCTGTTACTTTTTCACTACCTTTACCCTCCCATTTCAAGAATAATTAATTGCCTTTAAGATGAAAACCAGACCAACCCGCCCGATAATCGCTGCCATCACTGCTTTTGCCCTCCTCAGCAGTATATTCCTCCTCAACCGGAATCAAACCGAACGGGAAAAATACGAGCAGTTCCTCCTGGACCAGGCTATCGGGATCGATATCGCACCGGCAGGCGAATCAGAGAAAGAAAAGGGAAAATCGCCGGATGAACCGCAGATGGCGGCTTTCCAGGATTTTCTACAGACGGTGGACCCTGTTGAAAAAAGGGTTCCCGTCGAACGTCTCCACCAGGCTTATTTTAACTTAAATAACCAGAATAAGGAGGACAGGCTCAAGACCATGGATCCCTTGCAGTGGGACATCATCCCGTCAAACATGGGCGGCAGGACCCGTTGCATCATGTACGACCCCAACGACGCTTCGGGCAATAAGGTCTGGGCCGGGGCCGTGACCGGCGGCCTGTGGTATAACAACGATATTACCGGCAGCCAGGACTGGGTGCCGGTCGACGATTTCTGGCCGTCGCTCTCTATCAGCGGTATCACCTTCGATCCGAACAACCCGCAGGTATTTTACGCCGGAACAGGCGAAGCATTTACCGCACGGGTGATCTACCGCGAATCTTCCGGGATCGGCGCAGGGATCTTCAAATCGGAAGACGCCGGCAACACCTGGACGCAACTCCCCGCTACCACTGGCTGGAAGTTTGTCACCGACATTGAGGTACGCGACGAAAACGGACTCAGCGTGATCTACGCCGGCGTTGCTTCAGGCGAATACCACGGCACCCAGCAAAGCGAGCCGACCGACGGGCTGTTCCGGTCGGTCGACGGCGGCACGACCTGGATCCAGGTGCTACCCGCAGTCGAAGGATCGGAGAACCCCTACGCCGTAGCCGACATCGAGATTACCGCCGGCAACCGCATCCTGATCGGCACGCTGCCAAACCTGAACCAGGAGGGCGGCGCAACGATCCTCTATTCCGACCTGGGGACGGCCGGATCGTGGACAGTTTACGACGACTATGTGGCGATCATCCAGTCATATCCCGATTTCCCGATTCCCAACCGGGTGATGCTGGCCAGCGCCCCGTCGGATCCGGATGTGGCCTATGCGCTGCTCGACGCCGGGTATATCAATTCGAGCAATGGTTTTATCTACACCCAGGGGTTGTTTATCCTCCGCACCGGTAACGGCGGTGCCACATGGGTCTCGAAAGCGATACCGACCGGAGGCGATTACTACTGGGCAACCATAGGCTGGCATGCCCTGACTGCCGGCGTCGATCCTAACAACGCAGATGCCCTCTACATCGGCGGCCTCGACGTCTATAAATCCGACGACGGGGCGAACAGCTGGATCCAGGTGTCGAACTGGTGGTACATGTACCAGGGGGGCGGCGACCGCTACGTGCACGCCGATATTCACGACATCGACTACAAACCCGGCTCATCCGACGAGCTGGTGATCACCACCGACGGGGGCGTTTTTTACACCGACGAGGCCCAATCCGACGGACCTGCCTTCCAGGAAAAGAACAACGGCTACGGATCATTGCAGTTCTATACCTGCGACATCCATTCCAATCCGTTGCAGAACAAAGCTGTCGGCGGCCTGCAGGACAACGGGACGCTGTATTTCACCGGCTCCCCGCTGAGCATCTTCAACATGATCGACGGGGGTGACGGGGCATGCTGCTTTATCGACCAGAACCAGCCGCAATACATGATCACATCGGTCTATTACAACCAGTATTCGCTGTGGCTGAACGGCAATTATTACGCCTCAATGGCCGACTGGTCGAGCGGCACCTTTATCAGCCCGGCCGATTACGATGATGCCAGCAACATCCTCTATGCCAATGCCTGTTCTTTCGGCGGAAGCCAGGCCAACCGCATCCTGAGGATCAAAGGCATCCCCGATAATATCTCCGGATCGTATGTCAACCTGAACACCGGGCTGAATGTCTATTTCTCATCGGTGATCTGCAGTCCGTATGCCCCTGCAGGTACCTCTACCCTTTTCGCCGGCTCTCTCTCCGGCAGGTTATTCAAAGCTACGAACGCCCAGGCCACCCCGACTGTCACCGAACTCACCGGCGCCGGCTTCCCCCTGGGAGCCATCTCCTGCGTAGCCATCGGCGGTTCTGAGGATACGCTGCTGGTGACTTTCTCCAACTACGGCGTTTCGTCTGTCTGGCAGACCTGCGACGGCGGCGCCACCTGGGCCGAAAAAGAGGCCAACCTGCCCGACATGCCCGTCCGCTGGGCGATATACCACCCGCTGAGCAGCAACTACGCCATGCTGGCCACAGAACTGGGCATCTGGACCACTAATAATCTGCAGGATGATGCGCCGGTCTGGGAACAGGATATCCAGGGGCTGGCCAACGTGAGGGTGGATATGCTGCAGATGCGGATGTCTGATTACAATGTCCTGGCAGCGACCCATGGCCGTGGCCTGGCAAGGGCTACCTGGGATATCGGCGTGGGAGTGGATGAGGAGACAGGGAGACCCGTTGACGGGGAGAATGATTTGGTGGAGGTGTGGCCGAACCCCACACAGGGGAAATTCCAAATTACAAGCACCAAAATCCAAACAAATTCGAAAATTCAAACCATAATAAAACAGGTTGAAATAGTCGATTTAGATGGGAATATCGTCATCTCCAATAACAATCGAACAATTGAACAATGGAACAGTGAACCTATAGAACTAAACATCAGCAACTACCCTTCCGGGATTTACCTGGTCAGGATCATCTCAGGCAATAAATTGATAGTTAAGAAGATCGTTAAGTTATGAGTATTAACCACATAGGCACAATAGAACACATAAGAATCACATAGAATTCTATTGTGTAATCTATGTGTCCTATGTGCCTATTGTGGTGAAAAATAGAAGCTACAACGCTCCTTCGTCGTAGGCTTTTTCTCCGTGGAGGGCTATATCCAATCCGGCTTTCTCTTCAACTTCCGAAACCCTGACGCGTGAAATTTTATTGATCAGGGCCAGCATGATATAGGTGAAGATAAAGGCGTATGCAGATGCTGCAACAACAGCCAGGACCTGTTTCCAGAAGAAAGTGCCGCCGCCAAAGATCAACCCGTCGGTTCCGGCGCTGTTCACCGCTTTGGAAGCAAAAACGCCGAGCAGTATCGTTCCCAGGAACCCACCGACACCGTGAACGCCCCAGACATCCAGTGCATCATCCCATTTCATCTTATTCTTCCATTGAACGGCAACATAACACATCAGTCCGGCTGCGGTCCCAATGATCGGAGCGGCCCAAACCGGCACAAAACCGGCGCACGGAGTGATTGTTGCCAGGCCGGCGATGGAACCGGTAAGCAACCCGACAAACTTCGGACGACGCTCCCGGATCCATTCAACCACGACCCATGCAATCGTTGCAAAAGATGCGGCCAGATCGGTATTTAAGAACGCTATTGCTGTAACATGATCGACTGCCACCTCACTACCCGCATTGAAGCCGTACCATCCGAACCAGAGCAAACCGCTGCCGATAGCCACCAGGGGTATACTGTTCGGAACAGATTGCTTATCGACCCTGGCGCCGATGTAGAATACCGAAGCGAGGGCTGCAAAACCGGCTGTGGCATGCACAACAATCCCGCCCGCGAAATCAAGCACACCCATCTGGGCCAGCAAACCTCCGCCCCAAACCATATGGACAAAAGGATAATAGACCAATATTTGCCAGACCGTCAGAAAAATCAGGTAAGCTTTGAAAGTAACCCTGTTTACGAAAGCTCCTGTAATTAAAGCCGGTGTGATGATCGCAAACATCATCTGGTACGCCACGAAAACCAGTTCGGGAATCTTCCCGTTGGAATACATGGAGTCTATGCCCACCCCGTTTAAAAATGCTTTATCAAAATTCCCGATTATTCCGCCTTCTCCTCCGCTAAAGCAAAGGGAGTAGCCGAAAATAAACCAGAGAACAGTCGTCCATCCTAAAGAAACAAAGCTCTGGATCATGATCCCGAGGATATTCCTTTTTGTTGCAAGGCCTCCGTAAAAAAAAGCAAGGCCGGGGGTCATCAGCATGACCAGGCTGCAGGCCAGCAGCATGAACCCGGTTGAACCAGTGTCTAACATAAACTGAGTTTTGAGTGTTGAGTTTTAAATTTTGAGTTAATTTTTATAAGCTTGACTATATGGTCAATCCAAATACGAAGAACATTTTCTTAGCCTGCGGATTGGCAATGACGGATGCCTTTAAAGGAAGTGAAAAATTATCGGTGATCTTAATCGTTTTTGATCCGGTTACCCCTGCATTAACAATGGCAAAGCCATCCTTGCCGCCGTATCCGTCGCCGTACATGCCGTCGGACGGGGTCATCCCCAAAAACAGGTCCAGTTTATAATCGGATACCTTAAAGCCATATCCGACTTCGATATACGTTGAATAATTATTTTTCGCCGGGTCGTCGAACTGCCTATCGGCTCCATATAACATGGTTGCCACCAGAATGCTGACGGGAATCTTTTCGCCCTTGTAAGCCAGCGATGCCTCCAGGTAGTGTGAAGTGCTGTCGCTGCCATATTCGAAGAAATTATCGTTGATCCAGTCTGAAGCCCAGTAATAATCGGTCACCGACAGGGTAAATCCTTTCAAAGAATAACTCAGGTAGTAATCCAGCTCTTTGTAAGTACCTGTAAAATCGACCGATCCCCAGGCCCCGAGTTTCAATCCCTGGAAGCCCAAGGCAAATCCCGGCTGTAAACTCGGGGAAAGCACATTTTGATCGCCTAGTGTTGCATATACGGCAGAACCCCGCCAGATATAACTCGACACGATATCACAACCCAGCTCGGGTTGTAGCTTTTTTTCTTCCTGGGCTGTCAAAGGCCGGAAGGGTATCGCCAGGATGGCGAACAGAACAATCCAATACTTTTTTGAACCTTTCATAGTTGTTTTTTTTAAGAAAGGTCAAATTAAAGAATTGAAGATCAACCGGGAATCAGAATTATCACCGAAATCTTTAAGTAAAACACTGAATTTTAAATATTGATGAGCCCTGATTTAATCGCATACCTAACGAGCTCGACCGATGATTTCAGCCCCAGTTTCTGCATGATATGGTTCTTATGCGATTCAACGGTCCTTATACTGATGAATAATTTTTGAGAGATTTCCCTGTTTCCCAATCCATCTGCGGTCAATTTTAAGATTTCCATTTCTCTTTTTGAAAGCAGTTCAGTATTTTCATTTTCATTGGCCTGGAGTCGCCGGACAAAACCGGTGGTGATGACTTCCGAAACATCTTTGCCCAGGTATTTTTTGCCTTCGGCGATGAGATGAATGGTGGAGATGAGTTCCCCGCGCGTAGTGTTTTTGGCCAGATACCCCATGGCGCCGGCTTTTATGGCGCCCGAGATGTAAGCCTCATCCAGGTGCATGGACAATATAAGGACTTTTAATGATGGGTACAATACCGATAGTTGCTCGGTGAGTTTAATCCCTGAAATTCCCGGCAGGCTGATGTCGATGAGAGCCACATCAGCCTGATTGAGCTTGAGTTGCTGCAAACACTCAGCGGCATCAGCGGCTTCCGCTATCACTTCGATATCGGTGCATCCGTTGAATAAAGCCCGGATTCCATCCCGGATGATCTGGTGATCGTCGACAAGAATTATTTTAATTTTCTGCATAAGATTTAATGTTATTCATTTTGTCCATCGGTGGTCAATGGAATCCTGATGCGGATCACCGTTCCTTTATTTTTGCCGGTCATGATATTTAACTGACCCTTCATGACGTTGACCCTCTCCCGGATGTTGTACAGCCCGGTTCCTCCCGACGCCGGCACGCTCTTCAGATCAAAGCCGCATCCGTTATCCTTTATTTCAAGCTGAATACCCTGCGGATCGGCCTTAAGGAAGACTGAGACAAGCGTAGCCCCTGCATGGCGCTGTATGTTGTTCAGGCATTCCTGGATGATCCTGTAAAGATATATGGCCTTCATTTCATCCGGTTGATACCCGTCTGATTCACAAAAAAAACTGATCCGCAAACCGGTGGTCATCCGGAAACTGGCACAGAGATTTTCCACCGCCTCTTTCAGACCGAATTCTTTCAGGACGGAAGGGCTGAGGTCGTGCGATATGCGCCTTATATCGCCGATGATCTGGTCAAAGATGGCCTGGGCTTCCACGATTTTCCCTTTCAGCTTTTCCCCTTCGGTGTAAAGTCCGCTTTCCAGTATCAGCTTCCCGGCCGCCAGTTGCTGGCCCAGCCCGTCGTGCAATTCCCTGGAAAGGCGCTGCTGCTCCAGCTCTTTGCCGTCAATTACCGCTCTGAGCCTTTTCATCCGTTCATCGGCCAGTTCGGTCTCCATGCTTTTTCTCGTGCTGATGTCCCTGATCACGCTCGCCCTGATCTTGTTTCCCTTGTATTCGACACAGGATTCCTGGACTTCAACCGGCAGGCTTGAATTGTCTTTCCTGGACAACAGTGTTTCATAAATTTCATTGTCCTGGTTCTTATCGCAATATAATGATTTGGTCTCCTTCAGAATATCGTGAATCACCAATGCCGCCAGCTCATTTTCGGTGTATCCGGTCAATCGCAGGATCGCTGCATTGAAGAGGACCATCTTTCCATCATTATGCAACACAATACCATCGAGGGTAGCATCATAAAAGTGGCGAAGGCTTTCTTCTTTTTCCCGTAATTCCCTTGTCGCGATACTGACCTCTTCCGACATCCTATTGAAAGCTTCGGTCAGTTCCCCGATCTCATCTTCCGGGCCGACCTTTAATTTCTGATTATAACTTCCTGATGCTATTACATTTGCGGCATTTTTTAAACGAATGATCGGCCGGGTTATACCATAAGCGACAAACCAGGTAATAAAAAAGATGCCCAGAAGGATCAGGGAAGAGACGATCAAAATATCATTCCGAATGATCGCCAATGGCACCATGGCTTCATCTACATCAATCTCGGCAAGGATCAATTGGGTGAATCCTCCGAAAATAATCTTTCCATAGGCTCCTAAAACCTTTATTCCCCTGTAATCATCATAAATACCTGTACTGTCAATCCCGGTTAAAGCCTTGTTGAATCCTTCGGTATTAATCCTGACGGTCATGACGGCATCTGGTAAAAAGCGGGAAGGGGTTCGCATAAAACCGTCAGGGCCTGCAATATAAGCCTCCCCGGTTTTGCCCATCCCCGTTCCCGGAACCACATCGAAAATGATGTTATTTAAGGCTTCAGGTTCAATCCGGGATAATAACAACGCGGATACCTCCCCGGCTGAACTGAATACCGGAACCGTGAGGATCAAACAGGGACGATTAGATTCTCCAATCCATTCTGTCATGTGAAAAGTATCCGGTGTGACCGATCCTTCAAATAACCGCATTATACTCTCATTGACTTTGAGATCTTCATCCTTATTAATCAGGAATATATCATCAGTTCCGGATATTTTTGTGATGTTGTTTTCAACTGAAACCAAATACAAAACTTTGCAAATATGATTATCCAGCACGAGGTTAAGAAACTCACGGTCATTCTCTAAACCAACAGGAAAGTTTCCGCTTTCTTGCAATTCTTCCAACCGGTCTGCGAGATTCCTGATAACGGGTGTCCGGGCCAGTGTAGCCAGTTCGGTTTTGCGGACCTGGTAAAAATTTAGAATTTGTTCTCTGCGGATATCCCTTAGAAGGATCAACTGGCTGAATGCCCTTTCCCTGATCCCTCTTTTGGATTCAAAAATCGAGAAAAGACTTACAATAGCGATGGATATGACACCCAGAAGGACAAAATAAAGTATCAGCCGTTCTCTAATGGAAATCTTCTTCATGGATCACAAAGAAACAAAATAGTATGGCTGGCATGTTAAATAACCGTTTATAATGATGTTTTTGCAATTTAACTTTTGTCATTTGCAAATTCTCCTATGCAGTTGTTATGCAATTTTTTTAGTTTTATCAAAAATTTTTTAAAATGAAAAGATCATTATTTCTGCTAATCTTTGCCGGACTCTTTTTTGCCGGTACTAATCCCGAAGAAAAACAAGTGAAAATCGAATACGAAAAATACAAGCTGGCCAACGGGCTCGATGTGATCCTTCATATCGACCGGTCCGATCCCATTGTCGCACTGGCCGTTCAGTACCATGTCGGTTCCAACCGGGAAACGGAAGGCCGCACCGGCTTTGCCCACCTGTTTGAACATATGATGTTCCAGCGCTCGGAGAATGTCCCCGAAGACCAGTTCTTCAAGCTCATCCAGGATGCAGGCGGAATGCTGAACGGCGGCACCTCGAACGATGCCACGACCTACTTTGAGGTGGTCCCGAAAAATGCCCTGGAGAAGATCCTCTGGATGGAATCCGACCGGATGGGATTCATGATCAATACGGTGACGAAAAAATCGTTTGCCATCCAGCAGAATGTCGTCCAGAATGAAAAACGGCAGAATTACGACAACCGCCCGTACGGCTTTACGCAGGAGGTCGTGGCTAAAAATCTTTACCCGGAAGGGCATCCGTACAACTGGACCGTCATCGGAGAAATGGAAGATCTTTTCAACGCAAGTGTAGAAGATGTGAAAGCTTTTCATCAGAGATTCTATTTGCCGAACAACGCTACGGTGGTCCTGGCGGGAGATTTTGATGTGGATGAAGCGAAAAAACTGATTGAAAAGTACTTCGGGGAGATCCCTGCCGGCAATGAGGTGAAAGACCCGGTCCCGGTTCCGGTAAAGCTGGATAAGACGAAGAAGCTGTATCATGAAGACAACTTTGCCAAAGCGGCGCAGCTCCGGATGATCTGGCCAACCGTTGAGCAGTTTTCCGACGACTCTTATGCCCTCTCCTACCTGGGCCAGCTTCTTTCGCAAGGGAAAAAAGCCCCGTTGTACAAAGTACTTGAGAAAGAGAAAAAGCTTACTACCAGCCAGAATGCTTATAACAGCAGCCAGGAGATCGCGGGGAGCTTCAGCATCAATGTGACTGCCAACGACGGCGTCAGCCTGAAGGATGTCGAAGAGGCCGTTTTTGAGGCGTTCCGGATGTTCGAGACCGAAGGGTTTACCGATGAGGATGTGGAGAGGATCAAGGCGGGCCAGGAAACCCAGTTCTACAACGGGATCAGCAGCGTGCTGGGCAAATCGTTCCAGCTCGCATACTACAACGAATATGCAGGCGATCCGTCGTATTACAAGACTGATATCGGGAAGACCAAAGCGGTCACCCGGCAGGATATCCTTAGAGTATATGAGAAATACATCAAGAACCAGCCCTACCTGGCCACGAGCTTTGTTCCGAAAGGACAGCTTTCAATGGTTGCTGAAGGTTCGGCAGATGCGGGGGTGAAAGAAGAGAGCATCAGCGAGGCCACGCAGGTGACCATCGAGGAAATGGAGGAAGTGGAGATTGCCATGACCCCGACCTCTTTCGACCGCACGGTGATCCCGGTTGACGGCCCCGATCCGTCAGTCACGCTGCCGGTTATTTGGGACACCAGACTCGACAACGGGATGCGGGTGCTTGGCATTGAAAATACCGAGCTGCCGCTGGTCCAGTTCAACATCGTTTTAAAGGGAGGCCATTATCTCGATAAGATGGAAAAATCGGGCACAGCCCTGTTGCTATCGGAGCTGATGATGGAAGGGACGAAGAATAAGACTCCGCAGGAACTGGAAGAGGAGATAGAGAAGCTGGGCGCCAGCATCAACATCAGCGCTTCGGCCATCGATATCACCATCAGCGCCAATACACTGGCAAGAAATTACGATAAGACGCTGGCCCTTGTGGAAGAGATCCTGCTGGAACCGAGGTGGGACGCTGAGGAGTTTGAACTGGCAAAATCGAGGTTGCAGAACCGCCTTCTCCGGTCCAAAGCCGATCCGAACGCCCTGGCCCGCGATGCTTTCAACAAGCTTGTCTACGGCCCGGATCATATTTTCTCGCTCGACCGCCAGGGGAATGAAACCACGGTGCCGGGAATCACGATCGAAGATCTGAAATCCTTCTACGAAGTCAATTTTTCGCCTACCGTGGCCTCTTTCCATATCGCTGGCGACATCAGCCGCGAGAAAGTTATGGTATCATTAAGAAAGCTGGAAAAGGAATGGATCGCGAAGGATGTTGAATTTCCGGTTTATGAGCTTCCCGAACCGCTTTCGAAATCAAAGATCTGTTTCGTCGACGTTCCCGGGGCCAAGCAGTCGGTCATTTCCATCGGTTGCATGGGCCTGTCGCGGACCGATGAGGATTTCTACCCCGCCAACGTGATGAACATGAAGCTGGGCGGATCGTTCAGCGGGAACGTCAACCTGGTTCTGCGCGAGGAGAAAGGATTTACTTACGGCGCCAGGACCGGTTTTTCGGGAACGTATATTCCCGGCACCTTCCAGGCGACGGCCAGCGTAAGGTCGTCGGCAACGGTGGAATCGGTGGAGATTTTCAAACGGCTGATGGAAGAGTACCGCAACGGGATCAGCGAAGAAGACCTCATCTTCACCAAAAACTCGATCAACAAATCGAGAGCACGGGATTTTGAGACCCTGGGGGCTAAAAACCGGATGCTGCAGGAGATCAGCATGTACAACCAGCCGCTGGACTACGTCCGCCGGCAGGAGCAGATCGTAAGCGATATGACCCGAGAGGAGCACAAAGCGCTGGCCGAAAAATATATCGTCCCCGACCGGATGTACTATGTGATTGCCGGCGATGCGGCGACACAGATGGAGGCACTGGGCCAGATAGGGTTCGGCGCGCCGGAAGCGGTGAAGTGATTTTATTGCGGAACAATCGTTCCCTCCCCAAATGATACCTCCTTCCACGCATTCACCGATTCGACAAAAACGTATAGTTTTCCGTCGGTAGTGTTAAATGCCATCAACCCGTTGGCGGGACCGGCGATGGCCGATAGTTGTGATTCGCTCATCCGGGGCGGGAGAAAGCCGCGGTCGGTGGCGTTCAGCTCCATCAGCGCCGAGGTGGCCGGTGTGGCGGTGTTGATGCCGATCGCCCCGGCGGCGTTGATGTAGATCACATTGGCTGCGCTGTTGGCCTCGATCTGGAAGACATCCAGCCCGTTGGCGAAGTCCCTGATCTTGAATCCTCCCAAGTTGGTGGCTTTGAATTTCCAGTTCGCACCGCTGGCGTCATCGACCATCGAATAGGTGGCGCCGCCCGCTCCGCCAAGGTTGCGGACGGTAATTGTCGGCTCTGTCATGCTTTTGCCGACATAAAGCAGCGAAGCCGGGGCATTGTTCCCGATCCCCGCATTGCCGGCATTGGTGTTGTATATGTGGCTGCCATTGACGGCCCACTGCCCAAGGGCATTATATAACATAGAAAGTAACAGAATTGTGAATACTATTTTAAGTGATTTCATGATATTGGTAATTAAATTTATACATCAATCTATTATCGAATGCACCGAATAGCATAGGCCCACGTTTTGTGATCCATGGTAATATAGCTTGTCACATTGTAAAAGCTGAGGAACCTGCCATAGCCTTCAGATTCTTGAGTGCTGCTATAGTAATAACCTTCAGACCCTCTGGATAAGAGGCTGCCATTGGCCGACCAGAGTCCCCCGGCCGCATGCAATTTGAGCAATGAATTCCAGGGGCCGTTCCAGTCGGTCCAATTGCCGGATACATCTACATTGGTCCATTCAGTGGAAGTGGGTATTCGCCACCCGTTCCCAAACTCAATGCTGCAGGGGTCACTGGCAGATTGCCAGTCGGAATTCTCGACAATGCTGGTGATCCAGGTTGTATTCGGCGTGCGGGTTGTTCCATCGTGTTTATACCCCTGCATCCGGTTAAACTGCCAGTACCACCCGGCAGAGGCTTCTGTTGCATCAGTTAAGGCCGTCGCCTGGTGGTCTGAGCCAAGATTCTGCGCGATCCAGCATTTTGAAGTCTCGCCCGGAACATTTGTCACCGTTCCATAAGTGACGGTTTTCGTCACCGGCGCTACTGAACCGGCAACGTGGTTTATTGTCATGGCATTACCGCAGATGAACGGCGGGTTTACGATCTCAGTCCCCAAAAGGACCTCCTTCCATTGCCCCGCCCCTTCTACGTAACCATAGATCTTATTGTCGGTCGTACTAAAGACCATCAGCCCGTTGGCCGGGTTCTCGATCAGGGATATCTGCATTTGAGTCATGCGAGGCAGCAGGAATCCCTGGGTTGTTGATGACATATCCAGGAGAGCGGAGCTGTGCGGTGATGACGTTCCCATCCCGATGCTTCCTGCACTGTTTATGTAAAGCGCATTAGCGGCGCTGCTGGCTTCGATTTGGAAGACATCCAGCCCGTTGGCAAAGTCCCTGATCTTGAAACCACCCGAGTTGGTGGCTTTAAACTTCCAGTTGGCCCCGCTGGCATCATCGACCATCGAATAGGTGGCGCCGCCCGAGCCGCCCAGGTTGCGGACGGTGATCGTCGGCTCGGTCATGCTTTTGCCGACATAGAGCAGAGAGGCAGGGGCATTGTTCCCGATCCCCACATTGCCGGCGTTGGTGTTGTAGATGTGGCTGCCGTTGACGGCCCATTGGCCCACCGCTGAATTAATATCAACAAGCAATGACACTATGGCTATTATTCTAATAATTTTCATTATTTCAATATTTTATTTTATTACGATTAACTATTTTATACATCTGGCATTATATCCAAAAGCTTTATTAAAACTGTTCATATAACAGTCCATTTGCCAAATAAACATTCCCCACCCAAAACCGTTATCTACCTGAGAGCTGCTCCAGAAGCCGGTCATTGACCCCCTGTATTGCAGTGCTCCAGAACTATTAGCTAAATAACCGCTGACATGCAATTTCAACAAACTCGAATATGTTGCATTATATCCATTCCAGCCTCCACTGACATCGACATTATACCATTCATTGTATGTCGGTAATCTCCATTCATTTCCCAAAAGGAGGGCACACGGATCATTCGCCAGCTGCCATTCGGCATTTTCCGATATTGGTGTGAGCCAGGTCGTATTTGGTGTTCTGGTGGTTCCGTCGTGCTTAAATCCCTGCATACGATTATATTGCCAGTACCAGCCTGCCGACGGTTCTGTATTATCTGTTGCAAAATCAGCCTCGTGGTCGGCGCCCAGGTTCTGTGTTATCCAGCATTTGGAGGTCTCCCCGGGGACATTCGTCACAGTGCCATAGGTGACCGTCTTGTCGACTGGTGCTACCGTACTCGCAACATGGTTAATAATAATGGAGTTCCCACAGGTAAAAGCCCCACCGATCGTTCCCGACCCGTAAAGGATCTCTTTCCAGGCGTTCACCAGCTCCACATAGATATAATATTTCTCATCTGTGGTGTTGAAGACCAGCAGTCCATTTGCCGGGGCGGGTATGGCCGCTACCTGGGTTTGTGTCATCCGCGGGGGGAGAAATCCCCGGGATGTCGAGGAAAGGTCGGCGATGGCGGTGACTTCGGGTGTGGCTGTACCGACACCCAGGCTGCCGGCTGCACTGATGTAAATCACATTGGCCGCACTGTTGGCCTCGATCTGGAACACGTCGAGCCCGAAGGCATTGTCACGGATCTTGAAACCGCCCGAATTAGTCGCTTTGAATTTCCAGTTTGCACCGGAAACATCATCGACCATCGAATAGGTGGCGCCGCCCGATCCGCCGAGGTTGCGGACAGTGATCGTCGGCTCGGTCATGCTTTTGCCTACATATAGCAACGAAGCCGGGGCATTGTTCCCTATCCCCACATTGCCGGCGTTGGTGTTGTAGATGTGGCTGCCGTTGACGGCCCATTGGCTTAGAACACCCTTTGGAACAATTAAAATGAGCAAAAGCAGAATGCCCATCAATAAAATTTTCATTTTCATGGATTCCAGGTTTGTTGGTTAATAAATATTCTGTCAAATTATTATTTGTCAGACATTAGCGAGCCAGTGAATAAATAGAATAGAAAGAAACCGGCAAAGATCAGTCAGTAGTTTGGCAGCAATGGCTGTTAATGAATCAATTTGACGCGAAAGGTAAATAATAATCCGATAAAAGTCAATACTATACTGCCCAAATTTTTAAAGTATTTCATTTGCATAAGGTCTTTTTTTAATGTATATTTATGCCCGGTAACAAAATATATTAACTATCCGGGGCCAAACTCTGCCAAACTCTGCCAATTACCTCCGGATCGGATCTTAAACCGAGCCCTGTCACTTCAAATAACCTCATAGCTAATTTGTCTGATATAATTATCAGTATGTTAGCTGCCAGGCAACATATTCAACCTGTTTATATTGCTGCAAGTGTGGTTGTTTGCATCACGGTTATCTTTCCCGGGTGGTTATTTTCACAGGATACAACAGCAAAGCTTAGCGAAAAGCCCTTTTCCATACATGGCAACATCAGCCTGAATCTCATCGGTTATTACAGTCGTGGCATACCTTCCCGCTCCGATCCGTTTTCGGCAATTCTTTCCGCAAGCGCAACGCCTAAGATCAAAAATTTCGAGCTTCCTTTTTCGCTTGTTTTTTCGGGAAATGAAACCGGGCTGACGCATACTTCTCAATCATTCAGTCAGATAGGCATTAGCCCGCGATGGAAATGGATCACTTTGCACGGCGGTTACCGAAATGTGACCTTCTCCAATTTCACCCTCGCCGGACATACCTTCCTCGGTGGAGGGATAGAGCTATCACCGGGCAAATTTCGTTTCGGATTCATATACGGCCGGTTCGACCGGAAAACAAACGGCAGCAACATAAGCACCACAGATAAGCTTTCCCATTTTGCCCGCCGGGGATTTGCCGTAAAGTTGGGTGTCGGGACCGAGAAAAACTATTTCGATCTCCTGTTTTTGCGCATCCGGGATGACAGCAGTAGCCTTCAACAGCCCGATACCGGGACAATCACATTGCCGGAGCAGAACACAGTAGCTGGGTTCAACGGCCATTTCACAATTGCCAGGAAGCTCACCTGGGACATGGAAGGGGCTTTCAGCCTTTACACAACGAACCTTGCGGCACAGACCATCGAAGAGATCGAAGAGGATAATACCCTGCATTCGCTGAATAAATTCCTGGGCATCAATTTCTCGTCTGAATATTATTATGCGATACGGTCATCGTTACAATACAAGGAAAGAAACTGGGGTGTAAAACTGGATTATCGGCGGATCGAGCCGGGATACCGCTCAATGGGGGCTTATTTTTTCAACAACGATGTCCAGAATATCACCCTCAGCCCTTCCTTCGCCCTTTTTAAAAGAAAACTGACCGTCAGCGGTGCTATCGGGCTCCAGGAAGATAACCTGAGGGGGACAAAGCGGGCCACCTCCGCAAGGACCATCGGAAACGTCAACATTTCATTCAATCCAAAACCAAAATACGGATTCACTGCCAGTTACAGCAATTACAGCATAAATCAGCGTGCCGGTACTATTCCGCTGAACGATACGGCCAGGGGCAGGCAGGCTACGCACAGTTTCATGTTTACTCCGCGCTTTATGCTGATAACGCCGGAAAGGAGCCATATGGTCATGCTGGTTTACAACCTGGTGGCAGGCCGCGATAGAAATGAGTTCACCGCTCCCTTCACCCGGTTTACCTCACAGATCGCCCAGCTGAACTACGCCCTGGGCCTGACAAAAACAAAATGGTCGGTCAATACCGGGATCACCTGTACCCTTATCAGCAACTATATAGCGGATATAACAGGGATTGGCGGAACGATTGGGATATCGAAGACTTTATTAAAGGATAAATTGTCGATCGGTTGGATCAATGCCGTCACCCGGAACAATGCCGGATCAACTGACGCCTATATTTACAATTCAAACCTTACAGCCACCTGCAGGGCAGGCAAGCACCACAACTTCAGGCTCTATATATATTTCACCGGCAATTTCACCGGTACAGGTTCATATAATCCATCATTCAACGAACTGAAAGGAGATTTGAGTTATGTGTTTACTTTTTAGGAAGAGGATCCGTTGGCTCTTTCGCAGCCTGTTGCTGACCGGTCCGCTGAGTTTAATCTGGCTGATATATTCCGTTCCGGTTTTTAGCCAGGCCCTTAAACAGGAATTCCCTGTCCACATTTCCGTGGTGGTTTCGCCGCCCTATTCCAAAAATATCGACGCCTACATCTCCCAGCCCGACAAGGTGATGGTAACATTTTTAAGCAATGCCCCGGCGCCTGTAGATGTTTATATTCTCGGTGTTTTTGAGGGGGAGAACGGCATCAGGGTCTATACCGATCCTGATTATAAAATGTATCCGCCGGTTACCCTGTTGCCCGGGGTGCCGTATTACCTCAACCGTTTCAACCTCGAACAGGTGTTTGATAGTGAGAACCTGGTCTGCCAGGGCATCACACTTTCAGAACTAATTCATGGTCAGGGGCTTCCGGAAGATAATTATACGATCTGCCTGCAGGCCTTTGACTACCTCACGGGAGAGACGGTATCATCAGAAAGCCCGCTGGGCTGCAGCAACCCGTTCACGGTATCGGACCTTGAACCACCGGTGATTCTGTTTCCCGTATCCGGCCAGGATATCTTCGCAGGCGATTTTCAAAATATTAACTTCGTGTGGACCTGGCCTCCCGGGGCACCGAACTCAACCCGGTTTGCCTTAAAAATCATCGAAGTACTTCCGGCCGACAGGAATATCAATGATGCTTTCAGATCGGCCACACAGCCGGTATTCTTCGAGAAAATCATTGCTTCAACGAATTATCTTTACGGGCCATCCGATCCCAGGCTGGTACCCGGAAAAACTTATGCGTTCTCCATTACAGCATCCGATCCGCTTCAAAAATCATTTTTCCGGAATAACGGGGAGAGTGAAATCGCCCGATTTAATTTTCTTCCGGAAGAAAAACCCATTCCGGCATCTCCCATTGAATGGGATGTTGTATCCAGCCGGATCATTTATTACAACGTCACCTCGGATACTTTATCCGAAGACGGAGCCCCCGTATCCGGACAATACGCTGTAAAGCTTGATTTCAGAGGAAATGGAGATATCATTTTCCAGACCGATGAAAAGGGGGAAACGCAAACGATCGCCTGCAAAATGACTCCTTCAGGCAATTTAACATGGGACTATGAAAGAGGCATGATTCCTGTACCTGTGTTGGTAAGCCTGTCGGCTTTGAAAGATCCTACCAGTTTAATAGAGACCGGTGATACCTGGAGTAAAATAAGTGTCACGGATGGTGATATGAATCGGAATATTGACGAGCTGATCCTGAATTTCAAAGGCGAATTTGAGGCGCTTCCTGTTTTACAAACCGGTGAAGAAGAACTGATATGCATTCAAACTGAGGTTTACAACAGGATTGAACCGACTGACTATTCAATAGATTTTTATAAGAATCCGAATGTGACCGATGGGCCATTTAGCTGGGAAAAATACCTGTCTGGCACTGTGCATTTCAATACACATCTTAAATGTCTTGAAAGAGCCGAAATGATCCTGTTGCCTGTATTTAAAGATCAGGCGCCAAAGTCTTTTAAAATGGAAAGGAGGGTACAAAATGAAAACAAGCCAGATAAAAAATAGCAGGGGCCATTTCAGGGACGGATTAAATAGGACTGCAATCGTCCTGCTGATCATTGCAATAACCGTTGGATGGTGCGAACTGACTCATAATACAATCACCTCGGAAGCTATCAATCTCATCCTCCTCAAAAACAGCTCTGCTTATAAAGAAATTGAATTATTCGGGCAGCGGATGATTATCAATCAGGGTCGTAAAGTCAACAAAATGGAGGACGATTCCGACAGGGCCTATAACCACTTTGGCGTCAACCGTGGATTTTTTTGCAAAGAATATTTGCTTACTCCCTGGGTAGTAGATCTTTATAAAGAACATCATACGCCACCGCCAGCCAGTTTTAACATGACGGACTTCAACAGCGCTTATGAATGGGCTTATTCGGGATCTGTCCAGAAGAATCCCGGTGATTTTTACCTGGGTAATGAGCCATGGAACTGGGAAGGGGCTATCCGCTCGTATAATTATTCAATGATTTCCAAGGAAGCGGCATATGAACGTCTCGGCCATGTCATGCATATGTTGCAGGACATATGCCAGCCCGATCATTTCCGGCGTATTGACCATCCCGGAAGCAGTTTCAGCACCGAAGAACTGGATGAATTAATGAAAAACATCCGCAAAATCCGGATTATACCTGACATCGTCTGGAGGGCAGCAGGGGTTAAAATCCCGGAACCAGTTCCCGGTGCTGTTGGATTTGAGAAGCTGGCCGATCTTTATGAGGATGCCAGGACACATGAACTTTCCGGTTTGGGTATCAGGGACTGGAAAAATGTCGGATTGGCTGACGGAAAACTTTTCAATTATTTCGATTCGGCTGGCCAGGGCTCCGAATATTTTCGATCCAGGTTTGGCCAACCGGCTTTGGATACCGCTTTGGGGCTTCATGCACTCCCTGTTCCTGTAAATTATAACATCCGGGCCGCTTCACTTAATACAAGATGGATTCCGCCTTTATCGGTTAAAGTAAAAATAGATCATGTTCCGATAATCCCCTTTATTGTCTGGGATATGCCGTCGAACTACCCGAATATTAATGGCTACATAAAACTTTCGGGCAATTGCACAAAAATTGCCGTCGAATTTTCCGCCGGCCTGATCCAGTTATTTCATGATATTGTCAGGCATCCCCCTTATGCCAGTAAGATCAACATATATCAGAAAAATAAAGACGGGCAGGTGTTGACGGGATTAAGTTATGAGGCCATGTGGGAAGAAACAGACGACGACCGGAACAGAAAATTCTTGAAGACAAATGCTGAGCCCGGACTATTCCAGGCATGCCGTCAGACCTACATTGAAGTGACCTTTGGCCCATCGCTTTCAGTGGGAGAATTAAAGCAGGCTACGCAGATCAATCCGGAATCGGTCAGGGTAAAAGTAGGGGTCAGAAACAAATCTGAAATAACAGTTGACATGGTATTGAAGGAGGGCAGCGATAATGACGGGATGTCAGCCCCTGTTTTTACGGGGAGTTTTGTCCCTCCGTTATCATGGGCTGGCTCCGGTGGTGGAGAAAAGTTCCAGGGGTATGCAAAAATAATTGCGGAGGATATATTTAATCATTACGACTACGGGGGAAGGGCAGGTGCAAATAGCGGCAAGATTCTGGATGCCATGCCGGAGACGAAGGCCCGGGTAACTGATTTCAATCCCCCGTATCTATGGGCGGACTATACGCCCGGTTGGGATACGACACATAATGATATCGGATCATTTGTACTGCCTCCGCCCAATATTGAGAAATGCTGGGTCTACACCATCGGCGGCAAAGAATTTCAGCAATACATCGGCACATGGGACGACAAAGGGTGTCCGTTTCCTGACTTCATTGCACTGGACCGTTTCGGAGGGATGCTTTTATATGACCGCCTGGCGGGAATGGAGGTAGAAATATTTCCCGAAGTCCTTAAAATAGACCAGGCTTCAGTCAGTGTTGAAATCGGTGTTAACGGAAGTCCGGTAGTTTTTACCCTTAACAACGGCATAAGTGATTTTCAGGTGCAGGACAATGGTTTTTCCTTGAAGTTTCAGCCCGACATAAGCTGGAAATCGGTCGAAGATGCGGTAAAATACGGTTATGTCAGGATATTCCTGAACGACAACTCCGGTCACAGGATAGATGCGAATCCTGCCACTGTTCCGGTTATACGGTCCAGGGCAGATTGGGACTATTACGAAGAAGGGCCCGATTTAAATCATCAGGGTCATGTCTTCATTGAAGAGAAGCCTGAATAGCAATTACAGATGTAATTTTGGTTCCCCGGCCGGTTTTATCATCTGTAAGCGCTGAACATAGCCGCGCCTATCGTGGCAAAAATGATGATATAAAGCACGATAACAATAGCCAACCAGATGAGGGATGCCTTGGCCCAGTTGGCTTTGCTCGGATGGGTGCTGCTGCTGAATCCCCAGACGAACAGCATGATGATGTTAACGAGCGGGATCGCAGTAATCAAAATGGTCACGAACCAGTCGCCGACCGAGATCGGTGGCTGATTCTGCATGGCATTGTAATTCTGGTAAGGATTCTGGTTCTGGTTCTGGAATTGGGTCTGGTCTTCCATTTTAGTTTGGATTTTGGTTGTCCTACTCGTGTGGCTTTTCGGTTCCGCCCCGTTTGATGGCTGGTTTCCGGGCTCCAGGTATATAAATTTATTTTAATTCAGGAAAGAAATATCTTGACAGGGTAAATTTAAGGAAAAGAACAACTGAATTCAACACGAATCATTGAAATATTTTCAAATTCAGGGAAATACAGGATCATTCGAACCGATTATACTTATTTCGTATCTTTATTACCAAAATACCAGACCATGAAATTCCGGCGGTACTTTGCGGTATGCCTGCTGATCGTGACGGCCACTTCTCTCTTCGCCCAGCCCGGCGGTTATTATCCACCGCCTTCGGTTGTCGTTTTCCAGAACGATACCCTTACCATCTTCCCGCCCGATTCGCTTCCCGGAGAGCCGGTAGAACTGCTTTCTTACAATATCCTGGTCGATGACATATTTTATGATAACCTTCCGGTCCTCGTTCCGGCCGAACCTGCCGTCTTTATCTTCGATATAACAACCCTCACCCCGGGGAATCGGAGCTTTTGCGCCAAAGCGGTCTACAATGAATGGATCAGCGAAAGCGCCTGCGATACGGCACAAATTTTTTATGGGATGGAGCTGCCGGTACTCGAAGACTGGTCGTCGGGCAGCTTTGAAACGCTGCAATGGACGACCGATAGCGAAAACTGGATTATCGAAAACGATGAAGGTAATCCTGCACCTTCCGCAGCATTCCTTGGCAATCCGGCAGTGACCGGTTATGAAATCGCCCTGGAGAGCTTCCCCATGACGGCTGTGGGGATGACGAACGGAAGAATCTGGCTCGATTTCGACATCAAAATGGATGCAAACCAATCGACGGGTACAGAAAAATTATTCTTGCAGGTGTGGAACTGGACCAACGAAACCTGGAATGCTATATCTGAATATAGCAATTTTGACGGCAGTTTTGATTGGATCAGTGAGCGGATTTTAATAACAGCAAAGAATAAAGTTTTCAAGGTCCGGTTCCTGGCTACCGGTGAAAATTCGTCCGCAATAAATAAATGGGCATTGGATAATATTCACATTTATCGCACCTGTGATGGGCTCTGGGATGTGTGGCTGGAAGAAAATCCGGATTACAATACTCTTGAATGGGATGGTTATGGAGGATGGGGATGGTTTGATGGCTGGTTCAACTGGGATGATGGCGTATTCAGCGGTAATTCAATCGGTTTGGGTGAACCGGCTGAATTTGAGTTTGCCTCAAGGTGGGAACCGGCTCAGTTGATCATTTTCCCTGGAGCCGTAATCACGGAAGTTGCTTTTGTCCCTGCAGAAGTAAACGCGGATTACCGGATCAGGATCTGGAACGGAAGCGCACCCGACTCCCTGCTTATCGACCAGCCTGTTCAATACCCGGTGATAAGTGAATGGAACTATGTGACACTGGTTGATACTGTAACTATTGATGTAACAAAAGATCTCTGGGTCGGTTATTATGTCAATGCGCAGACCGGTTACCCTGGAGGAGTTGATGACGGCCCGGCTATCGATGGATTTGGAAACATGATCTACTATCAGGACCAATGGCAGACATTAAAAGATATCAGTGACGACCTCGATTTCAACTGGAATATCGCATGCCATGTAATTCCCGGGCTGCCATTTCCGAATGATAAATGGCTTTATAAAATCTACCGTAACACCGATGGCGGCGATTACCTATTTCTCGATACGACTTTTTCATGGAACTATGAAGATCATGACATTATCCTTGAAGAAAAATACTGTTACAAAGTATCGGCAGTCTGGACTGAGAACAACGACACATGTGAATCCGACGATAACCCCGAAGTATGCGAAACGCTATGCCTGGGTATCGATTCACCGCAACAGGATAATCATGTGAAAATTTATCCCAACCCGGCATCAAACTGGCTTTGGATCGAATCTGAAGATTTAACCCGGGAGATCAAACTGTTTAATTCGCTTGGAGAGACGGTGATGAATCTGGAAATTGGAAATTTGAAATTCGCAGTGGATTGTTCCAGTTTGCCGGCAGGGATTTATGTTATCGAAGTAAAAACGCAAACTACCACCTTCCGCTCAAAATTCCTGAAAATCGATTAATGTCCTGAACGCCACCTTCCCGTCTTCCCTGGTTCCCTGCACCACAACCGAGTTCCCTTCCGCCTTGCCCGTCGAGATCATCATCATCTCCCCGGCCATGACCTCCGAAAGGTAATTGATGGTCAGCGTATGGATGCGATGCTCCTTGTGCCATTCCTCCGGCAGGGCATCCACGCTCCAGTCGAGGTAACGGATATTGTTGACATGCCCGTTCTGGTCGACTTCGCTGTAGCGCACCTTGCGGGGTTCGGTCGTCGCAATCTCTTTCACCGGCCGTAGCAGCGGGGGATTGCAGTCGAGCACGTCCTGGTGGGTGGCCAGGTGCAGCACCGGTTTGACCAGGTCGACGCTCTTCGGCTTTCTCGTATCCTGGTCGAGGATCATCCACGCCGAGGTCGCCGCCCCGATCACATTCCCGTTGTGATCCATGATCTTGAAGTCCCTGTAAGCAAATAACTTATCCACCCCTTTCGGCCATGTTTCCACGATGATTTTCTGTCCCCACACCGGCTGGCCGATCATCCGGATCATCAGGCTGATGACCACCCAGAATTCGTTGCGTTTCCTGGCATCTTCGTAGCCAAAGCCGAGATGGTTGGCATGCCTCCAGGCCGATTCCTGCAGGTAATTGGCAACGGCCGACATTTTCAATTGCCCGTTGCAGTCGGTGTCGTACCAGTAGATCGGGTATTCCTCAGCCCAGATCTTCTTCAATGTGTTCATCTATTCTTAACGATTATTGCAGGCAAATTTATTAATTAACCACAAAGGGACACAAAGGACTTCACGAAGTAACACAAAGGGTTTAATTTGGTAATCAATTACTTTGTGGCCTTTGTGATTACTTTGTGGCCTTGGAGGTTAAAACTTTTTGAGTCATCTCAGCATAAAAAACCCCGGAAAGCCCTGTTAAAAGCGATCCGGGGAGGAGATATATGGGGAACAGTGGTGTGCTGCTACATTTTCGACAGCTCGATATCTACCGTTACTTCAATGGTTTCGGCAATGTTTTTGACAACCGCACCCGGGATTTTGATCGAATAATCGGCAGGCTTCACGTTGAATTTGCTGATCCCGTGGATCTTATCCCCGGCCTTGACGGTAAACGTCCCTTTTTCGCTGATCTTCTTCGTTACGCCGTGAATGGTCAGGTCGCCCTCGATCGTCGCTTCATAAGACCCTTCTTTTGAGAAATCAACAGCAGTAAGATTGGTCACTTTTCCGACAAAGGTCGAATTCGGGAACTTGTCGCTCTCCATATAGTTCTCGTTGAAATGCTCCTGCATGAGTGCTTTTTCGAACTGGAACGACTTGATAAGAACTTTGAATACCAGGTCGCCGGTTTGGCTGTCGAGGGCAGCATTTACCTGGTTGTTAGTAGCCTCGATAGTTTCGATGGGGGTTTCGGAGTAGAATTTGATATTCCCGTTCTTGGTCATGTATTTCTGGGCCTGGACGGTGAACGATGCGGTTATGGCTATAGCCGCGATGACAAGGATTTTAAGTGACTTTTTCATTTTATTTGATTCTTTTGAATTAATAATCGATTGAATTTTTAACGTATGATGGAACACTGCTCCAGGACGACATCGGTATCGTTGTAGCCGGTCAGGTATCCTTTGATCTTTACTTCTGTTCCCGGTCCGATGGCTTTCAGCGCCTGGGCATGGTTGCCGAGCATAACACAGCGGATCCCTTCGTCGCCGAACATCCCCTGGTTAAAGACAAATACCCCGGTAACAAGGCTTTCAGCTAAATCGATCTTATCGAGTTTACCACTCAGCAGCACCACTTTGCCGTTGAATTTACCTTCGGCTGTCGTCCGGTCCGACTGAAAGCTGTTATACAGGTCGGTGGCAGAGATGATAAAGGCCGGTTTGGCTTTCTCATAGTTTTCGTGAGGCTTGTTGATGACGAATTTATAAACAAGGCCTGCGCTGATCACCCCTATGACAAACAGGGACAGAATGATGGTTATGATTGTTCTTTTTTTCATGGTTTCTTTATTTTTTGCACAAAAGCGCTATAAATCTCTATTTACTAACACTATTAACTCTGGAACCCGGAACATTGGAACACTGGAACTTTGGAACACTGGAACACTTATAGCTTTCCGAATCTCAGTTCTTCCGCGCTCGTCAGGTTATCGTCCTGCAGCCAGATCTCCGTATCGGTCATTTTAAGTATTTTCCAGTCGTCGGTCAGGTCATCCATGGCTTTGTTTCCTGTAATGGTAATGACAAATTTGTTACTGGAGTTATCGTCGTCGCCCGGTTCGCCTAAGGTCCATGTGCCGGTATAAGTTGCGGAGCCCGTAACAGCTTCCAGGATATTCCCGGTATTGAAATTAAAAGTGTACCCGTTGTAATCGCTGGTCTCGTCTTTGCCGCTGTCGAAATAGTAGGTTACTTTCCAGTTACCGGTCACCTGTCCGGTGTTATTGGTATTGGAAGGATTATCGTCGTTGCTTTTGGAGCAGGAAGCCAGGCTGATGGTCAGCGCGAGGATGAAAAGTTTTGCTGTAGTCTTCATGGTGTTTTTTATATTTGTTTGATGAGGCAAAGTAACGCCAACAAGGCACCCTGAAGCAAATTAAGGTTGATGAACGGGAAGTTTTGGCAGATGAATAGGGAATGTAGGACGGTAAGACGGTAGGATATAATTACGATGTCTTACAGTCTTAAAGTCTTAAAGTCTTAAAGTCCTAAAGTCTTACAGTCCTAACCTCCTCTCAGCCACTCCCTGAACTCGGCCGACCGCTCTGTGCTGGTGATAGACTCCAGCTCGCAGGGCGGTTTCAGCTTGATCTTGATGCGGGCTTTGGAGTAGGTGATCATGGTTTCGATCGAATCGAGGCTGATGATAAAGGCGCGGTTGATTCGGAAGAACCGCCCGGGATCGAGTTGCTTCTCCAGTTGATCGAGGCTCAGGTCCATCGGGTAGCGGTCTTTGCCGAAGGTAACGCCGAAAACGATCTTTTCATCGATATAAAAATAAGCCACATCTTTGATCTCCACGATCTTGATCTGCTGCCCCAGCCGGATCACCACCCGCCTGAGGTATTCTTTCTCCTGTTTGCCTATCAGCGCCATGAGCTGCGATAAATCGACCCGGGATTCGGCCGGCTTCATCTTTTTGAATTTATTGATCGCCTCAGCCAGTTCTTCCTTCCTGACGGGCTTCAGCAGGTAATCGATGCTGTTCAGCTTAAAGGCCTGGATGGCGTACTGATCGTATGCCGTGGTGAAGATAACAGGGCAGGAAATGTTGATCTGCCTGAAGATTTCGAAACTGAGCCCGTCGGCCAGGTGGATGTCCGATAGAATCAGATCGGGCTCGGGGTGATGGCCGAACCAATCCATGGTGGAGGTGATGCTGTCGAGAATGCCGAGGACCTTCACCTCGGGATCCATCTCTTCCACCATCTTTTTCAGCCGCTGGGCGCTGGCCGGTTCATCTTCAATAATAAGAAGTTTCATTTTCTTTATTTCATTTAATTAACCACAAAGTACACAAAGGTTTCACAAAGGAGCACAAAGTGATTGACTGCCGGACTAAGGCCTTCGTGGATCTTTGTGGTATAATAATCATTTGATCAAGGGTAAAAAAATCCTGAAAAACAGTTCCGATTTCTCAATTATGACCTCTTTATCGGTAATCAGTTTATATCTTTTCCTGATATTTTCAAGTCCGATGCCGGTGGAGACTTCGGGAGTGAGTTTGGGCTGGAGATTGTTCTCTACAACGATCTTCCCATCATCTTCGTAAACTTTAATAAACAAAGGCTTACTCATCGATATAACATTATGCTTCACAGCATTTTCGATCAAGATTTGAAGCGTCATGGGCGGGATAAATGCCTTTTTGAGCTCATCACCAAGCTGAATATCCAGGTAAAGGTTATCTCCATAACGTTTCTTCAAAAGGAAGAAATAACTTTGTATGAGCGTAAGTTCTTCATCCAGGGTGATCAGCTCCTGGTCTTTGTATTGCAGGATCGTCCTGAAAAAATCAGATAGTTTTTCCGTATATTGTACCGCCTGTTCAGGATTATCTTCGATGAGGGAGATCAGCGTACTGAAACTGTTGAAGAGAAAATGGGGATTGACCTGGTTTTTCAGCACCTGGAACTCAAACTCGATCTTCTCTTTTTTCTCCTGTTCTCTCTTTCTGAGCCTGTTTTCACGCATTTTAATGTATAGAAAGATAAGCGCCGCCAGGATAATGACCAGCAGGATGATAAACCAGGGTTGTATCCAGACAGGTTGCCTTATCCTGAAGCTGTAACTGACTTCGCCGGCATTGATAAAAGACCGGTCGAGCGAGGATCTTACTTTAAAGGTAAATTCACCGGGCGGAAGGCTGGAATAGGTCACCTGGCGGTTGTAAGTATCGTTCCAGCCCAGGTCGTACCCTTCGAGCATAACCTGGTAATTCACTCTTTCCGGATTGGAAAACCAAAGGCCTGCATACCGGAATGAAATGTGGTTGTCGGCATAACCGAACACCTGGCCGGCCTTCAACTCCCGGGGTTCCAGGTAAACCGACATCTCCTCCAGAACCGTGACGGGCATATAAGAAACCGCCGACCCCGGCCGGTACCGGATGATCCCTTTCCGTGTCCCCAGCCATATATTCCCTTCGCGGTCGCGGCTGATCGTGTTGAGATCGGGCTGGATCCCTTCAAATCCTTTGTCACCGCCATAATGAGCGATGTTTCCCGTTGGAATGTGTAGGATATCCAGGCCATTCTCATGAACGGCCAGAAGTTCATCGTCTGCTGCCATGATCCCGGTGAAGGAAATGCTGCTCAGACCCTCGTCAAGCCCATAGTGAATGAAGTTCTTCCCATCGAATTTAAACAATCCGCCCGATGCCGATCCGGCCCAGATATTGCCATATTTATCCCCCGTAAGGGAATAGATCACATCATCGGTAAGGCCATTGTTTTCATTGTATGAAGACCATCCGTCCTGCGTCCTGACATTGATCCCGTCTCCGTCGGTCGCCAGCCAGATCCTGTTTTTATCATCCTCATAAACATAATAGATGAAATTATTGACCAGCCCGTTTTCATAATTGTATGACCGGGCCTGATAAGATCTTCCGGAAGTATTCGGGTCAAGAATGATTTCCGAAGCTCCTCCCAGGGTTGCCATCCACAAGGTGTCGTGATGCCGGGATATGGATAAAACATTGTTATTGACCAGGTTATCCCTTTCGGTAATTCGATCAAATGTGCCATTTGCAGGATTGAGCCTGATCGCCCCGTAGTTAAAAGTACCTGCCCATATGTAGCCAAAGCGGTCCTGGTTAAGGCAGGTGATTTTCAGTCCGGGCCCTTTAAACGGACCCGGGTAAGATTTTACATCGCCCGATTCGACGGCCAGGGAGAACAACCCGCGGTCGTCGCTGAACCACAGCAGGCCGGGACGGAACTCGTCGGCATGGATGGCATGGATATTCGCCAGCGGAATCCCGCCAACATCATCCAGGTATCGAATCCTGTTCCCGGTCGACCGGAACAGCCCTTCGGCAGAAAGTATCCAGATATTGCCTTCCCGGTCTTCCAGCAAGTCATAAATTTTGCCGGTCTGAAGGTCAGCGGGTAACAGATTAATCATTCCCCGATTATTCTCATTCAGACTGATCTCCAGTAATTCACCGCTTGAAGTGCCTGCCCACGCCGATGCACCGGAAACCGTCACTGCGCTCACCGGACCCTCTTCCCAGGCATGATCTGCCGCAGGCTGAATAAATTGCCGCCCGTCGTTCGTCAAAAAACCAATCCCTCCGTCCTGGAAACCCAGCCAGAGGTTGCCATCACTATCCTCTTTGACCACAGTGACCATTATATCCGGCAATTCACCGGACGCCGCAAGCGGATTGACTATTTTCTCCCCGTTTCTGTAAATACACGAAACCAGCCCGCCATCGGTACCCGCCACAACATATCCATCGCTCACAGATTCAAGGTCATGCACATAATCGTCGGGAAGGCCGTCGTCACGGTTTATATTGAAGACCCGGGTGCCGGAGTAAAAATAGATCCCTTCGCCGGCTGTCGACCACCAGATACTGTGGTCTTGGGCTACCAGGATATCGGTGACAACCACACCGGAAGTACCCTCTTCCGGATTAAAGAGGTTGATCCGGCCCTGATCCAACCGGTATATTTTACCGTCCCTGCACCCAATCCAGAGATCGTGATCCTGGTCAAGGTGAAGTGCAGTCACGTGGAAATCAGCCGTATCCGGTAAGGGGGTAAAAGATTTGAACTGAATGCCGTCGAAACGGAACAGGCCCTGTCCGGAACCCAGCCAGATGTATCCATCTGCATCCATAACAGCTTTTTTAAAGACAGGTCCTTCCCCCGGGACGGTGATCCTGATCTTCTCAAAGCCCGGAAGTTGTGAGAATCCTGAATGGGCAATCAGGAAGATAAAAGCCGTGAGCCAAAACAAAGGACTCCACAATCTCCTTATTTTCTGACCATTAATCATTGCTTTTTACCAGTTCGGCAGTGACTGAAACGTCAATACTTTCCGCAATCTTCTGGTTAACGACCCGGGGTATCCTTATCTGATGGTCTTCCAGCATCACGCTAAAATCTGCCTTCAGGCTGATCTTCCCATCTACCACCCGGATCGTTCCTTTAATAATCCTTTCCTGTTCAACGCCGTGAATATTCAGCATTCCTTTGGCCCTGACCGTTTGCTCCAGTGAAGAGTTCAGGTCGATATCTTCAATGATCTTCCCTTTAAAAGTTGAGGCAGGAAAAGACTGAACCTCCAGGTAATTTTCATAAAAATGCTCCTGTTGCAGCGGGCTGTTAAACCCTTTAAAACTCTTATTATCAATGGAAAAGGCGAATGTTTTCTTCCCCGGATCGATGGCGCCCTGCACCTCTGCAGATTCGGCCCTGATGATCTCCAGCGGGGCATTGGATACAAAGGAAGCCGTGCCATTCTTTGTTTTATAAACAGGCTGGCAGAAGGAATTATTTGCCAGTAAAACAATGATGATGAATAAGATATGTTTGATCACCGTAGAGATTTTAAAGCGAAGATAATATATTCCTGATAAAAGTTGATTCCGTAATGAACCGATGTATCAGCGGATTGTTTAGACCAGATTAAACAGTTTATACTTTTGCATTCGATTAAAACCAAACTATGAAGATATTGTTCATCATTCTCATTGTAATTCTGATCATTATTCTGGGTTCCCTTTTACTCGGATGGTTGTTTTCGGCGCCTGTTTACCACGGTCCTGTCAGCGACCATTTCGACGGGAAGAAATTCATCAATCCGGGTGGAAAGAAAGCGGGAGGGCTGAAAGATGTCATCAAATGGTCGAGGGAAAGGCAACGGGGCGAATGGAAAGAGATCACCGAAGTAAATTATGGCCCTGCCCCGGAAGAAAGAGTCGAAGGTGATTCTATTGTTGTGACTTTCGTCAACCATTCCACCTTCCTGATCCAGACGCAGGGGTTGAATATCCTGACCGATCCGGTCTGGAGCGAACGGGTCAGCCCTGTGACGTTTGCCGGCCCGAAGCGGATGCGCCAGCCGGGAATCCGGTTTGAAGATCTTCCTCCTATAGACATTATTTTATTGACCCATAATCACTACGACCATTTGGATATCAGTACTTTAAAAAAACTGAAAAGCCGTTTTAAACCGGTGATATACACGCCGCTCGGGGTGGGCCTTTACTTAAAGAAAAAGGGCATTGACAATTTCAGGGAAATGGATTGGTGGGACGAATTGACAACGCCAAACGGGTTGAAGCTGGTTTGTACGCCGGCGCAGCATTTCAGCGGCCGGGGGATGTTCGACAGGGACAGGACGCTCTGGTCAGGATTTGCATTACGCACCGAAAACGGGAGCATATATTATTCGGGAGACACCGGCTATGGAGAGTTTTTCAACGAAATAGCCGAACGGCTCTCTCCGATCCGGCTTTCTTTCCTTCCAATCGGGGCCTATAAACCGCAGTGGTTCATGTCGCCGATCCACACATCACCGGCCGATGCGGTGAATATCCACAAGATCCTTCAGTCCTCTCAAAGCATCGGGATGCATTTCGGCACATTTCCGCTCGCCGATGATGGGATGGAAGAGCCGGCGAAAGAGCTTAAGGAAGCAAAAAGCAGAGAGGGAATTTTAGATGAGAGATTCCTGATGCTTAAAGAAGGGCGAGCTTATAGTTTTCATTGAGGTGTTTCTTGGAGATGGCATCTCAATATGCTAAAGAAATTTTCTACATAAGCTGATTTGCGGGTGAAAAGACCGGATCTTATTTGATTTTGAGATGCCATCTCAAAGAATTAGATTTCATATTCTAAACTGCTTATTTATAATCACATATCGCTTCCAGGAACTTGTAATCCTGATGCCATCTAAAAAATATTTTTAAGGGTCCGGGTATTTTGTAGTCAAATTACGGATTAACAATTGAGAATTCATCCTTTTGTTAAACCTATAATCAATTTACAATGAAAAAGCAATCTTTAAAGACACCTCTAATTGCGGGGAAGTATTATCATTTATTCAACAGGGGAAATAATAGAGATCGACTTTTCTATTTCGATTGCAATTATGACTTTTTTATTAAAAAGTACTTCTACTATATGGATCCGGTTGCTGAAACATTTTGCTATTGTCTGTTACCAAATCATTTTCATTTTTTAATTCGTATAAAGGATTCAGCAACCGATTCAAGGTATGTTTCAAATCAACTAAGGAAGCTGTTTATAACTTATGCAATGTATATTAATCGTCAAGAATGCAGAACTGGCTGTATTATTAGTAAAAACTTCAGGCGAATTGAGGTAAATCGCGACGAATACTTTATTAGCCTAGTGCGATACATCCATTTAAATCCGATAAAGCATAAGATTACTAACGATATTTATACTTATAGATACAGTACTTTTTACAAAATTCTCCGCAATCAAATCAATGATTTTGAGTCTGCGGAATTAATTAATTGGTTTGGAGGATACTCCAATCTTATTGAAGATCATCTGATTATAAAGAATGATAAAAAAATTAATGGTTTTAAACTGGAAGACTAGTCTTGGATTTTACTGAGTAATAAGGATAATAAACTTGGAGTTCAGAAGGTTGATTTTCTTTTAAATAGAAATAATAAGCACCATTTTATGAGATGGCATCTCAAATCAATAGATTTCTTCTTTAAATAATTTATTATGTGTTTGTTAGGAAGCATTTTCATGATGTCAGAGATGCCATCTCAATTACTTTTCAACAATCCGAAATATCTTTATCAAAACATATATTTTTAGATCCGGGAAATCATATAATTGAATATCAACTGCCTGGTCTATGAATAAAACGGTTCCTGCAACGCTTATCCTGGATGATGGCACGGAATTCCGCGGCTATTCCTTCGGCGCCGAACAATCTTCATCCGGCGAGGTGGTCTTCTCCACCGCCATGAACGGCTACCCGGAAAGCCTCACCGACCCGTCGTACAAAGGACAGCTCCTCGTGGCCACCTACCCGCTTATCGGCAATTACGGGGTGCCTGAAATGCGGATGAAAGAAGGCATGACGGAATTCTTCGAATCGGATAAAGTTCAGATCTCCGGCCTGGTCATTTCCGACTACTCTTTCAGTTACAGTCACTGGAATGCAGTAAAAAGCCTGTCGGACTGGCTGAAAGAACACCGGGTGCCCGGCATTGCCGGTGTGGATACACGGAAACTGACCCGGATCATCCGGGAAAAAGGGGCCATGCTGGGGAAAATCGTAGTGCAGGATGATGTACATTTTTACGACCCGAACAAAGACAACCTTGTCAACCAGGTTTCGGCCAGGGAAAAAATAACCTACGGGAATGGCCGGCATCGTATCCTCCTGGTGGATTGCGGCACTAAAAACAACATCATCCGGTGCCTGCTGAAAAGAGATGCCACTGTGCACCGGGTCCCCTGGGACCACCCGGCGGATCCCGCGGAATACGACGGCATTCTGGTCTCCAATGGTCCGGGTGATCCTAAGATGTGCAAAGCCACCATAGAATCGGTGAAAAACCTCCTTGATGGCGATCTGCCGGTCTTTGGCATCTGCCTCGGCTCACAGATCATGGCCCTGGCCGCAGGCGCCGATACCTACAAGTTGAAATACGGTCACCGGAGCCACAACCAGCCCGTAATCATGAAAGAGAGCCACCGGTGCTTCATAACTTCTCAGAACCACGGCTATACTGTTGATACAGAGACCCTCCCGGAGGGTTGGAAACCCTGGTTTGAAAATCTGAACGACGGCACCTGCGAAGGTATCATCCACGGTTCAAAACCTTTCTTTGCCGTACAGTTCCACCCGGAAGCCTCTGCCGGTCCGGTCGATACCGAATTCCTGTTCGATCATTTTATGGAAAAAGTCAGGGAATATGAAGCACGCCATTAAAAAAGTCCTCCTGCTGGGATCAGGTGCCCTGAAGATCGGCGAAGCCGGCGAATTCGACTATTCCGGCACCCAGGCGCTCAAAGCCCTTCGCGAAGAAGGTGTTGCTACCGTCCTGATCAATCCCAACATCGCCACGGTCCAGACTTCCGAAGGGATGGCCGATAAGATCTATTTCCTCCCGGTAACCCCTTTCTTCGTCGAAAAAGTCATTGAAAAAGAGAATCCGGATGGCATCCTCCTGTCGTTCGGCGGGCAGACCGCCCTGAACTGCGGCGTCGCCTTGCACCAGTCGGGGATACTTAAAAAACACGGGGTCAGGGTATTGGGAACACCCGTCAGCGCCATCCTCGACACGGAAGACAGGGAACTTTTTACCCGGAAACTGGATCAGATCCATGTAAAAACACCACGGAGCATCGCGGTGACCGGAGTGGATGAGGCGGTGCAAGCGGCGGCAACCCTGGGCTACCCCGTCATCGTCCGCTCGGCTTTTGCCCTCGGCGGACTGGGCAGCGGCTTCTGTGAATCGGAAGACGAGATGAGGGCGCTGACCCAGAAATCTTTCTCCTATTCCAGCCAGGTACTGGTCGAAGAATCGCTGAAAGGATGGAAAGAGGTAGAATACGAGGTGGTACGCGACGGTTTCGACAATTGTATCACGGTTTGCAACATGGAGAACTTCGATCCGCTGGGCATCCACACGGGTGAGAGCATTGTAGTAGCGCCGTCACAAACCCTGAGCAACAGGGAATACCACAAGCTCCGGGAACTATCGATCCGGATCGTCAGGCATATCGGAATTACCGGGGAATGCAACGTGCAGTACGCCCTTGATCCCAACTCCGAAGACTACCGCGTGATCGAAGTCAATGCCCGCCTTTCCCGGTCAAGCGCCCTGGCGTCAAAAGCCACAGGATACCCGCTGGCCTTTGTGGCAGCCAAAATTGCTTTGGGCTACGGCCTGTTTGAGCTGAAGAATTCGGTGACACAGGATACATCGGCATTTTTCGAACCGGCCCTCGACTATATCGTCGTGAAAATCCCCCGATGGGATTTGGGTAAATTCCATGGCGTTTCGCGCGAAATCGGCAGCAGCATGAAGAGTGTGGGGGAAGTCATGGCCATCGGGCGCACCTTCGAAGAAGCCATCCAGAAAGGGCTCAGGATGATCGGCCAGGGGATGCACGGGTTTGTCGGCAACAAAGACATCGAGGATATTATCATCGACAAGGAACTGGCCGTGCCCACCGATATGCGCATCTTTGTCATTGCGATGGCGCTGATGAAAGGCTACAGCGTGGAACGCATTTTCGAACTGACGAAGATCGACCGCTGGTTCCTGGAAAAACTGAAAAACATCTGGGACATTCGCAATGAAGTGATAACCTACAACACCCTGGAAGAACTGCCCCTCGCCCTTTTGCTGAGATCAAAACAGCTCGGCTTCTCCGATTTTCAGATCGCCAGGTTCATTTTTAAAAGTGACCGGGATCACATTGCGGATGACCTGCTGAAAGTGCGAAATTATCGCAAAGCAAAAGGCATCCTGCCTTATGTGAAGCAAATTGACACCATGGCAGCAGAATACCCGGCCCGGACCAATTATCTCTATTTAACATACAATGGCAACGAGCACGATATTGGCTTTTCAGCAACCTTTCATCGCGCCAGCGATGAAAGCGTTAATAAGAACCGGCCTATTGACCCCCAGCGCGCCAGCGATGAAAGCGTTGTCGTCCTTGGTTCAGGCGCCTACCGGATCGGCAGCAGCGTGGAATTCGACTGGTGCGGGGTGAATGCGCTGGAATGTGTTAATAAGGAAGGATACCGTTCGGTGATGATCAACTACAACCCCGAGACTGTCAGCACCGATTATGACCTGTGCGACCGGCTCTATTTCGAGGAACTTACCTTTGAAAGGGTGATGGACATCCTCGATCTTGAAAACCCCCTGGGCGTGATCGTTTCCACCGGGGGCCAGATACCGAACAACCTGGCGATGCGGCTCTGGGAGCAGGAGGTGGCGATTCTCGGCACCTCGCCGCAGTCGATCGACAAAGCCGAGAACCGTCACAAGTTTTCCGCAATCCTTGACGAACTTGGCATCGACCAGCCCCGGTGGATCGAGTCATCTTCCGTGAGCGAGGTGTACCGGTTTACCGATGAAGTTGGTTTCCCGGTCATTGTAAGGCCGTCGTATGTTTTGTCGGGTGCGGCCATGAACATTGTTTCGAACCGCAGCGAGCTCGAACATTTCCTGGAGATGGCGGCGGAGGTGTCGAAGCAGTATCCCGTAGTAGTTTCCAGGTTCATTGAAGACGCAAAGGAGATCGAGATGGATGCCGTGGCCGCGAACGGAGAGATCATTTGCTATGCGATCTCGGAACATGTAGAGTTTGCCGGTGTTCACTCGGGAGATGCCACCATGCTGTTTCCGCCGCAGAAGATCTACGTCGAAACGGTGAGGCGGATAAAGCGGATCAGCCGGCAGATCGCGCAACACCTGAAAATTTCAGGGCCGTTCAACATCCAGTTCCTGGCCAAAGACAACGATGTGATGGTGATCGAGTGCAATCTCAGAGCCTCTCGCAGCTTCCCGTTCATCTCCAAAGTACTGAAAACCAATTTTATCGAAACCGCAACGAAAATCATGCTGGGAAAAACGGTGGCCAAACCGGATAAATCGTTGTTCGATCTCGATTATGTCGGCGTCAAAGCCTCGCAGTTCTCATTCTCCCGATTGCAAAAAGCCGATCCTGTGCTGGGCGTCGAAATGGTTTCCACCGGCGAGGTCGGCTGCATCGGCGACAATTACTACGAAGCCATTCTGAAATCGATGTTGTCGGTCGGCTATACGATCCCGGAGAAAGCTGTGCTGTTTTCCAGCGGCCCGTCGCGGTCGAAGCAGGAATTGCTCACCAGCGCCCGGATGCTGCAGGAGAAAGGGCTGACCATTTATGCCACCGGCGGCACCCACGATTTCTTCATCAAAAACGGGATTAATTCGATCATGCTGCACTGGCCGGGCGAGGATAAAACCCCGAACACGATGGAATACCTGCGCCGGAAGAAGATCGACCTGGTGATAAACATCCCCAAAGACCTGAGCAAAAGCGAGCTTGACAACGATTACCGCATCCGCCGCAGTGCCGTCGATTTCAACATCCCGCTCATTACCAATGCCCGGCTGGCCAGCGCATTTATCTACTCGTTCTGCAGGATCGGGATCGATGAGATCGGGATCAAGGCGTGGGGAGAGTACGAGTAGGATTTGGAGATTTGAGGATTTGGAGATTTGAGGATTTGGAGATTTGAGGATTTGGAGATTTGAGGATTTGGAGATTTCAGGGTTTAGGCTGAAAAATATTGAGCAATTCGGAAAAGTTCCGGCCGTGACTGAAGGATGACCATGAGGCTATCAATCTATTCACTACTTTTACATTCGAGAACCAGATAACTGTGATTAATTCAGTAAAGCATAATTATACCCATTACCTTTTCATCATCCTGGGCGGAATGATGTTTTATTTTCCTTTCCTGGGCAACGTCGCCCTGTTCGACTGGGATGAGGTCAATTTTGCCGAGATCGCCCGGGAGATGATCGTTACGGGCGATTACCTCAACGTGCAGATCAATTATCAGCCATTCTGGGAAAAGCCGCCGCTGTTCATCTGGATGCAGGCGTTGTCGATGAAGCTTTTTGGCATCAATGAATTCGCCGCCCGTTTCCCCAATGCTATTTGCGGCATCACAACGCTGCTGGTCATCTTCGCCATCGGAAAAAAAATCCATAATGAAAAAATGGGCCTCACCTGGGTGTTGGTTTACGCCGGTTCCATCCTTCCGTTCTTCTATTTCAAATCGGGCATCATCGATCCCTGGTTCAACCTGTTTATTTTCCTGGGCATATATTTTGCAACCATTTCCATCGACAGATCAAGAGTTCAATTGTTCAATGGTTCGATTGTTAATGAACCCGACATCTCGTCTTTCAGTCCTACCGTCTTACATTCCAACAGTCATAAATTCCTACATTCCCCCGGTCTCCTTGTCTTTCTTTCCGGTGCCGCCATTGGTCTGGCTATCCTCACCAAAGGCCCCGTCGCCCTTCTGATCTTCGGACTGGTTGCCATAGTCTTCCTGTTCTCTTTCATCCTGACCAACATCAAAAAATCCACAACTTCACAGAATCAAATCTCCAAATTTCCAAATTTCCAAATTATCACAAAATCCCTCTCTCTTTTCGCCATCGGTCTCCTCCTCACCGGCGGCTCCTGGTTCCTTCTCATGATAGCCAACGGCCACCTCGATGTGGTGATCGACTTCATCGTATACCAGGTTCGCCTGTTCAGCACCAAAGACGCAGGCCACGGCGGTTTCCCGGGATACCACGTGGTTATCCTGATGCTGGGTGTCTTCCCGGCATCGGCATTCTTTTTCGGAGGACTAAAGGCCGTCCCGGAAGAGAATTTCCTGCAAAAAAACTGGCGCCGGGTGATGATCATCCTTCTCGCAACCGTGGTGGTTCTTTTCGAGATTGTTCAGACTAAGATCGTTCATTACAGTTCCCTGGCCTATTTCCCGCTGACCTACCTGGCTGCCCTGGCCCTTTACCGGGCCAGCCTTTCAGAGAGAGCATTTTCCTGCAGTTCCCGCATCATCCTGTGGACCCTGGCCATCCTCTGGATGACGGTAATCGCAGGATTTACACTGGTTGGTCTGAACAAAGTGTGGCTGATGAACAGTGGCCTGATCAAAGACCCCTTTGCCGTCGCCAACCTGGCGGCCGACATCCGGTGGACAGGCTTCGAGACTCTGGTTGCCCTGGTGCTGATCCCGGGAATTGCCGGCTTCTTCATCCTGAAAAAACCTTTTCATAAAATGATTGCGCTTTTCAGCACCTCCCTGGTCTTTACCTTCCTCACCATGACCATTTTCACCGGTAAAATAGAAGGATATGTTCAGCGTGCTCCCATCGAATTTTATGAAAAACACAGTAGTGAGGAGTGTTATATCAATACCCTCGGTTTTAAAAGTTATGCCCACCTTTTTTATGGAAAGAAAATGCCGCCGGTCAATCCGATTTCTTATGATAAAGAATGGCTGCTCAACGGAAAGATTGATAAGAACGCCTATTTTGTATATAAAATAACGAAGAAAGAAGAATATTCCCGTCTTTATCCTCAGCTAAACGTTTTATACGAGAAGAACGGTTTTATCTTTGCGGCGCGATATCCTGATTAATTAAATGCAGGAATATGATTTATGGCAAGAAGATAACGGTCGTACTACCGGCATACAATGCTGAAAAAACCCTTGAACAAACCTACCGGGAGATACCTTTTGATATTGTGGATGAGGTGATCCTGGTTGATGATAAAAGCCGGGATAACACCGTGGAGGTGGCAAAACGGCTCGGGATCCATCATATCATCGAGCACCAGGAAAACAAAGGATACGGAGGAAACCAGAAGAGCTGCTACGATAAAGCGCTCGAGATCGGTTCCGACATCGTCGTAATGCTCCATCCCGACTACCAGTATACGCCAAAGCTTATTCACAGCATGTGTTACGTAATCGCTAATGATGTTTACCCGGTGGTCCTGGGATCGCGTATTCTCGGGAAAGGTGCTCTCAGGGGCGGAATGCCGCTTTACAAGTACATCTCCAACCGATTCCTTACGCTGGCACAGAACATGCTCATGAAGCAAAAGCTATCGGAATACCATACCGGCTACAGGGCTTTTTCGAAGGAGGTTCTTCAGAATATCAAATATCAGCATAACTCCGACGATTTTATCTTCGATAACCAGATGCTGGCCCAGATCTTCTTTGCCGGGTATGAGATTGCCGAAGTCACCTGCCCGACCAAATATTTCGACGACGCCTCTTCCATCAACCTGAAAAGGAGCATGAAATACGGGCTGGGCGTGCTTGGGGTTTCATTCCGGTACTTCCTGCATAAGCACAGGATTGCCAGGTACAGGATTTTCTGAAACAGAGATCCCTCACTGCGTTCGTGACGAATCGTCATCCCGGACGAAGTGAGGGATCTTCCTCAAAAATGTTTTACAGGTCTATTCCGTCTTGATGAATTTCTTCTCAATCAATCCGTTATCTGTATAGACCACGATGGAATACAGGCCTTTGGACAGCATGGAGGTGTTAACTGAAATCTGTTTATTGTTACCCGTCATCTGATCAATCATCACCTGTCCGAGCTGGTTCAGGATAACCATACGGCAGTTGGTTGTTTTACCCGTAAAGCTGATCATCATTTCCTCCTTAACGGGATTAGGATAGATCATGAAAGAAGCCATTCCGTTTTCTCCAACGCCGATACATTCATCAATGACCACTTCATATTCGAGGGTGGTAAAAGAACAAACGCCATTGGTTTCTGTGACTTTCACCCATCCATTGCCGGCAGCGCCCCAGGTAACGGTGATCTCATTTGTCCCGTTGCCTTCGGTTATGGTCCCGCCGTTGATCTCCCATGTATAATCATTACCATCGGCAAGTTCTGTCGAGTAAATGTCGCCCACCTCATAATCACAAACCAGTTGCGGCCCGCTGATAACAGGCTGCGGAGCGGCATTGACCACCACGGTGAGGGCATCGGAGAAATCGCCGGTAAAGCAGCTATTCACACCGGCAACGCTGATATAAGCATTTCCTGAAAATTCCGCGTTCCAGTCGACCGTGGCTGTTTCATCATTTCCACTGATGGAGCCCGCCTCCGTTGGGCTGAGGTTCCAAAAGTAAGATGTGGCGCCATCAATATCATCCGAAATATATTCTGTTCCCGAATCGGAACTGCAAACCTGTGTTTCGCCCGACGGGGTTTCGCCTTCATCCGGCGGAGTAATGATAAATATATAAGCATTGCCTATCATATTTTTATCACAATAATCGGTGAATCCAACGCAGGTATAAATCCCCTGTTCGGTCTGGTTGCCAAAAGTGATGGCCGAACCTGTTCCCGCCATAATTTGTCCTGTAGGATCGCCATCCAGGTAAAGCTCATAATCGACACCATTCTGCGACCCGTCGAGGGTAAGTTCAATGCCATCGCTGCCTTCGCAATAACCCGAACCATCGGATAAAGTATATTCAGATGGAGTCATGTAAGCCGCGCAGTTCAGTCCCTGCGACCAGGTACCGTTGCCACAATCGTTATCTGCCCTGACTTTGATCGTGTAGGTTCCAAGGTATCCCGGGGCGAGGGTGAAAGTGGCTACCGGATCGGGGCCTGAGATGGTTCCTGCTGCATCGGGTTCCACATCCCAGACATACGTTGTGGCCCATTGCACCAGCGGTGTCGAATACTGAATCCCGTCATTCTCCTGGCAAACCGTTGTCGGACCGTTAGGCGTCTGGGGCTGGACCGGTGGGGTAATGAACAGGATGTAATTGGGATTCAACAGTGTATCATAAACGGTTCCGTCATAAACAATAAGCTGGACATCATACTGGCCTTGCGTATTATAAGTGACTACCGGGTTCTGTGCCGTGGACGTTGCCGGGTTTCCTGCTTCAAAAGTCCAGTTCCAGGAAATGATTTCTCCCATCGACTGATCTTCAAATTCGACGGCTGTTGTGATACAGGGTGTCACGTCTTCACAGGTAAATCCGGCTGTGGCCTGCATTGGCTCCAGGTCGGGTATGGCTACCATATTTCCCTGCAAAACTTCTTTAGTGGCTTCATTCTGAACGAAGGCTACCAGTTCACAGTTGCTGGCAACCCAGCTGGCATCCATTGTAAACGAAAGATCCAGGGTGACTTCGTCCTGGCTGGTGAAATCGACAACCGTTCCCATATGGGTCGGGGCCATGAGCCTTTCCACAAAGTTCAGGTGATCCTGCCCCTGCCAGGAATAAACGATTTCCGATTCGGTCAGCACCAGATGTACGGTCAGATTGCCCCAGGTGCCGTTTGTTTGCGAAATGACGAGTTGTATATTGTATGTATTCCCTGTATGTTCACCATAGATATCAATGAGGAAATCACTTGGAATGGCCATCCGTTGCTGGTACAGCGGCAGGTAGTTAGGATACATGCTTTCGGTATGGCTTCCTCCGACATATTCGAGAACCCCGTCGAAGTGGGCTGTCGGATATCCTGATACGTTGTAATAGCTGTTCCTGTAATCGGAAGCTGTATTGGCATACGGATCGCCGTTATGGTACTCAATGTTTCCAACCTGGCACCCGTATAAAACGAGATCATCGGCGCCCATGGCTGCACCCGGGCAGTAGGTGCACCAGGTTCCGGTTCCAATTTCAACAATAACTTTTTGCCTTCCGACAGGTTGTGCAAAAACAGCAACACCCATCAGGCAGATCATGAAAAGTAAGTAGATTTTTTTCATCGGTAATGTTTTTTGATTCAGAATTTTAGGGTCTAAAAATAAATTATTTTCAGGCAAATATATAAAATGCCAGATATTTATAATCTGTCTAAATTAGTGTGGGTAAAACCAGGAGGGATTCAATTCCCCTGAAGCAGGTAAACGATGTAACCGATGTAAACTGCCAGCATCAAAGCCGCTTCCCAACGGCGTAAAGTGAAGCCTGTCTTAATAAAAGGCAGCAGAAGCAACGACATGCCGATCATTACCAGGGTATCGGTAAGATTGATACCGGGCGCTTCAATGGGCTTAACCAGTGCTGCAATCCCCAGAATGCTCAGAATATTGAAGATATTGGAGCCGATCACGTTGCCAATGGCAATATCGGGTTGCTTCTTAAATGCTGCGACGATGGAGGTGGCCAGTTCGGGAGTGCTGGTACCGACGGCGACGATGGTCAGCCCGATAACCGCTTCGCTCAGGCCAAGCATCCTGGCCAGCTTAACCGCATTGTCTACCAGGAATTCGGAACCAATCATTAACGCGGCCAATCCTGCAACTATAAACAGGACATCAATCGCCCAATGACGTGTGATTTTCGGAACAGATTCTTCAAACTCCTTTATGACCAGCTTCTGGTTTTCCTTGCGGGATTTTATAATGTTGAAAACGGTATAAGCAATGATGCCGGAAAAAACACAAGACCTTCGATCCGGCTGATCCTGTTGTCGAGAAAAAAGACCAGGAACAGCAATGCGGTACCGATCATGACGGGTGCATCGAACCGGATCAGTTGCATATGGGCCTTCAACGGATAAATAAGGGCGGATAAACCCAGGATCAGCCCGATATTCGCTATATTCGAGCCGATAACATTCCCGATGGAGATTCCTCCGAATCCTTCTGTTGAAGCCTGGATGCTGACAATCAGCTCCGGTGTGCTGGTGCCGAATGCCACCACCGTCAATCCCACCACCAGAGCCGAAACCCCCAGCCTCTCCGCCACCGACGCCGCACCTTTGACAAGTCCGCTGGCCCCAAGATACAATACAGCTAAAGAAATGATTATGAATAGAATATAAGTCAACATCTGAGTTAATTTTGAATTCTTAATTCTTAATTTTTAATTAAACTTTGAACTTTGATCCGCCAGCTGGCGGATGAACTTTGAACTAAAATATGTGTTTCACGATTTCCCGGATATTATCCGAGTTGCCCATGGTGAAATAGTGCAGCGCCGGCACACCCGCCTGCATCAGCTCTTTCGACTGCATGGTGCACCATTCGATCCCCACCTGCCGGACCTGTTTGCTGTCCCTGCATTTTTCCACCTCTTTCTGCAAATCTTCCGGAATGGAGATATTGAAAGTCTTTGGAAGCGTATTCAGCTGCCCGGCGGTCGAAACCGGTTTCAGGCCGGGAATGATGGGTACCGTTATGCCCGCTTCCCGGCATTGTTTTACAAATTCGAAATAGAACCGGTTTTCAAAAAACATCTGCGTGACGATGTATTCACCGCCGGCATCGATCTTTTCTTTCAAATGCCTGATATCCGTTTTCATGTTTGGCGCTTCGGCATGCTTTTCCGGGTATCCGGCCACACCGACCGAGAACCGGGTCGGGGCGTTATTCACCAGCTCGTTGTCAAGATATTTGCCCTTGTTGAGGTCCATGATCTGGCGGATAAGATCCACGGCAAAAGGATTTCCGCCCTTTTCGGGTTTGAAGAACTTCTCGCCGGGCATGTTGTCGCCGCGAATAGCCAGAAGGTTGTGGATTCCCAGGAAATGAAGGTCGATAAGGCCGTTTTCGGTCTCTTCTTTTGTAAATCCCCCGCAGATGATATGAGGCACCACCTCGACCTTGTACCTGAATTTAATAGCGGCAGAGATGCCGACGGTTCCCGGCCGTTTGCGCAATACGCGCTTTTCTATATTCCCGTCGGGCAACTCTTTGTACGAGATCTCTTCCCGGTGGTAGGTCACTTCGATAAACGCCGGCCCGAATTCAATCAGCGGATCGATAGCCCGGTAAATCGACTGGATATCGTTTCCTTTCACCGGTGGCAGAATCTCGAAGGTGAAAAGGGATCTATTTGACTTTGCAATTGCTTCTACTACTCGCATAAGTATTGTATTTCCTCACAGATTTTCACAGATTAAAAACACAGATTTCACCGATTAATCTGTGCTATCCGTGTATTTTTCTGTGTTTATCAGTGAGAACTTATTATTCATCCATTAAATTTTGTCTTAAATACTTTCTGGCCAGGTCTGAAGAGATATTCTTCCGTTCGGCATAATCCCGTACCTGGTCGTCCGTGATCTTCCCCAGGTTGAAATACCTGGAAAAATCATGGCTGAAATAATACCCGCTGACCGATGCAGCGGGATACATGGCGAAATTCTCCGTCAGGTTGATCCCCGCATTTTCTTCAGCCTTTAAAAGGTCGAAAATGGCCCTTTTTTCCGAGTGTTCGGGGCAACCCGGGTACCCCGGCGCCGGCCGTATCCCCCGGTACTCTTCCTTTAACATATCAGAAACCGGAATGTTCTCACCGGCAGCATATCCCCAGAATTCTTTCCTGACGCGTTCATGCAACCGTTCGGCGAAAGCCTCCGCAAAACGGTCTGCCATTATCTTCAGCATGAAGCTGCTGTAATCATCCAGCGCATCTTCGTAATGTTTCACCCATTTTTCTATCCCGATGCCGGCCGTAACGGCAAAAAGTCCGATGTAATCAGTCTTTCCGTAACTTTCGGGTGCAATAAAATCGGCAAAGCTAAGATTAGGGACGCCATCCCGTTTGGGCTCCTGGTTTCTGAGAAAATGAAGCTCGGACAACGATTCTGTCATCTTTTCATCTTTAAATAAAACCACATCGTCGCCCCTGGAAACCGCCGGATATAAACCGATGACACCGCTGGCTTTCAGCATCCCTTTGTCCAGGATCTCTTCGATCATTTTTTGGGCATCCGCGAATAATTTCCCCGCCTCTTCCCCTTTCACCGGATCGTCGAATATTTCCGGGTACTTGCCGGGAATCTTCCAGGCGTGGAAAAAGAAGGTCCAGTCGATATAATCCCTCAATTCAGCAAATGGGTAATCCCCGAAAACCGTTATTCCTGTGAAGGCAGGCGCGGTTATCTCAATATTCTTCCAATCGACGGATAACCGGTTCTTTCGGGCCTCATGAAGCGGGATCAGCACATCCTCATTCTTCCTGTTTTCATGTTTTATCTTCAGGTTACGGTATTTCTCAGCAATCTCCTGCGTGTATGATTTTTTATTTTCCGGAGATAAGAGGGATGACAACACCCCGACACACCGGGAGGCATCCCTGACATGGATCACCGGATGATCGTACCGGGGCGCGATCTTCACGGCAGTATGGATCTCAGAGGTGGTGGCGCCGCCGATCAGCAAAGGGATATCGAAGTTCAGCCGCTGCATCTCCGATGCCACATGCGCCATCTCTTCGAGCGAAGGGGTGATCAGCCCGCTCAGGCCGATCACGTCGACATGCTGCTCCTGTGCTGTCTGCAGTATTTTCTCGGCAGGCACCATCACCCCCAGGTCGATCACTTCATAATTATTGCACCCCAGTACTACACCCACGATGTTTTTGCCGATATCGTGCACATCGCCCTTGACAGTGGCAAGAAGCACTCTGGCCCGCCCCCTCCCCATGGTCCCCTCCCCCAATTGGGGGAGGGGATTCAGGGGTAGGGGCTCAAGCGCCGGCTCAAGCACCGCTACCGCCTTCTTCATCACCCGGGCGCTCTTTACTACCTGCGGCAGGAACATCTTTCCGGATCCGAAAAGGTCGCCGACATGGTTCATCCCATCCATCAGCGGCCCTTCGATGATATCCAGCGCCCGCGGGTACTTCTTTAGGGCCTCCTCCGCATCTTCCGTAATATGATCAACAATCCCCCTGACCAGCGCGTGTTTCAGCCGTTCTTCAACGGTTCCGGCGCGCCACTCCTCTACCGTTTCCTGTTTTGCCTCTTTCGCCTGCATCTTCTCCGCATAGACGATCAGCCGTTCGGTAGCGTCTTTCCGGCGGTTGAGGATCACATCTTCCAGGAGATGCAGCAAATCCTCCGGAATATCCTCATAAACAGGCATATTGCCCGCATTGACAATCCCCATGTCGAGACCCGCTTTGATGGCATGGTACAGAAACACCGAATGCATCGCCTCTCGCAGCGCATCCTGGCCACGGAAGGAGAACGAAAGATTGCTGATACCCCCGCTGACCCGGGCATGCGGCAGATTCTCCCTGATCCATCTCACCGCTTTGATGAAATCGACCGCATAGTTGTTGTGCTCCTCGATCCCGGTGGCTATGGTCAGGATATTCGGATCGAAAATGATGTCGGACGGTGCAAATTTCACCTCTTCCGTTAAAATCCGGTAGGCTCTCCGGCAGATCTCCGTTTTCCTCTCAAAAGTTACCGCCTGCCCCTCCTCATCAAAAGCCATGACGATGACTGCAGCGCCGTACTTTTTAATTTTCCCGGCTTTCTCCCGGAAAGGTCCTTCGCCATCCTTCAGGCTGATCGAATTGACTATGGCTTTCCCTTGCAGGCACTTCAGCCCTGCCTCGATCACCGGCCATTTCGACGAATCGATCATCACGGGCACCCTGGCGATGTCGGGATCGGCGGAGAGCAGGCTGAGAAACCTGACCATCGATTTTTCCGCATCCAGCAGGGCATCGTCCATATTCACATCGATCACCTGGGCGCCGTTTTCCACCTGCTGGCGGGCGATGGCCAGCGCCTCCTCGAACTTCTCCTCGCGGATCAACCGGGCAAACACCCGTGATCCGGCGACGTTGGTGCGTTCGCCGATATTGATGAAATTGCTGCCGGGAAAACTGACCAGCGGCTCCAGGCCGCTGAGGCGCAGCGAACCGGGCTGGACAGAGACCTTCCGTGCTTCCGCATGTTCGATGATCCGGGAAAACGCCCGTATATGTTCCGGCGTGGTGCCACAACAACCGCCGATAATATTCACGAACCGGTTATCGGTGAATTCTTTTAACTGAGATGCCATCTCCTCCGGGCCGTCGTCGTACTCTCCCAACGGATTCGGAAGACCGGCATTCGGGTAAACGCTGGTGTAAAACGGCGCTTTGAGGGCTATCTCCTCCACGAAAGGCCTGAGCTCCTTTGCCCCCAATGCGCAATTGAAACCGATACTGAACAGGTCGACATGTGAAACAGAATTGAGAAAGGCTTCAACGGTCTGCCCGGATAGTGTCCGCCCGCTGAGATCGGTGATCGTACCGGAGACCATGATGGGGACTTTAAGCCCCCTTTTTTCGAGCAGGTCCTGGATGGCAAAAAGAGCCGCCTTGGCGTTCAGTGTATCGAAGATCGTCTCGACGAGCAGGGCGTCGGCGCCCCCGTCGAGCAATCCCTCGGCCTGCCGGTAGTAAGCGGCATAGAGTTCATCGAAAGTGACGGCGCGGTATCCCGGATCGTTAACGTCGGGAGAGAGGGAAGCGGTCTTGTTTGTCGGGCCAAGTGCGCCGGCTACGAAGCGCGGCCTGGACGGATCTTTCAGGGTGAACGCGTCGGCGCATTGCCGGGCAATCCTGGCCGAAGCCAGGTTAAGTTCATACGCCAGCGACTCCATCCCGTAATCGGCCTGGGATATGGCATTGGCATTGAAAGTATTGGTTTCGATGATATCGGCGCCCGCTTCGAGATAGGCATGGTGGATCTCCCGAATGATTTGCGGCTGGGTGATGGATAGCAGGTCATTATTCCCTTTCAGGTCACGGCCGCAGTCTTTGAAACATTCTCCGCGGTAATCCTCCTCTGTCAGCCGGTACCGCTGGATCATCGTCCCCATCGCCCCGTCGAGCAGCAGTACACGCGTTTGTATTATTTGATCAATGGTATTCAATGGAAAAAAGTCGTTAGTCGTTAATCGTTGGTCGCTTGTCCTGAGTCCGCCGCAGGCGGGCGAAGGATCAGTCATTTGTTTTTGGTCATTTATTAAAAATAACAATCGGACAATAGAACAATTGAGCCTTTTTGAATTAGTGTGTGGTTTTATGGATCACGCCTTCGGCATAAGCATTGCTGAAGGCTCATGCCATGCACATAGGCATTGGAAGGGAGTAGTTTGCTGGTGCGGTCATTTATTGCCGGTTTTCAGAATGCAAAGGTAATATTTATATTGATTCTAATTTACGGACACTTTTCCGCGCTCAGGATAATTGTTTGATTCGCGATGAGGCTGTCTCCAAAGTCTATTTTTAACCACACAGGCGCACAAAGTACATCACAAAGGCGCACAAAGTATCAGATTATCAAATAATAAACTTTGTGTTCCTTCGTGAAATCCTTGGTGTTCCTTTGTGGTTTAAACTAATGATATAGCCAATTCATTCCTCCCTGAGCAGATATTTTATGGTATAATGATCGCCTCTTTCATTTTTAAATACAAGAAAGAATAATCCTTTACCCAACTCGGAAATATCCAAATAGATTTCAGAATCTTCGGCTAATTTATTATAAGAGACAGGTCCAAGCAGATGATGACCCAGCGAATTCTTCACGCTGATCATCACTCTTTTCTGGGATTCATCAAAAACAATCCTGAGATCTCCATTGCCGGGATTCGGATAAACTTTGCAAAAACCGGAAACATCAACGGCATCATCTATTCCGGAGGTGCTGGGTATGACGATCGTTTCGGTATACGGGCCATAAGCTGTCCGGCCTGCGAACTCTGTCACCGACACTTCGTAGGTCCCTTCGGAAGAAAACACATGTAACGGTTGAAAATCCGTTGAGGTATTCTGGCTGCTTCCCGGATCGCCGAAATCCCATAAAATCTCATCGATATTTGAATCATCCTGCAGGGTAAAAGCATACTCGAAATTGTTACCGGTTGAATTCGCGGAAAAGTGGGGAAGATCCAACCATGACTGGATGAAATTCGGAAAACCGAAGCGGCTGTGCCTGCCTTGCAGATCGATGGCGTTGGAAATAAAGTTACAGGCGCTTCCTTTTCTTTTGGGATTTTGAATAACGCTGATAACCGAGTTTCCGTAAGGCGACCGGGAAACATAGATCCTGCCGTCGGGACCCAGCTGAATGCCCCCGAAATAACTGCCTGTGGTATCGAAAGCGATGGTATCAAATGATCCCGGTTCGAAAATGCTTGTTCCGGCATTCATATCCATTTGAAAAAGGTAAGATGGGGGTGTATAAGCCGGCGTCGGTAACGACACTGAGGTAATGGTCAGATAAAGAAACCGGGAATCGGGTGAAAACTCCACCCCGAATAATTCATCAAAAACAGGTTCGGAAGTGATGACATTGGAGACCACGCCGGTCGACGCGTCAAAATCAAACACTTCGCAAATATCCGATCCGAAAATCGCCAGCGCGATTTTTGTACCATCCGGGCTGATTTTCATATACCCAATCCCATTGTTGGTCTCTCCCGGCCCCAGGTGTGGGGTTCCGATAAAACTGGAAACGTAGCCGGCGGTATCAATTCCTTCTTCCGTAATCAGAAACGAGCAAAATTCGTTCGAATTGAACCTGTGAGCCACCAGCCAGTAACCTGTCCCATTGCTGTGTTTCACTGCACAAACTTTCGGCGACACCTCAGGCTCAAGCAAAACCTTATTTTTCAAGTCAATATCGCCATATCCCGAATCCAGGTTCATATTTACCACATGATACTCCAGACCGTAAATAGTACTCTGATCATTCTCATTTTGTTTTATCCTTCCGGTGGTGATCACATAGTAGAGACTGTCACGGCCCGGCCAGGGAACAATTAAAACCGGCATCGGATGGCCGGTAAAAGCATGCAATCCCGACCCGTTGGGCATCGTATCCCCAAGGCGGTTAAATACTCTTATCCCATTCGTAAAAAACAGGATCTCACCTGCACTGTCGCTGATAATTGCCGGGCTTGTTATAGCATTGATCCAGTCATTGGTCAGGTCCACCACCGGGTTGCCCTGCCTGAAATCCAGCCCGGCATACTCCCCGAAGTACCACCGCGACGCCTGGTGACCAGCATCGTTCAGAACGCTCTGCGTGGCCTTCTCGCAAATGGACTGACCGGCAAGATCATCAGTCAGGAAGACAATAAACGCCAGGATACCCGGAATAAAAATCCGGAAACCGGGTAAATGCAAAATGAAAAATGCAAAACGCAAAATGGAACATGTTGGTGGAGTATACCGGAGTCGAACCGGTGACTTCTGCATTGCGAACGCAGCGCTCTGGCCATCTGAGCTAATACCCCGAAATGCTAATTCTTAATTTTTAATGAGTAATGAATAATGAGTAATTCAAAATTAAGAATTCAAAATTAAGAATTAAGAATTAATCGCCTGATATTATCTGAACAATAAATATGCAATAATTAAGGTGATGATGATATTGATGGTTTGTGCGATCAGGAAGGCGTACAGGGGTTTGCGGTTTTCAGCGGTGAAGATTTCGCGGAACCGGGTTTCCAACCCTATGCACACAAAAGCCATACTGAACCATATGTTCTGGTAACCTTTGATCGTGTCGCCGGCCTGTTTGACCGTCTCGGCGTCGAGCGCAAATGAGAACAACAGCGATGCAAGGATAAAACCGATGACGAACTTCGGAAAGCGGTCCCAGATAATTCTTGTGGTCGGTTTTTCGGCCGACGGCGATTTTTGCGAATACGACCAATAGATCGAAATGGCGAACGCGGCGAGGCCGAGCAGCACATTCTGTGCCGATTTGATGATAACGGCATACTTCTGGGCGATCTCCCCGATAATGGTTCCCGAAGCGACCACGGCCCCGGTCGTATCGATCGTCCCACCGATCCAGGCGCCGGCTACCTCCTGCGAAAGCCCCATCCATTTGGCCAGGTAAGGCATGAAGATCATCATCGGAATAGCGACGATCAACACCAGCGAAATAACGTAAGAGAGCTTTTTGCTGTCGCCTTTTATAGCGCCGCAGGTGGCGATGGCCGCCGACACGCCGCAGATCGAAACGGCCGAGGCCAGCATCGTCGACATCTCCGGATCGATCTTCAGCTTGCGCGAGATCCAGAAAGCGATGTACCAGACCGAAACGACGACGACCAGCGCCTGCACCAGCCCCAGCGCTCCCGCCGACATGATCTTCGTAAACAGCACCGAGGTCCCCAGCAGCACCAGCCCGATCTTGATGTAGAACTCGCTTTGCACCGATTGTTTGAGCCATTCGGGCAGCTTCATGGTATTGGAGATCAGCAAACCCAGCAGGATAGAAAAGAATACTGTCTCCAGGCTTACTGCTTTGATCGAGGTGTGGGTCGAGATCACCTGCGCCAGGATGGCCAGCACAGCTATGACCCCAAAGGAGCCCAGGAAATAGGTGGTTTTTTTTCCGGCAAACTTCAGCCCCAGCCAGGCCAGGATAGCAAAAAAGACAAAAATATAGACGATCCTCAGAAGGTTTGGCTTCGACAGGAACCCGGTCAGAAAATCGGTACCGCTCCATTTGTCCTTCGGCTTGAAAAGATCGGGCAATGATGGCACAAACTCGTAAATCAGAATGGTCAGGGCAATGATGATAAAGCCCACTACGACAGCCATCCAGTCATCATTGAGTATTTCCAGTGATTTTGGCTTTTTAAGGGTATTCATACTTAAAATGGTTTATTTATGGGAATGCAATGATAAGTATTATTTTAATGTATTTTTGAATCAGATAACACTAAGATATGACAATGTTTCACTTTACGCGTATATCGATGATCTCCATCATTTTATCCTTTCTTTTTGTATTTTGTGACAATTCTGATAAGCCTGACGGAACCGGCGATCCGGCCAATCTGAGTGTTACGGTCCTGTCGGTCGATACGGAAACCGGTGATGTCACTTTACAAGCCACTGCAGAGAATACGGTCAGATACCTGCTTTATATCGATGCTGAAACAAATCCGGCAGATTCCAATACTACCGGCTACTTTGAATACTCTTTCGGACCCGGTGAAGCAACGTATGAAATCACGGTCCGGGCCTACGGCGAATCGGGAAGATATATCAAAGGCAGCAAAGAAATTGTGATCCAGTTGGTTCCGGATGGCCCGGTCCCGCTCGACAGCGGATACTTCAGCGCTCTTTCCTATGCCGGGTACTCTGTGGTCTGGCAGGATGAATTCAATGGTTCGGCGGTTGAACCTTCTAACTGGACGTTTGAAGTCGGGGGCGAATGGTACAACAACGAACTCCAGTATTACCGCTCCGAGAATGCCTGGGTATCGGAAGGCACACTGACTATTGAAGCCCGAAAAGAAAATTTCGGGGGCCATAACTATACCTCCGCCCGAATGATCACGCAGAATAAAAAGTCATTCCAGTATGGCCGTGTCGATATCCGGGCGGTATTGCCTGAAGGACAGGGAATCTGGCCGGCATTATGGATGCTGGGGCAAAATATCTCCTCCGTCGGCTGGCCGAAATGCGGTGAAATCGACATTATGGAGATGATCGGCGGCCAGGGACGGGAAAACACCGTACATAGCACCATGCACTGGGACGACGGAAATGGCCATGCCAGCTACGGACTGAGCTACACCACCACCGGTAAAAACTTCCACGAAAAATACCATGTTTTTTCAATCATCTGGGATGAATACACTATCAAGTCCTATGTCGATGATCAGCTCTATTTTACGATAGATATTACCCCTGCAGCCCTCAGTGAATTCCACCAGAAACATTTCTTTATTTTCAATGTCGCTGTCGGTGGCATCTGGCCGGGAAATCCCGATAATACAACACTTTTCCCCCAGCAAATGAAAGTTGATTACATCCGTGTTTTCCAAAAATCCAAATAACTTAAATTATAAACAGATGAAGCTAAATCTTTACAAATTAATGATTTCACTCATCCTGACCTGTTTTTCTGCGGGTTTATTGGCCCAGAACTATCCGGTCAAAGGAAGAGTTAGCGAGGCAGATGATGGCCAGCTGGGCATACCCGGCGTATCTGTCATTGAAAAAGGTACGACCAATGGAACCGTTACCGATGTAAACGGGAATTACAATTTTACCGTATCGAACCGAATGGATACCCTGGTCTTTTCCTGTATCGGGTATAAAACACTGGAAGTCCCTATTTCGGGTAATATTGAAGTCGATGTCATACTGGTTCCATCCCTGACCGAACTGGATGAGGTGGTGGTGATCGGATACGGCACCCAGAAAAAGAAAGTGGTGACGGGCTCTATCTCTACGGTTGATGCCGAGAAGATCGAAAAGATCCCTGTTCTGCGCATCGAGCAGGCGATGCAGGGCCAGGCCGCCGGCGTGCAGGTAACCCAGATGTCGGGGCAGCCGGGTGAAGCGCCTACCGTGCGTATCCGCGGAACCGGCACCACGATGGACTCCAACCCGCTCTACGTCGTCGACGGAATGGTCGTCGGCGGGATCGACTACCTGAACCCCGGAGATATCCAGTCGATCGACGTGCTGAAAGATGCCGCCTCGGCGGCCATCTATGGCGCCAGGGCTGCCAACGGCGTCGTCCTGATCACCACGAAAACTGGGACAGCCGGCAAAATGAGCCTCAACTTCTCGACTTACTATGGAATCCAGAACGTCGGTAAAAAACTCGAAATGCTCGACGCCGACGAATACCGGAAGATCTGGAACGAAGCGGCTAGAAACAGCGACCGGGCCGAACCCTTCGACTTAACAGAAGTCCCGACAGCCAATACCGACTGGCAGGAGTACCTTTTCACCAAAAATGCCCCGGTCAGTAATTATGAACTGAGCATTGCCGGCGGAAATGATAAAACAACCTATGCTTCATCCGTTTCCTATTTCTCACAGCAGGGTATCATCGGCGGGGAAAAATCACAATTCGACCGTATTACAGCCCGGCTCAACGGACAGGTCAAAGCCACCAACTGGTTTACTTTCGGCAGCGACCTGGCCTATTCCAGCCTCACACGCCGGGGAATCTCCAGTAACGGGTCGTTCAATACAGCCTACAGCAGCGCCCTTAACCTCGATCCTTTGACGCCGCTCTATGAAACCGATCCCGAAAAACTCAGCCAGTCTCCGTTCTCTGATCAGCCGGTGGTCAAAACACCGGACGGGAAAGTTTTTGGCATTTCTGATTACCTTGATGCCGAAGTAGTTAACCCCATTGCTTTACTGGCAATCCAGACCGGCGAAACCCGGGTCGACAAATTCGTCGGAAACATTTTCGGTGAAATTACCTTTTTCGAAGGGCTGAAATTCAGGTCAACCCTTGGAACCGATCTGGCATACGTACATTGGGACACCTATGGCCCGCTCTATTTTCTGAACGGTTCCCAGTCAAATACCGATAAGACCAACGTTTCCAAATCGATGGACCGCTATTTCAACTGGCAGTGGGAAAATACCCTGACCTACACCAAAAAGATTAAAGATCATTCTTTCTCGCTATTGGCCGGTACTTCTGCTAAAGAAGACAATTATGAGAACCTGAGCGGTTTTAATGCTGACGTCCCCATTACCGATCCCGATAATGTTTACCTCAACATGGCCACCGACACCTCCTGGAGAGCCAATGGCGGCGCAAGGGATTATGCGTTGTTTTCCGTGATCGGCAGGGTCACCTACGACTTTAAAAGCAGATATGCCTTCACCGGGATCATCCGCCGTGACGGATCCTCCAACTTCGGCCCGAACAACCGTTACGGTTGGTTCCCGTCGGTGGGCGTATCCTGGCTGCTGACCGAGGAGAAATTCATCCCCGAACTGGGTCCCGTTGATTTCCTCAAACTCAGGGCTTCATGGGGTATTAACGGAAATGACCGTATCGGTTATTATCAGTATGTTTCAACCATCGATAAGAGCCGCGGGTATATTTTCGGAGGCGCAACAAATACCGGTGCTTCGCCCGGATATATCGAAAATGCCGATATCAAATGGGAAGAATCGGAACAGATCGATATCGCACTCGACGCCGGATTGTTCAATAACAGGCTGACCGCAACGTTCGATTACTACATCAAAAATACGATAGACCTGCTGGAAACCATTGAGATTCCCGGATATGTGGGTAACAACCCGCCGGTTGCCAATGTGGGCAGCGTCAGGAACGAAGGGGTCGAAATGTCAATCAACTGGAGGCATTACAAAGAAAAGATCCGTTATTATGCCGGGGTTAATGCAGCCTTTAACAAGAACAAAATGACGGAAATCGCCAATGAGCAGGGATTCCTTACTGGCGCTACCTGGGCGGTAGCCGGGTTTGTCACCCGCTGCGAAGAAGAGCTGCCGATTGCCTATTTCTGGGGCTATAAGACCGATGGGATCTTCCAGAATGAGAACGAAGTATTCCAGCATTACGGCTCAGACGGACTTCCCCTGCAACCCAATGCAAAGCCGGGCGATGTCAGGTTTGTCGATGTCAACGGAGATAACAAGATCAGCGAAGATGACCGAACCATGATCGGTAATCCCACCCCCGACTGGACACTGGGGATCAACGGGGGCATTGAGTATATGAACTTCGACCTCTCCTTCCTGTTCACCGGCGCTTTCGGTCACCAGATCTTCAACGGGGCCCAGCGGCAGGATTTGTTTTATACCAATCGCACAACAGCTATTCTCGACAGGTGGACCGGCGAAGGGACATCCGATGATATTCCACGCATGGCCTGGGTTGACGTCAATAATAATTACAGGGTCTCCGACCTCTATATTGAGGATGGAGATTTCCTGCGCCTGAAGAACCTCCAGATCGGGTATACCCTCCCCAAAAAGATCCTGGACCGTATAAAAAGCGGCGCCTGGAGATTTTATATCTCTGCTGAAAACCTTGTCACTTTTACCAAATACACCGGTGCAGATCCCGAAATTGGCGCGATCAGCTCCCTGGATATCGGTATCGACCGGGGCATGTACCCATCGGCCGTGACTTTCAGATTCGGAACCAGTATTTCTTTCTAATCTTAAAAACAAGGAAAAATGAAAAAATCAATCATATACCCGATTTCAATCATCGTACTGGTCATGCTGACAATTGGATGCAGCAAGGATTTTCTTGACCGTCAGCCGCTCGACCGGGAAGTCAGCACGAACTTTTACCGGACCGAAGCCGATGCCATGATGGCACTGGCCGCAGCATACGACGCACTTGGATGGGACCAGATGCCCGGCGTTTCATGGGCCCCCTTCTGCACCGTTTCCGACATCCTTTCCGATGATTCTTACGCCGGTGGCGCAGACGCTAACGACGGCATGGATGAAAACGAGCTGAATAACTATGCCATTCCTACAACCAACCTGCTGGTCAAGGCAACGTGGATGAAGAACTACGTGGGTATTTACAGGGCTAACCTGCTGATGGAAAAAATGGACCAGATCACGATGGCCGACGACAAGAAAGCCCGGATGATCGCCGAATGCAAGTTCCTGCGGGCTTACTACCATTTCGACCTGGTCAGGTTCTTTGAGAATATCCCGCTGCTGACCGCTACGATCAAAGGCCCGTCGGAATACAACCAGGACCAGGAAACACCGAAAGAAGTCTATGACCAGATCGCCCTCGACCTCGTCGAAGCGGCGGCAGTCCTTCCCGCAACCATCCCGGCCGATGAGTCCGGCAGGGTGAGCAAATGGGCAGCCCAGTCGCTTCTCGGCAGGGTTTACCTGTTCTATAACGGCGTTTACAGTGCCGACCTGGTGGCCGGTGATATGACCATCGACCGCACCAAAGCGCTCGAGTACCTCGAAGATGTCATCACCAACAGCGGCCACGACCTCTTCCCGGAATATTCTACCAATTTCAAACTGGCCGGCGAATACGGCATCGAATCGGTGTTTGAGATCTCCCATGGCGATACGCCGGCCTGGTGGGACTGGTATTACGTTGTCGGAGGTGAAGGCAACCTGGCTGCCCAAATGCAAGGCCCTCGCGTTACCAATTCTTCCAACTGGGACCGCGGCTGGAGCTTCGGCGTCGTCAGCCAGAAACTGGTTGATGATTTCGGCGACGATCCCCGCCTGGCCTTCACGATTGTGAAAGAAGAAGAACTGGACGGCACACTCACCAAAGGATTCCAGCATACAGGCTATTTCTCGAGGAAATATAGCTCCGACGCCGAACACTGGGGTTCCGACGGGCAGTTTGAACTGAACCGTACCTGCAATTTCAGGGTTATCCGCTTCTCCGATGTGCTGCTGATGGCCGCCGAAATGGGCAGCCCGAACGCACAAAACTATCTCGACAGGGTCAGATCAAGAGTCGGGTTGGGAAGTATCCCGGCAACGCCTGAAAATATCTACCGTGAGCGCCGCCTCGAACTTTCACTCGAAGGTATCCGCTATTTCGACGTGCTCCGCAAAGGGATTGCTTTTGCTTCCCAGGAATTCACCGTAGTGGATGTGCGCGGCCCGAAATATACCGACGAACAAGTCGTGTACGACCACACCTTTAACTCAGCCACGAAAGGCTTCCTGCCCATCCCCCAGACCGAGATCGATATGTCGGCAGGGGTTCTGATGCAGAATGAAGGATATTGATCATACACCCTAGGGGTGTCCATCTCCGTATACCCCTGGGGCCTTCTTTAACAACTCATTGCATTCCCCGCAGAAGTACCTCTCTTTCAAATCAATATCCTCCACATAGGTGCTCGAACGCATGATGCACTGCGGCTGGCTGCAGTGCACCAGCCCGTGCATATGCCCCAGTTCATGCAAACAAACTTTGATGATCCGGCCGGCCAGGAGCTTATCATCCTGCTTCAGGCCGTATAGCTCATTCCTTAAACGATAAGAGGATACGATGCCGGACTTGCCTCCCAGGTAAGCCTGGCCGAAAATATAGGTCAGAATGGGGATGAACAAGTCAACATTGAACAAGGCAAGGGTCTTATACGAGGATTCCAGGGGAAGCTTATCCACAACCTCCAGTAAACGGGTCCCGTTATATTGCCTCCTCCCCGGATCATAATACAGGCTCAGGTCAAGGTGCCCCTCCCGGAGTTCCACCTGGCTTTGAAATTCCTGCGAAATGTTCTCTGCAATCCTGTCAAGTAAGGCTTTATCAAAATAACCGTATGATATCAGGCTGATATTCTGCACGTTGCTGGTTACCGCTTTACTCCTGGTTTAAATCATATTTCCTGATTTTGTTGTAAAGTGTCACCCTGTCGATCTGAAGGGCTTTGGCTGCGCGCGAAATATTCCAGTCGTAACGTGTCAGAATCTGTACAATGTGTTTCTTCTCCTGCTCTTCGAGGCTCTCGGCAGTGCTGGCCGTGGAAACTTCCCGGCCCAGGGGCAGATCTTTTACCCGTATCTCTTTTCCGTTACCCACCACAATAGCTCTTTCGATCATATTCTCCAGCTCCCTCACATTCCCCGGAAAATCAAACTCCTGCAAACGCTTCAGGGCTGCCGGTTCAATCGGGATCACATCGCGGCTCATCGACCGGCAATACTTCTTTATGAAATATTCCGCTAAAAGAGGTATATCTTCCGGGCGTTCCCGCAAAGGAGGCACATGGATCCCCACGACATTCAGCCTGTAATAAAGATCTTCCCTGAAAGTTCCGTTCCCGACCATCGCCTTCAGATCGCGGTTCGTTGCACAGATTACCCGGAAATCACTGGAAATCTCCTTGTTGCCGCCTACCCGCATAAAACTCCTGGTCTCCAGGACCCGTAAAAGCTCAATCTGCATTTTCATCGAAACAGTGGCAATCTCGTCGAGAAAGATCGTGCCGCCGTCAGCCATCTCAAACCGCCCTTTCCGGTTGTACATCGCACCCGTAAAAGCCCCTTTCTCATGCCCGAATAACTCGCTTTCCAGCAAACTCTCCGTCAACGCCCCGCAATGCACACTCACCAGGGGAAAATAGCGCCTGGATGAATTTGCATGTATGGCCCTGGCTATCAATTCTTTCCCGGTACCGCTTTCGCCTGTGATGATGACGGAAGCATTGCTCTGCGCCACACTCTCCACTTCTTTTAATACCTGGAGCATTGCCGGGCTGGTGCCAATAATATCATCGATATTCTCAAGAGATACAATTTTATCTCTCAGGGCATCATTTTCGGCCTTTAGCATAATCTGCTTCGAAGCATTGCGGATCAGGTGCGACAGGTCATCCGGGTCAAATGGCTTGGTGATGTAGTCGAATGCGCCGTCTTTTAATGCCCGCACCGCCGAATCGACGGTAGCAAAGGCCGTCATAATGATGACGATCGCCTCCGGGTTCAGGGTTTTGATCCGCCGCTGCATCTCCAGCCCGTCCATCCCCGGCATCTTCAAATCTGCCAGCACAATGCTGAAATCCTTCTGCTCGATCAGGTTCAACGCCTCTTTGGCATTGGCCGCGCACTCCACATGATAACCGTCTTCGATAAACCAGTTGTACAGCGAATCCCTTACCGATTCTTCATCATCCACAATCAATATAGAAATTTTACCGGTCATGATCTTTTCCTTCAAGGTTTGCTAAAGGCAGGATAATTGAAATTTTGGTGCCGCTTCCCAGCCGGGAATCGACCTCGATCCGCCCTTTATGATTTAACACAATGCCATGTGCAATGGAAAGTCCCAGTCCGATGCCGCTCGATTTGTTCTTGGCTGAGAAAAACGGTTCGAAAATGTGCGGAATATCATCCGGGGCAATTCCGGTGCCGTTGTCGGTGATCTCAATCCGGATATGCTCCCCGTCAGGATTGAAAGTGCGGACAGCCACATCGCCGTTTTCGCTGACCGCCTCCGAAGCATTGACCAGGATAGCGATACACGCTTGCTTGATCTGGTTCTCCACGCACGATACCACATCGTTAGACGCCGCAAAATCAGTAGTGAACTGAATATTCTCGACCTTCATCTGGTGGGCCATCAGGTTGTGAGTCTCCTGCAAAACTTCATTTAGATGACGGTTGGAGAAATTTTCCTGGTCCTTCCTTGAAAAATCCAGCAACCCTTTGACAATATCCCCGCATCGCTTGGTTTCCGTTTCAATCACTTTCAAATGCTTCTGAATCGACTGCCTGGCATTCTCATCCATGTCCGCCTTCCCCAATTGTTTGGATACCAGTTTTGTATAAGTCAGAACTCCGGCAAGCGGGTTGTTTATCTCGTGTGCAACAGAAGACGACAATTTCCCCAGCGAAGCAATCTTCTCTATCTGGATCAGCTCGTTCTGTGCTTCCAGCAACTCCTCCGATTTTTTCTGGATCTTATACTCCAGCTGGTGCGACCAGTTTTGTAATTCTTTGGTCGACGCCTGGATTTTATCCAGCATGTCATTAAAAGCTTTCGATACAACTTTGATATCATCCAGCTCATTCTTGTCAATTTCAAGCCTGACAGAAGTGTTTCCCTTCCCGACAGCCTCGCTGGCAAGGATGATCTCATTCAGCGGCTTCTTGATCCTTTTCCGGGTGAAAATGATCAGTATCGTGGCCATGATCAGGGTCGAAAGGATAGAAAAGAAAACAAAACGGGCTGATGATTTGCTGACTGTTGAATCCAGTTCTGTCAACGGAACCTTGATCAGCAAGGAACCGAGAAAAGTTTCATTCGCCTGGTGGGCATGACAATCTGCCGTATAACAGGTCTTTTCGTTCAGAATAGGGGAACTGATAAGCAATTGCCGGTACCCTTTAATGGTTTGGTTCATCGTACATAAACTCTTCTTGTCGATGATCTTGTAAGATATCTCGGTTTTGGAAAACATCCCGCTGAAATCTTCATGACACGTTATGCAATCGGGATTTCCCCTGTCGGCAATCTCCGATGAAAAAACCGAATAGATCAGGTCGTTCCGGTTATTATAAAGATTAACCTCATCAATACCCGATATCGAGTGGATCGCATCCAGGGTCTGCTGAAGAGAGGTTTCATCATTCGCCAGCATCGATTGATACAGCGCACCTTTTACAATCGAACCGACATTGTGCCCGTTCTGTACAATAACCGAATTCAGATATTTGTGATTGACAGAACGGAAAATAATACTAAACGAGGCAAACAATATGACAGACATTGCGGCAATTATGATGACCACACGTGTGTATATAGATGACCCTATTTTGATTCTGACGGGTAAAACGGACTTAAAGGCCCCCTTTTTTATCATTACATCATTTTTGGGATGATTTTGATCTCCTAAATTAAGAAATTCTTGTATCGCTTAAATATTTCAGCGCTTTATCATCCTAATAATTAATGATGATCGCTTAAAAACTCTTCCTGAAACTCAACCCAGATCTGTTCAGGCATCTCTGCCAGTGAGCCGGCCATAATTTCACCTCCCTCCTGCAGGATGATCCCTTTGCCAGCGAGTGAGTGACGGACCATCGACTTTGCCAGGAAATCCTTGAAACGGTCCAGCTCTCCGTACGTCCAGCTTACCGCCTCTTCACCCAGCCGGTAACTATTCGTTTCTTCTTTCCAGGCCGATGGACTGATCTCATATATCCACCCTTGCCCGTACGGATCATCCGCAAACAAATGTCTCTGTTCGGCGAGTGAATGATTCGGCCGGCTTATCGTACCCGAAACCGGAGAAATGATCTGCAGTTTTTTTCCGCCCACACCGACTTCTGCGATCAAATCCCCTCTTTTGACTTCTTCCCCGGGCTTCTTCAAAAATTCCAGGTCAACTTCTCCGGCCAGAAGAGCCAGGAGATCATCAGGACCAATCTTTGCCATGCCCGATTTTTCCATGAATGCCCAGGTATGCATCGGACTGATGAAAACCCCGCGGGGCACCCGCAATGTATCCCTGGTCAAAAACCTGACGGCCTTTTTGATCTTTGTTTTCAGGTAGTCATTTTTATTGATGATGATCCAGAAAGGGATCAGCAACAGCAGGAACAGAATAATGATGATATATTCTATACCCTTGGTCTGAAAAATATCATGATAAGTAAAACCGTCCATCTTATATTTTTTTAAGATTAATTAATGAATTGTTTCTCAATGATTTTTAGCCCATTCCGGGGAATCCCTGAGGACCGGCATCCGGTTGATGATCCACCGGAATATCCAGATCTCCGTGAAAATGACCGCCAGTGTCACCACGATCTCCATCCAGGACGGGAAATAATGAGGTTCTAAATTCCATTTGAAACCGATAACAGTCACATTCAAACGATTAATGATAATCCCCAGAATGGTGATAATAGCGGCAATCTTTACCAGTAAGGCATTGTGCCGGCGATAGCTGGTGAAAAACAACAGCATCGGGAACAGAACGAAACCGATCATTTCTACCAGGTACCAGTATCCCATGGGGGTTCCAAGGTATTCCCACCGCTGCCCGTGCACAAATATCAGGATCTGCAGGAAGAAATATGCAAACATTGCCACTGCGCATATCTTCGACAACCCGATCACAATGCCGTGATGGGCTTTACGGTTCGGCTCACTGATCTGGTGAAAGAATACCTTATGACTGATGGATCCCTCAAAAATGACCAGCGACAATCCCGCAAAGATGCTGCTGACAAAAAACATGATCGGGATGAATTCGTTGTACCAAAGCGGGTGGATCTTTTCTTTCGCCATGAGGTAAAGCGCACCGAGACCCGACTGGTGCAACGTCGACAGGGTAATACCGAAAATGACGGCCGCAATAGTCATCCCCGAAAGGATCCTATGTGCCCGCCTGGCCCCCAGCCATTCGGCTATGGCAGGCGAAAACTCGATCAGTTGTGCAAGCATGTAAAGCAGGAAATGCCAGGCGACCAGGAACAATACCGAACTGTACCCGAAGTCGTTACCGATGATCGGATTGATCACGTTCCAGGGCCTTCCGAGATCCAGCAGCAATGCGCCGGCATAAAATACGTAAGCCAGGAATCCGTTTAAAACGGTTACCCTTACGATTGAATGGTATTTCTTCATGTTCAGGATGTAGACCATGAAGGTCAGTACGTAGGCGCCACCTGCAAAAGCCACGCCCGTGACCACATCAAACCCGATCCAGAGCCCCCACGGGACCTCCTGCGTCAGGTTCGTTACCGATCCGATCCCTTTCCAGAACCGGATGACGATAAGCACCAATCCGGTCAGCATGATCGGAAGTGAAATAATATTGAATGGGGTGAAAATCTTACCCCTGGGTTTCATCTCTTTCAGGATAAATTTCCAGAAACCCTCTTTTTGCCGGTCGGCTTCCAAAGTATATTCGCCTTTAATCATGGCTCTCTTCATTTAAAGGTTTATCTTTTGTAGCTTCTCTTATTCCAAGCAAAATGGCCGGCCAGAGAACGAAAATGGTGGGGACGCTGTAGAGGAACCCTTTGGATAATTCGGGATAGGAGGAGTTCTGGATGGAGGTATTGAATCCAAGTTCTTCAAAAGGGACGGGAGAAAGGTAGAGGAATCCTGTGCCGCCTGCTTCATGCTCTCCGTAAATGTGATCGTGGTAAACATCGGGATTGTCGTGGATCCTCCTCCTGGCCTCTTTGATCATCTCTCTCCGTGTTCCGAACATCAGGGCTTCGGCCGGGCATTCGGTAACACAGGCGGGCATAAGGCCTTCCTTAAGCCGGTCAAAGCACATGTCGCATTTCCTGATTTCCGGATTGGGGCTGTGATATTCGAATTTAGGAATATCAAACGGGCAGGAAACCATGCAATAACGGCACCCCATGCATTTATTGCCCCGCCAGATCACCGGCCCGGTATGGTTTTTATGCATGGCATTCGTCAGGCAGGCCGAAGCACAGGCAGGCGAGTTGCAATGCATGCACTGCTGCTTGACGTAAACCTCCCCTTTCGACGTGTTGTACAAATTGATCACATTCTGCTGTGTTTCGCTCGCCTTGCGGATGATCCCCGCTTCCGGCGAATCGGCGGGCTCAGGAAGGTTGTGCGCCGCCGCACAGGCATACTCGCAGCTCTGGCATCCGACACAGCGGCTGGCATCGTAAAGCACCCCCATGAATTCTTCCGGCGGCGCATCTTTTGCTGCCTCTGTTGTGGCGGCGTTTAATTTTTTCCCGGTGGCCAGCGCTACGCCTGTAACCCCCAGTACCTTGAAAAAATTTCGTCTGTCAATTGGCATAATGGGTGTAATATAATGATGAAACTATATTATTTACCTGTGATTACCTTGCTTTGTCAAGGAAAGATGTCTGGAAATCTTCCCACACCTCCGGCCCGAAATCGGCCAGGACATGATCTTTCAAATGTCCTCCATCCTGCAAAACAACATACTGCAATTCAGGACGGCTTACTTTGATTGAGGTCGCCAGGAAATCCCTCAGCCTTGAAAATTCATCCGAAATCCACTTCCTGTAGCTGTCGGCCATCTCCATGAACTGAAGCTCTTTCATCCAGTTTGCCGGCTCAACCCGGTAAATCCAGCCCGATGTATAGGGCGAGGCATTCAATTGCGATGGATCGGATTTTAAAAGTGGATTGAACTCGGCTATGGTCCCTGAGACCGGGGAATAAAGATGGAGCTGCTTGCCATTTTGAACCAGCGTAACCAGGATATCGCCCTTCCGGATCTTCTCTCCGGCTTTCTTCATTTCTACCCGTGTCACCGGACCTACAATGTGTTGCATGAAATCATCGATCCCGATTTTTACCTTCCCGTCACGGTCCATAAAACTCCAGGTGTGCGATTTTGAAAAAAGCAGTCCCTGCGGGATACCTATGGATTCGGGGTTCAGTTGCCCCGGGGCAATTTTTTCAGGAGAAGGCTGAACACCTCCCTTTTTGGCAAAAAATAACAGGGCTGAAACCAGCAGTGCAACAAAAAGAAACGATAAAATGACGATCAATGCGACATTGGAATGGAAGATGTTTCCTGAAGGATCGTCCGGTGATTGGCGGTTAATGAGGCGTTCGGCCTTGGCCAGCCTCTCGCCGGCAACCAGTCCCGAAAAACCGGCCTTCTCAGCCACATCCTGCCCGGCTGTTACCAGGTACCTGGCAAAGGCCGACGAAATAGCGCCGCCCGCCGGTTTCAAAGCAACCAGGTATACCTCCGAATAAAGTTCTCCCGGATACTTGCCGATCCAGACGCCCCGCTCAAACGATCCGGCGTCATGGTAGATCATCTCGATGTAATCGAGTTTCCCGTTTTCATTGCGGTCGATGGGCATAAAAGTGACCTGCCCCGCCAGCGCAGATCCCTTCAGATCCGAAAGCCGGCAAAAACCGATGGCCAGGGGATCCTTTGCCACCGCTGCGATCACATCATCAGCACCGGCCGAATTTTCATTCCTGAATGATGATGCGGCAACTCCGGTGTATTGGGCCAGGGAGTTCATTGCCGATTGATCCGAAATCACATATACATGGGCCGGTTTACTTTCTCCCGGAATCAGTTGCCCCCATCCGGGTTTGTTTCCGGTCAGCAGACCGGCCAATTCCATGCGGGTAATACCTTTGCCGTAGATTTTGTCCAGGAACGGATTCCCGCGATTGATGACCGGCACAACAATACTCCGCGCTATGGCCATCACCCATTCATTTCCAAGACCTTCGGGTACTTTACCCGGAATAATGGCAAAGTCGGCACTCTTATCCGTGATGATCTGAAAATCTCCATTCTCCACCGGCAGAATCTCCACATCCGCTCCCCCCTGCATCCGGGTAAAGTCATGGGCCCAACTGCCGGCCAATTCCCTCATTTCCGGGGATACGATCACTCGGATGGTATTATCATTTGCTGCCTTTTCTTCGTTGTTCCCGCTATTAACTGCTGCCACCAGGGATAACTGGAGTAACAGAATTCCCGTTAAAAATAAGATCGCCCTTTTCATAATCGTGATGATTAAAATGTTTTTAGAAAATTGATTGCTTCCGGATTTCATTTTACCTGTTTTGAAACTGTGCCGGTCAATTTTGATGCCAGTAATTCTATGACATTGATTTACTATATCTTATGAATTCATTTTGGGAAAAGTAGCGGATAAAAACCAGTCTGTAGTGTTGAATATTTAAACAACACAAATACAAATCAGTTGTAATCTTATGATTATAAAGTTATTAGGATAGGATGTAAAGAAATTCAACAGCCGTTGAAAAAATCAACAACCGGAATATAAGTTAATGAATGACAGCAATTTGCCGCACCGTCTTCTGAAGAGGCGACCCGAGTTCCACAAAGTATTGCCCGGCAGGAATGTCTTCAACGGAAATCGTTATCCGGTTGGTTCCCGGCCTGACCGAGATCATACCTTTATATTTATCAACGCCCAATAAAGTCACCAGCCGGATCTCCATTTCCTCTTCCCGGTCTGCTTTTATTTCAATATTTATCTTGCCGGATGCAGGATTAGGATAAATATTTATGCCGCTGGCACTTGGATCCTCCGTAATGCCAACAGCCTCAGCCTCGTAGCTTGCACTCCACCCCTGGCCTGTATTGTCGCCATCGGTCAGCCAGGTCATAAAAATGCTTCCGTTCTGCGCAACGACCGGCTCCGGGACTTCCTGGCCAGAAAACTCACCGACTTTAACATTTCCGTCAAAAACGGTGACCTTATCCACTCCGCTTTCGGTATCGAACGAATGAAAAGTCAGGGTTATGGTTCCGGCCTCTTCGGGACGGATATACCAGGTACAATAGGAGTTGCTATGGTAATTGTAACTCCCGCTGCCGTCATTCATAGATCCTTCCATATCGGTCATCGTTGTCATCCCCGTACAAAAAACAGCGCTGTTGGCATAATACTCGGCATAAAACCCTCCGCCGGTAACCTGGCTATCCGATGAGAAAGCCACCAGCATGGCATCACCCGTAGAATTGATCTGCTGTGGAACCGACGTCCCGGTATAGGCACCCAGGATGGGATCGGTCCTTGTCGTTCCGTTATATATCGTAACCGTGTCTCCTGGTCCAAGATCGAACATGCTGAATGAGAGCGAAATACCGGCAATTGAATCACCTGAGTCTCCCAGGTCGATCAGCCAGGTGGCATTCTGGTTGACAGTATAATTTCCCACCGGCCCGCTTCCGTCGGTAAAAGAACCGCTGTGGCTGGTCATGATATGGTCGCCGTCAATATAATAAGGATACGCCGGATCGGAAGGGACGAAATAGCGGATACACGCCTGCCCGTAAGAAAATCCCCCGACGTTATCCAGCGTGAAATAGCCATTTGCACTGCCGCCCCAGCCGAAATTGAAGTGAAAATATTCGCCCTGGTAACCATCGCACACGAACGCATGGCCGCCTTCATTACTGTAGCCGGAATAGTACATCGGATGGCTCGCATCGAGCTCCTCCTGCAGGATCTCGACCCACTCCGAATGCGAATAGTCGTCTTTCCACAGGATTTGTGCATCACTATATCCCCAGAACGCAGCGAGACGCTCCGGAACCATATGCGAATAGGAACCCGAACCGTTGGGACTGAAGTCCATATCAACCGACACCGCGCAGTGGTATTGAAGCTCGGCATTCGGATAGACCTGCACCAGGTCGATGCTGTTGATCATTCCTTCCCAATTATAATACGTATTCCCGAAATCGGCGCACTGCTGGCCGTACTGCCAGTTCCCGGGCCAATAGCAATGGCTTCCCGTGCCTGCTGCAGGGTAGCGCCAGTAGTACATCACCTGGGCCATGGCGGTAGCTACACACCCCACCCACACGTGTCCGCCCGGGCCGGCCTCATCTTCCGGGCAAAGCATATTGTAAGGAGCTCCCTGGTCCCACTTGCAGAAAAGCAGCGGCTCCACCTCCCGGTTTGTCCGTAAACCGGCGCCTTCTCCCTGTTTGTTCGAAAGCAGATCCGCCCATTCATTCTGAATCTCTTCGGATGGCGGTATCTGCCGGTCGCGGATAAAGGCGATCTGGGCGGCATAGTTATCGATGAACCCTTTCACATGGGCCGGAGCATTCTCCAGGTCCAGGCCGCTTTCGAAAGAATAGCCGATCACCGGCGTATAGGCGTCATCGCCCGAAATGAGGATAAATCCCGGATCCAGGTTGAACAGGTAGAAAACCGGCAACCCGTCCTTTCGTTGTACAAATGGCTTGTCATCGATCACATAGGATCCGGCCGGGCTATAGCCATATAGCCTTTCCGTCTGCCGGAGGAAATTTCCGGCAGTGATCCGGGCAGTCTGAATATTAACCGGCTTTGAAGAAACGGTAACGACGGCAAACACCATCATAATGGAGAGGGAGAAAATCCTGAATTTCATTGCGCATTATTTGGGGTTGTAAAAATAGAACTTTTAAAGCTTAAAAATCATTTCTTCCTGATATTCCAATTATAGCGAAATTAGCTATCTGAATTGTCACACAATGCCGCAACAAAAGAAAGAGAGTAAAACGCTGGCCAGGATGATCGGTTCCCTGTCGGGCAATCCCACGGAGATAAAGAAAGAAAGCCTGAGACTATTGGCCTCTTACCGCGAAAAATACGGTGATAAGCTGACGGAGGAAGAGATCCGCCGAAAAGCGGCGAACAAGATCATTTCCAACTACTCTTACTGCTCCGCCTTCACGGGCGGGGCCACCTCTCTCGCCGGGATCGTTCCCGGAATAGGAACGGCGATTGCAGCCCTGGGTGGCGTTTCAGCCGACGTCGTCCTTTCAATGAAGTTCCAGATCGACATGGTCATGGCCATTGCGGCGGTTTATGGCCATGATATTGAAGAAGAATACGTACAACAGACCAGTTTCCTGGTAGCTGGAATCGGAAAGCTGAATTTTGCGGTGGATGAAGGCAAGCGGATCGGAGCTAAAGCATTCGCCAATATCATGAACCAATACCTGAAGAAAGGGTCGCAGCAGGCCGCCAAAGAGATCACGAAAAAACTGGGGATACAGGTTTCGGGGAAAGCCCTGCAAAAAGCCATTCCGTTTGGCGTCGGCGTCATTATCGGGTTCACGGCTAACAAAACACTCACCTGGTATATCGGCCGGAAAGCAAGAGACTATTTTGCGGGGTAATTTCATGTCCCGTTTTGCGTTTTGCGTTTTGCATTTTTCATGGCACGATTTTTTCAATGTTCAACCGGGAGCAATTTACCCCAAAAAAGAAAATTTGCTTACTTTGTTAAAAATTGCCGAATTATGAGACTATTAACCGTTTCCATCCTGGCCAGTCTTTTGTTGCTCTCTTGTGCAACGGGGAAAAAAGCGTACGAAAGAGGAGACTATTTTAATGCCACCATCCAGGCGGTGAACCGGCTGCGCTCCAATCCCGGATCGGAGAAAGCGCAGGATGCCCTGCGGCGCAGCTATCCCGCAGCGCTCGGGTATTTCCAGGAAAAGATCGCCAATGCGCTTCGATCCAACAGGCAGTTCAGGTACTCCGAAGTTGTTGACTATTACGTCATGATGAACCATATGGCCGATGAGATCAGGCGTTGTCCGGCCGCGCTGAACCTGTTTCCCCAGCCCAAATCTTTTGAGAGCGAACTGGCCGAAGCAAAGTACAAAGCCGCCGAAGAGCACTACCAGGCGGGGCTTGACCAGGAAAAGCTCAACACAAGGACATCCTGGAAAAGCGCTTATCTCAACTTTAATGAAGCCGATTGTTTTGTCCCCGGCTTCAAAGATGCAAAAGAACGGATGCGGATCGCCTACCTGAATGCCACCTGGAAAGTCATCGTCGAGCCGATCCCCGTTCCCAATGCCTACCAGCTTACCTCCGATTTTTTCCGCAACCAGGTCATCGAATACCTGAGGAATGAACGGCCGAATGAATTTGTAGAGTATTACACGCCTGAATCGGCCGAGAAAGCGGGAATCAAAAAGCCAGACCAGGTATTGCGGATGAGCTTCGACCAGTTCGTCATCGGGCAGGTTTACGATAAGGAGACCATTACGGAGCTGTCGCGCGACAGTGTAGTGACCGGCACCGTCAGACTGCCCGACGGAACGGAACACAAAGTCTACGGCACGGTGAAGGCGAAGCTGCGCACATTCCGCAGGGAAGTGATCTCCAACGGGGTGCTCGACGTCTCGGTGATCGACTGGCCTTTGAACCAGGTATCGACGGAGCGCAAGTTTCCCGGCCAGTTCATCTGGTACATCGAATGGGCCACATTCAACGGCGATGAAAGAGCGCTGAGCAAAGAACAGCTGGCCTTGTGCAACAAAGTCCCCGCTCCGCCGCCAGGACCGCAAAACCTGTTCATCGAGTTCACCAAACCGATCTTCCGGCAGGTATCGCCGTATTTGCAGTCGTATTTCAGCCGGTACTGAAAGAAGACACCAGCATTCTTATCTGCGTAAATCTGCGCTTCCCATTTGCGAAAATCCGCGAGAAATATTTTACCACCGGAAAGCGATTCATGTTCCGTTTTGCGTTTTGCATTTTGCATTTTACATGGCATTTGGCATGGGGAACAGACGAACAAGCGAACAGACGAACCTGGAACGCTGGAACACTGGAACCCTCATTCTGAAAATATTTTTACCAGAATGCATATCATTTTGAAAATTATTTTACCAAAATGCATAACTTTGACATGAAAATTATTCTATATGGTTCAAAATGGCTTAATTGAGGAGTTGATCAAACTCGACAGCCTTTCCAAAGAACAGGCAGGTAAGTATCCTTTAAAACGGTTTCTTTTTCCTAATCTGAAATTCCTGCTGACCAATACCCGGCAAATAGTTGGTATTGCAGGCCTCAGGGGAACCGGCAAGACCATATTACTGAGGCAACTTGCCGTAGATCTGGGCCAGTCATTTTATCTCAGCGCAGATACATTGCCGCTTGGGACAGACCTATTCGATCTTTCTGCCCGGCTTGCCGGTACATTTGGTATTAAATACCTGATGGTCGATGAAATTCATGCCCTGAAGGATTGGCAGGGTCAACTGAAAAAGATTTACGATTTCCAGGAAATCAGGATCATCTTTACCTCATCTTCTTCGCTGGAGCTGTCTGAAGGAAGGTATGATTTATCAAGGAGGTTAACTTTGACTCAGTTGCCGCTCTTTTCCTTCCGGGAATTTCTTTTTTTCAAGAATAACACCAGCTTGCCGGTAATTCCGCTTGAGGACATTTTACTGAAACATAAAAAGATTTACCAGGACCTCTATTCTTTTGAACCGCAATTCCGGAATTATTCAGGCATTGGGGCGCTGCCCGCCTGCCTTGACTCTCCCCTGCCCTCGATTATAACATCGACAGTTGACAAGGTCATCCAGAAGGATATGCTTACTGTAGGCAGGTTATCAATGGAAGATATCCATTCCATCAAAACTGTACTGTTGTTCGTTGCCAGGGCAGGGATTGAAGGATGCGGTTATTCATCCATTTCCCGGAATACGGGGATCACAAAATACAAGGCGCAGCAATACATTGAGATGATGGAGCAGGCATCACTCCTGAAGATAGTATTGCCATACGGGGCCAATGTCACACCAGAACCAAAGATCATGCTTGTGCCAACCTTGCGCATGAACCTGGCCCAGGGAGTCGATGATGACAGGCTGACCGGCGCCATGCGTGAAGAATTCTTCATTCACCACATTATTGGAGCCGGATTAACGGTAAATTACCTCAAGAGCATGCGAGGCCAGAAGCTTCCTGATTATATGGTCTTCTTCAAAGACCAGAAACTGATCATAGAAATCGGCGGGGCAGGCAAAGGCGCATCACAATTCAAAGGAATTGAAGGAAAAGAAAAACTGATCCTGACCCAACCCGGTTCACCAAATGGAATCCCACTGATCCTTTTCGGATTTCTCTGGTAACAAGAGCTTAGAGCATTGAGCGAAGAGCTTGGAACTATGGAACTCTGGAACCTTGGAACTCTGGAACCCTGGAACATTATTTCAGTGAGTAGTTAGTCCCGGGTCCGGTTCCAAATTTCTCGATCAACTTTTTCTCAATTAATAAAGGCAGGATCCTCTTTACTGTCGGCCCCGGTATTTTTAATTTCCGGGCTATTTCGCCTGATTTACAACCTGGATGGTTTCCAATAAAAGTCAAAATGGATTTCTCTCTGGGTGATAACATCATCTCTGTTCCCTGGATCTCCAATTTTTTCATTAACTGGTTCTGAATATTTGCCAGGGCATCAAAGAAAAAATTCACCCATTCAGTCACATCCTCGTTTGGCCTTTGTGCCTGGCATCCCCTTAATACCCGGTAATATTCGGTCTTTCGGTTTTCTATTTCATGCTCAAAACTTACATATTCAATCCATTTATAGCCATTCTTCAATAACAGTAAGGTCGAAATCAATCTGCTTAACCTGCCATTTCCATCCTGAAAGGGATGAATACTGACGAAGTCATAGGCAAACAGGGCGCATTTCACCAATGGATGAGTTTGATGGTCATTATTGTACCAGTCTATTAATTGTCGCATAGCATCCTGCGTAGGATATCCGGGATCAGTCGTCCTGAATATAACCTGACTTGTCCCATCCGGCATTGTAGCTTCCACTACATTACTATGCTGTTTATATTCTCCTTTATGCCAATCATCTTTCGTGCTATATTTCATCAGAATATTATGCAGGTTTTTAATACTGCTTTCGCTGATCATAATATCCTGGTACGATTCTGAAATAATATCGAGTACCTCAAAATACCCTGCAACCTCCTGCGAATCCCGGTCGTGAAGCTTTGTAATATCTATCTCTTTGAGTAAGGCTTCAACTTCCTCATCCGTCATTTGAGATCCTTCGATTCGGGTTGAAGCGCCAACACTGCGAACTGTTGCAACAGATTTCAATTGCGTCAGGCTCTGCCCTTCTCTTTTTTCAATCGAAGACCAGGATGCATCAAAGCGGTCGATCTGACTGATCCGACTGATTAATTTCCAGTTGAGGTTTAACTTAAATGTATATGCCAGGTTTTCCATAATACAAAAGTATCAATATATTTTATACTAATGATACGATATGATACGATTTAATACGATAAATATTCGATCACCCTGATTCGATATGATCCGGTTTGATACGACAATGATACAATTATTGACGGAAATGCGGGCGAAGCGGGGAAGCATGGATGCATGGAGGCATGGAGGCGGGGAGGCTTGGAACTCTGGAACAATTGAACAATTGAACAATTGAACAATTGAGCCATCAAGTTATAGAACCAGGGGAGCAACTTGCCTTCCCTCCTGCCCAAATGTATGTTCGTGTTTTATAGGTCGTTGACCTTTTTTTGAGTAAAAACAGGGCGAAAACGCCTTAAAAACTTCTTTCTCTTTGATAAATGAGACTCAATTTTCAAAAGCGCAGTGCATTGAAAATTGAAGTCGAATTATCCCGTTCCCTCGGGATTACCAACGACATAGATAAAGAAGCAAAGAGAAACCGTCAGGGATGATCTCCTGCAGAATGGCAATTCTGGGCAACTGAAATTATTTTTCATTTCTATTTCTTTGAATAATGAAATATTTTAAATTTATGCCTTCAATAAATAGTCTGTAATAACTTATTGGAAGCTAATAAATCAAGGGATAAGAATTTGCCCTGAACAATACTAAAAATAAAGTAAGGCGAAATTAAAATGGTTTTAAAATGCAAAGATTTCCAATTATTTTAATCGTTGTTGGACTATTTTTTTCAGTTCAAGCATTTTCACAAGTTAAATTTGGATTTAAAGCAGGCGGAAACGTTTGTAACATGAAATTTAATATTGACAGTGAATACGGAGATGAACCTGAAACTAAAGTAAAAATGGGATTTCATGTTGGACTTATTACTGATATTTCACTTTCAGAGAACACTTTAAGTTTGCAACCTTCATTGCTTTTTAGCAACAAAGGATATAGCATTGATTTTGAGGAAATGCTCGATGATGAATTTGATGATGAAGGTATAGATATGGATGATTATGAAGGATATGCCCGGATGAATTTTTATTATATTGAATTACCGATAAATTTTGTTTATAAAATTAACGGTTTTCAAGTTTCTGCAGGTCCTTACGTTGCTCTAGGTATAGGAGGAAAATTTAAACATGATTTTTCATTTGAAGCTGATGGAGAAGATTTTAATAGTGATGATTATTTCGATGAAGATACATATAAATTAAAACCTATTTATGGCAAAGTGGATGATGACATATATGAAGATTATTTAGATGATGAAGATATAATAGATCTTTATCGGGCTTTTGATTATGGACTAAATTTCGGGATTGGTTATCAGGTAAAGAGTGTTTTATTTAACGTCGGCTATTCGCTTGGATTAGGCAATCTTACACCGGCATTTGATGCGGATTATTATGATATGGATGAAGATTATACAAAAAATGTAATTCAGAAAAACAGGGTCATTTCTTTTTCGGTATCATATTTTTTAATTAATTGATATTTAATTATTTGTGTTCGCTTAAGGATTAAAAAAACAATTGCGTTATTCTTTTCTTATCCTTTTCTTTAGTAACTGGCAAAGAAGAAGCAAATTGAAATGTAATATAATCTCTTTTAATAGATTAACCAAGCATATATGAAAAAGACATTTTTGATTCTTGTCAATTTATTGTTCATTCTTAATGTTGTATTTTCACAGGATATTATGACCAAAAAGAATGGAGAGGAGATTCAATGCAAAGTGATTGAAGTCACTCCGGATTTAGTTAAGTATAAAAAATTTAATAATCTGGATGGTCCGATATATAGTATTCCTATAAAGGATATTTTCATGTTAAAATATGAAAATGGAGGTAAAGATGTTTTTAATGATCAGAACTCGGAAAAGTCAGAAAATGATTTGAGGCCTCTCACTTATGTGTATAATGTGAAAATAAAGGATGGCAATAAAAAACTAAGTCCAAATGAAATCAGATCATTGTATTCTTGTTGTAACGATGCTCTTTCTAAGTACATTTCTGGTAAACGTTCATATACTGCTGGTGCAATTATAGGCTTTCCCAGTGCAGTCGTTTTTGGAGTGAGTCTTGGCTTGGCAATCGCCGGTGCTGAACCTAATACTACAATACTTATAGTTAGTGGATTAGGATTTCTTGGAGGCGAAATATTATTAATTGTTGGTGGAAGTTCTGTCAAGAAATCAGTAAATATTTACAATTCCAAAATTGAGAATGCCACCTCATATAATATTAATTTTGGTTTCACAAACAATGGGATCGGTTTGCTTTTGTCTTTCTAAGGTTATTAATTAAAAGTATTATTTAGCAACTACTTGCATTCCATGGGATGGCTCTATTCGGAAACTTTCTTGTATATAATTTTCCTAAAATATGATAGCCACTTATTTCTTTTTCCTGCACCAAAAAAATTCTTGATCATCATCCATATTATTCATTAGAGCTTCAATTTCATCTTCAGTATATCCACAAAATTCTTTATCAAAAAAACCGCTAGCATTTGTACTGCCTTGACATTGCCAGCAATATTCAGTCTTTGAACAACCAAATAAAAATGTTCCAGATGCGATCATGATAAACAAAAGATATTTTTTCATTAGTTCAAATTTTTTATTGGCTAGTTTTTCTAAGTCGTTTGACAAATATATAAAGTTTATTGTAAGTATTTTATGACAATTTTAAGGTGCCATAGCTTTATTATCAATTGTTTCAGATTTTTAACAACTTCCAGTAATTTTTTTACTATGTTCTATTTGTTTGTATGTTTGACTTGGCTGAAAACATCTTGCTCTGGATAATGATCTCTGATCTGCCTCCTGGTGATTCCTCTATCCCCATAGGTCATCTTGTTTTCCCTTGCTGGTCCCGGCAAGCAATTTTCTCTGTGAGCGACCTGTCTTTTCCCTGGCGATCATCCGGGCATGTGTTTATAGCATTTTGCCTCAGATCCAGTTCTATCATTTGGCAGAGGCCTTCTGCCTTCTATCTCCTTCGTTCATGGGTGTATTTTCCAGTTGCTCCTGCTTAATGTGACTGTTGCATTGCGGCTCCCTTTATCATGAATATTATGCACAAAGGTAAATTCGTTCAATTTCTCCTTGCAAGATCAAGCTGTAGGTTCATTCACTTTTACAGGTATAAGATGACATGAAACCTTGCCGGGTCATCTCACTACCTTTTTTTTCGCGCATAATTCATTAACAGGTGAGCCAGGTTCAAGAAAGATTTTCGATTGTAGATTGTAGATGGCCGATGGTCGATGTGAAAATCCCATCGAAAATCGAAAATCGGCCATCGAAAATCGACCATCCCTGAAAACTCCTTTCGGCACTTCGTGTTCTATAATCTTTCCCAACACACTGGTTTTGATGCTGTCAGGACCTGCGGACGCTGACATGTCATATTCCTCTCAATCCTGACAGCGTTCCGCCCCGGCCGTGTCTGTCAGCGTTTGAACACGGAACCCTATCCGCGCATTTCCTTCCTGCATCCCTTCTTCCCGGCACCAGGCTAGGATGTCGTGCAAGAATGGGTCCTTGTCCCGGAGAATATGGTGCATCACATATTTCCGTGCGATATTATCGATCTGTCCGCCGGAAAAGTCGAAACGCTCCGAAAGGTGCTTTATAATCTCCTTATCGAGCTCCGGCAGACGCGTTTTCCAAATGCTGAGCCGGGCTTCCATATCGGGCTTTTCAAAAAGGATCTTGTACAGGAACCGGCGCTCAAAAGCCTTGTCGATATTACCGGCCATGTTGGTGGTGGCGATCATAATGCCGCGAAGGTTTTCCATCTCCTGCAGGATTATGTTCTGTATGGCATTCTCCGTTTGGTCGGTGGAAGACTTGCCGGTGGCTTTCCTCCGGGTGAATATGCCGTCCGCCTCATTGAACAGCAGGATAGGCGCGGTCGTGCTTTTGTCCACAACATACCGGTACTGGTCGAAAATCTGCTTGATCAGCTTCTCCGAGTCGCCGAACCAGTGGCTCTTGGTCTCGCTGATGTCGATCTGCCGGATATCCCGTCCGGTGCGGCGCGCAAGCTGGAAGACCGTCTCGGTTTTGCCGGTGCCCGGTGGGCCATAAAGCAATACGTTCATACCCTGTGGCAATCCTCTGTCCTGAAGCTTCTTCATGAGCTTCCCGAAATTATCAGGCAGTAGCGCTTCCTCCAGGAATTGAAGGTCCCGCTTCGCTTCGATGCTGTAAAACATCTGCTTCTCCGGGATCATATCGTAAAGGATTAACCCGGAATTCTTCCGGCTACGATCGGGTTTCAGCAGGTCCTGCTCGCCCTCGAAGAGCTTCGCCGCGAACTTTTCCGTGAGCCTGACCTCAAGGTCGCCTTTGAAAGACGCGGCGACAAAGCAAACCAGCTCTTTTTTCAGCAGCTCATGTTCTTCCTTTTCGAATTGCCGCTTGATTGCAAACTGAATGCGGGCATCCGGGACTATCTCCTTCAACATTTCAGCCAGGCCGGTGCTCTCATGGCCGTTGAAAAGGGCTAAGCTGAGATAGCAAACAATTAGCAGCGAATTTTCCCCGAGTTCCTGGCTAATCAGCGTTCTGGCAAAAGGAAGGTCATGGTTGTCCAGGATCAGTGAAGTGACTTCCAATGACAGGTCAATGAGTAATCTTTCCATCCCCTGAGAACTATCCAGCAGTTCATTCAGATACACCAGCAGTTCGTTAAGGGTTTCCGGACTGCTTTCCTTCATAAGTACTTCATTCTTTTCGCAAACGGATTGAATTATCGGGGAGGGGACATAATAGCGTGACAGGTTATTTACCCGGTAATCAAACATCTTCCTGTCCACCCTGTCCCTTTTGATCAGCCTGAGATCAGCCAGCGCTTCAAGATCCCTGGTGTAAGCAGCGATGTCGATTGGTTCGCATGACAGGAATCCAGCCAGTTCGGTCAACGTTATCAATTCAGTATTGAAATTCAGGTTGAAGACGATACTGAAAATGACAGCCTGCCTCGGGCTGCAATTAAGCCGGCCAGCCAGCGCCTCCGCCGCTTTCCCTGCCGCAATCATCATGTTCTCTTCCATGCCGGAATTGCGGGTTGTTGTGTTTATCTGCCGGATCAGTCCCAACAGATCGGTTTCACAAAACATTTCCATAATTTTCGTATGATCTACTTTTATCATTGGCTGCAGATTTGCGCAACGATCCGCCAATATGCCGCAGCCACTCTGCACCGGGCAGGATATCTGAGGATGCCTCCAGTTAAGGCCTCCTGATATATATTAATCGGAAAAAATGAAAAAAATACCCGGTCCGTTGAAAAAATCTTTTTTGAAGATGATTTTGACCCTGTATGGTTCTCCTTCATCGTACGCTGAAAGGTAACCTTCCTTTCAAGCCTGACGGCGTGGTCAGAACATCATTGTTATATCTTTCCAGGTCACCATGGAGGCAGGTCAGCGACGACAGGGCCGATATATCTGCCAGGCTTTCATTGTAATCAACCGACAGGTCGCCGCCGATAAAAAACAGACTGTTCAATCCTTTCAAATCGGCCAGCCAGGATGTCGTCCCAAGCTGAAGATCACCGCCTATCGAATCCAGGTTGTCGAGTCCTTGCAGGGTTGTTCCCATAATCCCCCGATGTAAATATTTCCCTCAATGACTTCACAACCCGGGTAAATGAGCGGGAAAGAGTCGACCTGTCCCTGCCTGACAAACTCTATCCCTTCCGGAAGGCAGGATTGGGAATAGCATCCGATGCCGGCAAATAATCCAAAACCGAATACGATCAATCTTCTGCTGAGCATCAATCGCTTTTTGATTTGAGCATATAAATATAAAAAATATAGTCCGGGAATCAAAAGACGAACGGATTAAGCCAAAACAGAAACAGGATGAAATCTCAGGAAAGCGATTCATGTTCCGTTTTGCGTTTTGCGTTTAGCATTTTTCATGGCATTGGGCATGAGGAACAAGGGAACAAGGGAACAAACGAACCAGCGAACAAACGAACCTGGAACCAGAAACCAGAAACTCGAAACACGATTGCCGAATTCCTTCTTCAATCGTGTTTCGAGTTTCATAAATCGTGCATCCTGTGGAGTATACCGGAGTCGAACCGATGACCTTCCCGACCCAGTCGGGACACTCTAGCCAACTTATTGAAGATGTGGAGTATATCGGAGTCGAACCGATGACCTCTTGACTGCCAGTCAAGCACTCTAGCCAACTGAGCTAATACCCCTCACATCGAAAATTCCAAATTCCAAACAAATTCAAAACCTGAAATCCTAAAACGCGGTGCAAAAATAAACTTTTTTTTAAAGTACTAACCATTTTTCCCTAATCACTATTCGTTATTCCCTAATCACTATTCACTATCCATCTTCTCTTCGCCGTTCGCCAGCTTCCAGGTGACGGCAAAGATGGCACGGACGATCTGCTCCATGCGGGTGTAAAGAATCTTGTCAGGGGTGTCGGTGGGTTCATGGTAATCTTCGTGGAACCCGGTGAAGTAAAAAACAGACGGGATCCCGTGCTTTGCAAAATAGTAATGATCCGAACCGCCGCGCACCGCCTGCCGCAGCTCCATCCGGTCGAGCAATCCCGGCGCTGCCAGCCGGTGGGCATGCTGGGTGAGGGCATATAGCTCCGGCGAGCGGTAAACATAACCGGAAATGTAATCGGATGTAACTTGTTTCTCCGACGACCGCCCGATCATATCGATATTGATGCAGGCGACCGTGCTGTCAAGCGGAATCAGCGGGTGATCGGTATAATGGCGCGATCCGTAAAGACCCAGCTCTTCGGCCGATACCGCCAGGAATATGACGGTGCGCTTCGGGCGAACGCCTTCAGCAACAGCCCGGGAAAAGGCTTCGGCCAGCTCCATCACAGCCGCCGTCCCCGAGGCATTATCATCGGCCCCGTAATAGATATCCCCCGCAAACTCGCCCAGGTGATCGTAATGGGCCACGACCACCACGGCTTCGTGCTTCTTCTCCGATCCTTCCACGATGGCGACAATATTGGCCGTCGGCAATGCCACACAATCGCTCGACGCATCGATCTCCACCCTCCCGGCAAAGCGTCCTGCCGCTGTAGCCAGCGACGATTCCATCTCTTTCATCGCCGCCGATAAAACGGCAGGCTTCTCCCCTACCAGCATGGCCGCGGTTTTCAGATCGACAAACGCCGAAAAGACCTCCTTCTTTGTAACGTCTTCTTCCCCCGGTTCCGGGTAAGAGATGTTCGGCTCCGTTTCATACTGATCCCGGTTCTTCAGGAAATCGCGGAAATCGCTATCCTTCCGGGCTATAATGATGACCCCCGCGGCGCCTTTCGCAGTAGCCAGCGCCGCCTTGCTGAAATAATACCCTTTCTTCGACTGCTCCTCTTTCCCGGTTATGACCGACCGGCCCTTCTTATCCCTCGGCTCTCCGGAAAAAACCAGCAGGATCTTCCCTTTTACATCCAGGCCGCTGAAATCGGAATAGGCTTTGTCTTCTATGCCAAATCCGGCAAAAATGACCGGGAAATTGCCTTTGATATCCACCGGATCGCTCAAAAAAAGGAAATCACGCCCGACTTTCAGCTCCCCGCCATTGACCATCAACCTCTGATCCTTCCACCGGCAGTTATCGAGCGCAAACACCTGCCTGTACGTAACCTTTCCATTGATGACCGGGGCCTGCAACCCATCCTCCGCAAACTCCTCCAAAATATATTTCCCGGCTTCATACTCTCCTTTGCTCCCGGTGTACCGGCCGCTGAATTCTTCAGAAGCCAGTTTGTAAACGTGAGCGGAAAGCTCTTCCTTGGTGATTGTCAGGGAATACCGAAGATAAGTGGTATCTTGGGCTCGAACCAGGAAAAAAGCACTAATTAAGAAGAAAGCTAATCCTATTCGGTAAAACATACTCGTACAATTATTCTTCAAATTTAATTATTCTTTCCCCTCCCCTTAATCCCCTCCCATGCAAAGTGTTTCAAATGAAACTGTGATCATCAATTAACTACTTTTACCAGAAATTGCTAACGTTATGAAACGCCTCTTTGCCGCCGTAAAGATCCATCCTTCACCGGAGTTCTTAAAGACCTATAACAGTCTGAAAGCGGGGTTGAGATTCTGCCGGATCACCTGGGTGAAGCCCGAAAGTATCCATGTTACGCTGAAGTTCTTCGGAGAGACGGAGGAGAAGAAAATACCGGAGATCAGCAGGGTATTGAAAGAAGCAGCCTCCCGGCACGAACCATTTAGCTGCGAACTGGTGAATGTTGGAATCTTTGGCAGCTCCTACAGTCCTAAAGTCATCTGGTTTGGAATAGACAAACCGGAACCACTCAAAAAGCTGGGAACAGACGTCTTACAGTCGGTCGAAAAAATAGGCTGGGAGCCCGACAGGCAGAATTTTGTTCCGCATCTTACCATAGGAAGAATTAAGGATGTGCCTGACAAACAATTATTTCAGAAGATGATTGACATGCACAAAACCGACAGGCTGCAGGAGTTCCGGGTAGAGGAGTACCATCTTTACGAAAGTATCCTCCGCCCGGAAGGCCCAATCTACAAAGTTATTGAGAACTACAGACTTTATCCTTGAACTTTTTTGCCAAGGAAGTGGCTGATCACCAACGCGATGCCGCCAAATAGGAAGACCATGGAGAAGTAAGAGGCTTCGGGGCCGAGCTCGGTGCTGACCTCCAGCACGTTGCCCATCAGGATTCCGATGGCCAGCCCGATGAGGAATAAGCCATAGCGGAGCGATGTTTGTTTTTCAGTTTTGGGTTCCTGGAAGATGGAAGGATCTGCTCCTTTTTCCAGTAAGGCCATCCGTTCTTTCCTGCGGATATTCAGGTAAATGATCGCATAAATGAAACCAAAGATGATGGTCAGGACGAAGATTGGAGTGAGTTCTAACATAATTTTAAATTTTTAATTCTTAATTTTTATTTGATTGACGATTTGAACATTTGACGGCATGAATTCGGGAGAGGTTACACTATTGGTAAAAATCGCAATTTAAATCTGTGCCTTTCTGTGTTTTCAATCTGTGAATATCTGTGAGAAATCTACTGGTTCTCACAGATTAACACAGATTAAGGGCACAGATTTCACGGAACCTATAAAGAATTTACCTGGTTTCGATTTAACTTTGTAACCTTTACTACACTTCACCGTCCAATGAACAGTTAATCCCGATGGACGACAACCATTATATCAACCAGGTAATCGCCGGCAACAGCGCGTTGTTCGCTGTGTTGATCGACAGGCACAAGGACCTTGTGTTCACGTTGTGCCTGAATATAACACGCAGCCGGGAAGATGCTGAAGAGGTGGCACAGGATTCTTTCCTGAAAGCCTTTCAGAAGCTAAGCACCTTCCGGAACGATTCGGGATTCCGGACATGGCTTTACCGGATCGCTTACAACGAAGCGATCACGAAAGTCAGGAAGAAGAAGGTGGTGACGACCAGCCTGGACGACCGGTTCATCGATGAATTGCCGGATGAAGAATACGAGGAAGGCATTGCAGGGATGGATGAAGCGGAGCAAAAAGAGGTTATTGGACGGGTTCTGGAAAAGCTGCCTGAAACCGACCGGGTGATCGTGACTCTGCATTACCTGGAAAGTTGCCCTGTCAGGGAGATCTCCGAAATTACCGGGCTGGGCGAAAGCAATGTGAAAGTGAGGCTTCACCGGATCAGAAAAAGAATTTATTCAGAATTGCAGCATATTTTTAAAATCAAATCGTTATCCCTATAAAATCTGTTGATATGAAACCCCAGGCTGAAAATGATGATCTCATCCGGAACCTTGTTCGCCGCAAAGGCATTGAAAAGGCCCCGGATCATTTTACAGACAAAGTGATGGAGAGGATCAATTCTCCTGCGCTGGCGGATGACTCGCCGTTGATCTCCCGGGGGACGTTGCTGGCGATCATCGTGGGGGTTGCGGCCATGATCGTGGTGATTCTTACGGTGGATATACCTTATTTTGATAATCTCTTCTCTTCCGACAGGATACAGAAAATATCGATGAATATTTTTACTGATGGATTTTTCAGGACGATGGCCTCTTTTTTCCGTGAGTTTTCGAGCATTACCTGGGTGGTGATCGGCGCAGCGCTGGGATTGGTGCTGATCGACCGGATCCTGCGCAAGCGCTTCTCGGAAACCAAAGGCATGATGATCTGGTGAGATCTGACAATCCGTTTTATTTCTCATATACCTATTAATCCGCTTTTTCGCTGAAAAATACCCGGTCGCGCCCTAAAATATTTTAATTTTGCACCCTTATTACTGAAAATCAGCGAATCCATGTCAACCAGCACTCCTCCCGAAGACAAGCCCGGTAAATCACTCAATTTCATTGAGCTGATCATTGAAGAAGACATAAAGAACAACAAAAACGACGGCCGCGTCCTCACCCGTTTCCCTCCCGAGCCCAACGGCTACCTTCATATCGGCCATGCCAAATCGATCTGCCTGAATTTTGGCCTCGGCCTGAAATACGGCGGCAAGACCAACCTCCGCTTCGACGATACCAATCCGACCAAAGAAGAGCAGGAATATGTCGACTCGATCATGGACAATGTCCGCTGGCTCGGGTTCGACTGGGAAGACCGGCTGTTCTTCGCATCCGACTACTTCGACCAGCTCTATGAATGGGCCGTCATGCTCATCAAAGAGGGCAAAGCCTATGTGGATGACCACAGCGCCGAGGAGGTCAGCGAAAACCGCGGAACGCCCACTCAGCCCGGTGTGGAGAGCCCGTTCCGGAACCGTTCGGTAGAAGAGAACCTGGACCTATTTGAAAGGATGAAGAATGGCGAATTCCAGGATGGCACGCGCATTCTCAGGGCCAAGATCGATATGGCTTCGCCCAACATGCACATGCGCGACCCGGTCCTTTACCGCATCCTGCATGCCCATCACCACCGCACCGGCGACAAATGGTGCATCTACCCGATGTACGACTACGCCCACGGCCAGTCGGACTATATCGAAGGGATCACCCACTCCATCTGCACGCTCGAATTTGAAGTGCACAGGCCGCTCTACGACTGGTTCCTCGACCAGATCGTAAAGGATAAGAATGCTTACCGTCCACGCCAGATCGAGTTTGCGAGGCTCGACATGACCTACACTGTGATGAGCAAGCGGATGCTGCTGCAACTGGTACAGGAAGGGCTTGTGAATGGCTGGGACGATCCCCGGATGCCCACCATTTCGGGTCTCAGGCGCCGCGGTTACACCCCGGCTTCCATACGCAACTTTGCTGAAACAATCGGCGTGGCCAAGAGGGAGAACGTGATCGATGTGGGGCTGCTCGAATTCTGCGTCCGCGAGGACCTGAACAAGGTGTCGCCCCGCGTGATGGCGGTGCTGAACCCGCTGAAAGTCGTCATCACCAACTACCCGGAGGGGGAGGTGGAATGGTTCGATGCCGAGAACAATCCCGAAGATCCCGATGCCGGGACACGCAAAGTGCCGTTCAGCCGCGAGATTTACATCGAGCAGGACGATTTCATGGAGACCCCGCCGCCCAAGTACTTCCGTCTCGCTCCCGGGGCCGAGGTCCGTCTGAAAAACGCTTACATCATCAAATGCGAAGAGGTGGTGAAAGACGCCGGCGGCAATATCACCGGACTGAACTGTACCTATGATCCTGAAACCCGCAGCCATGGCGGCAGCCAGAAGAAAGTAAAGGGGACGCTGCACTGGGTCTCCGTTGCCCAGGCCTTACCGGTGGAGGTCCGCCTCTACGACCGTTTGTTCAGCGATCCCGAGCCGGCCGGACACGAAGACAAAGACTTCAAAGAATTCCTGAACCCGGATTCATTGAAAGTCATTTACCCTGCCTATATCGAGCCTAATGTAAAAGGATCCCTCCCACTTTCACATTTTCAATTTCAACGGATCGGCTATTTCAACGTAGACCCGGATACCACGCCGGAACGGATGGTTTTCAACCGCACGGTCTCGTTGAAGGACACGTGGGCGAAGAGAGTGAACGGTGAACGGTGAACGGTGAACGGTGAGCGGTGAACGGTGAACGGTGAGCGGTGAACGGTGAGCGGTGAACGGTGAGCGGTGAACGGTGAACGGTGAGCGGTGAGCGGTGAAGCGTGAGGGGGGTGGCTAAAGCTTTGTAATCTGATATGGCGCAATATTGGATTTTGTTGATTATCTTTACAAGATCCAAGTTTTCAATAAAATGAAAGCAATTCCTGCCCTTATAATCAGTCTGTTTTTTATTGCACTGCAGATCTCCGGCCAGGTCATTTATATCCCTGAGGATTATCCGACCATCCAGGAAGGGATCAATGCTGCAAATGAAGGTGATACGGTCCTGGTTTCACCCGGTACTTATTACGAGAACCTCGCCTTAACAGGTGTAAATATCACCCTGGCCTCTCATTATCTTACCTCAAACGATACTTCTTACATTTCTTCAACGATCATTAATGGAGGTCAGAACGGCTCTGTGATCACCATATACCAGGGTGAAGATGCATCTACCAGGATATCAGGCTTTTCAATTACCAATGGAAAGGGAAACAGTGGAGGAGGTATAAGGATCTTTGAATCGGATCCATACCTGGATCATCTGAATATTTATGGGAATAGCGCTTCAAGCGGAGGCGGTATCTATGCATACTGGTGTCAGCCTGCCATTTCCAACTGCCTTATCCAGGGGAATACTGCGACAGAGCAGGGTGGAGGTATTTGGTTAGGGACGGATTCCTATTCGTGGGATTCTCCGCAACTGACCGACCTGGTCATAAAGGACAATAATGCGGGTTACGGAGGAGGAATTGCGATGGATTTTTATATCGGTGGATATTTCAATGGAATTACCGTATGTCACAACACAGCCGGCACCGGCGGTGGTATTTTGTTCGGCTATTATGGCAATGTCGTATTCAATCCGGAACACCGATGCAACATATACCAGAACTCTGCTGCGGTTGGAAATGATCTTTATTCTCATGCAAATGTGGATGTTATCGTCGATACTTTCACGGTAATGAATCCTACGGAATTTCATGCTTCGGAGATAGAAGAATTTACCTTCGATATACTGAACAGCAAGCTGGAACAGGTTGAATATGACCTGTATATCTCGCCGGAGGGAGATAATAACAACAGCGGACTGACTGCCGATGATCCGCTGAGAACCATTCATCATGCCCTGACCATCCTTCTTGCATCCGAATCCGGCCAGCGGCAGATCCATCTCCTCGACGGCATCTATAGTCCCGAAACCAACGGGGAGTTCTTCCCTGTTTCTCTTCCCGATTACGTTCATCTTTCAGGAACCGCCGACAGCCTGGTGATCCTGGATGCCGACAGTACAGACCGCGTCATGCAAATAAGGGATAACGATACCAACTATGTTTCTGATCTTACTTTGTGTGGCGGTCTGGCAGAATATGGAGCCGGGATTTATATTTATTATTCTGATCCGTGCCTGGAGCGGCTTATTATCCGTGATAATTCATCCAGCGCTGGCAATTATAATAAAAGTGGGGGCGGAATATTTGGTGATCATTCGGAAGCCATTCTGAAAGATATAATCATTGCCGGCAATTATGCTCAAAGTAGTGGCGGCGGTCTGTACTTTACTGGTTCATCGCCAGTGTTGCAGAACATCTGTATTTTAAATAATACTGCCGGCAGCGGCGGCGGATTATATTTATCGACATCCACTGAAAGAACTATATGTGATCAATTGTCCGTCCTTGAAAATCACGCTTCCAATGGTGCCGGGATTTTAAATTATGGATTCCTTGAACTTCGTAACAGCATTATCAATGCGAATGTATCCGGTAATGCCGGAGGTGGGATTTATTCCAGAGATTCGATCTGGATTTTCAACTCTAACCTTGTCAATAATACATCCGGTTCCGGAGGCGGACTTTATGTGTATGCCAATTCCTATGCTCTTCTGGATTCATCTGAATTATCCGGAAACCATGCTATCGGGGGCGGAGGAGGCCTGTGTTGCGGCACAGAAACAGTGGTTTACCTCAACCATGTCAAAATCAATAGTAACCTATCTAATAACACAGCCGGCGGCATCTTTACTGCCACAACCGGTCTGCATATCAAAAAATCGGATATAACTTATAACCATGCTGATAATTATGGCGGAGGAATTTATTGTGATGACGAAGCATTTCCACAATTCGACAGCACAGACCGCTGTAATTTATTCCTGAACTGGGCCGGCACCGCAAAAGATATTTTTACAAAAGACGGGATGGTGAATGTGATTCTTGACACGTTCACAGTCTTGCATCCCACCGACTATTTTGTGAATGATCCGGATGATTTTACTTTTGATATTCTTGCCGGAAAAGTGGAACAGGCTTATGCAGATCTTTATGTATCCACCGTCGGAAGTGATACCAACAGCGGATTTTCATCTGATAACCCCCTGAAGACCATCGACCGCGCCCTGATGATATTGAGATCTGACAGCCTTAATCAGCACAGCATTCACCTTGCAGATGGTATCTACAGCGGATCATCAAACGGGGAGAAGTTCCCTTTGCAGTTATCCGATTATTGCAGTCTGGAAGGCGAAACGAGAGATGGGACCATTCTCGATGCAGAAGATTCATCGCATGTCCTTAACCTTTATCATGATCATATCCCTGAAATTAAAAACTTAACTCTGACCGGAGGTCATGGCATGAATGGAGGAGGCCTCTTGGGTTACCGTTCTGTGTTTAACCTGTTCAACGTCAAGATCAGGGACAATACAAGCAACTACCAGGGTGGCGGTGTATATGTCGGAAGTGGGAGCATCGCTGAATTAAATCATGTGGTTTTTGAGAATAATGAAAGCGGAACGGGAGGCGGAATTGATATTTCATACTCCTCGGCTCATTTGAAGAACATCGATTTTACCCATAATCAAGCGACTGATGGCGGAGGTATTTACATATCTTATCCGGATACGTTAACCATGGATCATATTTACTGTTTTTCGAATACGGCAGAGAATTATGGCGGTGCTATCTATGCGCGAAATTCAGATTTTATCCTGGCCAATGCGGTCTTTGATTCGAACCAGGCTTACCGGGGAGGAGGTTTTTGCCTCGAATCATCCTCGATGGATGCAAAAAACACGCTGTTTGTCAGAAATACGGCAGCAGATGGTTATGGCGGAGCCGGTACGATTTACAATTATGGTGCGCCGCCAGATGCTGAAGTGAATTTTTACAATGCAACCTGTACGCAGAATACACCTCCGGTTCTCCATATTTATGGAGGCAAAGCCAGTCTGACCAACAGTATCCTCTGGGATAACAATAATCCGATCCAGATATACTACTTTGTGGATTATAGCGAAAGTGATACCTTAACCATTTCGTATTCAGATATCCAGAGCGCCCAAGCCGGGATCTTTAAGTCAGGCGGGGCTGTGCTCGACTGGAACGCCGGCAACATCAATGAAGATCCGCAGTTTTCGATGGGTGATGAATATCCCTTTTCACTTGATGCCGGATCGCCTTGCATCGATGCCGGAACACCCGACACCACGGGGCTTTTGTTGCCTTATAATGATCTGATCGGTAATGTCAGGGTATGGGACGGCGATGCAGATGGGATAAGCATCATCGACATGGGTCCGTACGAGTACGGAGCACCTGTAACGGTTGATGATTCCTCATTCCCGGAAGCCGGAAAGAAGATCCTTTTCACACTCTATCCAAATCCTGCCACAGATTATCTGACCATACATTGTTCTGATCACAGTGGAGATATTTCAATGAAGCTCATGAATAGCCTAGGTCAGATTGTTGAAGTCATAACGCTTCCTGCAAACCTGAATATGGCGAATATTCAATTAAGCCATCTGGGGCCGGGGATCTATTGGGCTCAGTTTTCGGATGAAAAAGGCATTTCTTCCATTGAAAAACTGATCATTTCCAAATGAAAATAATTCAATATTCGATCCTGAACATTCAAAATTTACTATTTTTGCGCTCTCATTGCCCGATGGTGTAACTGGCAACACGTCTGACTCTGGATCAGAAGAGTTCAGGTTCGACCCCTGATCGGGCAACAGCTTCATTTCACAATACCATTTCGCAAATACAATGACATGTATTGCGAAATTTTTTTTCCTTTCCAGCCAAACCATCCTTTTAACATTTCATTGTTAATGATTTAAGAAATCCGATTCAGTAATAGCAATATTTTAATCTATTTTTGGGCCGATAACCTAAAACTACTACTATGAAAAGGGCCAGCGCAATTTTGATCTTCTTATTATCAGGGCTATTTATCGTGTCGTGCCAGAAACCGGCCGACGTAACTTCTAATCCGGCGGCGTCCGGAATCGAAAAAACAGGCAACCCGTTTGTAACGCCGGAAGCCCGCCAAGCCCTTGTCAATACTATCAGGGAGGTTGCACAGGAACAGGAAGCGATCCGAAGTGCCCATTTCCTCCCTGCCTTCTATACCCAATGGGGTTTTGGTTTCCTTGACGACGATATGGTCAGGCTTGTTTCCTTCTCTACGGTAATCGATGAAAACGACTTCTTCCGGGAAAACCCCGACGGCACTGTTACTGTGCATATCGTATCGGATATGGCCTTCAGCGAACTGTTCAACTATGCTACAGGCGACTATTATTTCGGTCCAAACGGCCATATGGTGATGAATTACACCGGCCCCGTGATGATGATCCCGGTTTTTGACAACAATGGAAATTTCCTCGGTTTCATCTACCTGGTGCAGCCTGATAACTCTTGCCCGGCAAGCGTTTGGCACGGCAACGGACCGGTTCAGCTCTGGGGAATGGGGCAGGAATACAACCTGGTGGCCAAACTGGTTGCCAATGCCGGCTGGAAAAAGGTGAACAAGAGCATCAAACTGAACTGATGACCGGTTTCCGGGGATGAAGATCCTCCTTATCAATCCGCCGCGATCTCCGGAAAACAAAATCCTGGAGTATGCGCCCGCCGATGCCCGGCCGTTTATCCATAAAAAGCTGATCGGGCCTCCGCTGGGATTGCTGACTATTGCCGCCGTCGTCAAAGATTTCGATGTGACGCTCATCGATCTGAAAGGGGAATATGACCTCGATCCGGATGCCCCACCTCTGGAACAACTGATTCTGCGTTATTTATCTGAATATCAGCCTGATATTGTCGGAGTCACCTTCATTGCATCTGAGCTCTATGCAGGCCTGGATATCTTCCGGGCAGCAAAAAAATTCAACCCGGAGATAATCACCGTCGCCGGCGGCCTGCATGTGACGATCTGCCCGGAAGACTTCGCCGATCCTTGCGTGGATATCCTGTGTCCGGGGCATTCCGCCGGCATCTTCCGCAAACTGGTGATCAACTTTGAAAAAGGATTACCTCTTGAAAATACAGCAGGGATCATCCTGAATGAGCACGGAACTCTTCGCCGGACCACTAAACCGGCCATGGACTGGGATCCCGCCGGCAAAGATTTCATCCTCCCCGACCGGAGCCATCTCACCCGCTGGCTGCAAACCTACAAGGTGGGCAACGACCCGACGCCCGTCACCTACCTCTTCACCTCCCTTGGATGCCCTTTTGAATGCTCTTTCTGCGCCATCTGGCCCCAGCACGACAAGCAATACTACATGCGCGAGGTGGAATCGGTGATCGAAGAATTGAAAGGGCTCGACGACTATGGCGTGGTCCGGTTTGCCGATGCCAACACTATCGTCGATATCCGGTTCATCCACAGGCTGGTCGATCGTATCCTCGAGGAGGGGATCGTGAAAAAGTACGTCATGGATATCCGTCCCGACACGGCTGCCAGGCATCCCGATCTGATCGAGAAACTGGCCCTGGCAGGGCTGAAAGTCGTCATCTGCGGATTCGAATCGTTCCGCGATGAAGAACTGGATAAGTACAACAAACGGTCAGCCGCTTCCAACATTAAAAAATCGATCGAAGTCTTTCACCGCAACGACATCATGATCCGTGGCAACTATATCGTTCCGAACGACTACGGCGAAGACGATTTCAAGGCCCTGGCCGCCTATTCCGCTTCAAATCCGGTCGTTTATGCCGGTTATACCATCCTTACACCCATGCCCGGGACGGTTTATTATCGTGAGGTTAAAGACCAGATCGTTGACCACGACCTGTCGAAGTACAATTTTTTCAATAGTGTGATGAAAACAAAACTCCCGCCGGATCAATTCTATGAAAGCGTCGGAAGTTTATGGAAGATCAAACTGGGAAAAGATGTCATCTGAGTGAGTAGCTTCAGGATCATCAATAAATTGCCGGTATTTATCCACCGGATATGCCTTAAAACTACCCCCGATAAACCGGAAATTCTTTGTGAGCCCGTCGCCGGCGCCGCACTCATAAAAAGCCGTTACTCCCTTTTCAATCAGTGATTTCATCGTTTCATACCAATTCATCCGGCTGAAAATATTACAGATAAGCTCCCTCCTGAGGCCATCCCCGGTGATAATTTCTTCCTGGCTTAACGCCGAAAAATAGACCGGTTTGCCATTTTTTATATCCGTCTGGCGGATGGCATCTCCGAAACGGGCAGATGCCGTTTGCAGGATCATGGAGTGATACGGCATCGATACCGGCAGCAGGCTGGCCCGGAGCGCTCCTTCTTCGAGCGAGGCGGATAAAATGGCCTCCACGGCATCCCGTTTGCCGGAGATGATATAGGTGTAGGGATTATTCCTGTTACAGATTTCCACATTCTCCCCATATCCCCGGAAACGGGTAATATCATCCTCCTTCAAACCGATGATCATCCCCATACCGTAACGATTATCACCCGTTGCCTCCGAGATCTTCTCCCAGGCCGATCGGATCAAAAAAAGCCCGTCGGTGAACCGGATGGCACCGCAATAATACAGCGCGGCGTAAATGCCCATGGAATAGCCCGAAACATGCACGGGGGCAGTATTTTGTGCCAAAAGGCCATCAGCGACGGCACAACTGTAGATATAAGCGATATACTGCGATTTCAGCTCGTCATCCGGCATGGGATTTTCAGCAAAATCAAACCCGGTAAGATCTGTATCCAGGGTATCGGAGGCCAGGGCGAGCAACAGGCGGAAATGGGCTTCCCGGCCCCGGAGCGCCAGGCCCTCTTTGCCGGTGTATTCACCCGGAAATGCAGGAAAAATGATACAGGTTCCGATAACGCCAGATTTTAAGAGTGCAAAATTATCTGAAAAATTACATAGTCATCCGTGTAGGAAAAAGCGGACTCGATTTTCGTGCACTTTAAAGCCCGGTACCTTTCCAGGGCATGACCTGTCAGTCGGATGAAATAGCTACCCTCCAGGTGATGATCCCGAAAGATCAGTTCGATCTCTTTCCAGGAAATATTGCTGTTGGTCCAACTCCTGCCGAGGGCTTTAAACATGGCTTCCTTGCAGGAAAATGAGAGGGGAAATGATACATGAGGTGAAACCAGCCGGTTGATACTGATCTCCTCTTCGGTGGAGATCATGTGCCATAGATCAGGAATCGGATCGTTAACGGGTAAATGCCTGGAAAACCGGGCCAGCTCTTCAATATCTATCCCACATCCGGCAATTTCACTCATCGGGTTGCAACTATTTCATTTCCAGGATCTGGTTCCCGTATTGGATCATCAGCAACTGGGTTTCGATCAATTGTCCAATGGTTTCCACCGGGTGTTTCAGGACATATTTCCCGACGGTTTTCAGTTCGATATCGAGGTTGTATTTCTTTTTAAAGATTTCGATCAATTCCAGGAACATGAGCGAATCGCCTTCGAGATCGGTGATGATGTTGGTCTGGTCGTTAATGGAGCCGATCTCCACTTCACACTGTTCGGCAAAGAACTGGCAGACTATTTCTCTTACATCACTTCTGATTTCATCTGTTATTTCGATCATATACAGGTTGAGTTTTTTGGGATTAAGGGGGTAAAATTAGGCATATTTCTTAAATACCAGTGTGGCATTATGTCCCCCGAAAGCAAATGAATTGGATAAGGCACAGTTTACCAACTGGTTACGTAAGGTGTGCGGCACATAATCGAGGTCCAGTTCAGGATCCGGCTGATCGAGATGGATCGTTGGCGTGATCACGTCATGATAAATGCTCAGAATGGTCACGATTCCTTCAATGGCGCCGGCAGCTCCCACGGTATGCCCGATCATCGACTTTGTCGATGAAACGGGAATCCGGTAAGCCCGCTCTCCGAAAACCTTTTTGATGGCCATGGTTTCGTAACGGTCGTTAAGGATCGTCGACGTCCCGTGGGCATTGATATACTCCACTTCCTCCGGTTTAATGCCGGCATTTTTTAACGCCTCATAGATGGTGTGGCAAATACCTTCCCCGTCTTTCATGGGGGCCATGATGTTGTAAGCTTCGCTGGTGATGGCATACCCGGCCAGTTCGGCGTAAATCCGGGCATTTCTTTTTTTAGCCGACTCTTCCGATTCGAGGATCAGGATACCGGCGCCTTCCCCGATGACAAACCCGTCGCGGTCGAGGGAAAAAGGCCGGCTGGCGGTTTCGGGATCATTATTGACCGACAGGGCATACAGTTCGTTGAAGCCCTCGATCTCTTCTCGGTTGATGATGGAGTCGGCCCCGCCGGTGATCACTATATCGGCCGTGCCGTTGCGAATCAGGTCGTATCCTAGGCCAATGGCATATGCCGATGAAGAGCAGGCAGAGGATACGGTAAAATTAGGGCCCATCAGTTTGTGCTCGAGCGAGATCCAGGCCGGCATGGCATTGTTCATGCTTTTAAGCACCCGGTTCCTTGCCGTCGTACCTTTTTCGGCGGATGTATTACCGGTGCTTACCACACCGAGAATGACACCGCACCTCGTCCTGTCCTGAGCCTCAAAATCCAACCCGGCATCTTTGATTGCGTCGGATGCACAGACAAAAGCCATCCGGGTCACCCTTGTCATCTGGTCGGCGGTCCGTTTCTTGAGGTATTGTGTCGAGCAAGCCTCAAAATCTTCGGAAACCTGCGCTGCAACCTGCGTTTGCAAATCCGTGGGATCAAAAAGTGTAATGCGCTTTACGCCGTTTCTGCCCGCTTTCAGATTATCCCAGTTTGTCTGAAGATCCAATCCCAGCGAAGTAATCAGGCTCATTCCCGTGATGACCACTTTTCTCGGCATTTTTCCGGTTTTAATATTGAGTAAATGATTCCGTTTTCAACTTCTGGCAAAATAAATAAAACTTTCCTTCTATTTTTGTCACATATTATACTTTGCAGATATTTTTACCTGAACGTTCCTAAACATCATTATGTTCGAATATAATTTCAGCGTAAGAGGCTATGAGCTTGATTCATATGGTCATGTAAACCATGCCGTTTACCTGAATTATCTTGAGCAGGCGCGATGGGAGCTATTCCGGAACCTCGGCCTCCTCGGTTATTTTCATGAAAACGATCTGTTGCTTGTGGTGATCGATGTGCATGTGAGGTACAGCCGGGAAATTTCACTTTTCGACGAAGTGATCGTCAGGACCGGGATTACAAGTGAACCTCCTTATCTTGTTTTTCATCATAAGATGTATTTAAAAGGATCGAACCTGAAGATCTGCTCTGCAACTATCAAGACACTTTTTACCGACAAGGGGAAGCTGGTCCGGGATATTCCGAAGGCCATTACTGATAAACTGATCACCTGATGGAAGTTTCCAGGGAAAAGATATGGGAAAGATCAGGGTCGATCGGGATCCTGACGTTGCAGGGGCCCAAAGGAAATCAGCTGGAAGAACCGGCATTTTTGCCGTTGCCATTGCTAGAAGAATTTTTCGGCGAACCCGGTTTGAAAGGGGTGATCATCCGGGGAAGCGGACGTCATTTTTCAGCCGGGGCCAGCCTCAGTCATTTGAAAGAGCTGGCATCGGATAAAGCTGCATTGGCGGAAAAGATGGATGCCGGCAAAGCAATTATCCGGTTTATTGATACGACGGAGATTCCTGTTGCAGCCGAAATCAGCGGGGTTTGCTTCGGTGGCGGACTGGAGATCGCCCTGGCCTGCCATTTCCGGATTTGCGCTGAGAACGCCCTTTTTGCATTCCCTGAGATCAACCACGGCCTGATGCCGGGCCTGGGAGGAACGGTCATGCTTTCCCGGCTGATCGGGCAGGGCAGGGCCGCCGGAATGATCCTTTCGGGTGACACGGTCAATGCTGAGAAAGCAATGGAGATGGGCCTTGCCGATCATGTTGTGCCTGCTCCCGGTCTTCATGCCTTCACCCTTGATTTTCTTCATAAACTAACGGATGACCGTGATCCCGCAGTGATCCGCTCCATCATGAGATCCATTCACAATGCCCGGGAGATGGATACGGAAAGCGCCCTGGCGGAGGAGACCCGGCTTTTCTGCGCCCTGGCTGTCAATAATTTTCATTCAGGATGATGGGGACTATTACTGAGAACAATATTTTCACCGATATCATATCCAGGGAAGATTTTTTCCGTCGGTTTTCATCTTCGGAAGAAAAGGAAAACTGGTTTACGGAGAAGGAACTGGAAACCTTTGGCCAGAAAAGGTTATCGGGAAGCCTGGCTGCCCGCTACCTGGTCAGGAAAAGAATTGCTGACCAGGTTGGAATGAATACCCCGGTAACGGAAATAGAGATTCTGAACGATCCTTTTGGCAAACCGGAGATCCGGTTCAGTGAACTGTGGCAGGCAGCTCTCAGCAGGGCCGGCTTCCGGTCTGTTGTCTGCTCCCTTTCGCATTCCCGGAATTATATCACCAGCCTGACAATTTTTACCCGAAATGGAGCTTAATACGATCAGATGGAAGGTAGAGGGTGGCATTGGCCACCTGACGCTGGACCAGCCGCCATCGAATACCATGGACCGCCGGTTTTTCGATGAGTTGAGCGTGCTGACCCGAATGGTCATTCGCGGTTCCGGGATCAGGGCCCTGGTGGTTTATGGAACGGGCCGCCATTTCTCCTCGGGCGCTGATCCTGGCGACCTGTGCCGGCGGGTAAGGGAAAGCCTTCCGTCTAACTACCCGCAGGAGATCCCGGCTTTTCTCTCCATGGCACGTGATTGTTTTCAATACATAGAAAAACTTCCGGTACCGACATTCGCTGCGATCCGGGGCGTCTGTCTCGGATCGGCGCTGGAGCTGGCCCTGGCCTGCCGGTTCAGGATTTGTGCAGAGGGTGCGGTTTTCGGGTTCCCGGAAAGCTCCTTCGGTTTGATGCCCGGTTGCGGCGGAACAGTCATGCTGACCAAGACAGCGGGCAGGCAAAAAGCCATCGAGTTGCTCCTGGGCGGCCGGAATTTCTCCGCCGGCGAGGCCCTGGAGATGGGCCTGGTCCACCGGATCGTTTCGAGAAAAACCGTCGTGGAAGAGACATTAAAAATAGCAAAGGGAATGATTTCAACACTATCATTATGAGTCACATCCTACCGGAAACCGTTCGTGTCGCCGGCACCGGCAGCTACCTGCCCGGCAGGCCCCTGTCGATCGATGAGGCCGAACAGGTCCTCGGCGAATTGCATGAAGCACCCGAAAAGATCAGGGCCTGGATGAAGCGGCTGAAAATGATGATGAAAGAGCTGCTGGAAATAGAGCAGTACTACTATGCCATCGATCCGGTAACGCGGGAATTTAACGATGACAACATCACCATGAGTGTGAAAGCGGCGCAACGTGCACTGGATATGGCGGGAAAGACACCCGGCGATGTGGAATTTATCGTTTACGGCAGCGCCCATATGGACCAGATGCCGACGCCATCGGTCAGGATACAGGAGGCGCTTGGCATAAGCCGGTGCGCTGAGACGTCGGTCCATGCCAACTGCACCTCCGCTTACAAAGCACTGCTCATCGCCCACGAATTCATCCGTAGCGGGAGATACCGGAACGCGCTGGTCATCTCTTCGGGGATTTCGTCGTCGGAGCTCAGGGCGGAATACTATAACCAGCCGTTGGTGAGAAAGGAGGAGCTTTTTTTGCGGTATTACCTGGGCGACGGAGCTGGGGCTGTGTTTCTTGAGGCAGGCAAAGGAGAAGAAGGGCTCTACCTGGAGAGCACCTATATGGAATCGGTGGGAGGCGACAAGCCCAGCGCCATGAACAACCGCCGGCCGGCTTACTGGATGAACCCGAAAGAGGAGTATGAGAAAGGTTACCATCACCTCGCACAGATGTTTCGCGACGAGCTGGCCCGCAATTTCCACGAACCCGGGGGAAGTGTTTTCCTGCACGGGCTGGAGCGGTATCTCAGAAAATACCCGGCGGATCTTTCGAAACTCAAATATTTCCAGGTCAATTTCCCTTCCCGTCACATCTCCGAACTGATCATGGAAGAATGTGAGACGCTGGGTATCCCGAAAGAAAAACTGTATTCGAAAATGTCAGGCCTGGGTTATCCCGGCCCGCCGATGGCGTTTATCTGCCTCGACAATATCCTCAGGCACGAAAAACTCCTCCCGGGCGACCTGGTCCTGAGTTTTGTCACCGAAGTGTCAAAATTCATGCAGGCGGGTTATCTGATGGAATACCGCTAAATTTGACTTTTTGGATTGAAAAAAATAAAACATATTGGCATTGTTGGAGAAGGAAAGATGGGGTCTTCCATATTCCTGTTTCTCCTGGGGTATGATTTCCGGCTTACCTGGCTTTGCAGCAGCAGTGTGGTTAAAGAGAAGGCATCGAAGCAGGCGGCGAAAAAGATCAATATTCTTTGGAAGAGCGGGATCTTGACCGAAGCGGCTTTTCATAAAAAGAACGAAGAGACGAAAATAACGGAGATGCCTGTCGACCTGGGCGATTGCGACCTGGTGATTGAGTCCATCTCAGAAGATTTGGAAACAAAGAAGGAATTTTTCCGCAACCTTGACCTCATGGTGGGTCGGAAATGCATTTTTACAACGAATTCATCCTCCATAAACCCATCCATGTTAATCCCTTCCGAATCCAGGCAGGAGCGGTTTGCAGGTATGCATTTCTTCTTTCCGGTAAATTTGAAGAACACGGTCGAGCTGATTCAGGGTCCTGATACTTCGGAAGAAACCATTGGCATACTGAAGGATTTTCTAAGACTTATTCATAAAAATATTTTCCTGCAGGATGAAAAACATGCGTTTATCCTGAACCGTCTTCTCCTTGATTTCCAGGCCGAAGCATTTAATATTTGTAAAGACGGCGACATTTCGTACCGCCAGATGGATGATCTCGTGAAGGAGCGATTTTTCCCGGCCGGGGTCTTTGAATTTTTTGATCATGTGGGCATCGATGTCATGCTGGCCTCCATCCGGAATTACATTGAAAATGAACCGGATAAAAGTCTTTACCTCCCGATAGTGGCCCGGATGAAAAAGCTGATCAAAAATAATGAACTCGGATTAAAAACCCTGAAGGGATTCTATGACTACGATCTTCAGGGCAGGCCTTGCGATGATGATAAGATGCAAAATATTTTACCTGCTGAAAGGTTAGGTGAGATTGAAAAACGACTCAGGCAAAGGCTGGAGGGGTCTTACAGAAGTGTGCTTGCTACGGGTTGCGTGTCAGCAGAAATATTTGATGAGGCTATAAAAGATTATCTGGGTACAGATCAGTGTCTTCCCTGGTAAAAATTGGTAAAAACACCCTCTCGCCTTGCCTTTTATTAATAGTACATTTGACTTAAAATTTATTCTTAATGAATAAGAAAGTCAGAATAGCCCGTCTTTCCATCGCTTCCAATACTTTATTGATTATCATGAAGTTTATTGTAGGTATGATCAGCGGTTCTGTCAGTATTTTGTCGGAAGCCATACATTCTCTGATGGACCTGGTTGCAGCAGTTATTGCCTATTTCTCGGTTCGAGTATCCGACAATCCTCCCGATAAACGGCACCCCTATGGCCATGGAAAATTCGAAAACCTTTCCGGCGTTCTTGAAGCATTGCTGATTCTTGTCGCCGCCGCCTGGATCGTTTATGAAGCAACCCGTAAAATGACCGGCAAGGAACCTGTGGATTCGATCGGGCTTGGATCATTGGTTATGTTCATCTCGGCCGGGGTAAATATTTTTGTGTCAAGGAAGCTGTATAAAGTAGCCAAAGAGACCGATTCTGTGGCCCTTGAAGCAGACGCCCTGCACCTCAAGACCGATGTTTACACTTCCCTTGGAGTCGGAATCGGATTGCTGCTTATATGGATCACCAAGATCCATATCATCGACCCCATCATAGCCATCCTGGTGGCTGTTATTATTCTGAAAGAAGCCTATGAATTATTAGCCAGGGCCTTTTCCCCATTGCTTGATACTTCGATTAAACTGGCAGATCTTAAAAAACTGGAAGATTCGCTGGTAAAAATGGGTGTAAAATATCACGATCTGAAAACCCGGAAAGCAGGCAGCTATATTTTCGTGGAATTTCACCTGGAGATGCCGCCCGACAAGAAACTGGAAGAAGTGCACGCTTACTGCGACAGGATTGAAGAGGAGCTGAATAAACAGATCAGCAACCTGCGTATTACCATACATGCCGAACCGGAGGAATGATCCCAGGGATGGCGTCCCAAAGGATGGCGTCCCTTTTTTCGCTTTTATTTCACCTCAAAAACGTACCCCAGTCCGTGCCGGTTTTCGATGCTGACCAGCTTATCATCCTGGAAATATTTTCGTAACCGCGATATGAATACATCGAGACTCCGGCCGGAGAAATAGTCGTTACCACCCCATACCGCCTCCAGGATCTGCTCCCGGCTGAGCAATTTATTCCGGTTCCGGCTGAAGTAACTGATCAGTTCAGCTTCGCGGAATGTCAGTTTTTTCACAATTCCTCCACATTCCAGCCGCAACAGGCCCATGTCCAGGGTGCAACTGCCGATCCGGATTTCACTTTCAGGTGATTCAGCTTTATTTACCCTCGACCTCCTCAGGAACACCTCAATCTTCAATGTTAACTCTTCAATGTTAAATGGCTTCACCAGGTAATCGTCGGCGCCCAGCAACAGCCCTTCTATCTTGTCTTCCGTCAGTGTTTTAGCTGAAATGAAAATGATCGGGATCTCCTCGTTTTCCTTCCTGACAAGGCGTGCCAGCGTAAACCCGTCGAGTTTTGGGAGCATGACATCAAACAGGCATAAATCGAAGAATTCTGTTTTGAAGAGATGATATGCCGATTCTCCGTCTTTGCATAAAATGACCTCATACCCCTTTCTCTCCAGGTTCTCGGAGGTGATAAACCCGAGCGTTTCGTCGTCTTCGACATACAATATCCGGCTTCTGGTTACCATTCTAATCTGTTTTGGGTATGGAAATCGTCACCGTGGTTCCCTGCCCCGGCGTACTCTCAATTTTCACTTTCCAGCCATGCAGATCGCACACCTGTTTCACATAACTCAGCCCCAGGCCGGTCCCCTTGACATTGTGAATGTTCCCGCTGGGGACGCGGAAAAAGGGCATAAAAACTTTCCTGAGGTACTTTTTATCGATTCCTGTCCCGTTATCCGACAATTTCAGGAATATCTCTTTCGTATTGCCCGCTAATGAGATCTCGACTTCGGGCGGTTTGGTGGTATATTTTAACGCATTATCAATCAGATTGATAAGAACTCCTGAAAGGTGGTAACGGTCGGCATTGATCAGTTGATTTCCCGATTGAACGGTGAATCTCACGACACCGTTCGAATGCTCAACCGATGGCTTCAGTTCTTCAAGCACTTCGGTAACCACCTCCTCCGGGTATAACTTCTGGGTGTTCAGCCGGAAAAATTTGTTTTCCGTTTCGGCATGGACCAGGATTTTATCGACCTTTTTCTGAAGCTGAATGATCTGGTCTTTTAAGATCGCCGAATACTTACTGAACCGGGCTTTATCGCCCTCTTGCCCCTCTTCCAGGATGACATCCGAGGCGAGGCCGATGGAAGTGAGGGGGGTACGGAATTCGTGGCTCATGTTGTTGATAAAATCCCGCTGAACTTCTGAAAGTTTTTTCTGACGAAGGATGATCATCATACTATATCCAAAAAAGAAGATTACAATAACCAGGATAGCATTGAAAAAATACCACAACCCCATTTCTCCCAGCAGGTAATTCCTCATCCCGGGGAAATGAACCCCAAAATAATACAATCCCTCTTCATACTTTGGCCAGTATTCCAGCTTGTTCTGCACCTCTTCTTTCTGATCAAGAGAGACATAATCTCCATAAACCATCCGGTCGTCATCGCAATCGTATATGGCATACTCGAAATCGACATTCAGGTGACGGCGCGACAATTCCGTTCGTAAATAATGCTCCAGGATCCAGGGATCGATCCTGTTGTTGATATCGACAATAAAATAATCGGGGCTGTACTGATGGATTATATTGTCAGGCAAAGTGCTTTTATTGAACTGGCTTATGCTTTCCGCCACCGATTGCAATGAAATCCGGAAGGATTGGACTGTTTGTCGTTCACGCAGATTAAAATCCTGGTAAAAAAAATAGGCCTGCCCGGCCAGGATGGCTAAAATGGCCAGGATCCCCAGGCCGATAACCCATTGTACCGAACGGTTTGTCATAAAGCGAAATTACTAAAATTGAGGCTGATGGTATTTCTATTAACAATTCATTTACTATTCATTAAGAATAATTATGACTTTGTTAACCAAACCTTCCGGTATGTTCCCCTAATTTTGGCCGAAGATTCTTCAAATAAATTTAAATATAATCAAATGAAAAAAATTGCAGCATTATTTATTCTGGTATTAGTGGGTGTGCAGATCATTTCAGCACAAACCCAGGCAGTGCAGCAGCAGCCTGCCAAAACCTATTCATGGAATGAGACGACCCATGATTTCGGGAAGATTGTCGTGAACGATCCGGCTACGGTAACTTTTACGGTAAAAAACAACGGAACGGCACCCTTGCTCATGACCGCGGCTAAAAGCTCGTGTGGCTGTACCGTGGCTGAATACACCAAAGAACCCATTAAACCGGGTGAATCGGGGATTGTGAAAGCTACCTACAACTCAGCCAGGGCCGGCTCCTTTACCAAAACGGTGACCGTTACTTTTGAAGGGATCGCTTCCGGTGAACTCCTCACCATCAAAGGCGAGGTTATTGCAAAGCCGACGAACTGATCTTCACGATCATAACCGTTCCATCCATATCCGGGACATGGACAAGCGTCTCCGGAATTTTGCTGATAAATTCATCTGTGGCCCGCTTAATCCCGGGCCATTTGTGTGTATAGTCGTGGATAAAAATGACACCGCCGGGCGACAACCGGGGATAAAAATACTCCAGTCCGGCTTTGGTCGGGTTGTACAGGTCGGCGTCGAGGTTGACGAGGGCGTAAGCCCCCTCCTTTTCTCCCTCTCTGCCAGCTGGCGGAAGGGACGGGGTGGGGGCTGAAAAATCAAACCTCCCCGCATGATACACAAACTTCCCTTCCTCCCCCAGGTAACGCTTCACCGCTTCCAGGCTGGTGTCGGCGAAATTACGGGTAGTATAGGTTGCGGCCTCGCCCGTTTCGTCCACTAAATCTTCTTCTTTAAAGCCTTCAAAAGTATCGTGGAGATGAAAAGTCCGTGACGGGTCCATCAGGTGTAAAATTTTTGCACTTTCCCCTTTGTATACGCCCAGCTCCGCGAAATCGCCAGGGACGCCATCCCTTTTCAGCCGTTCCACCTGGAACCACCAGTTGAAGAATCGAACCTTATCGGGGTAATTACGCTCCAGACTTTCGAGTTCCTTGCGGATCGATCCACTCTTAACGGCATGTTCCCACTCCACCGGACGGTAACTTTTATCGAAGAATATGCCCCAGGCATACCGTACCAGCAGGATGAGCACGAGGACGATGAGAGCAGCGCTGATGAGATAAAATAAGTTCAAAGTGCAAAGTTCAAAGTGCAAAGTTCAAAGTGCAAAACTCAAAGTTCAGAGTGCAAAGTTAGTGGGCGGATGGGTTGATTTGAAGAATTCGGAATTAATTTTCTAATTTCGGTCTGGATTTAAGAAGGGTTATTATCTCCTGTGATCGGGTATGAGCAGTAAAAGCGTCATCATTAAGATCTGCCAGAAAAAGATATGGTTCAATGAAACCATCTCGATCGCGGTTGAGTGTTCAAACCTGCCGGTCGATGAAATAAAATTCAGCCGGGTAAATGACATCTATTGGCTATTGGAGCAAGTCTCTTTTGAAAAGGATACCGGCCTGCTCGAAGTGAAGATCCATGATTATTTTCTCAGGGACTTTTCCTCTTTTAACGCTCAAAATCCAAAATCGCTGGTTAAATCAATCCGGTTCCTGAACCTCAGCGATACAGACAGCCTGAAGACGGCATTACGCTACTATTCGAGCGGAATGAACCACCTGGACCAGGCGATGGAAGAGGCTTTCCGGGAGCTTTCCGACAAGCCGGAACCCATCCCGGAGAAAGTCCGGAAGAAAAATATCATGTTCCGGTCGTACCAGGAAAAAGAGAAGCTGGAAGTGACTTTCGATGCCTGGTTCAAGGATGCCGAATTCAAGCTAGGCTATGTGGCTTTCGACAGGAACATCCCGGAACTAAAGCAAATGCTGCGGTTTAAGGTTGATAATGATTTTCTCCTTCCTGAGTTTGAGTTCATCAAAAGCTACTTCGTGAAAGCGCTCGGGACCCGGAAATTCGACGTCAAAGCCACTATATTCCTGGAGCACGGGAAACCGGTCGAAACCAGCGCCTCCTCGATCCTGATCAAAAAGATCGACGAAAACCTGATCGACAGCATCAAGAATATCCGGACGGCTGCTCTTTTCAAACCTCCCTTCAAGGTCAATGTCGACAAAAGTCTATTTACGGCTGATGAAGTTTTCGGTGAGTTTGGCCCCGGCGAGGCCGGCAATGTTTTCAGCCAGACGGAAGAGGAGATGCTCCGGCAGATCCTGGAGAAGTACAAGGTGCGGAACCGCAAACAGCTCGAATTCCTCGCGGGCGTGAAGCAGGCGGCCGGCTCGAGGCTGAAGTTCACGCTGAATCCCTATTTCGGGTTTTTATTCACCGTCGAAGGGGAGAAAATGAACCATTTCATCTGGGAGTTGCTGAATTCCCACGCCACTTATATCTGGAGCCTCGACAAAGGCGACGGCGCGCTGGCAAGGCAGTACCGGCGGGTGGAAGACGCCATCAACCAGGTGCGCAACAGCGGGCGCGACAACTACAAGCAGGCCTGGCGCGCCTCCCACATCGACCAGGACCTGGTGTTCCATGTCATCCACCACGACGATGCCGGCTCGGCTATGATTGATGGGTTTGTAAAATGGCGGCACCGGCTGGGCGAGGTGATGATTTGAGGAATTGGGAGATTTGGAGATTTGGAGATTTGGAGATTTACGATTTAACGATTCAAGAATTTGGCGAATTTGGTGATTTTACCGCGTAGCGGTTATAGTATGGTAGAGAAAGGGTTTGCGGGGCGAGATTCATTCCCCGGAGGGGATAAAAAAACGCCCACGGCATATGGGCGTTCTATGATATAATTATGACAATTTCAACCAATCATTAGTTAATGATGAAAGCCTTTGCAATATGATAATCATCTGATTGATAATTTAAAAAATAAATCCCACTGCTGAAATCCGAAACATCTATTGAAATCACATCTTGATTATTGCAAGAAATTGTCTTAATAAGCACACCGAAGATATTTAAAATATAAATATTATACCTCTCTTTAGCCATATTCTCATTGTGATACACATATAATAAATTTGAGGAGCATGGATTCGGCTGAATAAGAATCTCAAAATCATTAGAAGCTTGTTCATTATCTGAAACTCCTGTATTTAAGTTAGTACACGTCTCCAATATAAAATTATCAAGCCTTCGTGTTCCATAGGTGTGCAGACCGACCTTACCTAGGCCATTTAAAAAATTGTCGATATAATGACCTATACAGGCATCATCAACAAACAATGAATATATATTTCCTCTCTTTTCAAGGCTGGCTGTATGCCATGTATCTGGGTCCCAATTGAATTTAACTTTATTGGTCGATGTTTCAGCCCAAGACCAATAGCCATCCCATACTTGAACACCAAATGAAATTGAATCCTGCATATCTCCCCAATAATCTCCTCCGTCGCCGACACTTATTTGTATTTTATGGTCAAAATCTTGCCAAAGAGAAAACATTGCTTGTGCAGCATAATAATCAGGAAATTGATCGTCTGCTGTTCTTGTAAAATCAATTGAAGCTTGCCAATTACCAATTATCTGGTATTGATCATTTAGTATTAAATCCGCTTGTTCATCATAAATACCGCCAGCTCCCAAAGAATAATAACCATGTAGTTCACTATTTTGAATACTCCAGTTATCACCATATATATCTGTCCAGTTAGAAAGATTTTCTGAAAAATTGTCAGAGAATTCTGAAGTACAGTAAATTGGTGAAAGTATAAAATTATCTAATCTTCGTGTCCCATATGTATGCAAGCCGATTTTACCCTGACCATATAAATAATTGTCTATATAATGACCTATACAGGCATCATCAACAAACAATGAATAAATATTTCCTCTCTTTTCAAGGCTGGCTGTATGCCATGTATCTGGGTCCCAATTGAATTTAACCTTATTGGTCGATGTTTCAGCCCAAGACCAATAGCCATCCCATACCTGAACACCAAATGAAATTGAATCCTGCATTTCTCCCCAATTATCTCCCCCGTCACCTACACTTATTTGTATTTTATGGTCGAAATCTTGCCAAAGAGAGAATATTGCTTGCGCAGCATAATAATCTGGAAATTCATCGTCGACAGTTCTAATAAAATCTATTGAAGCTTGCCAATTACCATTAACCTGATATTGATCTTTTAATATTAAATCGGCTTGTTCATTGTAAATACCACCCATGACCAAGGAATAATGACCATGCAGTTCATTATTTACTACATTCCAGTTTTCTCCATACATATCTGTCCAATGAGATAATGTCCCAGAGAAATCATCTTGAAATACATTTTGCGACAAAACAACATTATACCAGCAAGCTATTGCCAATATAAACAAAGCAATTTTTCTTTTCATTGGTATTGGTTTTTAAGTTAAAAATCTCCAAGTTGACTATAATAATTGTTGAAAAATAACAGTTTTCAATTGCTAAAAATATCTTCTAAATAGCAAATAAACAATAGCTAAAAGCCTTGAATGTAGGAATATGCCTGAATATAAAACGAACTTTGGGATCTACTGTACGACCGCTTCCTCCAACTCTGTCATCCGGTCGTGAGAGATAGTAAGGGAATATGTAATGTGGTCGGCTGTCAGGGTGCATAGCCGCTTTCGCCGGTCGATACCGGTCAAATAGTTAAGATTAATAAGGTTAGATCGACTTATGCGGAAAAATCTCGGATTTGCCAGGATTCTTTCAATGCTGCCGATGTTCAGGGAAATAGTATGCTTCCGCTGATCAGCCAGGAAAATGTCGGTGTAATTGGCTTCTGCTTTACAATACAGGATTTCTTCAGGATTTATCAGGATAAATCCTCCCAGGGTGTTGAACCTTATCCTTTTTAAATCATCCGGCTGAAAATTACGTGCCTGCTTTTCCCTGAACCGCGAAATGACCTTGAGCAATTCAGACGGATCGACCGGCTTTAGCAGGTAATCAAAAGCTCCTGCTTTGAGCGCCTGTATCCCGAACTGGCCGTAGCCGGTCACCATCACGATGAACGGATCCACATCGTAGGCTTTTAACCGCTGGATCAGGTCAAATCCATTCTCATCCTTTAACCGGATGTCGAGGAACACGATATCGGGCCGATGGTGCAAGACCAGGTTAATCCCCTCCTCCACATCCTCAGCATACCCGCATACCGTCACACATTCCAGCCTGCCGGCCATTTCTTCCAGCAGCCTGATGGCGCTTATTTCATCGTCGATAATGATAGTTTTGATAGATCGCACCGGATGGATACTTTTGATGGTTTAAAGATATTTGTTTTTTTCTCACAGATTTCACAGACAATTTGCAATAGTTCCTTCAAGACCGATGACAACTTTGATCTTTGCACTTTGAACTTTGATCTTATTTCTTATCTTCGCTTCATGCTCCGCCGCCTGATCCATATTGCCCTTAATCCAATCTTTCAGGCACTGATTTTCGCTTTTCTCATTATCCTTTTTGTTCCGCATGGAATGACAAAGTATAAAGCCGAACAAATTTCAGCCCATTCTATGTTTGACAAAAACCAGAGCATCTTTAAAGACCTTGACCATGACGGATTTTCAGAAAGAATTCAGACTTTTTACAACAAACCCGGAAACGTAGCTGTTTCAATACACCGGGAAAATACAACATACGGGCAATGGAACTTTAGAGGAGTTTACGGTCATTTATCAATTCGTCTGATGACTGGAGATTTTGATCATGATTTGCTTGATGAACTCTATTTGTTTACTATTGAAAATGACAGCATTTTCCTGCATATCCTTGAGTTTTCAAATGATCCTGAATTATTAAGACATGACAGGTTCATCGACCGGGTAGGAAAATCACTTAAAAATCCAGATTATTTTATCCTGGAAGGCGGCGTAACCGATATGAACGGAGATGATATGGATGATCTGGTTTTTGGTATTAACACCGGATTTTTACGTCAGCCGCGTAATGTTTACATTTATGATATAATGAATGACTCCCTGAAGAAATCGCCCCAAAGCGGCGCTTTTATTACAAATATAACCCTTCAGAACCTTGATAAAGATAATTTCAAAGAAATTATCCTTTCTACTTTTGCTTCTTCCAACTTTAACAAAGAGCCTTATCCCTATACTGATACCTGCTCATACCTGATGGTGCTGGATCATGACCTCAATTTTCTTTTTCCTCCACTGGTATTCCCGGTGCCAACGAGTAATTTACAGTCATTGCCGATTAAAAGCAAATCAGAAGACTCCTTTTTGTTCTGTAAATATACACATGCCTCTAAAATAGATCATCCAGGCAAATTTTATATAATCGAAAATCATGGTAAGATTATAAAAACAAAAGATATTCCGGTTAGTGATAAATTAATCAATCTTAGATTATTTTCAACCGTGAAAAATAAATCAGGAGGTAAAATATATGGTCTAATGGACGGAGAAGGATTTTATGAAATTGATCAAAATCTTAATCTTAAGCGCATCAGGTGGAAGTCCTTATTTGGTAACCCGATCTCAATTGATTTAGACCTTGATACTAAGGAGGAATTAATATTTTTGGCGCTTGACTTAAAAAAACATATCATTTTTAGAAATAACCTTACTCACCCCGTCGCTATCGATTTCCCTATCCAGTCATCATCTCCCATTTTCACCGTCAAGCTCAACGGCCCCAACCCTCCCCAGCTCTCTGTGCAGGGCGACCAGGTGTGGAAACTGTTCGACTATGGCATTAATCCTGTATGGCGGTTCCGGTTCCTTATCTGGGCGGGAATATACCTGGCTGCCCTTGGTTTTATCCTGCTAATCCGGAAGCTCTATTCTTTCCAGCTTAAAAAGAAATATGAAACAGAACAGAAAATCACCCGTTTGCAGTTGGCAGGCATCAAAGCGCAAATGGAGCCGCATTTCATCATGAATACGATCAACACCATCGGGTCATCAATATACCGCAAAAAACCGGAAGAGGCCTACGGCCTTCTGCTGAACTTCTCGGGGATGGTCCGTTCACTGCTCCTCTCGTCCGATAAGCTGACCCATACCCTCGAAGAGGAGATCGGATTCGTAACCAACTACCTTGAACTGGAGAAATCGCGCTTTGCAAACCTGTTTACTTATGAAATTTCGATTGATGAGGGGGTTAAAAAGGATATAATAATCCCTAAAATGATCATCCAGCTCCATGCGGAAAATGCCCTGAAACACGGTTTAATGCCGAAAAGATCAGGTGGAATACTGAAGATCAGTGTTGACAGGTTTCCGGGAAATATTGTCATCACCATTACCGACAACGGCGTCGGCCGGAACATGGCGTCAAAGAACATGTCTGAATCGACCGGGAAAGGGATGAAGATCCTAGGACAATTTTTCGATACCTATAACAAAAACAATAAGAATCCGCTGCGTCAGGAAATCGTGGATCTATTTGATCTTGATAATAAACCTGCAGGTACGATGGTAAATATTCATGTGCCTGCTGATTTTAACGCGGGAATCTTCATTTTACCTTGACTGTGGCGTGCCTACCATACTGGCACTGCTACGCGGTTAAATCAAAAATACGCCAAATCGCCAAATCGCCAAATCGCCAAATCGCCCAATTTAAAACCTCTCCCTCAGCCGCCTGTACCCTTCCGAACTCACGTTCAGTTTCTCGCCGGTTTTAAGCAGAGCGACATAGCTGTCTTTTGTGTAAAGTTCCAGCGACCGGATTTCGTTGATATTGACAATGTATTTGCGGTGGATGCGGATATACTGCTCCTTCGGCAGGTGCTCCTCGAAGTACTTCATGGTCTTCTCTTTCAGATGGTCGCCCAGCTCGGAATGGATCATGACGTAATCATCGGCCGATTCGATGTACCTGATCTTATCCACCGGTATGACGGTAATTTTGGAGCCGAGCCGGGTGATGACCCGGTCGAGGGTCTGCCGGGTGTCGTCGAGGTGCTTCAAAAGGGATGGCGTCCGCCCTCCGGTGGATGGCGCCCCTATACTGAGCTTCGCCTTTTCATACGCCTGCACGAAACGCTCCCTCGAAAATGGCTTTAGCAGATAATCCACCGCATTCAGCTCGAACGCCCGGATAGCATACTGGTCAAAAGCCGTAGTGAATATGATGGCCGGCTTCTCATCAAGCACCTCCAGCAACTCAAAACCATCGATCTTCGGCATCTGGATATCCAGGAACACAAGATCGGGCCTGAGTTCCTGTATCGCCTTCAGGGCCTCGAAACCGTTGGAGCATTCACAAAGCAGCTCCGCATCGGCTAACCCGGTCAGGTATTTCTTTACCAATTCCCGCGCCAGATCCTCATCATCCACAATGATCACTTTAATCTTTTCTTGCATATTCCGGAATTCTGATAGTGACTTCAAAATAATTCTCCGTTTGATTGATCTTCATCAGGCTGCCGGTTCCATAAAGATTCAGTAACCTGCCCCGGATGTTGCGCAACCCGGTCCCCGTCCCCTTTTTTGCCATGGTACCGAAACCGTAGGTATTGCCAATCCTGATCTCCAGCTCGCTTTCCAGGATCCGGGCCTCCAGCCGGATCACAGTCGTTTCTTCAGATTCGTAAACACCATATTTGACGGCGTTTTCAACCAGTGGTTGCAGGATCATGACCGGTACAATCCAGCTCATCGCTTCGGGCTGTATTTCCTTCTCAAATGCCAGGCGGCTGCCGAAACGGACCTTCTCGATATCCAGGTAAAGTTCGGCATTGTAGAGCTCCCTTTCCAGCGTACCGGTCATATTGTCCGGAAAGTTCAGCGAATAGCGCATAAACTCGGATAACTTGATAACCATTTCCTGTGCCTTTCCCGGATCGGTCATCGTGAGGGCGCTGATGGAGTTCAGGCTGTTGAATAGAAAATGAGGCCTGATCTGCGAACGGAGCAGGTTCAGCTCGGCCTCCTTCAGCAATCCTGTGAGCCTGGCTTCCCGCTGGCTCTTTTCTTTTAACTCCCTGAAATTGATCAGCAGGTAAAAAATGGAAACCAGCAGGGCGTAAAACATCAATCCCGCCAATATCCTCAAAAAGACGGTATTCCTTAGAAAAGATTGATAGGCCTGATCCTCAGGGAATAATGTATTCAGAATCAGGTGGCCCGCCATCATCCATACAAAAATGGCCACGGCCGCTCCGGTAATATGGTATAATGCCAGTTCGGCTTTGGTTTTTGTCTGCAGATTGGAGTACCTGACCATAAACCACAGCCCGCTGCCGATCACCGTAAAAAGCCCGTTAAAAACCAGGCTGTCGGCAAAAGCATGGACCGATCGGAGGCCATAACCGAAATATAAAAGGGAAAAGTGGATGACGCCCAGCGCCACCCACATGATCAGGTAAACAATCTCCAAATGATTTTTTATTCCTCTTGCCATATCAATCCAGCGTCCGGGATCAGTAGCTCTTTATTTCCCCTCCGCCAAAAATGGCTACCCCTTTTACGATAACCGTCTTGTTGAAATCGACCTGCCCCCTGATCCGTTTATCGCTGTATCCACCAAAGATATTAAAAACTTCCAGTTTGATGTTCCAGTCGTTCGGAACAACCAGCGTCGATCCGCCGAAAATAGCCACGATCTCGATCTCCACGTTGCCGGGTGCCAGCTCCACTTTGGTCATGTCGAGCGTGGATCCTCCGAAAACTGAGACCACTTTGGCCCCTTTGAGCGATTGGGAATTGATGAACCGCTCCCGGCCGCCGAAAACAGCCACCTCTTCCACGAAGTCATCCGTGACGGTCCCGGAGGAGAACCCTGGAGAATCGGTCCAGGTTTTGTTCTGAGAATAAGACCTTTTGCAGAGCCTGGATGAGCCGAAAATCAGGATCAGCCCGATAATGATCAACAGGGCGGGCCAGAAAGTGCTCCGGTAATTTTCAATATCAAAGATGACAGGGATCATGAAGAATCCGCCGATCGCGATCAGGATCCAGCCTACGCGGCGGGAGGAGTCGTTCACGATATTCACCAGGCCGATGGCGATCAGCAGCATTTGCCAGGAGAAAATGACGTCCCAGATCCGGGCGCCTTCAAAGGGTTCCAGGTTTCTGAAAAAAAGAGCGATCCCGAGCAGGATTACCAGGACGCCGAATACCAGCGATTTGCCTTTCAGGCCATGCCTTACGGCAGGTTGAGTGTTGTTTTCCATTTTCGTATGATTTTGAATGTTGAACATTGTTTTCACAAATTTGATGGGGCAAAAATAAGGTCGCATTATCCTTTTGAGAATCTGAAATCGGCGAATACCGGGCCGGAATCGGTGAATAAGGGAAATTATTGGTACTTTTGAGTATTGAAGGTTGAAGGTTGAATGATAGAAAATAATCAGAACGGAGCGGAAATCATGACCTTGTCGCAGCTCGCGGCAGGGATTACGGTGGTTTTTGAAGAAAACTTCCGGTCACCGTTATGGATCAAAGCCGAGATAGCCAAGCTGAACTATTACCAGGCCAGCGGTCATTGCTATCCTTCACTGGTTGAGAAGGAAAAGGGGAGCGTTAAGGCCGAGCTGAGAGGGACGATCTGGGCTAACGACTACGTAAGGATCAATGGTAACTTCCTGAAAATAACACGCGAACCGCTGAAGGAAGGGATACAGATACTCTTCCGGGCGTACGTCAGGTTTCATGCTGTGTACGGTCTTTCTCTCCAGATCATCGATATTGACCCGTCGTACACCCTTGGCGAAATGGCCCGGGAAAAGATGAAGACCCTGGCCCGCCTCAAAAACGAAGGCCTTTTTGATCGGAACAGGCAGATTGAATTACCGGAGCTGCCGAAGAGAATTGCCGTCATTTCGGTAAAATCAAGCAAGGGCTTCAGCGATTTTATCAGCATCATCGAAAACAATCCATGGCATTACGGGATCAGTTGTGTCCTTTTTCCAGCGCTGCTCCAGGGGGATAAAGCGGTTGAGTCAATCCGGAGCCAGATGGAAATTATCGGCCGGAACGCACACCTGTTCGATGCGGTTACCATTATCAGGGGTGGTGGCGGTGAGGTCGGGCTGAATTGCTACGACAACTACATGCTGGCCAGGGAAGTCGCTCTTTGCCCGCTGCCGGTGCTGACCGGAATCGGGCATTCCACCAACGAAACAGTAGTGGAAATGATCGCCGGTTACAACAAGATCACCCCCACCGATGTCGCTTATTTCATCATTCAGCAGTTCCATAATTTTTCGGGCAGGCTGAACGAACTCCATGAGAGTCTGGCAACAATGGCGAAAGATCTTCTGGAAGAGGAGAAGAAGAAGTGGGAACAATTATGCATGGACCTTGTCTCACAAACGGACAATCTCGTCAGAAATGAAAAGCGGGCGATAGTGGAGATATCGGGATCGGTGATTGATGGCACCGGGATCATGATCACCGGCCAGAAACACCTGCTCAACCTGGCCGGATTGAAACTCTCCATCAAGCCGGGAGTACTGTTGCGGGAGAGCAGGATCGGCCTGGATAACCGGTCGGAGCGTTTTTGTCTGCATGTGAAACAACTGCTGAGGCTAAAAACCGGCGAGCTTGAAAATCTGAATCAAAAAATTGACCTGCTGAATCCGGTCCAAGTATTGAAAAGAGGTTACAGCATTACATATCTCAACGGAAAAGCACTAATTGACAGTGCAGTGGCAAAACCGGGGGATATCCTTACAACCCGGTTGTTTAAAGGGGACATTTCAAGTGAAGTCAAATCAATTAAAGATTAATCAAATGGAGAAGAAAATTACCTATTCCGAGGCGATAAAGGAACTTGAACTGATCGTCGGTGAAATAGAAGAAGGGGAGATCACGATCGATACGCTTTCCGAAAAAGTTAAGCGGGCTTCGGAGCTGATCAGGATCTGCAAGGAGAAGCTGACGGCGACGGAGGAGGATGTCAGCAAGATTCTGGAAGATTTGAAGGAAACATGATGGTGACTCCAATCTTTATGTATTGTTTTATTGGCATCACTTCTTATTTTCTTCGTGTAACTTAGTGTAATAGAATTATATCTATTTATTGCACGAAGATCCACGAAGGAGTCACGAAGGATCACGAAGGTTATAAAACATATCTTTTTATACCACTCTTTAGAAATGTCACATTAAAGTTGATCAATAATCCTAACCTGATTTCTGCAAACCTCATATAAGTCAGAATCTGGGCTTCATGGACAGGCGCTAATAATTCTACTGATTTTAATTCAATGATTATCTTCTGGTCTACAAGCAAATCAAGTCGATAACCACAATCAAGTTTAATATCCTTATAAATTACAGGAATTGGTTTTTGTCTGTGGATCATTAGTCCAGTTGAAGTCAATTCGTAAGCGAGGCATTCTTCATATGCTGATTCCAGCATTCCCGGACCAAGGATTTTATGTACTTGCAAAGCACAGCCTATTATCTTGCGGGATAAATCATCAAATTCCATTTGCACCATTTTCTTCGTGAAACTTCGTGTCTTCTTCGTGTAACTTCGTGAAAGAAAAGAAAAGAAAAAAGGAAGGCCGCAGGGCAAACTTGCCAGGTTCTTAACGCCCTGCAGCCACTCATGGAAAAAAACTCCCATAAACCCAACCATCTATTAATCCGGTTTTTGACTAAAAAATACCCGGTCGATTGGAAATATTTTTAAAATATTTTTTATCCCGCTGATCTTGCGATTATTACAAAGGCTGAAAAATCCCCGAAATTTGATTTTTGTTAAAGGTTTGTTAAAAACCAATGTGTGAAATCATTAACAGGCATTTCATATTTCTTTTTTATATTTTTGTATTCAGATTGCATTTAAGCCAAACAGAATCATTCATAAACGCTTGATTCCAAACCAATTAAATATTTAACAACTTTTTTTTATGATGAAGCCGGAAAAGTTTTTACCAGGCGTTCGATTATTTCTGATGGTTATCAGCCTGGTCTTCATTTTGATACCCAGAAGTTTTTCCCAGGGAACCAATTATGAATTTGAGAAAATACAGGTGGGCGATGTTAAGAACCTGCTGGTTTGGCTTGCCCTCCACCCCGACAACAAAACCCTGGCTATTACCAGCCACCAGAGCTTTCCGCTGTATATGTTCAACCTGGAAACCCAGGCGGTAAATAACCAGTTTGATGTCGGCAACTGGTATGCGGGCTCCAGGGCGAAATTCTCCCAAAGCGGTAAATACCTGATGTTGCAGCAATTGTTCTATATGGACTTTGCCCCCAACAAAGACCGTGAGGTTAATTTCGAGGTGATGGATGTGGCTACCGGCAAATCAATGCTCAATTTCGGCGATTACCATGATGCCAAGATCACACCTGATGAAAAGTACCTGGTCACTCTCAGCGGCGGCGATAAAGTAGCTATTCACGATATCGAGACGCGAAAGGAGCTCAGGTCTTTCGTCGTTCCGCAGGCTACAAACTCGGTGGCCGTCAGTGCCGACGGCAAATACATTGCCGTATCGCATAAGACAAACAAGGCAGAACTGGTCAATAACCCGGCCTACAAGAACAACAAGAAAAACCGCCCCATACTTGAGAAATACAAACAACAGGTATCGGTTTACGACTACAACACTTTCGAGAAACTTTATACCGTCGATGCGTTCTACGATCTGATCTATCTTCTCGATTATTCCAGTGATGGAAAATACCTCTTTGTTTACAGCATCCCTCACGTTAAACTGCAAGGGCCGAATGGAAAGAAGAGTTACATAGAGGTGGCGGATGCAAAGACGGGACAACCGATGAGGCAATCGTTCAGCTCGCTGGCCAACTATGAGCCCGACTTTAAATTAAGCCATAATGGAAAATATTTCGGGATTATTTCATTAAGCAAAATGTTCCCCGAACTGCATATTTATAACTTCGAAACAAATGAACTTTTAAAACGTTTCGAGCTCAGTTACCGGCTTTTTGAAAAAACAAAAGAAGGGGAATTCCCTGGCGACGGCAGAGCCTCCTTTATCTTCCTTCCTGGTGATGAAGAGGTCCTGATCATTTTCGGGAACCGGCTGATTAAGTGGAAAATGGATTTGTAAAAATGATATTTTATGATGAAAAAAACGACGATTTTTATCCTGCTTGTGTTTCTGGCACTCGGATTATCAGCCCAGAAAAAAGTCTTACTGGAAGACAAAGATCAGATCATTGAAAGGGCAAAACTGGAACTGGATTCGGCGATGATGGCGCCGGAAGGCTCGATCTACCTTCAGACCATCAAGAATCCCATTCAAGGGGAATACACTTTCGATATCAGCATCTGGGAGAAAGGTACCGTTACTTCCCTTTTTGCCGTCGGCAACAATAACGGCACGCTGGCAGCACAAAACCGGCTCCGGGCCATCCTCATGGAGTTTAAGTTCAATTTTAAAATGCCCAAGGGGAAAAGCTATAAGTTCAGGCATACGTTTGTCTTCAATTAATATAGAAATTTCAATCTTTTAACCATATTAAACATGAAAAAACAGATTCTTTCATTTTTCGCAGTTCTTGCATTTCTGAGCATTTATGCCCAGGAAGACATGACCATGGTGTGGGAGACAAAATCACCGCACAAGATCACCTTCAACGGAACCGGCACGGAAGAGCGCGGTTACAGTTATGTCGCCTCCGATAAGGAATTTTCTTTATTCGACAACGCGACCGGCAAGATCAAGTGGACTAAAGTTTATAAAGAAATTGCCCCTAAGCTGAGCAAGATCGATGAACTGATCCCGTTCTGGGAATCGAACACAGTTTTCCTGTTCGACCGCAAAATGGGGAAAGACCAGATTGCCTGTGTGGATATGGAGTCGGGTTCATTGCTTTGGAATACAGATAAATACCAGAATGTTACGGAAGAAAATGTGGTGTACATCCCTGAACGCGAGGGATTTGCCATTTCATTGAAAGACAAGCTCGTTTTCATTAAAGTCGCCACCGGGGAAGAATTATGGTCGACCGCTAAATTCGGCGGCGTTGTGGGTAAATATGTTTTTACTCCTGATGGTTTTTTGACCACGGTCAATTTCCAGCCGTCGGGTCTGATCGCCCTTTTCACCGGTTTCAAGAACCAGATTGCCAAGATCAATATGGACAATGGCGATGTGGTATGGAGCAATACCTACATCGGACGCGCCGAGCGGAAAATCATCTCACGGGAATTCCTGTATGATATTGCCGTGGAGGGCCCCCGGGTCATCCTCAGGCTGAACGGTATCCAGGTTTACGATTACAACACCGGCGCCAACCTGTGGTCGGCCGCATTCGACTTTACCCCCAACGGCGTCAGGTCGAGACCTCCAAATGCAAGACAGTAGGGCGTTTACGGAGCTGTTGCCGATCCGGTTTTCGACAAGGAGAACAACGTGATCTATGTGCTCGATATGTCGAACCGTACCCACCAGTTTGTCAAAAAATACGATGCCAATACCGGAAAACTGATCTGGACCTCTCCCGAAATCAAAGGGGCAAAGGCAATTCCCGGAATGTATGTTGTAGATGATAAGGTTATCCTGCAAATAGGGGGTATCGTCGAATTCCAGTCTTATGAGGTCATACAAACCCAGTATTCTACTATTACCATTTGGAGAGTGTTTTATGATAACGTGAAACCCAACGGATTACAAGCCTTCAACACAAAAGACGGTTCACTGGCCTGGGAATCGGAAAAATTCAAGAAAGGGATTACTAATGCTTACGTGTTAGAAAATAAAATTCTTTGTTCTTCGGGAAAAGAACTTTACAAGATCGATTACAAGACCGGGAATGAAGAATATTCTGTTCCGGTTACCGATGGCGGTGTCGGACTTGCCGTGAAGATCCTGCCTTACAAGGATAAAATGATCGTTGTAGGTGAAAAAGGAATCTCCGCCTATAATCCTGTTGACGGTAAATTCATCTACAGCGGAAAATACAAAGCTTCCAGCCTGGAGGATGTATTCGACAATATCCTGATCATGAAGACCGAAAAAGCGGATATCGCTTCGTTCAACCTGGATACGGGCGTTTTCAAGGAGTTTAAGGCGAAGACCGGCGCATCGACCACCCTGACGACCGATGGTAAGTTTGTTTATATTTATGAAGATAAGGTCTTTACCAAAGTAAAAACATTATAAGAATCATATCTTATTGATTATCATATTAAAAAAATCGCAGGCTGAATTGTCAGACCTGCGATTTTTTTTACCTTCACCTCAAAATCCCCGTCCATGATCAAGCTAAAAGATATCAGGCCAATCGTCCAGGGTGATAAGAAAGTCATCCGAGGCTGGGTGATGTACGACTGGGCCAATTCGGTATTCCAGCTGACCATCACTACCGCCATTTTCCCCTTGTACTACGATGCCATCACCAGGAACGGCGGGAGCTATACGGTCAGCTTTTTCGGAGCTGAAGTCATCAATACGGTCCTTTATTCATGGACGATCGGAGCGGCTTTTCTGATGGTGGCGCTGCTGTCGCCATTACTCTCGTCGATAGCGGATTATACCGGACGTCGAAAAGCTTTCATGCAGGTGTACACCTGGATCGGCGCGCTGGGCTGTTCCATGCTGTTTTTCTTTACCGGCGACAACATTGAACTCGGGATCATCGCCTTTTTCTTTGGCACCTGGGGATATGCCGGCAGTATTGTTTTCTACAACTCTTTTCTTCCGGTTATAGCAAAGCCGGAAGATCATGACAAGATCAGCGCCCGGGGCTATTCCATGGGCTACCTGGGAGGCGTCGTGCTTTTACTGATGCAACTCGTCGTCATTCAGAAACCTTCCTGGTTCAATATCCCGGCCGGCAGCGACCTGCAGTTCCGCCTGGCTTTCCTGACTGTAGGTATCTGGTGGATAGGCTTTTCGCAAATTACTTTTTCAAGGCTTCCCAAGTATGTCTTCAAAAAACGACAGGGGAAAGAAAATGTCATTCTGAATGGGTACAAAGAACTTCGGACTGTTTATTACCAGGTACGAAAATCAAAGAAACTGACCCTTTACCTGGTCAGTTATTTCTTTTTCATGATGGGCTTGCTGTCGGTGATGTATATGGCCGCCTCTTTCGGGAAAAAAGAGGTGAACCTCGGCGACGAGATCATGATCCCCACACTGCTGCTGATCCAGCTGATCGGTATGGGCGGGGCCTGGTTCTTTGCCAGGCTATCCGGGAAGATCGGCAACCTGAAAGCACTCATCATCGCCCTGATAACCTGGATCCTGATCTGCTCCGGTGCTTACTTTATTACAGATGCTATCGGATTCATAACAGCAGCATTCTTTATCGGGATCGTTATGGGTGGAACACAAGCGCTGGCCCGGTCAACATATTCCAAGATGCTCCCGGAAACGACTGACCACACCTCTTTTTTCAGCTTCTTCGATGTAATGGAAAAGATGGCTTCGGCAGGCGGAACTTTCAGTTTCGGACTTATTGAGGCCATAACCGGTAATATGAGGGCCAGTGTGGTAGCCATCGCTATTTTCTTTATCATCGGCCTTTTCTTCATCATTGTTATGCCTAAAAGAGGAACGCAAAACAGTGCTGGGATTTGAGTTTTGAGTTTTAATTGCGGGATTTGTGCTTATCTTTAGCGGATGATTTTAACATCCATTAAAATGATCTTTACGCCTAAATTGCTCAGAAACACCACCATCCTTATTTTCATCCTTCTAATTTTCAAGATAACTTATTCACAAAGTCGCCAGGATAATCCAGTTGTCTGGACCGGCATTACCTCCGACACACCAATGGAATCCCGGATCAAACTGGTGTCTTCGGATATTACGACGAACCGTATCGAAATAATCACCGAAGGATTCCTGAAAGAAATAATCAGGGATAATGAAGGTGGCAAGGAAGTTGTCGTCTCTGCTGAAAACACCACTCCGCTTCTCATCGAAGGCGCCCCTGACCTGGGGAAATTGAGCATCCCCCTGGCCATCCCCGACCTCGACCGGATGACTGTCACCGTCGTGGAGGCGGATTACATTGACTTTCAAAATATCCTGGTAATCCCTTCAAAAGGAAATCTCACCCGGGATATCAACCCCGATGACGTCCCTTATACATACGGAAGGGAGTACCGCACCGACGCCTTTTTCCCGGGTGTTGCCGCCGAATTGCGCACTCCGCATATAATCAGGGATGTCAGGGCCCAGGTGGTCGTGGCCTATCCTTTCCGCTATAATCCGGTGTCGAATGTGTTGCGGGTATACACACGACTGGTTCTGGATATTGCCTCGGCAGGTGAAGACGGGGAGAATCCTTATGTTTTAAGACGGGAGGACGATAAGACGGTAAGAAGCTTTGAGGAAATTTACCAGCGGAAGTTGCTGAATTACAAGGAATACCGGACGGCCTCGAGATATACCCCGCTTGAGGAAGACGGGAACATGCTGATCATTTGCTACGGATCATTCATGGCTGATATGCAGCCTTTTGTCGACTGGAAAAATATGTCCGGGATCCCAACCGAGTTGGTCAATGTCAGTAGTGTCGGGACAACGGCAGCGGCAATAAAATCATATGTGGCCAACTATTACAACACCAATGGGCTGACATACCTGCTGCTGGTCGGCGACGCGGCCCAGGTCCCGGTTTCATCCACCACGGCAGGACCATCAGACAACGACTACGGCTACATCGTCGGCAGTGATCATTATCCCGACATTTTTGTCGGACGATTTTCTGCTGAAACCAACGCCCACGTTCAAACACAGGTTCAGCGCACCTTGAATTATGAGAAACAGCCGGACCTTTCGCCGGGCTTTTTTGAGCGGGCCATGGGCATTGCGTCGGCGGAGGGCCCCGGGGATGACGGGGAATACGACTGGCAGCACCAACGGAATATCCGGACGGATTACATGGGATTCACCTATACCTATGGTGCCGAACTTTATGATGGCAGCCAGGGGGGACAGGATGCCGCAGGGAATCCGACAGCAACAATGGTTGCCAGTGAGATCAATACGGGCACCGGGATCATTTCCTACACCGGGCATGGCAGCAACACTTCCTGGAGCACGACAGGTTTCAGTAATACCAATATCACCAGCCTGACAAATACCAACAAACTGCCCTTTATCCTTTCCGTGGCGTGCGTGAATGGAAACTTTGCAGGCATCACCTGTTTTGCCGAAGCCTGGCTCAGGGCAACCTACAACAACCAGCCCTCCGGCGCTGTGGCCACCATCATGTCGACCATCAACCAGAGCTGGAACCCGCCTATGCAGGGGCAGGATGAAATGGTGGATATCCTGGTTGAGAATTTCCCCTCGAATATCAAGCGGACTTTCGGCGGCATCTGCATGAACGGTTGCATGGGCATGAACGACGTTTACGGTTCGGCAGGTGCAGATATGACCGACACCTGGACCATTTTCGGCGATCCTTCGCTGATGGTGCGCACAGCAGCCCCGGTAACAATGGCGGTTGATCATCCGGCAGATTTGCCCGTCGGTTCTGACGAGATTACGGTTTTATGCGACCAGGAAGGAGCCAGGGTGGCCGTTTCCCGCGACTTTGAGCTCCTGGGGACCGGTTATGTTTCGGGGGGCACTGCATTGGTGGAATTTGGACAAATCAATACGGAAGATACGCTGATTGTGACCGTTACGGCATTCAATTGTATGCCGTATATCGATACAGTGTTCGTAACCAATGCTGAGATGGTTTATGTTTCCGGCCAGGCTTTCCATGGTAACCTCACGGAAGTGGCCCCCGGTCAGCAGGATATGGAGGCGCTCGGCGTAAAAATCCTGATGTCAGGCTCCGTAAATCCGTTCAACCTCCTTAGTCTGACATTCAACATGAATGGGACGACCAACCTGGAAGATGTTGAAAGTCTGGCAGTTTATTATACCGGTAATAACGGATCATTCGGGACGGCAACACTTTTCGGTACGGGCGTAGTTTCTGCCGGATCGATCACGGTGACCGGGAATCAGCCTCTCAACGGCGGTTTCAATTATTTCTGGCTGGCATACGACCTGGCTGAAGATGCGCTTATGGGTCATTTTCTCGACGCGGAGTGCACCGGTATGGCCCTGGGCGATAATCCTGCCCTGACCCGGGTCCCAGCAATCACCGATCCTGACGGTCAGAGGGAAATAAACCGGATGTCGCTGGTTTCGCTCACCTGCACACAGCCTGTAACCAGCCCTGTTCCGCCCGGTACAGTCAATTGCGAAATCATCCGGCTTGAGATCACGACCGATGGATCGCCTTTACCCCTTACCGTGACGGGCATCAAGGTCGCCACCCAGGAATGTACCGATTTGGATGATATTTCCGCGATAAAGGTTTATTACACCGATCTGCCGGCGTTTTCAACAACAAACCTTTTCGGCAGTGTAGCACCGGCCAGCGTCGTTACTGTAACCGGAAACCGGGCACTGACCGAAGGGACCGATTATTTCTGGATCGTCTATGATATTTCAGCTTCTGCCGGGCCGGGCAATGAGCTCGATGCAGAGTGCACAGAAGTTACTTTCAGCGGGGCGACAGGCACACAGGTGCCGCTTGTCACCGATCCTCCCGGCTACCGGAGCATCATGCTCAATTATTGCACCCCTTCTTATTCTTCTGGTTCAGGATATGGCGATTATATCAGCCTGGTTTCCATGGGAACGCTATCGAAAGCTACCGGGGCCTCTTCTTCGCCTTATTATAATTATTACCAGGACGAAACGACTCATTTAGTCCCCGGAAGTACTTACCAGCTAACCCTTAGCCCGGGAACCTACGGTTCGGGGAACAACATGGCCGCCTGGATCGATTATAACCGGAACGGAACTTTTGAATCTTCCGAGAAACTGGGCGAGCTGACGAATATGTCGCCAACGCCCGCTACTGGCACGATGACATTTACAGTTCCCGGAGCAGCTATCCAGGGGATACTGAGGCTAAGGGTCAGAGAGGTATGGAGCACTACCGGACTGGATCCCTGTGCAGGATATAGCTACGGCGAAACCGAGGATTATGATGTGCACATCATGCCCCCGGGCTGCTGGCTGGGTTATACCAATGAATGGACTAACGTATCGAACTGGAGCGATGGCGTGGTCCCGGGGCCCGGAACGGAAGTCATCATTCCCGAAATCCTAATGGGCAGCTATTATCCGTCGGTTTTCGGCAATTCCGACCTGGAAATCGAGCAGTTGAACATGCAGGAGGGCTCGAACCTGAGCATCCCGGTCGGCGTTACGATCACCGTTGGCGGAAACAGGAAATAATCCTGCCTCATCTGCCGGGTTTTTGCTAACTTGCCCCGGTATTTGAAATATCTTCGTGTATGGTGGTAAAAATTATTGTTCTGGCTATTTATGCCCTCGTTATTATAATTGTAGGGATTTACGGATTGAGAAAAACGCGGTCCTTCAACGATTTCTTCCTCGGGGGAGGAAAGGTGGGGGCGATCATGAGCGCCTTTTCATACGGGGCCACCTATTTTTCAGCCGTCGTGTTTATTGGTTTTGCGGGAAAAATCGGATGGGGATTCGGCTATTCGGGAATCTGGATAGGTGTTTTGAACGGATTGATAGGAGTTCTGGCCGTTTGGGCGCTGCTGGGCTGGAGAGTTAAAAAAATGTCGGTTGAAATGGGGGTTCATACCCTCAGTGAATATCTTGAAAAAAGATATGGAAGTCCGGCGTTGAAACTGATTGCCTCAATAGCCATCTTCATTTTCCTGATCCCCTACTCTGCGGCCGTTTTCATCGGCCTCTCCTATCTTTTCGCCTCCTCGTTCGAAGGCTTGCAATACTGGCATGCCGTGCTGTTCATGGGCGTTTTTACAGCTATTTACATTGTTCTGGGAGGATATAAGTCGATGGCGATGATGGATACTGTATTCGGGATCATCATGACGACGGGAGTACTGGTTTTGTTCGGCTATACTCTTAATGCCGGAGGAGGCCTGGCTGCGATCACCGAAAAGCTGCAATCGATCGATCCCGGGCTGACAGCTACGGTAGGCCCCCCGGGATGGTGGCCGCTGCTTTCGCTGATCCTGCTGACAAGCGTGGCGCCTTTTGCCATGCCCCAGCTCATGCAGAAGTTCTATGCGATCAAAGACCGGAAAGCGATCCGTACCGGCATGATCGCCTCGACCATTTTCGCCCTGCTGATCGGGGGTATTGCCTATTTCCTCGGTTCTACCACGCGGATTTTCCTGGCCCCCGAAACATCGCCGGCCGCTTTTACTGCCGAAGGGAAACCGGTTTTCGATGCACTGATGCCGGAGTTGCTTGCGAGGGTCATACCAGAATCTTTGTCGATCATCATCCTGCTCATCATCCTGGCTGCTTCGATGTCGACACTGGCTGCGCTGGTCCTGATCTCCAGTTCCTCATTCTGCAAAGATTTTTACGCAGGGTTCATCAACCGGAATGTGACCGATAAACAGCTTACTAACCTGATGCGCGGAGCAAATCTATTCTTTGTACTTCTGTCGGTCATCCTGGCCCTGATCAAACCGTCGACCATCGTGACCATCCTGGCCATGTCGTGGGGAGCAATCGGCTCCGCATTCCTGGGCCCGTTTATCTGGGGATTGTTCTGGAAAAGGACGACACGCCTTGCCGCTTTTGCCTCGATGCTCCTCGGCCTGGGTACCTGCATTGGCCTTTCAATCGCCGGATTCGGGGCGCCGGAAGCGGGCACGATCGGGATGGGCGTTTCGCTTGCCGTGCCGCCTTTGGTGAGCTGGGCGGGCAGTCGGCAGTCGGCAGTCGGCAGTAGGCAGTCGGCGGTCGGCAGTAGGCAGTAGGCAGTGGGCAGTGGGCGGTCGGTAGCCGGTATCTGCCGGAGTGTCAGAATTTCAATCCAAAGCTGGCATAGATGGAGGGAAGGTCTTCCAATGACTGGTAGCGGAAATTAACAGAGGTCGTGAACATCCTGGCCGGTTCATATTGAATCCCTGCAATATAATAATTCAGAATATCTTCTACTCCCGCGGTGTTGATCTTCAGATGGTCCCACCGGGCCAGTAAATCGAACTTTCCGGTGAAATTCCATCCTCCGAAAACGGAAAAACCGCTGTAATCCTTCCCATTTATCCATCCATAGTTATTCACAAAATCATATTCTCCCCCGAATCGGAATTTTGTCGTTTTATAGCCTGCAAAACCCGATATGACCCACTTATCACCATAGGAGGCGCCTGTATCGACGGCGGGGCCATAATCGGCATAAAGCTTCAGGGTAAGATTTTTGACCGGAGTATACTGGATATTGTTTGAAAAGATGAATTGCCCGTTGAGATCCTGGTGGCGGAATGGGCCTTCCCCGTTGACCACCGAAAACTGGTTCAGGAATTTGTCTTTTACCTTTACATCCAACTGTGCCCCGAAATCGGCCGGCTGACCGAGGCGGTATCTCTCCTGGAAAGTCACATCGATGTACCTGTAGCCCCAGAAAGGATCCTGAAACGTGAGGTACTGTGTGTTCAAAAGCTGGCCGGCACGCAAAGCAATATAATCATTGATATCCCACTTAATCTCCGCCATTTTCAGGTATGCCGTGTATTTGCTCCCTTCAAAATAGGTGACGGTCATCGACTGTCCCGACGAATCCTTTATGCTGATTATGTTTGTCGTGCGGGTTACGTCAAACATGATCTTTCCGCTTACATTCGGCGCAAGCTGGTGGAAATAGCCGATGATCCCCTGGTTGAATTCAAATGCCGCCTGCGGCTTGTAAGTATCCTTAAATCCATACCTGAACCCGGTATAGATTTGTCCGAAAGCATAGCGTTCCTTATCTTTATTGACATCCTGGGCCGACTGGCAATATAAATCCTGAGAAAGTACTACCAGCGTAAGCAAAGCGATTAATCTTAACATAATAGGTTGATTATTCAGCAAATATAATAAGTCTGTAAAAGGAACAATATACTGGACAGATTTTAAAATTAGGTCTTTTTACAGAATGTTCTTATCCACTTCCCTGTCTGAATTAACTGTTGCCTGGAATTATATATTCTATAAAGATAAATTCCAGTCGGCCATGAAACAGTATGGATTAAATTATTTCCTTCTTGCAATCCGGATGAACTATATAATACTCCGGAGGAATTAAAGATTTGGATTTGTAATTCATCCATTGAGGATTTAATATTGCAATAATCAATACCAGGATTTGGATATTTCATTTTTTGTCCTTCTCTTATGACCAAAAGATAGAGGCCAGAAGATAAGTTTGAAACATTTACATCAAAGGTTTCTGTATTCCTAGGAATATTTGTTGCACCCCCTTTTTCCCCAAATACTTGAATATCTCTGCATCTCTATTCAAGAATCCATTCGGCCGGATATCCCTGAACAAGATGTGAATCCAATCAGTAGCAGGATCGACGATCTGCAGCTTTTCGCCTGCATAATCCACGTACATCTTATCGCCTACTTTGTGTTCAATGTGCATTGTGGAATTGGTCCTGGCCGACCATTGCCGGTAATACTTATTAAACTGGGTGTGCTTAAATCCATCCGGATGCTCTTTCAGATACTCCTGCCAGAGGCGATAAAGTGTATTGCCTTTCTTCTTCAACGCCTTATCAATATCCGGAAATCGCAGCGCCAGTTCCACATATCGTTGTTCCGGTTCTTTGAACTGCCTGGATAAAAATAACTTCTCCAGGTCTGCATCTTTCAGGCTCAAAAGTTCTTCCAGCGTTCGATCCATGGCAATAAACTGCCGGATATAGCTCTTTACGCTGTTACGTGACACACCAGCCCGCTGGCTGATCGCCAATTTAGGCACACTATAATACTCCCCTCCCCTGGTAACCCTGATTTATTGCACTCTGCCGGCACGGGAGGGGATCAAGGGAAGGAGAAGGGAGGGGTTCTATCGCGTTACAACCATCTTGCCTGACGTAACCCTTTTGCCTTCATCCATAATTGCAACAAAATAAATCCCCGCGGGTAATTCCGAAATATCAA
>JAGOPY010000019.1 GCA_017991835.1 Bacteroidales bacterium | reverse complement strand
GAATCCCGGCCGATATAACACCATTTTTCTGGCGCAATTTACTCCGAAATCACTGGCGCAATTTGCTCCGAAATGAGTGGCTCAATTTAGTCCGAAATGGGTGGCGCAATATGGTCCGAAATAGTCACGTGAACAGCCTCTTTGTTAAGATTGAACAGGGAAAGAAACTGATAGGGCCGAAGATCCGGATATTCCCGGTAAAGATAATCTTCGATGAACAGGTCGATTGGCGTATTGTACACCTGGCGGTTAAGTCCTTCAAACAGGTCGGAAATAACTTTTGAAATAGAATCTTCCGTCATGCCCATCCGGTTCATTTTCCTGATCCACTCCGATTCACCGGTGATGTAATTCCGTTTGTGCTCGCCGGTTGAGGTGAACAACTGATTCGTTCCTGCCTTACGGGCCTGGTTCATCAGATCGATATGAACTAGCTCATGCATCATCAGATGCTCTCTGGCGGGATAGTTGGATTTGTAGCGGATGACATGGTGATCCCTCCCGTAATTTTCGGCCAGATCCATTTTAGCTGCAGTCGGGATCGAATCATCTGCCAACGCTTTGATAATAATATTGCCTTCAAACTCCAGCTTATGAAGATATTCCTTAAAGATCTTCTGACCTGGTCCCTCCTGGATTAGTTTGCCTGCATACTGTACCGCCATTTGCAAGGCTTGTTTGTAAAGTCCATCTTTTGCCTTGCTTTTCCTGAGGGCTTCGGTGGCACTGAAGAATGCTGAAGACAGATCACCTTCCTGTTCTGCGATCATAGCCAGCCCAAAATGAGTGTTTGGATAGTCGGGATCAATGGCAAGCGCCTTGTTGAAATAATCCTTTGCCAATTCCAGCTTGCCCTGATGCATCAGATTTGCTCCTATATTGTTGACAGCAATGTTATCTTTCGGATTAATCTCCAGTACCTTATTAAAATATTTCATGGCAGTGCCAATATCATCTTTCGACCTGGCCAGGATGTTTCCCATCATCAAAAGGGCATAGCTGTTCCGGGGATCCCATCTTAAGGCATCAATCAAGGAATCAATCGCCTCTTCTACCTTACCCTGGTCTGAAAGGATCTGTCCATAAATCCGGTGATACTCTGAATTGGTCGGATTAGCCTTAATAAGCTTATCCAGGATCTCTTTTGCCTCGGGGTATCTACCCCTCTCGCAAAATGCCACTGCCTTTCGATATTCTGACTCCTGATGAATGATCGCGGAGGTATCCAATTCAATGATCACCAGATTGTCTTTGATTGTCACCTCTGGCTTGAATGGCCCGTAGGTGTAATATTCGATAAGCTTATGCCGGAGTGCCTCATGATTATTATCAGCCATCTTTGCCTCCGGAAAAAGGTCATTAAGAATCTCATCTAAAGAGTGAATGATCTGCATCTGGTCTGCTCCTGCCTTTCCTTATTGAAATATCATTTTGATTCAAATTTATTAATTTAAGTCATATGCTTTCAATATTATTTTACGGATGATGTTAGCTTCTCCTATTAAGTACGTTATATATCAGACTAAAAAATAGTAATGGGAGGACGAAATAAACTTAAAAACCATAATTTTGGATGGGATCCAAAGGAGGGACGCGTACAAATGTTGTATTACAAAAGATCAGACCATGCAACTCATCAATATCCACGAAATAGAGTCAGTATATGGCAATAAGACCATAGAGTTATATTATGGTGATTTGACACAAATGGATTTTCCGGTGGATTGTATTGTCGCATCGGCGTATAGAGGAGGCTATCACCCTACAAAAGGGTCATTGCTTGGTGCCCTACACTACAACCTTGGAATTCTTGCTGAAGATTTAATGGATCATATCGATATTAATCTCGCGGAACCTCTAAATGTTTGGATTTCTAAGGAATTGGACCATTACGATTTTAAGCGATTGGCATTTGTGGAAATTGTCGGCACCTATCAACCTTTTGAGCAATCCATCCGTAACCTATTCAGCCTGGTTCGAATTTGCGAAGTTTATGATATAGAGCTTAATTCCATTGCGATGCCTATCTTGGGAACGGGACAGCAAAGGATCCCTCCGGAAATGATCATGCCTGTTTTGCTTGAGCATTCGATCAAAGCCTTGCAGCAAGTCACACATTTGAGAAAGGTCATTTTTGTCGAATTGAATGAACAAAAGTTATTGAGTCTCGATCAATCCATGAATAATTATTTGCAACGGCAACCAGCGATCCTGCACGGTGTGCCTAAAACAGAATTTAGCCAGAAGGTAATCGACGAACTTCTGAATAACCTTGTCAAGCTAAAGGCCATCATAGGACAAGAGCAGAAATCAACCATCAATGATCTGTCCTATAAATTAAATTCTGATGAAAGCAGAATCTTTGAAATAGGTATCCTGGCCAGGAAGCTTATAGAATTGATGGTCCGGGATATACTCAAGCAAGATCATTCATTTGAAGAATTGTCAACTTCCATTCGTAAGCTCCATGAAAAGAATATTGCACTCTGGATCATAAGTTACCTTCATCTCATCCGGATTTTCGGTAACATCTCAGCACATAGTGATTCATCCATACCTACGACGCCCAAAGAAATGAATGAAAATGATTTCAATAATCTCTTATTTTGCCTGAACAGGGTTACGGATTTCTGGTATACTTATAAGATGGAGCAAAAGAATAACTAACATGTTCATTGATAAAGTTTTACAGGGCTTTATCAAGATTTGATATTTTTTCTTTCATCGAGCAAAGAAAATGCTCGTTTTCTGAAGCTCTCAATTTTTGCATTTCTATAGGGAGTTCTTCGTTTTTCACAAATTTCTTTTCAGCAGTTCCTTTTTTTACATACCCTTTTTCTTCGAGGATCTCCATACCTTTTGCCGCACCAGCATGGAGATAAACTTTATCGGGTTCAATGTTCATTTTTGTGGCTATTCTCATTGATGTATCGTAAATGGATAATGGGCCAAAGCCTTTTATCTTGCACTCTTCAACAATTTGATGAATCTCATCAAAATTTCTGGCAGACATTATATCATTAATTCTTCTTATTAAGTTGGCTCTTACTTGCTTTGTAACCTCGTAAGGCACACCGCGGATTTTTCCATCTTTATCTTTAAAGACTTCCTGATGATTGTGTCTGATAAAGTAATCAAAACCCTGATTTGTCAATTTGAAAATACCATCAGTTGCATATACTATTACCTGAGTGAGATCTGGGAGGTTTTGATAAAAGCCTAAATATTTATCAAGATATTCAGCATGGGATTCAAAGATGAAATGGGTTTTAATATCTTTCCCATTTTTGTCAATGAATTTGAAGAATTTATAATCTTCAGTTTTATATTGGTCGATTAATTCTTGAAGTGTCATATGTGTTATTTCCCTGATTATTCTAAAATATTCTAATAGCCAATTTTAAGCAGTCAAATTTACAATAAGGTACCCTTTAACAAAGATTTGAGATTAAATGCTTTTTTGTAAAAATCAATCTTATTAAGGCCCTCCATTAATTCTTTCAATTCAAAAGCTCTATTTTGGTCCATTAATTCTGGATGAGCGCATTGATTACGAATCAAGCGAATCCTATGCCAGTGATAAACAAGCTGATTAGTGTCGTGACAAGAAAATCCGCCATTAGTCTTCTTTTTCCATTTATTATTAAAAAATCCACCAATTTTCCTGTATTTGTCAAAGCAAATTTCAGATTGCCCTAATCCTGGTGGTATCCATGACGTATATCCTTTGTTGAAATCCACAAGATCGAATTCGGCCTTAATTCCAGGCTGATGCTTATTATAAAAATCTGGCAGACTAATCCCTAACTCTTTTCTCATCCAATGTGCTAATGATAAGTTAATTTCATTCTCAAATAATTTTGCCAGGCTCATCATTGGTGATGACCAATCCAAATCTTCAATTATTGTATCTGGTTTCATATAAAAGGAATATAGAGACCTGGCCGTCTTTAACAGTGCTTTAGATTTAGGATCTAAATAGACTGTGGGAATTTCAAATTTTTCGATTTGAACAGGATCAAGATCAAGTCCGGTGCTAATTAAAGTTCCCTTTATTAGCTTTAAATTGGCTATTTTGTCTTCCTCTTGATAATCAATGTTTTTTCTCTCAAAACTTTTAGGCACTTTGAGCCTTTTCTTATGTGATTCTTTATGCAGTCTTGGGGATTTCTTTCCCTTTGTATATTCATAAGAAGGTAAATTATTGTCATTCAAAATAACTGTATCATCAAATTCTTGCATAGAGTAGTACACTTCAGGCTCATTAATATATTGAATATCGAGTATTTGCTTATCCAAATCGCGAATAACAGATTTGGTGCTTATCGAGGCATCATTATTATAATAACCATTTTTATTTGGGAGGATTTTAAATGACAGAACTTTGGTAATCGTCTTTGCAAGACTTTCTGATAGAAATGTTAAACCATGATCATAAATGAAATTTAATTCAAGCATTTTTCTTTCTAATAAACTCTGGGATTGACTCCAGTCCCTTACCTTTAATTCGGATCGTGAAGCGAAATACCCAAGCTCTTCAAGTTGTTTTTGTAGATACTTTTCGTCAGTTTTAATCCAGAAAATTTTTTGAGATTTAAGATCATTGGTAGTAACAATAACTGGTAGAGATTCATATGGAATTTCTAATATTAAGGAAAGGCCTAAAACCGATTGGCTCTCAGAGAGTACATAATCTGGATTAGTTGATTTAATTAAATCTGCAGCCCTTTCAAAGCTAAAAATCACTCCCTGGTTTTGCTCTATTATCTGGTCATTCCTCAGACTTTTTGATTTTACCAATGCGAAAAACAACATTTTTGGGCCAGTCAAATAATCCAGCCTATCGAATAGATCATTGATTTGTTGATCAAATTCTTTATGCGTCTCCGGGTCATGTAAGATAAACGCAAAAAGATTAAACGGCTTTAAGGCCTGTTGTATTATTTTAGTCGCCTCATCTTCTTTATTTCCTTCACTTAATTTCTTAAGAACCGAATATTTCGTTATTGGCACTCCCATACGGTTGGTTTTAAAGGCTATTAAAATTAGTTCATTTTTAAATTCATTATGCAATTGATTAGTATATCAATTAATGATACATAAAAAAATTAAATGATACATTATAATAATATGGAATGATATTATAGAATTGAAAATCAATAATATGATTCTGACCTCTAATCTGGAATATTATTTGGCTAAATGATGGCAAAACTGATTATGAACCTTAACTAAAGTACAGCAGCCATGAAAAACTCAAATCCCTTCAACCTTGAACACACCCGCCACTCGATGACAAGAGCCGCTCAGCGGGGGATCAATGATGAAATCCTTGACCAGGCAATTGATTACGCACAGATGTTCTTCAAGCAGGGGTACATATTCTATGTTGTCACAGGCAAATCACTGCCTGATACTTTAAAGGGCAGCCTGCGCAATAAACTGGAAAATCTTGTCATTGTCACTGCCGGAGATTCAAATCGCATCATTACCGTTTATAAAAGCAATAATGCCCTGAAGCATATCAGGAAGAAAAGGTGCGACCTGGTGGACGGATGCAGAAAGGTTGCATAAACGAAAAGTTTGTTTGTGATAAATTCAACTACAATGAAAACAACAGAAGAACTCCGGAAAGAATATGAAGAGTTGCTTCAACGGCCCGAGTGGCAAAGCAGGAGGGGCCAGATCATGAAGCGGGACCTGATGCGTTGCCGGATCTGCGGATCCCCGGTTCTGCTCCAGGTTCATCACCGCCAATATCATAGGGTGGGCGGGAACGGAGAATTCCGCAAGCCCTGGGATTACCAGGACCGTTACCTGATTACACTTTGCGAGAGCTGCCATAAAAGAGGCCATCAACAATACAGGATACCAGTATTTAACCTTTAAACCAAATAAATACCATTATGAACTGGATAGAAAAATTATTCGGAAAAAGAAATGTCGGAAAAGACATGCAGGAAATTAACCTTGAAAATGAAAATATATTCCCTGAGATACCGGAGAATGTGTTCGTTGAGAATTCAGCGCCCGAACCCGAGGTTCCTTTTGCTGAACCAAAAGGAGCCGATATCCTGGCATTCCTGAAGCAGGATTTCAGGGCGATAGGCTATCGTGACGGTTACACCTATCACTCAAATGAGAAACAAGCCCATGTAATAAAGAGCATGAAGGCAGATTTCAGGTTGGAAATAGACCAGTTGATTGACAAAAAGAAAGAAGCCAAACTACTTCTTGAGGAGCAGAAAATAGAAGCCCATGGCCTGTCTGAGGAGCTTGTGCGTAAAATTGAACTCAGGATTGAGCATACTGGCCAGCTTATCATTAAGCTTGAAAAAGAAAAGGAGTTGTCTGCACTTGACGAAGGATGGATCATGAGGGCTATCCATGCATACCGGGATGGCTATGTAAGTGGGACAGAGACATGCCTGGAAGAGAAAAACCTGGGACTAAGCAATGGTTCATTTAACTAAAAACATACAGCAAGATGTTGAAAATATGCAGTAAGTTAATCGGTGAAGATTACGATCTTCTAAGGCAGGATACGCCTGCAAGCCGCAAAAAGGTAATGGCCCTCGCAAGCGCATTGTTTGTTCCTGTCATCCTCTGGTTTATCAGTACTTTCCTGTTATGCCGGAACGCCCTGGGTTGTTCCCCGTCCAGTTCGTTTGTTGCTGCTTCTGTGGCAGCCGGACTGATTTTCCTCCTGGAAAGGAACATCATCATGGCTAAAAACAGCTGGTTCATTGCTTCATTCCGTATTGCTCTCGGATTTCTTATTGCAACACTGGGTTCAATCAGTATTGATGAGGTCTTGTTTAAGAACGATATTGACCAGCAGATGGGAATTATCAAGGAAGAGGTTAAAGGGAATAGTGAAAAGGAGATCAGAGCAAAATATCAAAACGAAATTATCCAGGTCAGCGAAAGTATAAATGACAAATATGTTCAGTGGCAAGATGCACAACAGGAAGCCAGCCGTGAAGCCGATGGAAGCGGTGGAAGCGGTATACGTGGAGTACATGGCATCACGAGGATCAAGATGGATATTGCTAAGCAGAGAGAGGATGATTACATCGCAGAAAAAGATCGGATGGATAAATTGCAGAATGATTTATCAGCTGAAATACAAACGGTAAAAGACAGGATTGAAGGGACTTTTAATAACCATGCGTTGCTATACCGGATTAAAGCCATGTTTGACCTGGTATTCAGCGATAAGTTCATGAGCATCATTTATATTATAACAACCCTGATATTCTTCTTCATGGAATTCCTGGTGATCATCCTGAAAATGTCGTGGGGAAAATCCAATTATGAAAGGAAGGTGGAAATGATTGAAATGATAGGGCAGAAGAGGATGGAGGCTTTAATCAACCGTGACCGGGAGTATAATAATGGTTCGCGGCAACATCCGGCCTACAAAAAACTTGAAAGGGCTGTAAAAACCGATAAAGCAATGTCCGTTTTCAAATAATTCAATCTATCAAGGTTACTTTTCCCTCCCGAATTATTGCAGTTTCAAGGATTCCGTTTGCTTGAGAAAGCGACTCGACTTTAGTAATATATTCCTTAATATCTTGCAGGTCACTGCAGATCATTGTCCAATTAAGTTCATGTAAGGAAAACAAGATCGTAATATCAGCAGTGTTGTTAACTTTTCCATCCGGCTTAAAGAAATTCAGGCTGTCATCGGGCTTGATACAGCAATAGTTAGTAAACACTCTCCTGAAGTGAAGCCCCTCAAAATGTCTGGGATAAAAACTTTTATGATGTTTTACAAGATTTAGTATAAAAGGTATTTTGATTTCAGCGGTTAACATCTTTTTAATCTTTTCAAAATCCTTTTTTAAATCCGTTGACTCGGATATTATTGTAATATCCACAGTTTTATTTACTGAGCCATTGTAAATCAGGTTTTTAATAAGGGGTATTAGGTTGTCAATAATGCGGGTAGTGCTTTTATCAGATAAAATATACTTGTCGAAAATAAGGATACTTTGGACAGGGTGAGTGAATGATTTTAACACTGACCAATTATCAAACTTCAAATTATCAGGAACATTGTCTTTCAAAGTCACCTTCCTGTTACGATCATCCCTGTCTGCCCGGTAACAGTGCCATCTATCACCGAGATTTTCAGTTGAAATGGTTTCAAATCCAAACCGGAATGTCCTTGAATAAACATTCTGTCCATCAGAGAAAAACAGGGTGAAAGGAGGTTGTGAAGATAAAAAGGAATCAATATTGATTTTGATTAGGATTTCTTTATCAAAAATTACATGTGGGGGTTTGGAGTCGATCAGTTCTTCCAGTAATGGATTGCTTTTTATAACTGAAAATAGCTCATCCAGGTCACTTACATCGATTACTAATTCAAAATTCCTGATTGTTTTAAGGAACCTTCTGAGATCCACATGTTCAGGATTCTCATTATTATAAATCGTGATAAAATTATCCAAGAACTGATGATCGATGACAAGACGACGTATCATGGCTCCGTTCAGTTTTTCTGTGCATTCTTGATCCTCATCAGCTCGAATTTCCAATTTGTGGCTTCATCGAAAAATCCGGGGCCAAAATCAGAAGTCAGACTTCCATCTTCAAGAATTTCGATCTTCCTTATCAGTGGCTCACCGCCTGTCCTTTTAGAATGATCAGGTTCATTGAAATAGTATATTTTTGTATCCTTACAGGTAGCGGTTTTCATGGCAGTAAGATACTGCAGTTTTCTGATCAGGTATTCGCTGTGCGTTTCAAGAATGATTCTGACATTAAATTTATTAATAGCATCAATGAAGAAATCAGCCAGGAGTGATTGAAGTTTTGGATGCAAGTTTGATTCGGGCTCTTCAATAATCAGAGTGACCGTTTCTGTATAAAAATCATTCGAATATGGATTGAGCTTCTTAATATCTCTACATAGAAATTTGATCATTAAAAAAAATAGTTGGGCATAACCATAACCCAGGGTTGAAATATCCACTGATTTATTTTTTGTTATCACGCTGATAGTGGCCCCTATGCCTGAAGAATCAGAAATGTCAAGACGTTCGCCGATCTTGAATTTCTTTATCCAGTGATTGACAAATTTCCAGTTTTCCTCTGCAACCTGTTGCCTGACAGCTGAGTGTAAATTCTTAGTTATTGGTGATAATTCATCGCTATAGTAATGGAGCTTATTTCTTTTAAAGCGATCCGCTGGAGCATAATCAATCTTGATCCTTCTTATTTTGCTCGTTACCAAAACATCATTCATAACGTCAAAAAGATGATCTATTAAAGCTTTAAAATTCCTGTTAATCAACTCTTTGGTATAATCTGTTGGGTATGCTTTTATTAATAACTCCTGGAAGTTATTTAATTCAGGATATTCTACATATTGCAATTTGTCAGCCAACATCTTTTTTTTTATATCAGGAAGGTATCCTTTAAATTCTGAGAATCTGAAAGAATCAAAAACATGATCATTTAAATATTCCAGAAACATTAACCACTTATTGTTATCTGCTCGTAAATAGCCTAAGGTCTCTTTTATATATTTTAAATTTTTATTGTAGTCAATTACAGAATAACTCAACTCCTGAATAAAGAATACATTCAGAAGATTAAATAAATCAGCAGCATGAGCCCCGGCTTGGTTTAATAATGGCTTGAGCTTTGAGTTATCCAGGATTTTTTTATTTACTCTGTACAACAATGGATTAACGGATTTGAAATCGAAAAAGATCTGACCAGCTTTTAGCTCATGAGATTTCGGGCCAATGTAGACCGATATCCTTCCTTCCTCAATTGATTCCGAAGTCTTGGATTCATGATGTTTGATTGATTTTTTAAATTCTTTTACTTGTTGTTCAATTTGCCCGATAAGATTTTCATAATTAATATATAATAGCGCAAGCAACTCATCTCTTTCCTTAATTAATTCATATCCAAACAGAAGATCTTCTATTCCATTCTTATTATTGTATGCTTTGTCAAATATTTGGATTTTTCTCAGTCTAGCGGACCCTGGAGATTCCTGATAGCAGAGTTTAATCCTGGTCTCGTAGGGATTCAGAAGATGGCCCTTATTGGCAGGTATATACATTTCCCTTGCATTTTCCAGCGTTATATCAAATTTTATATCGTCATTTTCTTTACAATCTATATTTCGGACGGATTTAAAATCACCGAGATCAATTCCACGCACATTAAATTCCAGTTCATTAAAAGCGTTCTTTCTCGAGCTGTCATCCAATATCAGCAATGATTTGGTAAGAGAGCTTTTGCCGGAATTATTCGGACCCGTCAGGAGAGTGAGAGGGGCAAAGTCAAAGGTTGCAGGCTTCTTGAAAAGACGGAAGTTTTCTATGGTTATTGATTTAATCCAGCTCATGCTATTTTAGGTATTCTCAATTATTAAACCCGGTATGTTAAAATAATAAAAATTACTGATAGTCAATATTATACTCCTTAATCTTCTTCATCAAGGTATTGATTGAGCCATACCCAAGTGCCAGGTATGATTGTCTTTTATTACCCTTTTTTAGTTCCAGTACCTTTTCAATATGCCCCTTCTCAATGTCTTTCCACAATAAGCTTCCGGCTTCAGTATTATTCAACATTCTGGAGGGAAGGTTGCACAAAGTTACTTCATCGTCACAATATACATAAAATGACGTGATGATCTGTTCAAGTTCCCTTACGTTGCCAGGAAAGTGATAGTTTCTGAGGAACTGACTGACTTCTTTGGAAAGTTTTAATGGCTTTTGCCGTTTATATTCCTTTCGTTTTTCTTCAAGAAAGTATTTGATCATCTCTTCCAAATCTTCAACTCCACGCTCTATCAACGACGGAAGTTCCAATTCAGCCACATTAAGCCGGTAATACAGATCCCAACGGTATTTTCCTTCCTTGCACATTTCAAGCAGGTTCTTGTTGGTCGCAGCAATGATTCGCACATCGACCTTAAGGGGTTTGCCGCCAATAGGCTGAATCTCTTTTACCTGCAGAAACCTGAGAAGTGATTGCTGCATATATGGTGAGATGTCGCCTATTTCATCAAGGAAAACGGTCCCATGGTTTGCTTCTTCAAAAATCCCCATGGTATCTTTATCAGCACTCGTAAAGGATCCTTTTTTATATCCGAACAGCCTGGATTCAAGCAGCTGATCCCCAAAAGCAGAGCAGTTCACCGGTAAAAATGGCTTTTGCGAACGGGTGCTGTTTTCCCGGATATACCCGGCCAGGTGTTCTTTACCTGTGCCGGTTGCACCATAAATAATAGTTGTCACATCTGCCTTGGCAATCTTATATGCTTTATCATAGACCGGCCTCAGGGCGGAAGTCAGATTATATCTTTCAGAGGTAACTTCTTCTTTGTCATCCCCCAGGGATCTTTGGCGTATAACAGCAGAGACAGGCATTGGAGATTCCGCCGGAATTATTTCTATTAATTCCGGCCTGCCTGATTTTGATTTGGAAGGCGGCCTCGTTTGCAGAATTCTGGTTTTCAGTCCAAGCGTAAGGTGACATATATACCAGCTAAGCTGCATGATGGAGGTTCCGGGTGAGAAGAACAAATCCAATTCGTCATCCGGGTGACCAAGCAAAAACTTTTCAACCTTGGATTTCACTTCATCCAGGTTTATAACATCATCCAGTTCCAGTAACTTTTCCTCAACCACATGACCCGGAAAATCCTCGTTCAGCTTTGTCCGCAGCCGGCCGGAGCGGACATCCTGGTCTTTTGCAGAATACAATAAAACATGCTTGCTGTAATCCTTGAAAAAATATTTGTGAAACTGATAATTTGGACCCTCCGTATTGACATCGCTACCTGAGAAATCATTATTGTACGCAATCCAGGAGATTAGAATTTTATGCATGTGTCAGAATTTGATATAAATGTAATTATTATGAACTAATGCTTGACATCATATCAATTTTCTTCTGGTTTTCTCTTTTTTCTCAACAAGAATCAGGTCAATTTTCGAATCAATGATTTCAAATGAAATCCGGACCCTGGTTACTGATTCTCTGGGCTCTAATGCAACTACATAATATATTTCGTTGTCCTTAACCCAGTAATTAAGTTCCGGGACCAGTTGAACATAGCGATGCATGGCTTCAAAGCATTTGCATGAGCCAGGATACGGATTAACAACAGTGACGGTTTTGCTGTTCCGCAGATTCATAAATGCTTTTCGCAGATATGCCGAGACTTTTGATTTACCACCTAAAAAAACATCAGCTGATAGCGAGATATATTCAACCTTATCTGTGAGCAAATTCACTAGCGATTGATAATCATGGCTCTCCCATGCTTTCTGGATTTTTTGTGAGATTGCTTCCATAGGCAAACTTGGTTTGGAAGCAAATGTATATTGAGAGGGTGCAAAGTATTTGCACATAAATTGGTTTAATCCGTGAAAGATAAAAGAACTAAACAGGTTGATACAAGTCTTTTAAGTTTTTAACTATTGAATCAAAGCATTTAAAATAAGCAGCCTTTCTCTCACTAAAATTATTTTTTGCTTTGTCAATGGTTAGTTTTTCCTCGCTTTTCATTGGACCTCTATGACTTGATTTATTGCGAATAGTTATCATTTCGCTCAAATCTTTACCGTAATATATCAGTTTATAATATTGCTTGGCAAAAAAAACTTTTGAAGGCAACTTGATTTCTTTAATTTCTTTGGGATTTTCATCACTATCGAAAAAAGCGTACTTACCTGTAACTATATTATTATATTCATCTTTGTATCGCTCAGAATCTTTCTTAATGACTTCGTAAGCATTTGTCACTTCAATTAAGCCATTCAAGCAATTTTCAATTTGCATAACTGCCCTTCTAGTAAACTCAATTATATCTTCCTGATTTTCAGCAATTCTCATCTCTTTAAAATCCTGAATAAGTTCAAGTTTTAAATCGGGGAATTTAATGTTCTGGTAATAATTATAGCCTTCCATCCATATTCTTTTATCGATGTTTCTTAAGAACAGCTTAGTTCGAGTCAGGTCATAATATATCTTTTCTATTGATTCTATTGATTGGTTAGGGACAAAATTATCACTGATAAACCTTTTGCTTAATTCAATTTTAAACCACTCATTTTCCTTAACTTTGAGCAGTTCATCTATGAATTGCAATAATTTCCATAGACTATCTTTATTATTTCCCATTACCTTGACTAATATTATTGGTATATTTTTCCATTGCTTCATCAAGTCCTTCTGTCAACAGAACCTGCAATATAAGTTCCAGATTTTGGTCCGGAATTGACCGTTTATCTGCCATCAAATCTTTTAAAATAGTAAAGTACTTATTAATTAGAAAGTCTTCTTTTCCCCTTACTGTTAAAGCATATTGCAATTTACCATTCATTATTTGAACAAGCAAAGAACTGTTTTCCTTATTTGTTGTACGTGTATCCTCATTCTCAGTATAATATTTCCATGCATTGTCAATGCCGAATTTTTTCCAAATATGTAATGTTTGACGGATATTTTTTAAATATATATTATTAACATTTACATGTTCGTTGACAATCAATCCTGTAACTTCCTGCCTTTTAGATTTGGTCTGTAGTCTTGTTTTAAGTGAGTTTATTTTGAATTTTTGATTTGCTATTATCTTTTTTAACTCATTAATAAAATCGCCATTTCTGCCATAAATATAATGGATTGAAGAAAATGTAATATCATCAGCATAGCGGCTATAACAAGCCCCAAACCTATTTGCCAAACCAGATAATTTTCTGTCTAATTTATTTGCTACAATATTAGTAATGGTTGGTGATGTCGGAGCGCCCTGCGGTAAAACAGATAATACAAGTGGCTTGCCTTCTCTTTCAACCTCCTGTTCATGACAGCAGAGGTTCGCCAGAAAAAAGGCAAGGGGTTCTCTATCACCTGTTAAATTAAATGGGGGATTTTTAAAGCAGGCTTTGACTCTGTGTAACTCAATGCTCGGGAAGAATTCCTTAAGATCCAGATTATAAACAAAATTTTTCCCTGTATGTTTTGTTGCATTATCTACAACCGAAAAACCCGGTCTAAAACCCATAGCAGCCGGATGGGGATCATATATACATTGTAATATCAAATTAAGACAACGTTGTATAGTTTTCAGCGATCTGGCTGGAGAATGAATTTTTCTTTGACCTCCATTCTTTTTCGGAATGCTAAATTCTATATACCTTTTGCCTGCAGAAAGACGCGGGTCGGCATACCAGTTTAATGTAGAAAGGCGTAAGGATTTAGAATTTGATTTTTGTAAAAACAAAATTCCTTTAGCAAAGTTCAGCAAATCCAACAAATCAGTCTTGTTTTGCATTTTTGCAAACCTATCCCGAATCTCCTGTATTTGCTTTTGATCAGCTTTCATTGACTTTTTAATAAAAAATGAGTGCCTGCCGGTCTATTCTTTATGAATGAAATTAAGAGAGGGTATGAATTATTAAAAAATGAGAAAAAAAATAATCTTCACATTTCTATTCACCTTTCTATTATTCACAATACAAAACGTCAATTAATTAATCGTTTCACAACGACAAATCATGTTATGACATTCATCCCGACAAAGTCGGGAAAACGCTCCGAAACGGTCGCGCACGTTCAATATTATGGGCAGGCACTCATTATTTAAAAGAACTAATTGCAAAAATGACCAATAATAGTGCAATCTTTCTGCATCAAGATAAATAATCACTACCATTCATCAGGATCTGGCATGCCTTTTAGAGACATTTTCCATGCAGTCACAGATGTATACCACTTTGTATCATATTTATAACTTTGTAAATTAATATATACAATTACTTCATCTTCAGGCTTAAATGCGGAGAAGTTAATTTTATCATTCCATACAGCAATAAATACATTAGCCTGGTTTTCATCAAGTGTTTTTAAAACAAAAGATTGTTTCTTCCATTTATTTCGATTACTTAAACCAACTTCTTCTGAGTAGAGCTTAACGATCCGTCCAGTCAGCCTTAATGGCCTTTTTAAAATAATTCCATTTTTCAGAACACTTTCACGTATATCATAATCTCGCCGGGCCAGCTTGTTGGTTTCCTGATTCTCCATTTTTCTCCCATTTTTAAAAAGGCAAATCCCCCTCTGGTTCATCATTTAGTGAAATACTGCTGAAAGAATCTTCATCAGAACTGATAGTATTTAATTTGCTTTCAGGTTTACTTGCATCTTCTTTCACAATACGCCAGACTTTAACCGTTGTATACCACTTTCCGTTAAACTCCCTGCTTTCCAAATCAAACGATGCAGTTACGTTTTCATTAACCTTAAAGTCATTCAGATTGACGCGATCGCCCCATATTGTCATGCAGATCTTCCTTGGATATTCCCCTGGGATTTCCAATATAAATTCCTGCCTTTTCCATTCACCGTTCTTCCCCTGTCCTTTTATTTCGGGTAGGATCTCTGTTATTTTTCCAATTAATTCCATATTTAAGGTAAATATTTGACAGATACTGTTGTGATTATTCCTTTATCAAATTTAGTTCTTTCTTTCAAATATAAATATTTATGCTGAATTCCGACATCTAAACTATATTTGTATAATGCAATCTATTTGCACTTCAAATATTCTGACAAATGCCAATTAATAAGAATGCCAGTTTTCGATACAGGGTTATTGATAACTGCCTGAAGAACAGGGGTAGAAAATGGACGCTTCAAGATCTCATAGACGAAGTCTCAGAAAAGCTTCAGGAGAACCTGATGAGTGAACAGGGAGTCAGCAAGAGGACTATTCAGTATGATCTGAATATCATGCGCAGCGAACGGCCGAGAGGATTCGATGCCCCAATCGTTTGTGAGAACGGGTATTATTTTTATGAAGACAAGGATTATTCAATTGATCAGAACCCGCTTAATGAGACAGATCTTGCCAACCTACAGCAGGCAGTTGATTTACTCAGGCAGTTTTCAGGCTTGCCTCATTATATTGAATTGGAGCAGATTGTCGGGAAGATCTTAGGGACCATAACAAGACAGGAAACTGCTCAAAACCCTGTTATTCATTTTGATTTCAATCCTTTGCTGGTTGGTCTTGAATACATACATCCCCTATATAATGCGATTCTGGCGCACCGAACGGTCCATTTGGCTCATCATCCATTTGAGATGGAAGAATCACGACATTTTGATTTTCAGCCATATTTTCTTAAGGAATTTAATAGCAGGTGGTTTGTATTCGGTAAAGTAATCGGGTCTGACAGGATCATCCCGCTTGCATTGGACAGAATAAAAAGCATCACAATGACAAATGACTATTTTGAGAAGGATGGGAAGATCAAGCCAGGTTTATATCTTACTAATATTATCGGAATTACTTTAGATGAAAACCAATCTCTTACAAGGATCAGGTTATGGTTCTCAAACAGAAGGGCGCCGTATATAATAACTAAGCCAATCCATACCTCTCAAGAGATCTTATCTAATGACAAAGACGGTCTGGTTATAGAATTAGAGGTTATACCAAATCGTGAGTTGTTGAGGGAAATCATCTCATTCGGAGATGACTGTAAAGTGCTTGCTCCTGATGAAATTGCTGATGAAGTCATGAGTTTGTTCAAAAAAGCGCTGGAGAAGTATAACAAGGACTAGGTTTTAGGCGTCGTCATTTTTTTAATGCAATTAGGTTGCATTCTGCCTATATAATATTGCGGCAAAACCTGGATGACATGAGCAGATTCATTTATTCTTACGGCAATCCTCAGATAGTGACCAAAAAAGGCACTGTGTTTAATAATCAGTCTCTTGCAGAAGTTGAAGATTTTCTTTTACGTCGGAGGATAAAAAGGGATTTGATAAAACAATCCTCACTAAAACTATTCCTGGACAATTCAAATCTAATACTTGAACATTATAATGGTGGGGTACACCAGTATCCCGTTCGCCAGGCTTTTCTGAATAAGTTATTGAACTGGTTCAGCTTACCGGCATTTCCTGTAATCAATTTTTCACCGGAATCGATAGTTATCATTGCGAATGAGATTCTACGTTCAATTCGAAGCGACGTTGTCCTTGTCACAGAGAATGATGAAGCGCTTACAATTCTGAGCCCGAATTTTACGGTTACGGAAGATATTCAGATTCTCAATATTTGCGGGAAGCTGGATATATCACATGTTTACCGGGATGATTTTATGACAAGGGCATATTTTCAGGAACAAAAACAAATACAGCCACAGGTGGGTGATATTGTTAGTTGCAGGGTTCATTTACTAAATTCTGAGACAGGCTTCAGTGCATTTGAACTTGCTGCTTATCTTTTCAGGCTTGTATGCAAGAACGGTGCGGTTCATAAGGTCCCACTCGGGATGAATCCTGAGAAGTTTTACCATCACGGATTGAATTATGAACGCGTCAGGATTTATATTGATGACTTCGTCGAAGCTGTTGTACCCTTTTTTGACTGCCTTGAAGAAAAAATGAACTGGCTAAGTAGCAGGCGATTTGATGAAAAAGACAAATTTATTAAGGATCATTTAAGCAAAAAAATTCCTGCCTTTGCCTGGAATAATTTAATAAAAGGCTTTCACCAGGATCCAAATAACCTAACCTATTACGATTTTTATAATCATATCACCTCAACCGCTAAAAGCATGAATCCAGGCTCTAAACTAGAATACGAAAAGCTTGCAGGATTATTGACCGAGTTGAGCTATTGATCCTACAACTCTCTCCTCCTGTAGTACCTGACCACGGGCGGATCTTCCGGTTCATGGCTGAAGAGGCAGGTATGGATGGACTCTTCGTTACAAACCAGCATACTTCCCTGAAGATTTTTTCCCTGGACACGGTGGTCGAAGCCCATACCGGGCGATTTGTAGGGTGTCAGCACAGCCTCCGACGCGTTATCCAGGAATTTTCGCGCTGCGTGGTGCAGTGCGGTTTTGCTCCAGGAGGGCGAGGAGCCATCCAATGCATCGATGGCGTAGCTGCCGACCAGCTTGTCGTGCAGACGGGCGTAGGCGCCGGGTTTTGAGAGGATGTCGAGCCCGGCAACCTTACCGGAGTGGAAAAAGAGAATGCCCGCCTGACCCGGGATGAGGTTGAAATGCCGCCGCGCCTCATCCAGGTCTGCTTTTCTGGCCTGGTATGCATCGTCCATGGCGCGGGTGTGCGACTTCGAGTCGCTCCTGCTCCTGGAATGAAGTTCTTCTATTTTATCCCACACTTTCCCCTGGTCGGAGCGATGTCCGCGGCCACTGTCGAGACTGTAGCTGACCGACTCGCTGGCGGAGAGGCGGATGTCGCGGCTGCTGATGTTACCCGATTCACGGAATTCGGGAGAGTTATAGCTCCACCTTCCGCTTTCGGTGCAACTTACCGGGATGATGAGTTCGCTTTTGACGGGGATGAGAATGGAGGTGTTGAGGATCCTGTTCTGCCGCGCCCCTTTCAATTCCTCGCCGGCGAGGATCAACACGGGCGCGTCGGCCTGGCTGATCACTTTCAGTTCGGGGACGGAGCCGCTCTCGCTGACCTCTTCGATCCGGATCAGCAGCATGGATAACGCTTCGGACAAGGTGAGATAATCGAACGGTCCGGGTTTCAGGGGGATCGAAAGCGGGAATGCGGCGATGGAACCATAGGATTGAAGCTGGCCGAAGATGAGTGATGATAATAATTCTTTGTACATGGTCGGTTAATTTGCCGACAAAGGAAAAAAGGGGAGGTGCAGTGTATTTGCATTTGCTGAAAGGATTTTTTTTTGGTGGAGAAAGAAGGCTTAGTCCCATAAGGGACGCCATTATGGTAGACCGACGGGTAAATCCGTCGGTGAAAGAGACATAAAAAAACAACAAATCCGCTAGAGTCCCTTAAGGGACGACAGTATGGTAGCCCCGTCAGGGACGCCAGTATGGTAGACCTGGAACAGGAATTAAAAATTTCAATATTGGTTATTATAATCACCAAAAAAGAATTATATTTGTTGAATCGAATCATCAGAATATGGAACGGCTTTCTGAAAAATCAAATAAAGCGATCCTTTCCACCGATTATCCTTATCGTCGTCATGTGATTGGTGAGATCAACTGGAACTGGAAAATGAATGGAATTATCGGTGCAAGGGGGACGGGAAAGACGACGCTAATGCTCCAGAAACTGAAAGAGCTTAAGCAAGAAGGTCATGATGTTCTCTACGCCAGGATGGACGATTTTTATTTCTCCGATCACCGGCTGTTTGATCTGGCTGATGAGTTCAGGAAACAAGGCGGCGGGTTTCTTTACCTGGATGAAATTCATAAGTATCCCGGGTGGCCGGAAGAACTGAAAAATATTTACGATTCCATGCCAGAACTTAAGGTCGTATTTTCCGGTTCTTCCATTATCGATCTGATGGCAACAGATGCCGACCTGAGCCGGAGAGCTCTGAATTACGAAATGACCGGCCTTTCTTTCCGTGAATATCTCCTCATGTCAGGCATCTCAAATTCCTCTCCTTTTTCCCTGGATGAAATACTGCAGAACCATGTCGAAATCGCTGCCGGAATGATCAGGCAGTTTCCTGTTCTCAAATATTTCCGCACATACCTGAAAAGCGGATACTATCCGTATTTTCTCGAACCAAACCGCGATTACCTGCTTACCCTCGAACAGGTGATCCGGACGGTCATGGAAGTTGATATGCGGTTTCTGGAGAATTACGATGTGACCCAGAGCCGGAAAATGCTTTTGCTATTGAAGATAATCGCTTCTTCCGCGCCTTTCAAACCCAATGTATTGAAAATAAGTGAAAGGACCGGCCTGCACCGACATACTGTGCTGCAATATTTCCATTACCTCGAAAAAGCCAGGATGATCAAATTGCTGAATCATCCGGAAAAGCATATAAGCCGGCTGCAGAAACCGGATAAAATCTTTCTCGAAAACCCCAACCTGTTCTATGCCCTGAATCCGGAAATGGTCGATATTGGAAATCTCAGGGAGACGTTTGTCCTGAACCAGTTATCTGTGAATCATGAAGTGAATCTGCACGCCCGGGTTGATTTTATGGTGGATTTTAAATATCTGTTAGAGATCGGAGGGAAAAATAAGAAAAGTAGCCAGGTCAAGGATCTTGATCATGCTTTCCTGTTCATGGATGATATCGAAATCGGCAACAAAAGGACCATTCCACTTTGGTTACTGGGATTCTTGTATTGATATACCAATGTCCCTGGGAATAGACAGGAGACAGAATTCACCGCAGATTACACAGATCTACACAACTTGTCCCGCAAGGCGGGAGAGTTAACAAACAGTGAACACTTTCTTACCTGACGATGACCAGGTGTTTCAGTGTCTGATCGTGGGTGGCGACCCGAAGGAAATATGTGCCCGCGGGGAGCGATGCGGTTGATATCTGTAACATATCCGCCGCTTTGCCCTGGTGGCTGAACGATATCTTCTCCACTATCCTTCCATTTATATCCGCCAGTGAAACCTCTTTCACGCCATACAGGCCCGGCAGGGAAATGTTGATCATATCTCACGGGCAGGTGCGCCGGGATTCAGCCGGGCATCGAGCCAGTAAACATAAACACCGCCGTTGTTGTCGGCTATGGTCATGACATTGTTTTGCAGACCGGCCTGGTTGCACACAACTACCGGGTTTGCCGGATCACACGACCATTGTGAATTGACTGAAAGGGATGATACAATTAGAATAGCAGTCATCCAAAATATAAAGAATGATTTCATGGTATTGCGATTTATTGTAAGCAGGAAAAAATTGGATTGCGGCAAAATTACATGCAGGGAAAGGATACCGGTGGATTTTAATATTAGATTAACAAATTTGGGCCATGAATCTTTATTCAGCAGAGAGTTTACGTAGGAATAGGAGGTTGAGTAAAATATTAGATGCTTAATGTTGAGTCCCATCCGAAAAGTGTATTTACCCACCCCTAACCCGAGGCTGTCTCAAAAGCCTTATTTATCGAATTGCTCTCAATTATTTGTTCGTGCTGAGGCTGTATCAAAAGTAATAAACCACAAAGGGACACCAAGGATTTCACGAAGGAACACAAAGTTTATTATTTGATAACCAGATACTTGGTGCGACTTTGTGATGTACTTAGTGCGACTTTGTGGTTGAATATTAGACTTTTGAGACATCCCCGGAAATATCCAATTAATCCAGAATGCTGATATTAAATTAATTACATAGATTGAAGCTATACCCCTCCCTTTATAAGGGAGGAGCAGGGGTGGGTACTTTTGGATAGAGATTTCTATTCGGAGTAGACTCAATGCTTATTGAGTAATGTTTAATGTTTATAATGAAATATATTAAAGGTATTAAGTCTTTATAATTCATAAAAAGTTATAAAACAATGATATAAGAAAATATATTGAATATAATGTTTAAGAAAAACATTAAATAAATGAACAAAAATACTAAACCTGCTGTTTAGCTTTCATGAAATTTTTAACGCTTAAACTTTAAACATTATGAAAAAGAACAGAATTTACACCGGAATTATAGCCATGATGCTCATTGCACTGGCATCACAGGTCTTCTCTCAGGCCAGGGTACAGGTTATACACAATTCAGCCGATGCCGCCGCAGAGGTGGTCGATGTGTGGCTGAACGACCAGTTGTTGATCGACAATTTCAAGTTCCGCACGGCAACCCCGTTTATCGACGCCCCGGCGGGAGAGAAATTCGATGTTACCATCCAGCCGGCCAACTCTACCGATACCACCAACGGACTGGCCCGTTTTACTTACCAGCTTGAGAACAACAAGCGTTATATCCTCGTCGCTAACGGCATTGTGATCCCTACCGGTTACAATCCGGCCACACCATTCAATATTTATGTCTGGGACCTGGGACGCGAGGCGGCTAAACTTCCCTCCAATACCGATGTCCTGGTCTTCCATGGCTCGACCGATGCACCGGTTGTGGATGTGGTAGAAGTGGCCGTTCCCGCCGGTACCGTGGTGAACGACCTGGAATATGCCGAATTTGCCGGTTACCTGGAATTGCCGACAGCCGACTATTCCCTGCAGATCAGGGATATTACGGGCACCACTACCGTTGCTGAATTCGCTGCTCCGCTGGCTGCCCTCGGATTACAGGGCAGTGCGCTGGCCGTCGTGGCATCGGGCTTCCTGAACCCGGGCAATAACAATGATGGCCCCGCTTTCGGGCTCTGGGTCGCTTTGCCGACCGGCGGCAACCTGATCCCGCTTCCAAACGTTCCGATCTCCACTGCAAGGGTGCAGTTGATCCACAACTCCGCCGATATCGCGGCTCAAACGGTCGATATATGGCTTGAAAACGAACTGATGATCGACAATTTCAGTTTCCGCACCGCCACTCCGTTCGTGGATGTGCCGGCCAATAAAGATCTGAATGTGACCATAGCACCGGCTAACTCCAATGGTTTCTCCGATGGCCTGGCCAGCTTTACTTTAAACCTGGAAGGCGGGAACAAATATTTGCTCGTCGCCAACGGTATCGTTTCAGCCAATGGTTACAGCCCTGCAACGCCATTCAGCATTTTCTCCTATGAAACGGCCCGTGAAATGGCTATGATGGAAGGCAACACCGATGTTCTCGTGTTCCACGGATCCACTGATGCCCCGACGATTGACATTGTCGAGACCAACTTCGGAATCGGCACCATCGTCGACAACCTTTCTTACGGTGAATTTGCCGGCTATCTCGAAGTGCCTTCTTCCGACTATACTTTCCAGCTTCGTGATGCGAACGGAAAAGTGACCGTTGCCACTTTCGAAGCTCCGCTATTCTCATACGGTCTTCAGAATGAAGCTGTAACCGTTCTTGCTTCCGGATTCTTAAATCCGCAGGAAAACAACGATGGAGCGGCATTCGGACTATGGGTTGCGCTGCCGCAGGGCGGTGACCTTGTACCGCTCCCGCAGGTAATTCCTGTCACACAGACCGCGCGGGTCCAGGTGATCCATAACTCGGCCGATGCCGCTGCTGAATTCGTTGATGTTTGGCTGAACGACCAGTTGCTGATCGACAACTTCAAATTCCGCACCGCCAGCCCGTTCATCGACGCCCCGGCCGGAACCGATTTTGATGTCACGATTGCCCCTGCCAACTCGGTGAGCGCTTCCGAAGGGCTGGCCACATTCACCTACAACCTGGCTGAAGGCAATACTTATATTCTGGTTGCTAACGGAATTGTAGTCCCCCAGGGATACAATCCTCCGACTCCTTTTGATATTTATGTTTACGATATGGGCCGCGAAATGGCCTCCAATCCGGCCAATACCGATGTCCTGGTATTCCATGGCTCAACCGATGCACCCGTTGTGGATGTGGTGGAGGTTGGCGTTGGCGCCGGCACAATCATCGATAACCTGGCCTATGCCGATTTCGCCGGTTACCTGGAACTGCCCACGGCCGACTACCAGATTGACATCAGGGACGAAAGCGGCACAGTGACGGTCGTTTCCTACAGCGCTCCGCTCGCTTCATTCGGACTCCAGGGGCGGTCGATCGCCGTCGTTGCTTCCGGTTTCCTCAATCCTGGCGCGAACAACGACGGAGCCGCTTTCGGTCTCTATGTTGCATTGCCTTCCGGTGGGGAATTGATTGCCCTTGACCCGGTGATTGCGACCAGCGTGACAGAAAGAAGGGTTGATGAAGTGAAGACCATCATCTTCCCGAATCCGGCACGTGATAATATGAATGTTCAGTTTGAGCTGCCGCAGGCTTCCGATGTGCAGGTTCGGATCTACGACCTGACCGGTACCATGGTGATGAGCCGCCAGTTCAGCGCTTCGCAGGCAGCCAGCCAGCAGCGGATCGACATTGGCAACCTGCCCGGCGGATTGTACTTTGTCAAGACCCAGGCCGGTAATTCAAGCTTTGTGACCAGGCTGACGAAGGTAAATTAAGATAGTGGTTTGTTGAGAACCATATATTTAGTTAATAATGCGAAGGCTGCCTCATTCAAGGGCAGCCTTTTTTCATGGTAAGACCACCGGCAGCCGGACCTCTGCGTTGGCGCCGTTGCGATGGTATAAAACGACTGAAACTGTTCCCTTCTCTTTTGCCAGCCAGACCACTCTGGCCTGGTTTTTCTGGTTACCGGGTAATACTTTGCCACCGGTGGCCTGCCAGTAATACGACACGCCCTCCTGCACCGGAACGGAATAGGATGATGGCGACATGCCAATGGCTACCTGCCGCGGGCCGGCGATGTCGGGGAAGTGGAGAAGGGCACGGAAGTAAAAGTCGGTGGAGCGGGAAATGATCGTATCCATGACCTCCCGGTACTTTCCAGGCTCGTATTGCGGTTCGTGGCCGGCATGGCGAAGGGTGATGAGTTCGCTCTCAAATCCCAGATGAACAAGTCGCCGGTGAATGTATTGCGAACCGTACAGCTTGCTCACAATGTTACTGGTCACATTGGTGTCCATATCGAGGAACGGGTAGTTGTAACCGTACGGGACGATCTTATCGGCGTCGCCGTGGACACTCAGGACGGGAATCTTCTCGCCGGCGTCGATGATGGCGGTATCGTTCACGGCTCCCCAGAGGTTCAGCAGGGCCCGGATGGTGTACTGGCCGGAGATGTCGTTCCCGCTCTCATCCAGTCCGCCCAGGTCTTTCTGCAGTTGCCAGATGTTGCCGCCTGTGCTTTCGGGCCGTTCATCTTCATCCATAAAAGCCGTATTGAGGGCGGTGATGGCGCCGGCGCTGGATCCCCCCAGCAGGATATGACCTGGATCGATTTTGTATTGTGCTGCATTGTACGAGAGGAACCGGAGGGCGGCCCGTGCATCCTGCACCGACCGGTAGGCTGCCCGCTCCAGGGAGCTCTTGCTGGCCGGGTTAAAGCCGATGCGGTAATTGATAGAGGCAACGACATAACCCTTACGCGCATAATCATTTGCCAGCTCTGCGATGGATTCGGTGGCTTTATCGCCCAGGATAAAGGCACCTCCGTGGAGCAGGAGGATGAGTGGCCGGAAGGATAAAGTATCGCCTTCAGGCTCATAAAGGTCCATCTTCAGCCCTTGCAGGTCGGATACGGCAAAGGAGACCGGATCACGGTTGAACAGGTGGAGCAGCGCTTTTTTTCCCGGATTTACCCACATATTCTTCAAGGCATCCAGGATGATCTGCTGGTAGTCGTAATCGCTGTCTTTCTCGATCGGCATGCTCACATAATGGCCAGGTGCAGCGCCATAAGCAATATCTTTGGTAACTGTAACTTTTTTGAAGATAGGCGAAAGGTATCGCGGGAGGAGAGAGGTTGGGGGATTTGGGGATTTGGGGATTTGGAGATTTGGAGATTGGGGGATTTGGGGAATTTCTTTAATTAAAAGAATTTCAAGTTCAGGGCTGATGCCCAGGCGGATAGCGGATTTGCGGGAGGTGCGGATCCTGCCGGCGATCGTGTCGGGACTGACTGTACCGGTGAATTTAACCTTGATCTTATCGGATTGGTAGGTAAATGCCGCCGACCGCGGAACACCTTTCTTCCATTTTACAGACACCGGGATCACCTGGGGAAGCGCTTTATCGGCAATGAAAAAATACCCCGTATCGGGATCTTCGGGATTAAAATAGCAGAAAGCCGGTATATTGCTAACATTTCCGGTGTACCAGGGTGAGGCTACGATGCTGTCCCAGTTGGAAGGAAGGGGAGACTGGGCGAAGAGGAGAAGGGGAGAAAGGGAGAGAAGGAGAAATGGAGACGGGGAGAAGAGGAGACTCAGTAATTTTAAGAAATTGGATTTCATGATGTTATAAAATGTAATAATCAGGGTGAAAATTAGCGATTTTATTATTCCACTGAATTTTTCGAACACGAATTAAACGAATATAACGAATGAACACGAAGAGTATTCAGGAAGAATCATTCAATCGCCAGTTTTACAACATCCCAGCCCACGGCGTCGAAGATCGTTTCGACCTGGTCGGTGTATTCGGATTTATGGCTGAATATAGCATCTTTCAGAAGGAATGCCTTATAGTCGTGATCGGTGGCCCCGATATAGGTTGCCAGCACGCAACCGACTGAGCTGAGACCGCAGAGGAACAGCGTATTTACCCCTTTCTCTTTCAAAACCTTATCCAGATCGGTTTTGGTAAAGCCATTCGCGTAGGTTTTCACGACCACCGGATCGTCTTTCGCAACACCGATATCATCCGGAAAGGCAAACTCCGGGGTGCCCGGAAAGGGTCCTTCTTTCGGATCGGTATGGTGGATGCAGATAACCGGCAGGTTATGCCGGCGGAAAATATCGATATAACCTTTGATGTAAAGCATGCCCATTTCCCGGTCTTTTGCATCCATCATGGGGAGGAACTTATTCTGGATATCGATGACCAGAAGGGCAGGTTTGATAGGTTCTTTTGTTTTGATTTCCTGTGCGGAAAGGAAGGTGCTGAGAGACAGCAGGACGAGTAGAATGAGGTTATTTTTCATATTGAATAATATTAAATGTAAAAATAGTGTTTTCTCGCAAATTAATGCTAATTTTTCGCGGATTCCCGCAAATTTATATCTGCGTTCATTTGCGCTGCAATCTGCGAAAATCAGCGTGAAATAAAAACTCTGCCATTTTTGTAACCTTTCGCTTTTTTCCTGTCCTTTGCGAATATGAAAACAGTAGCGATCATAGGCGCGGGGGCGGCAGGCCTGTCTGCCGCTAACTATTTGGCCATTAAGGGCTTCAGGGTAACAATATTTGAAAAGAACGCTTTTCCGGGCGGGCGGTGTGCCAGTTTCGAAAAAGAGGGTCACCGCTTCGACATCGGAGCCACTTTGCTGATGATGCCGCAGGTGTATGAACGGATGTACACCGATTTCGGGAGAAACATGCACGACGAGCTGGATCTGATCAGGATGGATCCGGTGTACCGCCTTCGTTATGCCGATGGGTCGGAGCTGAAATTCACCTCCGACCTGATGCGGATGCAGGACCAGCTGGAGGCGATGGAACCGGGAAGCTACACGGCTTTTCTGAGATACATGGACAAGAGCTTTAAAGCGTACAAAGTTTCCATGGAGACCATCATCGACCGGAACTACGACAACATCTTTCAATTCATCAACCCGGTGAACCTTTTCAGGTTGTTCCGGCTGAATGCTTTCGGAAACCATTACCGGACATCTGCCAGGTATTTTAAGAATGAAAACCTGCGGACCGCTTTTACTTTTCAGAACATTTATGTAGGACAAAATCCATTTGAGGCGATGGCTATTTTTTCGATGCTGCCTTTCATGGAGCTGACCGATGGGGTATATTTTCCGAAAGGGGGGATGAACAGGGTATCGGAGAGCCTGGAGAAGATTGCTATTGGGAATGGTGTAGAAATTCAGTACCGGGCGAATGTGTCGGGGATTCGGGTTGCAGGCGAACGGGTGGCAGGCATTGAACTGGCCGACGGTACCTTTTATGAGGCGGATATTGTGCTGGCCAATGCCGATCTGCCCTATGTTTACCAGGAACTTTTGCCTTCAGGTCCTCAGGCCAATCGGATAAAAAAGCTGGGCTATACTTGCTCCGCCATCGTTTTTCACTGGGGGATGGACACGGTTTTACCGGGGATTGAGCAGCATAATGTGTATGTTTCAGATAATTACAGGGACAATATTGAAGAGGTTTTCAACGGAAGCGGGTTTGCGCCCGAGCCAAGTTTTTACCTGCATTCCCCGGCAAGGGCTGATAAATCGGCAGCTCCGGAAGGGCACGACAGCATTTCGGTGATTGTGCCGGTGGGGCATATGGGGAATGGGAAATTTGGGGATTTGAAGATTGGGGGATTGGGGGATTTGGGAATTGATTGGGAGGTTAAGAAGGAGGAGGCGAGGGCGGCAGTATTGAAAAGACTGGCTTCAGAAGGATTTGCGGATTTTGAGAAACATATCAAATTTGAGAAGGTTTACAATCCCGTCATCTGGAAGAATATGTTCAACCTCAGCAAGGGTGCCACCTTCGGAAGTTTAAACCACAACCTGATGCAGATGGGGTATTTTCGTCCTCATAATCAACATAATAAATACAAAAATCTTTTCTTTGCCGGGGGAAGCACCCATCCGGGAAACGGTGTACCTTTGGCGCTGATTTCGGCAAGACTGACAGCGGAGAAAATAATTGGAGTGAACGGTGAACGGTGAACGGTGAAATTGAATAATAACTATGAATAATCTGGAAACCATTATTGCTGAAACCTTTAGTAAGATTGATTTTTACAAGATCAAAGACCACCCCAACATTCTGATTGCAGCGCGTTTCTGGGAAGATGAACGCTACGAAGCGGCGGCAACCATCTACCGTTTCATGCGCTACATCGATGATATGATCGACGACCGGAAGGCGCTCGACGGGATGTTGAGCTGCATGGAGAAGAAGATCTACACCGACCAGGTGAATGCATGGATCGACTGCCTGGGGCTTGACCGGACGAATGATCCGTTTTTCGGTGAGGTAACCGAAACGATCCGTCGGTTCCGGATCCCGTTGCACTTCTTTTACAACTTTGCCCGTTCGATGGTCTACGACATCAACCATGACGGGTTCCGCACATTCGACGACTTTCTTGACTACGCCGAAGGGGCTTCCAACGGACCCGCATCGGTTTTTGTCCACCTCTGCTGTCTGGATAAACAACAGGGAGAATATGTGCCGATCAACCTTTCAATCTCGGATGTGGCCAGGCCTTGTGCTATTTTCAGCTACCTTGTGCATATTGTGCGCGATTTCCAGAAAGACCAGTTCAACAACCTGAACTATTTTGCCCTCGACTTGCTGGAAAAGCACGGGTTAACTGCCGGAGATCTCAGAGAGATCGCCCGGGGCAGCGCTATTCCGGATGGTTTCAGGGAGCTGATCAGGGATTATAAAGAGCAGGCCGGAAAATATAAGACCGATACCGAAAAGATGATCCGGTCGCTGGAAGGAAGGCTGGACGACAGGCATATGCTCAGCCTGCGGATCATCTACCATTTGTACCTGCAGATTTATAACCGGATCGATCCGGATAACGGCACGTTCACGATGGCCGAGCTGAATCCGGGGCCGGAGGAGGTGAAAGAAGCGGTGGCTGAATGTATCAGGGTTAATTTTTCTGAGAGAACCCCGAAGGTCTGCCCGGAGATACACCATCATTGATTTGCCGGAGTTGGCAACCCGCAAGTATCAGGCAATTAATTCGTGTATATTCTCCTTTGATATCAGTTTGCCGGTATTTATTTCATAGTTTTCCGAGAAAGACCTGGGAAAGCGGGCATTTGATTTGCCCCTCCATTTAAATTCAAAGATGTTTATTTTACCGTTGGCTTCTTCAACCAGGTCAATTTCCGCTCCATCGTATGTTCGCCAGAAATAAAGCTGTGCAAATGGCTGATGGATCAGGTTATATTTAAGTCTTTCGAGGATGCAGAAGTTTTCCCAGATCGCTCCGGTATCTGTTCTGGAATCGGGATCATTAAAATTGGTTATCAGCGCATTTCTAATACCCAGATCATAAAAGTAGAATTTTCTGCTTTTTCTGATTTCAGTTCTTTGATTCCTGGAGAATGAAGGAAGGGAAAATATGACAAAGCTTTTTTCAAGCAGGTCGATATACTTTTCAATAGTTTTCGAAGATACAGCCAATGTTTTTGATAGTTCATGAAATGATACCTGTGATCCTACCTTCAGAGCCAGCAACTTAAGAAGTTTCCTCAATAAAGAAGGATTTCTCAGATTTTCATGAATCAAAATGTCTTTAAACAGGTAATCCGAAGCCAGATCAAACAGTTTCCTTGTTTTAAATTCTCCTGATATATCAATAATTCCCGGATACGATCCATATATTAGCATTAGATTCAAATTTTCATAAATCCAAAGCCAACCTCTGGCTCCTGATAATTCACCGATAGATAAAGGAAGAAGTAAGAATTTAACATTTCTCCCGGTCAGTGGTTCACTAATAGTATTTGCCAGCTCAAAACTGCTGGATCCGGTCGCTATTATTTTCTGAACAAAAGAGGGCTCATCATAGACCAGTTTCAGCAGAGGCCCTATATTCCGGATTTTAAGTGCTTCATCAAGGGCAATAATTTTCTTATCCCCGAAGATCATTTTTATCCTCGATAAATCAGAGGACTCAAGGATATCGGCAAGATCAGGCCTTTCACAATTCAGGATTAAAGCATCAGGATTTTGGTCGAACAACATGGTGAGAAGTGTTGTTTTGCCCGACTGACGAGGCCCGTATAAAATAACGACTTCTTTACCAGGCAGCCATTCTTTAATTGTATTTTCAATATCTCTTTTATACATAGTTTAAAAATATGGCGTAAAAATACGACTATATATTAGAAATATGGCCTGATATTTTGATTATTTATGATATTTTGTGTTTTGGTGGCAAAAAATATTGGCCCAAAGCCCTGCATGGTCAAACTGAACAAGGAATGAAAGAGAGTTTGATCAATAATTCAAAACATTCAGGGTGCCGCCGGTTTTAACTTTTAGAGTTGCGCCAGGTGCCAGTTCCAGGAAGTAACAATTCGCCGTTACACCGCTGCCGACTTCCGGGAAGTTGCCTCCGGATGGCACGGAGGGGACCACCACCACATCGTTGATCCCTGGGATGGAAGAGGTTGACCAGTTACCGGGATTGCTCCAGGCGGCGCTTACATTCCCGGTCCATTTAACCGAGGATTTAATGGTAACGTCGTCGAGACAAACACCGAAGTCCTGCCCGCCGCTTCCTGCGGTTGTTTCGAATGCGATCACGACGGATTGTCCTGAATAGGGAGCCAGCGAAACGGCACCGACGGAATAATCCTCAGAGGTAAAACCGTTAACCTGGAAAACTTCATCATTGTTAATTTTTACAGATATATTCCTGGGGAAATCCTTGTTCTCAGCCCGGTAACTGAAGAACAGGTAAGCATCGGCTGCCAGGCTTACGGAAGGTGCGGTAAGCACGGAACCCGACAGGTTGCTGTAAGCCCATTTCGAGCCGCTCCCGGGCGAGCCGTAAACGCCATGGTCCCAGCCATAGCCGGGTAAGGCATTATCGTCGGTCCAGCATGCCGGCGGCCAGCCGGACTCAAATCCTTCCGACCAGGGGATTGAGTTTATTGTACCGCATAGCGTTGTGAAGGTGTAAGGTCCCGACCAGGCGCTGTAGATACCGGGCCCGCAAACCGCCCTGGCATAGAAATCATAAGCGGTGCTGATCGCCAGCCCCGTAACGGCAACCGGATTGGCAACCGTCGAAATGCCCGAACCTGCCGGGGTAAAGCCGCTCACGCCATACTGGTATTCCCAGGATGCGGCTGTGCCGGTCTCAAACCAGCCCAGCGTGGCACCAAAAGAGGTGATCCCTGTAGCAGTGAGAAAATCAGGGGGCGAGCAGGGGACGGGGTTGACATCGATATCGAAGACGTAGTGATTGCTACACGGGAAACCGCTGGTGGCGGTCATTTCGATAACCAACCAGTAAGTCCCGGGCGCAAGGGTGCCCAGGTCCACGGATGTTTCGCTGCAAGGGCCGGCCACAGCCCCGGGCTCCGTGTCTCCGGTCAGAGTAATGCAGGTCGGTGCGCCGGGGGTTGTGGTTTCGGCCATGCCGTAAGAAACTTGCTGCTCTGCATTGGCAGTCAGGACCACTGACGAAGGTTCTGACAAAACGAGCTCATACCAGTCGGAGTCCTTGTCTCCATTGTCGGCAAATAAACTGCCGCAATAGGTTGCCCCGGCAGACGGAACCGATTCCCAGCTTTCATTCCCGGGAATCATATCGCAGCCGCCGTTCTCATCCTGGCCGCAATCCTCCGGTTCGTCAACGGCCCAGGCCGGGCAGATAAAATTAATTCCTATGATGCACTGGGGAGTGTTGTCGGACTGGGTGACCGAAAGGTCATAGTTGCCAAAATCGCCCGAACTGTATCCATCGACAATGATGTAATATGTATTTCCCCCGGTTAGCAAAAGCCCTTCGATCTTTGAGACATAAAGCCCGCAGGGTTCTTCATAATAGAAATCATCATTACAATCATATGGAATACCGGGAGTTACGGTATTTTCATAGACAAAGATCTTCGTGTCATATTCCGATCCGCAGAGATCAATATCCACGATAACAGAAGCAGCCGGGGTGTAGGAATAGACCACATCGGGTGCCTGGCTGCTGTCGTAAGGGCAGGCTTCATCATAATCGTCAGTATAACCCAGCGTAGTACCACTGGCCGAGAAGGGCAGGGTTCCGGTTATAACAAATGCATTGGCTATGGTTTCGCCTCCCTGGAGAGGGGAAGCGGATTGCCCGCCTGCCCATCCCGCAAGGAGAAAAACCAAAACATATATTAGCGATGTTGTTTTCAAACGACCGAATGCTAAGGATTAATTACCGGGAGATTTCACTTTGATCAGCTTTCCGGTTTTCACCGTGCCGGTCGCCGGATCGGTCAGGACCACGAAATAGAACCCTTCCCTGAGGCGGCTGATATCCAGCTCGATACCTCCGGCTGCCCTTTGCAGGGAATAGCCGGTGATCAGCTTGCCGCTCACGTCGTGCATTTCGACCCGGACCTCGGACAGCGGGCTGAAGACAGATTCGATAAACACCCTATCGGATGCCGGGTTGGGCCGGATGACCAGGTGCATGGCCTCCTCCCCGATCCGTTTGATATCAGCTCCGGCCAATACCTCCGGCAACGGAACAGGTTCAAAGAGATGATCCCGGTATTCGGGCGAATTGTTCAGCAGGGTGATGGCGAAGTTGGAATTGACCGACAGTTTTTCGGCGATCGCCCGGATGATCTCAAGGTCGGCGCCGGTGAGTATATCGCGGCCATACATGATGATATCCAGGTCGTAGAGGGCAAGGATCTTGAAATCCGTGCCTTCTTCATCCGTGGGAGAATAGCTTGCCAGGTGCGTTCCGGCCACTGCAAAGTCCGCATTCCGGTAAGCATAATTGTACTGCAGGAGCGATTTTTCATTGTTGCTCAGAGCGGGCAACTGAATCAACTCATCGACCAAAGCGGGATCCGTGGGTTCAACGGCAGCCAGGAGAAGGTCGGCCTCTTCATAAGGATATTCAGAAACCTGGAGCTGTTCCCTGTAGTCGGGGGCCAGGGCGAACGGTGCGCTGACCCCGGTAAAGGCAGTGAAGAGGTTCTTGAAATTATCGCAGGTATAGTTGATGTTCAGGTTGCCCTGCGATGGCATGTTGAAGATCTGCTGGGCGCACGAAGCTGTGGAATGGAACGGCCGGTTGCTGGTGATCTGCACCGTTGGCCAGGAGATGTTGAACATGCCGAAATTGTCGGCAACGGTAATGTTGGTATTGCTGTTGATGTCGATCGCAGGATTGTAATTGCTCCACAGCGTGTTCAGGCCGGGATCGGCCGGCGACAGGGTCCCGATATTGCCGGTATGCCCCACCACGTTGATCCCCACAAAATTGTAGTTGTAGAGGAAGTTATTCCTGATCTTCGGAAGGGCCGCACCGGTAAATGACCTGATATCCATCGAAACATAACAATCATTGATACAGTTGCTGCTGATCTCGCTCCGGGTGGTCATATCGACGGTATAGATACCCCTCGTATTGGTGAATGACCTCATCTTTATATTATTACATGTTATATAATTTTTAAAGATGCCTTTTGTGCTGAAATAGATCCCGATAACATCACTGTCGATGATCTCGTTATTGCTGATCTGGGTATTCCTGACGCTATTTGCATAAATCCCGTACTGGAACCCGTCGATCCGGTTGTTGATCGCGCTTACGTTCGCCGAGCTTTTCAGGTAAATGGCCGAGAAACAGTTGAACTGGTGATAGTTGTCGGATATCTCGTTGTTGTTGATCTCTATGAGCGGACTGGTGGTCGTGTTAACGTAAATTGGTGCGACGGTGGTGTTTACGACTTCGTTTATTTCGATCTCGTTGTTTTCGATGATCGTAGTGAACAATGCCGTGCTCAGGTAGATGGAATAAGACAGATCGGTGAAGGTATTGTATGAGATGGTGGCTCCACCGTTCACCTGGTAGATTCCATGTGTCCTCGGATTATCATTTCCCCACGTATTTACAAACTCGTTTTGCGAGACTTGCTGTTTGAAGCGCGAAGTGGTGGTGTAAATGCCAAAGGAACTGGAATTATTGATAAAAGAGTATTTCGTCGGGCAGTCGTAATTCGGGAAGAACTGCTCGGTCACGAAGTGGTTCCCGGTAACGGGATGGTTGAAATTGTTATTGCCTTCTACCCTGATTCCATAATTGCAATTAGAGAAGAGGTTGGATGAGATGACCCCATCGGCATTACCCTGGAAGTACAGGGCCACTTCGGCATTTTTGAAGGTACATTCGTTGATGATGTTGTCGAATTCACCTTTGCTGGTAAATCGGAGCCCTTTCCAGGTGTCGTCGACAAAGCAGGGACGGTAAACCGAATTGGTTGAGCGGAGCATAGCGCCGTTGGTAAATACGATTCCCGCACATTCGCCAAATACGCAGTCGACATTGGTGATATCGAGCACAGCCCCGTTGGTGACCGTGACGATAACGTTATCATCGATAAAATACTTCCCGTCCCAGACCACATCGGTCGTATAGGTTGTATTTACCAGTATTTTGGTGAATGTAGAGTCGATTTCGGCGAAACAGCATTCTTCTTCGATATAGCCAATATCAACGAAGAATGTCTCCGTACAACCTTCTGCCGGGCCATTGATAATAATCGTGAAGGTGCCCGGAGGCAGGTTACCGACAGTCAGCGGATTTCCCGGTATTATGGTGGTGGGCAGCGGCGGCATCAGCGGGATCGAGGTGATCGTGAACGGGCCTCCGGTGGATGCCGGATCGAGGACGATGGTAAAGGAGCCGTCGGCTGAGGTGGCGCATGAAGCGCTGGTCGGCTCGAGGTATTCCAGGTCGATATTGCAGCATCCGTTGGTGAGGCAGAAAACGCCGGCTGTATCGACGCAGCCGAACTGGTTCATTACTGCAACCGAGAACTGGTGGTTGCCCGATGTCCCTGCCGGGAATGCCAGCGTGGGGCCTGACCCGACGGGTGTGCCGTAATCCAGCCAGGTGATGGTGGGATAAGCCGTGGCGTAAGTATTGAAAGGCGGCAGGGCATTCAGCGGTAGCGGGATATAAAGGTGCAGTGAATCAGGATCGCAGAGCTCATCACAACCGATCGGGAAAAGGCTCAGATCGGGTTTTGGATGAATAGCGCCGGCATTGGCTGTGGCAGAACAACCCGTCGCTTTGTTTGTGATCGTCAGGCTGTAGAATCCGGCAGAGGAGACCGTGATCACCGGAGTTGTAGCCCCGTTGCTCCACAGGTAACTATAAAGCCCGGTATTGTTAAGGTTTGGGATAAGGGTAACAGGGGTTCCTTCACAGACATCGAGCGCCGGGATGCTCAGGATGCTGAGTGACGGTGTTTCATACACGGTGACGCACAATGTGTCGGAATTGACGCATTGGGTGATGTTGTCCGTAACATCGACAACGAACTGGAAATAGGCGGGCAATGTAAGCGGGACAGTCAGCGAAACCCAGGTATTGTCGGAATTGGAAGGCGAAAATGTCGCTCCGCCGGGAATGCAGGTCCAGCTATAGCTGTAGTTGGCATTGTATATCGTCGACAGGCTGAAATAGATCGTTCCGCCGGGCAGAGAACAATAATATCCGTCACCGGTGATATCTGCCTTCGGTCGTTTGTGCATATAAATGAACAGCTTGTTCGAAATCCCGCTGCAGCCGGCTGAATTGGTTACGTCACAATAGTATTCTCCCACCTGGTTTGCATTGTGCGTCTGGCCGTTCGCATTGCTGATCGGGCTGCCATTCAGGTACCATTGGTATGAGCTCATTCCGGTGCAGGCGGTCAAAGGCACGAAGCCTCCCGGGCAGAAAGCGGTATCGGGTGACGAAATCGTGCAGACCGGATTAGGATTGACCGTAACCGGCGCCGAATAATTGGCCGTGCAGCCGTAATTGTCGGAAATGGTCAATGATACGGTGTAAGGTGACAAAGCGGCGGAAGCATATGAATGCTGGGTTATAGCGGAATAGGATGTGCTGCCGTCGCCGAAGGTCCAGAAGTAGTTCAGGCCGGGTAAAATGGGTGAAGCAGTGAAGGTGGCGAATGAGTTCTCACACACCGGCGAGGAGACGGTAAAACTTGCCGTCGGGACGAAAACGGTTACCGCCTGCGAAGCGCTTGCCGTGCAGTTTGTGGTGGAAATAACCGTCAGGGTGATGGTGTAGGTCCCGGATGTGGGCACCGTTAAAGTCGGGTTCGGAGCGGTGTTGCTGGGTGTGAAGGTGCCCGTATTTGGGCTGACAGACCAGGTGTAGCTCTGGATCGATGCATTCGGTACCACGTACGATGAGTTGAAAAGCTGGACCTGGCCGCAGAGCACGTTGGTACTAAAACATACGGTCGGGCAATCGGGTACGGGATTGGGCGGGCAGCCCGACGGGCCACCGCCACCCGTGCAAGTAGATATAATGACATTCACGATGTTGGAAGTGCGGGTGCAGCCACCGTTGGTGACCACGACATAATAACTGTAGGTACCGGGATTTGTAAATGACGCGATGTTAAGCGATATGGATGAATTGGTCTCACCGGTAAGTATCCCGTTGTTGTCGTACCACTGGTAGGTGTAACCGCCGATATTGGGTGTGGAGATGACCAGTGTCTGGTTATCCCCCAGGCAGAACAGCGGAGGCTGGCTCGGGGTGGCCAGGACGGTGGGCGGGGTGCTGATAGCGACATGGATCGTATCCAGCCCAGAGCAGGTTGTCACCGTGAGTACGACATTTGTGGCAGCAGGCCCGTGCCACTTGATGTTGACGCTGCTGCTTCCCTGTCCGTTTAAGATCGTCCCCTGGGCGCTGGGTGATATGGACCACTGGAAACCGCCTGGAGGAACGGGCCCGCTGGCCGTATAATTTTCAACAGCATCGACACAAACCGTATGTGCCCCCGTGATGTTTGGCGCCGGGAAAGGATTCACCACCAGCGTTTTGGTAAGCGATTTGCAGAAGTCGTTGTTGCCGAGGTCAATTTCCTGGTAAACATTCAGTGTCCAGGGGCCGCTTCCGCTGAACTGGACGATGACCGAATCGTTGTCGTCGCCCATCTGGGAGAAAATGGCGCCTGAACCGGGACCCACGGACCAGATAAAGGAACTGCCGCTTGTATTGGAGGTTATGCCGTATGTGTAGTTGGTATTCGGGCAGGCCATTGTTGGTCCCGTGATATTTCCGAGAAGAGGTTTGGCTACAACCTGGATATTTTTAGTGGCGACCAGGTTGCAGTTAACCGGTGGAGTGAGGGATGTCGCAATGATCGTATAGTTTCCCGGGGCAGCGATAATGGATGCATTTGGAGTTCCCTGGCCAGTGTATACGACGGGACCGGCAGGGGCAAAGGTCCAGTTGGCCGGCGGTCCGCCAACAAGAGAATTGGTAAGATAAAAGACCGTATCGCCTTCACAGATTTTCTCCGGACCCACAATATCAAATTTCGGTGTAACGGTCACCAACAGGGAGTCGATCCCGTCGCAGCCGGCCAGCGGATTGTTGTATTCGCACTTCACCCAATAGGTTCCAAAAGAATTGAAGGAGATGTTGACGAGTGAGACATTCCTGTTTTTTTCGTTGAAAATATAAGGCCCACCGGAAACGGTCCATTTGTAAAATGTTCCGGGAAGATGAGGAAGGGAAAATGTGCCTGAGGCCCCGAGGCACAGATTGTTCGGACCGGAGATCGGCAGATTGGGGTACAGCACCGGCACATCGATCGTTGTCGATCCCGGGCAGGAGGAGGAGGGACAACTCTGCAAAGTGACTGTAGTCGGTACGGAATAGGTGTTGTCCCATTCAACCTGGATGCAGGAGGTCCCGGCGCCGGAAATGATTGTGCCACCGGTAACGGTCCAGTTATAACTTCCGCAGACCATCGGCGTGCAGAATTCCGATGTATCCCCCGGGCAGACGGTGCCGTAACAGCAATCCGTCTCAATTTCCGGGCCGATACCGGGCAGCACGACTACCACCGCCGAAGCTGTGTCGGCACAGCCGCAGGGGATCCGGTTTTCTCCGTTCGGGCCGCCGACGTACTGGCCCTGGCCCATGTCTTTCACCGTCAGGATGATCGTATAAGTTCCGGGTGACTGGTAGGTGTGATTTGGCGGTGTCGGGGAGGTATAGATTGTGCCATCGCCCATGTTCCAGGTGAAGGCGCTGCCGCCGAGCGACGTATTGGTCAGCGAGATGGCCACTCCGGTGCAGACAGTATCATAATTCACGGTGAAAGCAGCCTGCGGACCATCGATGAGGCAGATCTGCTGCATGATCGAATCGGCGCAGATGAAATTGGGATTGTTACTGGTGATGACCACCTTAATGTATCCCGAGGCGCCGTTTCCCCAGAGAATGTTAACGGGATTGCCATTGGTGCTGGAAGGTGTGCCGCCTGTTACTGTCCAGGTATAGGTGAATGAAGAGAGATCGTTGGGATAAACCGTATATGTGTGTACTGTGTTTTTACAGGCTGCCACCGGGAAGCCGATTCCGGGCTGGTCGCTGCTACAGCTCATATGAGGCGCGCAGATCTCGACGGCATCCTTAAGGATAAAATCGGGACAACAAATCTGTGAATTTACCTTTTCGGAATTAAAAAATCCTGAAAGGAAAATGATGCTGCTAAAAAGGAGTAGAATGTTTTTCATAACCGGAGGGAATTAAATAAGTGTGCAAAAGTACCCTACGAATAGCCGTATATTTCACGTTATGAAAACATTAACAAAAGATTAACAAAATTTTAGGAGATGGTTAACAAAAGGGGTGTAAGGGTGGTAAGAGTGGTAAGGGTTTTAAGATATCGTTATTTTCCGGACGAGGGTGATGACCTGGGAAAGGAGGAGCGGGCAAATGGTCTTGAATTGTTCATCGGTTGGCTCTTTTCCCACGAGGTCAAGGCATTGGAGACTGCCCTGGTTGAGTTTTTTAAACTGGCTGATCAGGTAAAAGACTTTATCATAAATTTCTTCCCTTCTTGTCGGATCTTCTATTGTTGATGAAAGAACGAATATTCCTCCCGACACAGCCCCGCAAACCGATCTTTCCCCACCCATCCCAAATCCGAAACCACTCATCAGTTTTAATATCTCTTGTTCGTCTTTTTGTAAAATATCGGCAAAGGCAACGGCTACCGATTGAGAGCAGTTATAGGGACCGTCAAACAGCTGTTTTGCTTTTGAAATCCTTTGATTTAAATCATCAGTCATAGTGTCTTTATAAGGTTAAAAAGTAATTTCCAGCTTACTCCTGACTCCAAACTCAGCATTCAAAACCCAACACTCAACACTTTAAATAGTTCTCCGCTTATCCGGAGCAGTTCGATCTCCGCGTTCTTAGCCTGGAATTGGGATAACAGGAGCTGATATTGTGCATCGATATATTTTTTCTGTGTCTCGCGCAGTTCGATATCGTTGATGGTCCCCAGCCGGTACTTTGCGAAAGCCACTTCAACATTTTCCCTGGCCACTTCCCTGTTGATCAGTTCCATATCGACAATCCTCAGGTTTGTCAAATAATCGTTATATTGCTGGTAAAGTGATGTATGAAGACTGAGATCCGTCTGTAGCAGGTAATTTTCCATCGTATTCAGATCAAGTCGGGCATTCTGAATTTCACGGTTAACATTAAAACCGTTGAACAATGAATACGACAACGACACCCCGTAAGAGGGCCCGAGGCTCCGGTTGTACTGGAGAAATCCCGTTTCCGACCGGAGCTGGCTGTAACTGTACCCCGCATTTAAATTTAGCCTGGGGTATCGCTGCGAGCGGATATCTTTCAGGGCAAAATTGCTTAGTGAAAGATTATTCCGGGCCATCAGCAGTTCCCTGTTCTGTCCGCGGGTTTTGGCAAGCAGGCTGTCGTAATTCAGCCGGGTTTGCAGTTTAATGCTGTCTGCCGGAATGAAAACGATCTCCGGGCTTCTTGCCAGCAGCCGGTTCAGATCGGCCAGGGATTTTTGAAGGACCGATTTTTCCCTGATCAGGTTGATACTGTCGGCATTCAGATCCACGGTGGCTTGAAGGAATTGCAGTTCGGAACCTGATCCCAGGCTGATCCGGGCTTCCATGATCTTTTTTCTTTCCAGCGATAGAGCCGCGGCATCTTCAAGAACGGCGATCAGCTTCTGCTGCTGGATAATGCCGTAATAGGTCTGAATGATAGATGATAATGTGTTTTCAACCGTGATCCTGGTTTCCGTTTCTCCCATTTCCTCCATGATTTTCAGCATATTTTTACCTGCAAACATGCTGAAACCGTCGAACAGGGTCCAGGTAAGCTGAATGCCCGCATTTAGAGTCCGGTTGGTAGCGCCTGTAATATCCTTTACACCACTGGAAAAGGTCTCCTGGTGCGTGTTGGTGACCGTGTTGTTCTGTGTCCCTGTCAGGTTTATAACAGGCAGAAACCCGGCATTTCCCAGGGTATTATTGTTAGCGGCAATTTCCGCCTCATTTTTCCGGATAATGATGGAATAATTGTTTTCCAGGCCGATCCGTATAGCATCCTTCAGGGTCAGGATTTCCTGGCCAAAGCCCTGGAAACCCAATCCCGCTGAGAACAACAGGATTATCCATATTTGAAGTCGACATTTATTCATTTTCACCGGCATCAGGCACATAATCGGTTTTTTTGATTTTTCTTGAAAGGAAAGTATACAAAGCCGGTATAACAAATAAAGTCAGGATCAGCGAAAAGATAAGGCCACCGATGATGGTTATCCCCATCGGGATCCGGCTTTGGGATGAGGCGCCCAGGGCCATGGCGATGGGAAGGGCGCCGAGCGCTGTAGCCAGGCTCGTCATCAGGATCGGGCGGAGCCGTCGTGTCGCCGCATCGATCACTGCTTCCCGGATACTCAGCCCGGCTGCTTTCCGCTGGTTGGCGAATTCTACGATCAGGATACCGTTCTTGGTGACGATCCCGATCAGTACGATCACCCCGATCTGGCTGAAGATGTTGATGGTCTGGCCGAACAGCCACAATGAAAGCACTGCTCCTGCGAGCGCCAGCGGAACCGTGAACATGATGATCAGCGGGTCGATATAGCTTTCAAACTGGGCTGCCAGGATCAGGTAGATGAGCACAAGGGCCAGCAGGAAAGCAAATAAAAGGCTGCTCGAACTGTCTTCGTATTCTTTCGATACACCTGCAAGCTCTGTCGAGAAACTGTCATCAAGGGTTTCGCCGGCAATCCTGCGCATCTCATCAATTCCCTGCCCGAGGGTGATCCCTTTTGCGGGTTGCGCCGAAACGGTCGCCGAGACATAACGGTTATAGCGGTAAAGCTGCGGCGGATTGCTGTTTTCGCTCAATGTGACCATGTTATCGAGCTGGATAAGCTCGTTGCGGTTATTTCTTACATAGACCGAACTCAGGTCGAGCGGTTCATCCCGGTTTAGACGGTCGGCCTGCCCGATCACCTGGTATTGTTTGTTGTTGAGGATGAAATAGCCGTATCGCTGTCCGCTGAAATAAAGCTGCAGGTTCTCCGCCACATCCCTCACATTCACCCCCAGTGCCCGGGCCCGGTTCCGGTCGATATCGATACTCACCTCCGGCTTGTTGAATTTCAGGTTGAGGTCAGTTACCTGGAATAACGGGCTTTTCTGGGCCTCTTCCATGAATCTCGGGATAACGGCCCTGAGCTTGTCAAAGTTTGGCGCCAGGATGACAAACTGAACCGGCAGCCCGCCGCCCCTTCCACCGCCGATCGTCTGCTCCTGGGTAACAAAGCTCCGGGCAAAGTTGTACCTGCGGGTGATCTGGCTGAGCTCGTCGGCTATCTCCTGCTGGCTCCTCTCCCTTTCGGAAGGATCGGTCAGGATAACCCTGAAGAACCCGGTATTGGTCGAGGCACTGGAACCAAATCCGGGCGCGGTGATAGCCAGGAAATTGGTCTTTTCGGGGATGGTGTCCACCACTTCCAGCAAACTCAGCATATATTCGTCCATGACTTCGAAGGATGTCCCCTCCGGCGCAGTGGATACAATACTAAGTCGACTTTTGTCTTCCATGGGTGCCAGTTCCGACGGAACGAGGGAACCGATCCCCAGGATCATTCCGATGGAAAGGACCATGATCAGGATGGCCAGCCAGCGGTAACGGAGAAAGGAGGTCAGACGTTTGTTGTAGCCGCTGATCAAGCCGTCGATCCAGCGTTCCGTCCGGTTGAAAACACGGCTGTGTTTTTCCGTTTTCCGGAGCATCCGGGAACTCATCATCGGGGTCAGGGTCAATGAAACTAAGGCTGAAACGAGGATAGTCCCTGCCACGACCATCCCGAACTCACGGAACAATCGTCCGGTAAGCCCCTGGAGGAAGATCACGGGAAGAAAAACCGCTGCCAGTGTGATCGTTGTGGAAATGATGGCGAAATAGATCTCTTTGGAGCCCTTGTGCCCTGCTTCTACCGGGTTCATCCCGCTTTCCACCTTATGGTATATGTTTTCCAGCACCACGATGGCATCATCCACTACCAGGCCCGTTGCCAGGACAATCCCGAGAAGGGTCAGAATGTTGATGGAGAAACCCGCGATATACATGATAAAAAATCCGCTGACCAGGGAGATCGGGATGGCGATGACCGGTATGAGGGTCGTACGCCAGGTGCGGAGAAAGATAAAGATGACCATGACCACGAGGCCAAAGGCGATCAGCAACGTTTCGAATACCTCTGTGATGGCATTTCGGATGGTCTTAGTGGTGTCGATGGCCAGGCCTACGGAAATATCTTCCGGCAGGTCCAGTTTTATCTGATCCAGCCGTTTGTAACATTCATCGGCAATGGCGATCTGGTTGGCCCCGGGCTGCGGGGTGATGGCGACTCCCACCAGCGGCACGGCATTGTTGCCGCGCATGATGGAACGCTCATTTTCAGGGACGAGCACCGCCCGGCCGATATCCCTGAAACGGACCAGGGCGCCGTCAGATTCCCGGATGATCATGTCGTTGAACTCTTCAGGAGTCGTCAAACGCCCTAAGGTTCTAATGGTCAGTTCCGTACGATAGCCCTCGACACGGCCTGAGGGGAGCTCGACATTTTCGCGCGTCAGTGCATTCCTGACGTCGACCGGGGTAAGCTGGTAACTGGCCAGTTTTGCCGGATCCATCAGCAGTTTGATGGCATATTTCTTTTCTCCCCAGATGCGGATTTCGCTGACCCCCGGAACCGTTTGCAACCTTTCTTTAAAAACATTGTTGGCCAGGTCGGAGAGTTCCATCAGGTTTCGTTCGTTGCTCTGAAGCATCAAAACGAGGATGGGGCTGGCGTCGGCGTCCGATTTTGTCACAACGGGCGGATCGGTGTCGGGAGGCAGGCTTCGGATCGCCCGGGAGACGCGGTCGCGGACGTCGTTGGCGGCGGCCTCCATGTCAACGCCCAGTTCAAACTCAACCGTGATATTGCTTCGTCCGTCGGAGCTGGTTGATGTCAGTGAACGGATGCCGGCGATACCGTTGATGGATTCCTCCAGCGGCTCTGTGATCTGCGATTCGATCACATCGGCATTGGCGCCGATATAACTGGTGGAGACCGTGACCACCGGCGGATCGACGCTGGGGAACTCGCGAACGCCGAGAAAAGTGTATCCGATGGCGCCGAAGAGCACCAGCAGGATGGAGATCACGGTAGCCAGGACCGGACGGTTAATGCTAATAGATGAAATGTTCATAACCCTGGCCCCGCTTTAGTTTTTACCGTTGATACGGGGGGTGACGCTCATCTGTTCGCGAATCTGCAGCAGTCCGGATGTGATGACAGTATCCAGCGGGTTGATTCCGGAGGTGATCTGGACATCAGTTTCGGTGCGGATGCCGGTGGTGACATAAACGGCTGTCGCTTTTCCGTTCCGGCAGAGATAGGCTTTTTCCCCCTTGATATCCGGGATCAGGGCGTCGGAGGGGAGTACGATGGCATCCGGTATCCGTTCGAGAATGGCCGTGACCTTGGCGAAAGCTCCCGGCACAAGCACTCCGCCGGGATTCTGGCACCGGGCCCTGACCGTGAAAGAGCGGGTGGATGGATCAATCCTTGGTTCGATCGCATATACCTGGCCGGAAAACACACTGTCGCTTCCGGCAATTGAAAAGGCAACCTCCATCCCCTGGCTCACACTGCCGATATATTTTTCCGGCACGGTGAATTCGATCTTGACCGGGTCTGTTTGCAACAGGCGCGCGATCAGCATGGCTGACGATATGTACCCGCCAGGGCTGATATATCTGAGACCGATCCTGCCTGCAAAGGGGGCAAAGATTTCGGTTTTTTCAAGCCGCGCTTTCACCAGTTCGATCTGGGCCTGTATTGTGCCGAGCTGGCCGCGGGCAATGTCAAGCTCCTCCTGGCTTACCGCCTTCAGTTCGATCAGTTTTTCTTTCCGGAAAACGTCATCCGAAGCCAGCTTTTCATCCAGTTCGAGTTTCTTCAGTTCTGCCAGTAACTCATTGTCATTGATTTTAACCAGCAAATCCCCTTTTTTAACCGCCGATCCTTCCTGAAAATTGATCCGTGTAACCCTTCCGGGGACTTCAGCCCTGATCTCGACTTCTTCGTTGGCCAGGATGCTGCCCGTAGAAAAGATTTTATTCTCTACCGGTTTCGGTTCAGCAATAACGGCTCTGACCTCCACCGGCTTTGCTGCAGCAGGTTTTGCCGGTTCGATCTTTTTATCTTTGCATGCACTGGCATATAGAATAATGACAGGAAGACTCACGAGAAATGGTATCCAACGAAAATGAATCATCATAAACTATAATATGATTTAAAGTAAATCATCCAAAAGTAGTTATTTCCATTTTTCTATCCCTTTACTAACTTAATGATTTCCATTGGAAGGTTATCCATTGATAATCGTAAGAGATAGATACCCGATGGCAGGCGGCCTCCAGTAGGTAAAGTTCCGTTCCAGTAAAATGATCCTTGTCCTGCCTGACACTGATGATCGAGCATTTTAGCCAGAAATATACCCCGGCTATCGAAGAGTTCAAGGGTGAGCCTCCCTGTTTTATCAGATTTATAATTTATTAGCGTGCGGTCATGAAACGGATTTGGATAAGCCGATAAATACTTTGGCGATTCATCCTTTACAAGATCCCGCCAATCGGGTATTTTTACCCAGGGGCCATATTCATAGGCGCCCATATCGATGCTGGTACCCCAAACTCTGGGATTTCCGGCGATATCCGTTTCCGGAATGACAATATCAGGTGGTAGATCCAATGTACCTGCATCGATGCAGGGAGAGCCTGCCATTAAAGAATATGGCCATGGACTCGTCGTATCCCACAACGGGTCGGTGTCAATGTTTGTGTTGTCATAATATAAGTTATTCCAGGGAGTGAGAATCCTGATCTCCTCTTCTCCTCCCTCGACCAGGGAATTATAAATCGACAGGTTGCAGTCGTCGCCGTCAAAGGCATACATATAAAACTCCGCCGGGTAATTGCCATACATTATGGAGTTGTACACTTTCAGGTCGGAATCATACGTCACGCCGATATTGGCGCCGTCAGAATTTTCAGAAGTGTTGTACCCAAAGCTGCAGTTTATAACATTGACACGGCTCTGAAATGCCAGTCCAATAGAATTTGAACCTGCCCCGAACGGATATTCCTTTGTGTGATTGGTATGGAACAGGCAATTAAATACATACCCTGTCATCAGGTCTGGAAAAGTGCCCTGACCTATAAACGCGAGGCTTCCTCCGAATCCTTCCATAGGATCCTCATATTCAGGCTGATTATTGAGAAAATGACAATTATAAATCCTCACTGTATCATAAAATGTTATCGACCCATGACCATGACCGGCTCTCAGTGCTTGCCCACCCATATTGTCCGAAAACTCAACATCGGATACGGTAAAATTATTTGAATTATGAATGGCCCCTGAGCTACTTATCCAACCTTTGTTCACGTTGAATCTCAGGTTGGATAATGAACTATGCCGGTTATACACAATATCGAAGGCACCGTAATTATGATAGGAGTATAAATCACCATTCCCGTTACACACTGTCAGGTCGCTGATCCGGTAGTGATCGGCATAGGTTATACCCTGTATAAGATGGATTTCGTTGCTTCCATCCAGGAAGGTACTGTCCATTCCAGCGCCTTGTATTGAAACGTATGCTTTAAGGCTTAGGGGGAATTGTTGCCCTTCATCCAGGGAATAGATACCGGCAGCCAGGTGGATGGTATCCGGGGTGATACTGTCGGACCGCATTTTCAGCAGGGCAAAGCTGATTTGTTTCAGCGGTTCGGCAGGATTCAGCCCGTTGTTGTTGTTATCGCCCCAGGGCGCGACATACAAATCCTGGTTAGTTGCTTCAATCCGTGGATTCAGAATATCATAGGTGATGTCATACCGGGGAAATCCGCTCAGTTGATTAGAATAAAGGTAATAATAATCGGGTGCGGCGACAGTGAAAGTATCCACCACCATCCGGAGCGTGTCGGCCTCCCCTAATTTGTAGATTTCAGTTCCGATCCCGGCATAGTTAAGATAGATATTGCACCTGTTAATGGTATCGAATATTACAATGCTTGATAATACCTCCATAGCTCCGCCCCAAGTGTAAGCATAGTTAAAACAAATGGTGATATCCGATAAGCTGACTTCCATATCTTCGCAATAAAGTCCACCGGCGTTTCCTGTTACCTTATTATCGCGTATAATACAGTGTCTCAGGTTTAATTTTCCATTTCTTGACGAGATTCCACCGCCGCTAATCGCTCCATGAAAGCTTCCGCTTCCGTGTTTCATTGTAAAACCGCAAACAGTGATTCCGGTAAGGCAATCCCTGATTTTAAGGCAGCTTCCGTTAAAATTGCCGTCAATGATGGTCTGGTACTTATATGACAGGTCTCCGGTGGTAAGCGCCAGGCTGGCCAGGGTAATGTTTTTTGTATTGCATACCACATTTTCCATGTAGGTTCCCGGCCACACAAGGACCGTATCCCCATCCTGCGACATATCGACTCCCTGCTGGATGGTAAGGGCATCGCCGGAGCCATCAGGCCTGACTTCAATGATCTGTGAAAATAAGCCCGCAGGATTCAATATTGTCAAGACCAGAATGCTAGACAGGGGCATTCGAAAATAAGTTCCTGGGATCATTTCACTAAAACCAATTTGGTGGCAGCATAATATCTTTCGCTTCGGAGCTTAAGCAGGAATATCCCGCTGTTCAAGTCATAGCCAGCCATATCCGATGCTTTTAATTCGAAGGAGTGAAATCCTACCGGGAACCAACTCTCTGAAATAATATTCCAACTGTTGCCGAACAGATCGAAGACCTCAATAGATACTGAACCCGCCTCGGGCAGGTAAAATGTTACCCTCCATTGCTCCTTTGCGGGATTTGGATCCACTCTTATTTCAGCCATATCCACAACAGTGTTGTCTTGCCCGTTATTTCTGAACGATATAAGAAAATAGTCCTGTTTATCGGAAGTTTGCAAGGTCGTGCGATTTTTCACGCGGCTACGGGGATTCTCCACCCAATATTCATTTACGGCCTTTGGAGAAGATTTCAGGCTGTCGTAATGGAGTTGGAAGGTCACATTTCCGTTGATTCCTTCCACATAGCCCGGCACGAGAACAAGTGTGTCCCCGGGAAGTACAGAGGTGGCTCCCACACAAGTATCATTAACAAAAGCTCCGATCTCATCTGGAAGCTGGGTTGAATCAAGCTCAACCAGGTAGGGGACATAGTCGGGTTGCTCCTGGTAAAGGAAATATTCTGTAGAAGGCCGGATCTGCCCGACCACCGGATTTCCGTAACGAAGCCACTGAAAGTTAAAGTTATCCGTTCCATATTCCGGTTTTAAGATGACCATATCGCCATATTTCAGCTCCACTTTGCCTTCGTGGCAGGCACAACCCCAATAGGATGGAGGCTCGGTGCCGCCATATCCCGGAGTAGAAGAGAATTTCACGCACATCCAATGCTGAGCGGAAATGATTCTGGTCTTATCCAGGACAAATTCGGGAAAAGCAGTGAAAGGAGATTGTTTTTCATAAAGCCAATATCCAATCCAGTTTTCATACCGGCAGTCAATGTTCAAGGGAGTTGCAGCATCGATCACCTCCCCGTATAAATGCAGCCACTCCTTTTCCGGCATGTTTTCGGGATCGTAAAGCAATTGCAGCTTATACCCATACCGACTGTCGATTCGGTTCAATGGCTCGCTTTCCGGCCAGTTACTACCGTCATATACATTGAAAATCAGACCAGGAGTTCCTGGGGGAAGATTAAATAATTGACTTTGATTTTGATAATCGGATGGATCAATATTTTCACCACCAATGACTTCATTAACGGTGTTTGGATTAGAAGATCTGTCGAGCCGGGGGAATGATAGCCAGGTGACCAGGGAAGGATCGAGCGGGGTTGTTTCCATTGCCTCGAATTCGATCCTGGTAACGGAACTATGGCCTCCGTTGGCAAAGTAGATGCAATTGTTTACAGGATCAATAAACGGTTTTGTTATATTATACATGTAATAGTGCTTATCCGGCTGGTGGTCCATTTCGGGGTGTAAACTTAAGAAAGGCAATTCAATGGAAGATGGCTGCCAGTCTTCGGCTTCCGGATCAAATATGACTACCTTGCCGTGAACCTGTCCAAGTTTATAGTTATCAAGTTTATTATAGAGATAAATTTTCCCATCATAGGGATTAAACGTAATGCTGGAAACCTGTCCCGGAATGAACGACTGTGGATCGTTATCAAATAATGTGAAAGTCAATGTGCCATTGACCTTGTCTATGCAATAAACTTCACAGTTTCGATTGTCGCCGCAAGGCGGATAATTGACATCCCTGATGGCATACATCTTGTCATGTAATGGCGAGTAGGTTATATCGTTAAAGGGCTGGTCGATAAACTGTGTGACATCATCTGTAGCCATATCATATTCATAGAAATACTTCCCGATGACGTATGTTTTACCCGCGAATTTGGATGGGATCTGCGGGTATTCACTCCCTGGGCAGATAATCTTGCCGGGGTACCACAGATCTTTTGGCAAATAATTGTTGTTCTTGTTTAAGCGGGTAAGTGAACCGGTTGTGCCGGGTTCGGGTGTTGGAGCTGGAAAATCATAGATACTGTTTATGACCGAGTTGTATGGATCCAGCGTCAATTCGGTCGGATGAACGGTTACATAAACGGACCCATCCCTGGAATCATAGGCGAAATGACCCGAGAAAAAATCAGATTCTTCCGGCACCGGTGGTACGGAAAGATCATGGGAACGTACAAATGTATAGGCGCTGTAAGGGCTCTGGTCACAGGCAGTATATTCCAGCAATTCCGGCATTCCATATTGTTGCCGGTGCATATTCACCAGCACATAAAGCTTTCCGTCAGGGGTAATAAACATCTCCTTAGGGTACTGGTAATCCTCTTCGTTATCGGTAAGTTCTATATCCTGTGCCCATGTATTGGCCCCATTGTCGTTTATGACCCGGATAACCGCAGGATTTTGTCCGAAGTCTGCACATTCCGATACCAGGAATTGGTTGGTAAAAGGATTGAAAATACAGTCCCCGACAGGTTTATCAATGTCGTTGTTTGAAAAACTGTCGTAATTAATATTAATGGAATTATCACCATCATAGATATAAAGCCCGGTTTGAAACGATTGAAGAGTATGGAAAAAATACAATTTGGTTCCGGCGCTGTTGCCGGCAATCCCATATACAGGATATGCCATCGGAATTGAAGCTACCAATTCGTCATCATCGAATTTTACTATCCCGTTCATAACATTATTAAGAAAATAGCTTCCAGAATTTCCTCCGGTAATTCCATTCCTGAAAAAATTGCTTTCAGCTACCAAAACATTTGACGAAATGTACGAATCACCGGGTGGATCTTCGCCATTATGGGCAAGCTTACTGATGCCATCTTTTTTCCCTATAAATATTAACGGTGGAGTTCCATATATTCGTGCCAAATTAAAAGAGGTATTTATATCATAATCAGAAATTTTTAATGAATAATCCGTATTAAAGCTTTGTTTATGAGTATAATTAAGGCCGGAAATGCTTCTGAATATTGAGATGTCCTTGCCCGGCCATGTTCGATACACATTCGGGTCATCAGCATAACTTAAAACCAGATCGTTTAAATTACTAATAAAAATTCCATCACTGATTTTTTCACTGGGCGCAGTAAAAGTTGCATATGGAATATCTCCGATTCCATTCCATGCAGCATCAAGAACATAAACCAAAGGAACTTTATTTTCCTGTAATGAAGAACTTGGAAATTTATATGGCAGGGCAATTATTTGATGAATATTATTGCTATGTACATATAGCATCTTGCCAATTTTGTATGGGCATAACGATCCTTGTCCTATATTACAATTATAACCGTAAATAGTCGGATCGACGGTAACCTGGCTTAATGAATCAATCATATTATTCCCAATCACTCTCCAAACCTCGATTTTGTTTAATTTAGAAAGATAAAAGATGTTATAAGACTCAATGTCATTGAATTCTATATCTGTAATTGATCTATCAAAATAGTCTTGTCCGCCTTCCAAAAGTTCGGCATAATACCAGGAAATATTACCAAACGGACTGATATCCAATATGGCAAAATATCTTGAAAGAGTATGGAAATTTCCTGGGCATTCTCCGTTGGCTAATGGATCTCCGGCATAAATAATCCAGAATAAACGGTTGTGAACAGGATCGAATTTTAAGATACATGCACCGTGAAGAGGTGAAAAATAGGATGGGAGAGGATCGGAACCTGTGGGAGGATTTGTGATAAAAGGATCAAAGGATCCTGTAACATTAAATTCAGGATTTATTGAAATGCCTTTTATTTTCATATCCGGAAAGATGACATACAAAGTCGATTTGTTCTCACTGACCGCCATCAGGCTGGCATCGCCAAAACTCAGGCGGTCATTAAAATAAACAGGAGCGAATTTTCCAAAATCAATATCTTCATTAAATGGAATTTTCTTATAAAATTTATTGTCACTTTCCCTATATACTAATATTCCATCGGAAGTGTAAATAAAGAGATAACCATTGAAACGTAATGCTTCTTTAGCAGAAGCTCCACCAGAAATTGCAGGAGATGAGACACTTGCTAATGTGGTGGGTAACTCAATATTTGTCTGACCACTACCTGTAAAATACAGAAAAATAAAAACAATTAGCAGGAAACTTTTGACGAATGATTCGTTCATCAGGGCAGTGGAACAACCAATAGAATTTTTCATGATTGCAATTTCAAATTAAAACTGATTTCAATTATTTCATGAGTGAATAATATATTGATTACTAATAATGTATCAACCAGATTGGATTAACCGGACGATTCACTATAAAATTACAAATTAGATTTATAATAATTTTAGTATAATGGCTTGGAGTAAAATAATCTTAGAGCGAATCAAGAGATTAATATAAATATAACAAGAGGCTGCCATAGATAATGACAGCCCCCTTCCAATTATTAATTTGAACTCTATTTTAAAAACTCTATAACCCGGAGATCGTTTTCTGAGGCGAGTTTCAGCAGGTAAAGACCAGAAGGCAATACTGACGCGTCAAGCCTTATGGTTTCATCGGCTCCTGCCTCAAGTTTTCTTTCTGTAACTATTCTCCCTGCCACATCAAATATCGTTATATCCACGCGGGTTTTCTTTTTCAGCCCGGTGAATACATTCAGCGTTTCTTTGGCAGGATTGGGATAAATGAAAGGCTCATGAGTGAAAATATCCGATTCCTGGATTCCCAGGAAGATGATCTCCGTATCCATGATCATCATATCAAGATTTTCAAAAACAGTATGAAGTTCATCGATGATTATTATTTTGGGCGTGATGGATTTACCGGGTATCTCAGCGAAGATTTCATATGTTTCATATGGAATATTGCTAAAGGAGTAAGCGCCATCGGTTCCGGTAACCGCCATATATACTATAGCATGGTCAAGGGTCCGAAGGAATACGGGAATTTCGGCAGTCCGGGTATTGCTTTCGATCTTGCCGGAAACCGTTCCCGGTCCTTCTGTAGCAACGGTGGCGGCGACAAGGTTGATATGTGCATCGTCGGTACTCTGGTTCAACTCAATGATCGTCGCTTCTTCCCAATGCAGCACATCTCCGTAATAAGTAGGCAGGTAAAGCTCATAGTAATCCGATCCGGGAGCCGGTTCAGCCTTGATAATGTAGTTTCCGGCCTGCATGCTGCTGAATTCATACCATCCCAGCTCCCCGACCATACCGGCCCCGATATTCACAACCTCTTCTTCCACAAGTTTATACCAGTATGCAAATCCTGATCCTATCGGGTTATCATCCGCAAACACCTGTCCTGTAATGAAATAATATCCGCTCATTTCGACATCGAGTATGGAAAAGCCCTCTAATGCCGTTGTGTCTTCAACAATCACAGTCTGGTATCCGTTTCGCTGGAATTTGACATTATAAACGCCTGCCTCCAGGGGTAATTCATAGTAACCATTATCGTTCGTATAGGTCACATGTTCACCCGCTTTCACCATCACTTCATGGATGGCGAAACCTGTTGCCGCATCGGTCACATATCCTTTAAATCCTGAATTGACAGGAACATTGACATGCATGACATTGTGAAGGATCAGGTGAGGCAATTCCGGATGGCTGGTAATGCATTTCAGGTCTTGCTCATAGGATCCGACTTCAAAGCCAGTCGAAGAGTAAGTGATCCAGATCGTTTCCTGGGTTCCAGGAGGTAGCGTCAGGGCAGAAGGATTAACAGAGGTGATGAAATTCCGGTTCAGGTCAAATCGGACGGCCAGTTCGGAGTGGACATATTCAGCATTATAGACAACCTGCAATCCCTGCTGGGAGTTCCATGACTGGATTCCTGCCGTGGCGCCGGTTGTTTCAAAGTCTTCACTGACCAGCCTGTATTTCAATAGGATAGAACCGTTTACCATCATGATGACCTGGCCGGTAATAAATGATTCGGTACCGGGATAATGGACCATTTTAGTGAATTGCACAACGGTTTTCTCTTCATAGTTTTTATAATAAACTCTTGTAATCGCCGAATCGATCTTCAGGTCGTCCCAGAACCAGGCGATAAAATCGTTGTAATTATCATTGGTGGGAATAGGCTCGTTTGCATAGGGAATAAACTGTTCGTTGAAGCTGATCACGCCATTCGGACTGATCCAGAAATGATTCTTGGTCTGGCCGTAGAAGCTGAAGTTGAAACCCATCTCAAACGGTCCCGCCATTTCATCGTCTCCCAATCCTTCCACTAAAATTCCCACTTCTGAAATATCGGTCCATGACCAGTCGGGACCACCCGGCTCTTCGCTATCGATCCAGGAATAGCCGAAATCGTCGGGGCCACCTTGATCTTTGGTGGTATATCCGGGGAAGGAGAATTCAACAGTGTAATCGGTGGCATTATGAAGTACCGAATGCACTACGGTCGAATCGTCAGGATTGATCGTTGCCGAAAGCTGGGCCGGATCAAAGTAGATGGAAGGTCTCTGGGAATAGCTTGAGAAGGAAATGCAATTCAGAAGGATAACCAGAAGTGAAAAGCACAGCAGGTAACTCTTTTTCATGGCAGATGTTTTAGTTTTAGTTTGAAATGAACTTTTAACAATGACAAAGTTAATGATTTTCAGATTGATGTCAAGGATATTTTGACTTGGACTTTCCCAAATATTTAGAGCAATTTAAGAAATTTCCTTACTCATTGCTGACATACTAACTTGCAAGATAGGTAGGGCGTTTTTTCAAAAATTAGGATGATTTTTTGTTTCAAAAACATCTTGACTTTTTAGATAAATTACTTTATCTTTGAACTGTCAAGTAAATTTGAATTGTTTTTGCGTGCAGGTGCCTTTCTGCCACTAATTGCCAGGTAGTTTACAAAAATATATTAATTAGATATTATATATTGACTTTGAAAGGTAATTATATAATGTTTTTTCTAAATCAATTCATGGTTGAAAATTGAGATTCATGAATGGCCAATAATTAGGGGTTCTTATTTAATGACTAAAAATCTAATCAAAACCAGCAAAGTATAACTAACCTCACTATTAACTAGTGTTACATAACTCTTTTTTCAAAACAATATATTTTCTGGGTAAAAATAAATTTGACAGTTTTGGCCGGGAAGAGCATAAAACTTCTCGGCTGTCAATGTTGATAAATTTGGGTATTAATATTATTTTTCACTTTAAAATATGTTTTTTGAAAAAGTTACTTTTTATTATGCTATTCCTTTTATCAGTACAATTTTTATTCTGTCAGGTTCTTAAAGGTAAATGGGTAATTCCAACCATTGAAGGTGGTATATTTCACAAAACTTTTGAATTATCCTTTATGAGTGATGGAAGTATCCTTTCTGAGGAATTACCAATTTCCTTACCTGGCGGGT
>JAGOPY010000009.1:165487-174636 GCA_017991835.1 Bacteroidales bacterium | reverse complement strand
AATATTCCAAAAAGTTGCATACTTTTGTGCCTGCAACGACCTTCTCTTTAAATTCAAATTCCATTTAAAAAGCCGGGTTTGCTTTTACTCATCCTCATGCAGGATTTGTATTAATAATGATCATAAATACCGACTGAAATGGAAAATACATCAAACCCCGCTCAACCAGATACATCCTGGCAAAACATCATTCTGCGCTATAACAAGCCCAGGCCATCCGCGAGCCTGTTCCAGGTTGTCAATTCATTTGGCCCTTATTTCGTTTTGTGGGTGATCATGATCCTTCTGATACCGGTTTATCCCTGGCTGGCCCTGGCATTGACCATCCCGGCATCGGGGTTCCTGGTCCGTATATTCATCATCTTCCACGATTGCGGCCACGGATCCTTTACCAGGTCAAAGAAAATGAACCGTATCATCGGCATGATTGCCGGCATCCTTGTTTTTACTCCCTACGACCGCTGGACAGACAGCCACCGGACCCATCATGCAACGGTCGGAAACCTGGATAAAAGGGGAATCGGCGACGTATGGACATTGACTGTTGACGAGTATCTAAAAAGATCGCCCCGGGACCGGTTTGTCTACCGGGTTTTCCGGAATCCCATCATCATGATCGGCATAGGCGGTTTCCTGATGTTCATGCTCGGGAACCGGTTCACCCGGAAACAGAACACGAGAAAGCAAAAGCAAAATATTTATCTGACCAATGCTATTATTGCCGTGATCATGACTGGTATGATCTGGCTGACAGGATGGAAGGCTTACCTGATGATCCAGTTGCCTGTGATGTATTTTGCTTCGGTAGCCGGGGTTTACCTGTTTTATCTGCAGCACCAGTACGAAGAGGTGATCTGGGCGAGAGATGCGGAGTGGAACTACAAGGAAATGGCCCTGCACGGCAGTTCTTTTTTTAAGCTCCCCGGGTTATTGCGCTGGTTTACAGGGAATATCGGGTATCACCATATTCATCACCTGGGGCCGACGATACCCAACTACAATCTGGTGAGATGCCATAATGAGAATCCGGTTTTCCAGGAGGTCAGGTCGATTAATTTTTTCCGGAGCCTGCGGTCTTTATCGGTCAGATTGTGGGATGAGGAGCGTAAAAAGATAATTACCTTCAGGCAGTTGCGCCGGTATTACCCTGCTGGCCGGTAAGCGACCGACCGGTTTTCAGTCATTGATCGAGCCCTGGTGACTTTCGGATTCAGTCTGTTTTCAGCTTGACATTCACCGCATTCGGCCCTTTTTTCCCTTTGACCACTTCGAATGTCACCGCGTTGCCTTCGCGGACCGGTTGGAGGAGCCCGTTGATATGGACGAAAATATCCTGTTTGGTCTCCAGATCTTTGATAAACCCAAAGCCTTTGCTCTCATCAAAAAACGATACAATGCCCTTGCGCAGCAGATCTTCAGGGTTTAATTCCGCAGCCTTTGGCACACCGATTGCCACATCTTCGGCATTGACGGTGGTCCGTTGTGCCCTGTCGGGCGGAGTGGAAGTGATATTGCCGAATTCGTCGACGTAAGCGATCATATCGTCGGGATGGGTAGCCCCTTTATTCTCTTTCCGCTCCAGGCGTTTTTGTTCTTTTTCTTTTCTTTTCTTCTCTTTTTTTGAACGGACATCTTTTTTCCCAAACGATTCATTTCCTCTTCCCATAGGTTTATTATATTGAATTACAGATATTTAATATGTATAACGGATGTTTATTGCTTATATGGTTTAATTTGTTTGACCGCAGGCATAAAGGTAACCTTCTTTATTCAAATGGCACGAAATAATCCGGAAGAATTTGACAGAGTGGCAGCAATGGAATATTTTTTCAGGCCCTTACCCGCGAGTATGGATTTTCATCTGATTTTTCCCTACTTTTGCACTCCCGAAATCGAAAATCGACAATCGACAATCGAAAATCGACAATGTCTCCGGGCCTATAGCTCAGTCGGTTAGAGCAACTGACTCATAATCAGTAGGTCCCTGGTTCGAGCCCAGGTGGGCCCACAAAAAAGCCGTTCCTTTGTCCGTTTAAGTTTTTAATAAGGCAAAGAGCGGCTTTTTCATTTGACGATTCGACAATTTGCATGGCAGATATCATTTCATATTTTCATCAAAAGAAATTTCCTGATATGAAAATGCTCGATCCCCTTATACGGTCCTTCAATATAATCATCCATAGTAACCAATATCTTCCTGAAATTATCATTGATCTTTAATAAATTACCAAATTCCCTCTCATGGGTCTTTTGATCATCAATCCTGTAGGCCACCTGGACGTATAAAACATCATTGCCCTTTCTGCCAACAAAATCTATTTCATTATCGCCGAGTGTTCCTACAAAAACCTGATAATAATTACGCTGCAAATGTTTAAACACAAGATTCTCCATGATCTTGCCTATATCTGCAATCCTGTATCCTCCAATAGCATGTCTTATTCCTAAATCCTCAAAATAAAATTTCCCGCCTGTTTCAAATATCTTTTTACCGCTGATGCCAAATCTTTTCACGTCATAGAGCAGAAAAGCATTTTCAAAATGTTTGATATAATCGATAATGACCTTCGGGGAAAGGTTGATCTTTTGATTTTTCAGGTAATCGCTGATCTTTTTTGCCGAAAACAAATTTCCGATATTATCCATCAAAAATCTGAGCAAATTCTCAAGCAAAGCCGTATTCCTGATATTAAACCTGCTGACAATATCCTTATACAGGATTGTAATATATACACTCCTGGTATAATCATAGATTACAGCTTCATCATTTGGAAGATTTCTCAGGTAAGGTAAACTGCCATACCTGATATACCTGTATAATGATTCGTTATTATCCTCAATTTCCTGAAATCTTAAAAACTCATTATAGGATAATCCGGAAACATGAATTTCAATATACCGGCCACTAAGCAATGTGGCTATTTCACCTGAGAGCAGGCCAGCGTTACTGCCTGTGCAGAATATTTCAGCAGTTTCGGATGCCTGAAAATGCCTTAGCGCTTTTTCAAAATTTGTAATATCCTGAATTTCATCAATAAATACATAGTTTCTTTTATCCTTTATTGATTTGGAGTTAACATATGTTATCAGGTCATTCCAATCTTTAATATAGGCGAATTCAAACAGCTCCATGTTAATGAATACAATATTTGATTCATTATCCATCGATTTGATCTCATCAATGATCTGGAACAACAAGTAACTCTTACCAACTCTTCGCTGGCCGGTAAGTACTTTAATCAGGTCTTTGCCAATAAAAGGCTTGATCCTATCAATATATCCATCACGTTCAATATAATCTTTCATTTATCACATGAGTAAAATAATCACAAATATAATGAATAATTTACTTATACGTAAATTCTTTCAGAGGGTTTAATTTCATTATTTAAGAACAGGTGGCCCATAGACATGGACGATGGATGATTTTCCATGAACGATAGACGAATTAAATGTAAGATCGTCTATTGTTTGTGTAATTTCGTCCATGGATCCAATGACATGATTACCGACAGCCGACTGAAAGGTTATTCCCTTGCTCTGCTGGCCACAGTGGCCGGTTCCACGGTTTATATCTTCAGCAAGTCTGCTTTTCAACAGGTTACCCTGCCTCAATTTGGAGTGTACTGGTTTGCCTTCGCGCTGGTCTGGAATTATTTATACGCTCTCGTGCCGTCTGCTGCCCCAAAGCTGCACCGTATAGCTTCCGGGACATATAATAAGCTAATTGCGATCGGAATGCTGGAGCTAATTGCCACCACCGCATTTTACGCGGCAATACAACTGGCGGCCAACCCGGCGATCCCTTCATTCCTTCGAAACATGGAGTATATTTTTGTCACCTTGCTGGGCGTTTTTCTATTGCATGAAAAATTATCAAAGAAAGAAGCGGCCGGGGCGGCGCTCACCTTCCTGGGAGCGATGTTGATCAGCTACAACAGAGGGGCCGCTCCAGGGTCTTATTTTACCGGTATCTCGGGTCTGATGCTGGTTTCGACCGTTTTCTACGGTTTCAGGACCATCATGGTCAAAAGCAATATCCATCATTTCTCTCCCACCGTCCTGGCTATAAACAGGGCTTACTTCCTGCTGGCCCTGTCAATTATAATGCTTGTGTTTTTGAAACAAAGCCCGGTCATTCCGGGGCGTGCCGTAATAAATATAGCGATCGGTTCATTCCTGGGACCGTTTCTCACCTCCATAGGGCAATACAGTGCCTTGAAATACATTGAAGCAACGCGGCTGGCCATCATTCAGAGCACAACAGCCCTCTTTGTCCTCATTGGCGCTTTCCTGGTCTTCGGCCGGTTCCCCCTGGGATACCAGCTTGTCGGAGGGGCATTGACCATCGCCGGGCCGATGTGGCTGATCCTGGGGAAGAGAAGACCTTTCAAGGATGGTGAAAGATAATATTCATCTGCGATCGAAGATCGGCGATCGGCGATGTTTAATCTCGCTTGTAATGCGGCATCTCAGACGGGATCTCCAGCGATAGTTCCACGATTCCTTTGAACACACCGCCATCCATCCATGGGGTTTGATAGATGATCTTTTTGCGGCCCCGTTTTTCAATCGTGTAAACGTTCTTTTGATGGGTGGTCATGATCTCGAGGATCTTCCTACGCGAATTCTCGTTGTGGCAATCCAGCAGGTTTTTGCCTGTCAGCTCGGCCCCGCCGTCTTTTTCATAATTCCGGATTGCCGTTTCATTCATATAAATGACAATTCCATCTGCATCACAGACGATGACGTTGCCGTCGAGTTTTTCAAACCATTCCATGCTAAAAGGAAATTAAAGTGCTAAAGTAATAATTTGGCATATCTTACGGTCACCGCTCTATAGCCGCCGCAGATACCCGAGAATGAACTGGACAGCCACCATCTTAGCTTCAACATGATCAAAATCATTAACCGGGACCTTATATATGCCAAGCCTGAAATTGCACTCGATGCTGATCAGGTTCTTCTCTTTAACCGGGATATAACCGCCAACACCTAAAACACCCTGTATGTAAAGGTGAAATTCTGCAGGCACCGAATACTCTTCATAAGTGTGTTCCGCGGGATTGGGGCCCCACGCTCCCCTGAAATAGTCATCCGTAATATGCACTTTTACCGGGATGCCAAAACCGGGCCCGATATAATAAAAGAAGCCCCGGGATCCGGCTGGCGTATGTTCAAACAACAGGTCGGCATAAATTTGATGGATCGTTGTCTCGTAATCCCGTGTACTCGTGCCGCCATACTGGCTAAACTCATGTTTTTGAAATGAATTCTGAATATATGAAGCTTTAAATACGCCGGAAATTTTATTTCCGTACCGAAGGGCTATCATCGGGGTAATATTGCCTGTCAATGCTTTATAATCCCAGTCATAATAACCCTCATGCTGCTTGACCGGGGTTATGCAATAGCCTATTCCGGCACCAAAGGAAAGATTTTTATCCTGCCCGGCGGCGTTTGCAGTCCAAATCAAGATCGCCGGCAATACAAAGAATCTGAATAAAAACAAGGATGAAGTTTTTTTCATACAACTCTTATTGTTTCTGTAAATATAAAGAATAAAACAATTTATGGATTTCTTTTAAATGTTCTAAATTTGCCCGATTATTAACCCTCTAACCTCTTGCCATGATTATAGGTTTACTAAAAGAAATGACCGGCGAGAACCGTGTGGCCCTCCTGCCGGAAGGCGTTGCAGCACTGGTGAAGATGAATGCCACGGTAATCGTCGAAAAAGGCGCCGGGGCATCATCGTTTGCATCCGATGCCGATTATGAAAAGGCCGGTGCCGGGATCGAATCCAGGGAAAAGGTCATTGCTTCCTCCGACCTGGTCGTTCAGATCAACCCGCCCGACAAAGCAGAGCTTAATCTGCTGAAAGACAGCCAGGTGCTGCTAGCCGTGCTGAACCCTTATTTCAACGTTGAGCTGGTAAAAGAACTGGCCGCAAAGAACATCACCTCTTTCAGCCTCGACGTCATCCCGCGCACCACCCGGGCCCAGGCCATGGATATTCTGTCGTCGCAGGCAACGGCAGCGGGCTATAAAGCGGTGCTTACCGCTGCCAACAGCCTTCCTAAATTCTTCCCGATGTTCATGACGGCAGCCGGTACCATCAAGCCGGCCAACGTGCTCATCCTGGGAGCCGGAGTGGCTGGGCTGCAGGCAGTCGCCACCGCACGCAAGCTCGGGGCCGTGGTCTATGTCTTCGATGTGCGGGCAGCCGTGAAGGAAGAAGTGGTCGGGCTGGGCGCAAGATTCGTGGATGTGGAAGGCGCCACCGACGACAAGGCAGCCGGCGGCTACGCGGTGGAACAGTCGGAGGAGTACAAGCAGCGCCAGGCCAAAGCGGTCCATGACCAGGCCGTAAAAAGCGACGTGATCATTTGCACGGCGCAGATCCCCGGCCGGCGCGCCCCGCTGCTCATCCGGAAAGAAAGCGTCGAAGCCATGATGCCCGGCTCGGTGATCATCGACCTGGCCGCCTCCACAGGGGGCAACTGCGAGGTCACCAAAAACGGCGAAACCATCGTTCATAACGGGATAAAGGTCATCGGCAACTCCTCGTTCCCCTCGGATATCCCGACCGATGCCAGCCGCATGTTCGGCAAAAATGTCATCAATTTCCTCAAGCTCATCATTACGCCGGAAGGAGGCCTGAACCTCAACTGGGAAGATGACCTGGTGAAAGGTACGGCCGTTACTTTCAACAAGGAGATTGTCCATGAAAGAGTCAAATCAGTTATCAACCAATAACCTAAAATCTTATGGAAGAAGTGCTGAAATTTTTCCTGGAATACAAGGATCTGATCTTCATCATCATCCTGTCGATATTCCTGGGCATTGAAGTGATCTCACACGTACCTGCCGTACTGCACACCCCGCTGATGTCGGGAAGCAATGCGATTCACGGCGTGGTTATTATCGGGGCCATCATCGTGATGGGGCATGCCGAAAATACCCTGTCGCTCATTCTTGGTTTTATTGCCGTGATCCTCGGAACATTGAACGTAGTAGGGGGATTCGTGGTTACCGACAGGATGCTTGAAATGTTCAGGAAAAAGAAGAAATAAGGAGGACAGATCATGGAAACAATCACGAAAATCATCGAATTCTCGAACCAGGTATCCATTCTTGAAATTTCTTACATCCTGGCATCGGTCCTTTTTATTCTCGGATTGAAAAAACTCAGTCACCCCGCCACGGCACGCGCCGGGAACCTGTGGGCTGCAGCGGGTATGGCAGCCGCCATCGTCTTTACCATTCTTTTCCATAAAACCAGCGTGGAGCTTCCTGACGGCACCTTTGAAACCCGGGGAATCCACAACATCGGCTGGATCGTTGCCGCGCTGGCCATCGGCTCGTTTATCGGCTGGTACGCCTCGGTGAAGGTGAAAATGACCGCCATGCCGCAGATGGTCTCCATATTCAACGGGATGGGAGGCGCCTGTGCCGCCCTGATCTCCATGATGGAGTTCCCGAATATGCAGAATACGCTGGCCTACGAAGGGTCAGCCCATATGCTCAGCGGGGAGGGGATCTCCATCATGCTGGGGCTAATGATCGGGAGCGTTTCCTTTGCCGGCAGCATGATTGCCTTCGGAAAGCTCGACGGGCGCATCGGGGATATCAAGCACCCGGTGCTTCGTTTTGTCAACCTGACATTTCTCGTGGTCCTGCTGGTAGCGCTGGTACTTATTCTCTTTATGAAACCGGAAGCCGGAAACAACTGGCCCATATACCTGTTCGCAGCGGCAGCGCTTGCATACGGCGTGACCTTCGTGATGCCGATCGGCGGTGCCGATATGCCCGTCGTCATCTCGCTTTTGAACTCATTCACCGGCGTCGCGGCTGCCATGGGCGGTTTCCTGTATAACAACACGGCCATGCTAACGGGCGGTATACTCGTCGGATCATCGGGTACAATCCTGACCATCTTAATGTGCAGGGCGATGAACCGCTCGCTGATGAATGTCATCATTGGCGCATTCGGGGTTGCCGGTTCCAAGGGCACCGAGTCGGCCGACAAGACTGTGAAAGAGATCACGCTCAGCGATGCCGCCGTTCTGCTGAGCTATTCCAAGCTGGTTTACATCGTCCCCGGTTACGGGTTGGCGGTAGCCCAGGCACAGCATCTTTGCAATGAACTCGACCACCTGCTTTCCGGCAAAGGGGTTGAGGTGAAATACGCGATCCATCCGGTGGCAGGCCGAATGCCCGGCCATATGAATGTATTGCTGGCTGAAGCCGATGTCCCTTATGAAAAGCTCATGGAGATGGAAGATGCCAACAAGGAGATGGGCAACACCGACGTGGTGATGGTGATTGGAGCCAACGATGTGGTAAACCCTGCCGCAGAGGACGATCCTTCAAGCCCGATCTACGGCATGCCCATCATTAAAGTGCTGGACGCCAAGAATATCATTGTTATGAAGCGCAGTATGGCAGCCGGTTATGCCGCCATCCCCAACAACCTGTTTTACCACCGGAAGAACAGTATGCTGTTTGGCGACGCTAAGGCCACCCTGCAGAAACTTGTATCGGAAATCAAGAGCCTGTAAAAACTTCTGTAAAGCGTAAAGATTTAAACCTCATCAATGCACGATGCTGAATTTCAGTGTCGACGTTCTTCCATTACCTGTTATGGAGAGAAAATAGATACCCTGGGGATAGCCACTCAGATCGAAACGTTTTAAACCGCCTTCCCGGTAAGGGAAGTCGAGAATCTCACAACCCAGGTTGTTGTATATTTTTATGTTTCCGCTGCCGTCTGGCCGGGGCAAATCAATATTGACAAAATCTTTAGCCGGATTCGGATATACTGCCACATTCTCCCTGTCTCCCCATCTCTTCGTCGCCGTGTCATCAAACCCTACTCCGCCAAGGTGATACACTACTGTCACCGACGCTTCAACCGGTTCCGGGAGTGTTGTTTTATCGTAAACGGTATAAGTGATGGAAGAATACCCCGGCGGGAGCAAAGGTTGCGGCAGGTCGAACCGGCGTTTATGGGTGACATGTGAAGCAAACGTATAATCTTCGCCGCCGGGCGGGATGCTGTCGGCTACATTGGTGGAATCGTCACCCGGCCAGCAGCGGATACCGAAACAGTAGTAGTCGGTAGTACTGTCGGCGATAAAATTGAT
>JAGOPY010000009.1:144960-165387 GCA_017991835.1 Bacteroidales bacterium | reverse complement strand
TACTTAAAACGGCTTTGTAATGATAACCTTGATATCCTGAATAATCATTTCCGGTATAATCATGGCTGATGGATATAATTTCGGAATATACTTCATCACCAGTCATATCAAGGGCGTATTCATAGAAAGTTATTTCAAATGTCATAGGATCTTCGCCATTACAATAATACCAGCCATAATTATAAAATGCATTTATTCCCCAAAAGTGAACTGCACCTATTGGCGATGTCAATCCGTAGAATTGATCTGCTGCAAGGTACGAAGGTGTAAATCCTTGAAATAAGTCGCTGGAATAAAATGTCCAGAATTGTGCCGGCAGGGTAGGGATCTGGGAATAGATTGAATTGCCGGGACAGGCTTGCCAGACGTCGCGGTTACCGGTTTGGGACGTGCCTTGTGAAGCATCTTTGTAGCTCAGGCGGGAAGGCGCAAACTGGGCACTGGTGCTGATCAGAACAGCACTACACAGAATGGTTAAAATAAGTTTCATGGTTTTGAGAAGTTTGGTTTGTTATTTCCCGTAAAGTTATCAGATGAATCTCATAAAGTCAAGAATTACATGTACGAATAGGCGCCTTTGAAGCTTAGATGTACATCTTTTTAATATTTTGAGGCTTTTTCTTAATGTTTTTTCCTGAAATACTGCGAATCAAGGTAATAGAGGATCTTCAGGGAGATGAGGTTGGATGCCGGCGAATCAAGCGTTTTGCCAAACTCCCGGAAGTAATTGCCGGCCGGCAGGTCTTTATTCGTGTAAATAGCGTTTTTCCAGGCCAGGACCAGCTCGCTGCCGGGGGCAAACAACCAGGTAAAATAGGCATCGATATTGAAAGCGCTGTAAAGGAAATCATCCGCGCCCGTGTAACCATTTGGCGAGAGGCTCCCGTCTTTGCCCAGGTCATAGTACCCCTTGTAATCTGCTTTAAAATAATAATACCGCAGCCGCCCGCTAAAACTGAATTTCGGATTGACCGAATAATTGACCGTTAATGTAGTGGTGATATTTTCGATATCCCGCCGGCCGAAAATGATCTTCAGGCCGGTATTGTCAAGGCTGTCGGTAACATAACCGATATCGTTGAGGCTCCGGCTGTAAAGGGCTGTAAGAACGAGGAAGAGATGCGGATTGACCTTGTAACGGGGGGAAAGGCGGAGGTAATACCCCAGCTGGCCGTAATCCGACGCCCAGGATATGCCCGGCATCACATCCACCAGGAACGTTTTGTTGTAATCGGGGGAGAAGAATGTGCTGATGGAGGCTGAGGCGGGGTACTGTACAAACCATCCTGCATTGCGCGGTTCGAAATAATCGCGCGTCTCCGCCGGGCTGATCTCTGCTTCCAGTCCGACAGTGAGCCGGTTTTTAAACTGGGTCCTGTTTTCGATATTCATCTCCATCCCCGTAAACACCCCCGGAGCATATAAATGCTTAAATTCCAGGCTGATGCTGTTATGCATGTCGAGTATCTTCCAGAATGGGTCGTAGATGTTGTAACTGAAATACCCGCCATGTTCCATCTCGTTGTTGTTTTCCAGGTAGCCGAGGTCATTCGGATCATAGGTATCGGAGATTACCTCCTGCCATACGCCGTAATTGGCTTTGCCGCTGATCTTTTCCAGCGACCATTCATAGGTGAAACCGAGCGCGGTTGAATCATCCGGGAAGTACTTCTGAGAAACATTGGCCATTGCCGATGCCGACAGCCAGTTTTTCCTGTTGCGGAAATTCATCTCCGTGCCGGTCACATTGGCGGTTAAGCCGTTTTTTCCCATGTAAACATTGGTATTATACAGGCTGATGTACGATTTGTTCGGCAGCGACTGGTCGGCCACGATCATGCTGTAATTTGTGAAGGGCTGGGTCTGGATCTCCGGCGTCTTACCGTCAGCGCTTTTCACTTCAGCATAGGAAGGGGCTGTCATTGCATTGAAGATGCCGATTCCGGTGCCTTTCGAAGTGCGTCCCGATACTTTGGTGGCATTTATCAGCCGGGTTTGTTCCGGATTACTGATGATATCGGCAGCAGCGAAGGAGGTGTCGATGATTTCGTATCCCCTGGGCTGTGATCCGATCCTGCGGGAATAGAACACATCGCCGCGGCTGAATAGTTCGACCCCTTCGGTGAAGAACTGCCGCTTTTCGCTGTAATAGGTCTCGAAAGGCCCGAGGTTGACCACCTGGTCGTCCGATTGCACCTGGCTAAAATCGGGGATAAGGGTCATGTCGAGCGTAAAGCTTTCGTTGATACCGTACTTCAGGTCCATCCCGCCGTTGAATTTATAATCCCAGGAATCCGCACCTGGTTCTTTAAGCAGTGATGTCAGCAGGTATGGTTCTAAAGAAAGCCGGAGCGGAGGCGTGACATTCTCGATGCCCCGGAGAATGCCGGCCTGGTTGAGAACCCCGTCGATCTCTTTATCGACGAAGTTCCAGTGCGAGATTTCGCGGATGCGCCTGATCTGCCTGACAAAGTTAAATCCCCAGGTCTGCACGTCAGTCCGGGGAAAGCGAAGTGCCGAGAAGGGTATCTCCACCTCGGCCACCCATCCCTGTTCAGTGATCCTGGCTTCGCTTTTCCACACCGCGTCCCACGACATATCATCGCCACCAGAGAATGTTTTTGCGTCTACCTGCACACCGGAAGCATATAATGCGAAATCAAAACTGTTCTGACCGTCGTTGTAAGGCGAGAAGCTGACCAGAATGGCATCTGCGTTCAGGTCGTCGGAATCGCGCGGGCCCAGCTCGCGCATGATCTTTTCCGGCTCCGGATCATACAGCAAAGCGCCGATGAAAATCGAATTATTGTTATAAACTACCTTAAAAACAGACTGATAAGTCGGTTCGGCGCCATTGAGCGGTTCGTACTGAACGAAGCCCGTTGCCACAGCGGCCTGCTGCCAGCACGAATCGTTGAGAATGCCGTCGATTTTAGGCTTTTCAGCGATGCGGAGGGCTTTCAGCTCTTTCTTTTCAGGTGATTGGGAAAATAATTCCCCGGTAATGCCGAAAACAAAAAAAATCAGGAAAGTATATTTCCAGAATAAATGCATGAGCCGGGATATTTTAAATCAGTCAGCTGGCGAAATTAAAAGAAATTCCAAGATAAACCTTGCACCTCATTTTATTTGCAACAAAAGTATCCCGCTGCCCGTAAGGGAATTATCAAACCTTCGGGCGTTCGGATAAAGATTTTATAAAGATTTGATTTAGAAAGAATATTTAAAATGTGTAAATTTGCATTTCAATTGCATAATTACACAAAATCTATGATCAAGAGATTACTCGGTGATAAAGCAACGTACTTCAGCAAAAAGTATCCGGTTGTAACCATAACCGGTCCGCGACAATCGGGCAAGACGACCCTGGCACAGCAGGTTTTTCCGGATCATCACTATTATACGCTGGAAAATCCCGAAACCAGGAAAATGATTGCCGAAGACCCGGCCATATTGTTTTTCCCGGAAGGAAGAAGAATAATCATTGATGAGATCCAGCGAGTACCGGAATTGCTTTCTTACATTCAGATTCATGCTGATAAACAAAAGATTAAGGGTCAGTTTGTCATTACAGGTTCGCAAAGTCTGTTAATGTCGGAAAAGGTTTCGCAAACTCTTGCGGGAAGGACCGCTATTCTGAAACTGCTCCCATTCAGCATGGAAGAATTAAATAACAGTATATACCGAAAGGAGGAGACTTATGAAAGATTGATTTTTCAGGGTTTTTATCCCAGGTTGTTCGATGCAGGATTACAACCGGATGAGTTTTATCCTTTTTACCTTGAAACTTACCTCCAAAGGGATGTGCGGGATATCCAGCATGTGAGGGATCTGAACCTTTTTTCCAATTTTGTAAAATTATGCGCCGGGAGGATCGGTCATATCCTGGATATCACATCTCTGGCAAACGATACCGGCATCAGCGTGAACACGGCAAAAGGATGGCTTTCCCTGCTGGAAGCAAGCTATATTATCCTACTTCTGCAGCCTTTTTATAAGAACCTGAACAGACGAGTGATCAAATCACCCAAGTTGTATTTCATCGATACGGGCCTCGCATCGTTCCTTTTGAATATCACCCATCCGGACCAGTTGGTCAACCACTACCTAAAGGGAAATTTATTTGAGAATTTGATAATTATGGAGCTTTTAAAGAAGCGGTTTAACAATGGGTTAACCAATAACTTATGGTTCTTCAGGGATAGTCACGGCAACGAAATAGACCTGATACTTGAGGCTTTGAATCTTAGGGCGGTGGAAATAAAATCTTCACGAACGTTCTCAACCGGTTTTACTGACGGATTCAAGAGGTTCCAGAAGATTTCAGAGGTGCAAAACCGCGATTGCTTTGTGATTTATGGTGGAGATGAAAGTTATTCCTTTAATGATTTTCATGTACTATCTTATAAAAACCTGGACAGCCTTATGTAGCTTTGAACCTTTCTCCGTCCGCGTTGTTAATAATCTTTAAGGTTCAATAAAATCCGATCCATGAAAATTCAAATTATTTTTACCGTTATAATTATATCCATTTCAATGATGGCAAATGCACAGAATACAACGGGTCAGATTCCCGTTATGATTGAAAATGAGAGTCGCTATGATTTTGCGGCAACAGTCGATACCCTTTCAGATATCATTGTTTTGGGCGGCTGGAAAGTAATTACTTCGCACGATCTCCAGGAGACCATGAAGAAGAACGGGAAAGAGGTCCTGCCCGTCAAGGTGATGGAGATATGCAACCCGAACCTGGCTTACCAGATCCTTTCCAGGGATGAGCTCCGGGATGCGTCGCCGATGCTTCCCTGCCGGATTTCGGTTTATGAGAAAGCCGACGGCAAAACGTATGTTTCACGGATGAATGCCCCCGCATTCGCCGGCATGATCGGTGGCGACGCGGCAAAAACCATCGTGGAAGCTTTTGAAGCTGCCGAAGGATTTTTAAAGCCGGTGATCCGCTAGTTTTTGCTAACTTGCGTCGCATATTGCGGGCAAATGTCGCTGAAAAAAATCCTTTTTGTCGTTTTAGGTACGTTATCCCTGGCTATCGGGATCATTGCCATTTTTATCCCCGGTCTGCCCACAACCGCTTTCCTGTTGCTGACGGCAGCGCTCTACATGCGCAGCTCCGACCGGCTTTACCGGAAATTGCTGGCCAACCGGTATGTCGGTCCCTATATCCGTGAATTCAGGGAAAATAAAGGAATGACCCGGCGGATGAAGATCCATGCCATCGGCACTATGTGGGTGATGATCTCCATTTCGTGCATCTTTTTCGTTGATTCATGGACCATCCGCCTGGTTATCATTGGTGTAGGACTGATCGGCACCGTTGTGATGGGATTTTTCGTTCCGACATCGGCCAAACCTTGAATATCTCAAATTTCAGACATGTCAAAGCTATTTACACCCCTGACCATCAAATCGGTAACTTTCAGGAACCGGCTCGCTATCCCGCCGATGTGCCAGTATAGCGCTGAAAACGGCTATGCAAATGATTACCATCTCGTTCATTACGGTGCACGATCTATCGGAGGCGCAGGGCTCATTATCCAGGAAGCCACCGCCGTATCACCCGAAGGGCGCATCACCCCGGGCGACCTGGGAATCTGGGATGACGGGCACGTGGATAAATTGCAGGCCATTGCAAGCTTTATCGCAGCGTACGGCGCCGTTCCGGGCATCCAGATTGCCCATGCCGGACGGAAAGCCGGTTGTGCCAAACCCTGGTATGGCGGCAAGCAACTCAGCCCGGCAGAAGGGGGCTGGCAAACGGTCGCCCCTTCCGGCATTCCTTTTGCCGAAGGCGAGAATGCGCCTGCAGCGCTGGATGATGCGGGAATCCGCAAAGTGGTGAATGATTTCAGGAATGCCGCCGGAAGGGCCGCCGCTGCCGGGTATAAAGTGCTGGAAATCCATGCGGCCCACGGTTATCTCATTCACCAGTTCCTGTCGCCCCTGGCCAACAAAAGAACCGACAGCTTCGGCGGAAGCTTCGAAAACCGTATCAGGCTCCTCCTGGAGATCGTGGAGGCAGTGAACGGGAATTGGCCGCAGCACCTCCCGCTCTTTGCCAGGCTTTCCACCACAGATTATATCGATGGCGGGTGGAATGCAGATGAAACGGTCAGGCTGGCCGTCATCCTTAAATCCAAAGGGATTGACCTGATCGACACCTCATCGGGAGGAATGGTCCCTTATGCAAAGATTCCTTTCGGGCCCGGCTACCAGGCAGGCTTTGCGGAAAAGATCAGGAAAGAGGCCGGGATCATAACCGGCGCTGTGGGTTTTATCACCGAAGCCCGGCAGGCGGAGGAGATCCTGGAAAAAGGCCAGGCCGACCTGGTACTCGTCGGGCGCCAGTGGCTGAGAGATCCGCATTTCGCGCTCAACGCGGCTAAAGTATTGGGAGATGATATCGCCTGGCCGGAGCAGTACCTGAGGGCGAAGAGCTGATCAGGCAAACCTACCGGACGGTGATTTTATGAGTGCTGATGCCACGGTCACTCTTCAGCGTCACAATATAAAGTCCCGGCTTTAAATCCAATGAAAACCGGTTGACCTTTTCACGATTAATCCCGAATCCAGCCATTTTCTGCCCGGCAAGATTAAATATTTCAACCTTACCTGGCTGGTTTACAGGATTATCATTTATAACAACCAATTGCTGATCTTCCCAATACACCCTGGTGGAGTTATTTTCGCCAGGCAATTCCCCGGCTCCGGTCGCTTCGAGCCGGTTGCTGGTCAGGTCGAGCCAGTAATTGATGGCCTCGTGCGAAACCGTAACAGAAAGATCACCTGCACCGCTGATATCTTCCGAGAGATAAAGCTCGCAATGGGATGCATCCTTGTAAGTGGCTGTCAGGACAGTAACACCGGCGGGGGCGTCGTTCAGCGTAAACCAGCTTTTTTTCAGTACCCGGGTGGCAAAGAAGTCATCGTAAAGGGCCAGGCTTATCTTGTTTTCCTGCGCTGAGATGCTTGCCCAGGGAAAAAGCAGGTTGCCGGTAAAATTTCCGTCCATCCATTGTAAACGGTTGAAAAGGAAATCTTCGAAATAATCGACTTCATCTTCGTATGTATTCCCGAACCAGTCGTAATTTGGCCATACGTACTCGCCCAGGATCGGCCACCGCTCAAAATTCCGCACCCTGGCATCTTCCAGCAAGTTAACCACCGAATCGATCATCTGGTGAACATCCTCATCGCTGAGGCGTTCCTGGCGGAGATACTCCCAGCGGGTTTTTGCCATGTTTCTGAAATAAGGATCTTCCATCAGCCTCTTCCACCAGAACATGATGCTCCATTCGTAGGGATTTACCATGTAATAAAGCCATCCGGTATAGTCCAAACCTTCCGGCCAGTAATCGACATTGCCATAGCCCAGGTCAAAATCCCAGAGCGGGCCGGCAAACAATTTTCCCCCGTCGCTGTCTTTCTGTTTGTACATATACGTGCTGTAACGATATTTGTCGACCTCTTTGGAAATTTCACACAGAAGCATAAAGTCAACATATGAAAGGACGTCGAAATACTGCATATAACCTATCTCAGGCATGGAAAAAGTGAAGCTGGTCAGGGCATTTTCAGATTCAGTTATATAATCTCTGATGTATGTTTTTTGCTGAGATGGCATCTCATCGGCTTCCGGGTAGTAATACTGGAAGATGATGTCCATCGCGTTCGGATAGGGGGGATCGGGATCCGATCTCCAGCCGTCGGAATCGAACTCGAAATCCCAATCCAGTTTATCGACTTTTATGATATAACCTCCCGTAAGGTCATCTCCTGAAATTTCGTCGGGATTGAGGGTGGCAATATCAACCCGGTCATCGTCTTTCTTGATCTTTTCCATCAGGGTATAGATCCCTTTGTAATCATCATTGATCACCAGTTCGCAGAAAACCTGCCGGGTGCAGTAGTTGCCCATCCTGCTTCCCATTTCGAACGACATGAAATTCCGGAGCATCGATTTGTCGCTATAAGGCGCATAGAGCACCCAGTCGTTCTCTTCGGGCAAACCGAGCAGGCTGGTATCGAGGTTTTCACCTTCGGCATCACGGGTTTCAAAACCGTACGATTTTTTGGGGAACATTTGCGATGACTGCCCCCGGGTCTCAATCCCGATCATTCCGTCGTAATTGTTGAAAGGATCATCCAGGCTGTTAATCTCCCCGGGGCCGTTGTCAATGATTCCCATATGGGCTTCGATCTTTGGCTCATCGAGAATCGGTTCGCCAAAAGTGTTGATGACGATGATCGGAAGATTGGTTTCCAGTTGCAACGGTTCCGGCTCTGCACAGGCCTCTCTCAGGATATCATCGATATACCAGTAATTCCCGGGTTCATTGCCCTGGAAATCAGGAAAAATGACCATCTTGATCAATCCATCGTAAACAAGACCCGAAAAATCATATTCCAGGTCGGTCCATTGCCCCGGGACCGGCGTCAGCACGATTTCCTGCCAGAAGGAATTATTATAATTCTCGAATTTCAGGGTGATGTTACCGCCCGATTCCGGCGCCAGGACTTTGATCCGGTAGCGTGGACACAGGCTGAAATCAACAAACTCATCCAGTTCGGTGATCATGTATTCATAGGAACCTTCATCGGTCACAAACCGGAAACAGTGCGCCGAGCCATTCATTTCATCAGGCGCGGGATTGGCTGCTTTTCCGGAGCCAGAGGTAGAGACGTACCATTCCCGTTCAATCCCGTCCCAGTTTGTTATCGTATCGTAATCCTGTGCAAAGAGTGACCATCCCGCAAGGGAAAAAGCAATAAAAACCTGTGCTACAATAAATTTAATCACTTTTGTATTCATTCCCGATCAGTTTATGATGACTTTGCGTGTAAAAGATGATCCTGAGGCGGTGGTCAAGCAGAGAAAGTAGATACCCGGATTTGCATACGCCAGGTCGATATTCTGTCTGAAATCAAATGTTTCCGTAAAGTCACGGTTATAGAGTATTTTGCCGTTGGAGGAAAATATTTTCAACCGGGCACCGGAATTACCGGCAAAATCAGCCTCAACCCGTATTTTACCGTCGGAGGGATTAGGGAAAACCTGAAACCGCCTGATGGGTCCATACTGGTTCTCACCTGCCGGCAGGCTGATCTCAAACCAGTTGATGTTGTATTCACCCGATAAAGAGAGAATCCGCAGGGTAAAATCCCCTTGCGGCAGATCAATGGTCACCGGGATAGTGATCCAGTTTTGCCAGCCCCCCGTCTGGGTGATATTGATGGTTTTGAGCGCTGTAAAGGAATTGCCGTCACCCAGCCGGAGCGAAATGCTTCCATTGGAGTAGAGGGAAGCGGCCCTGAGCCGGAAAATGTACTCGCCTGCCTGCGGCACCGAGATATAATAATCGAGATAATCGCCGTTATTGGCATAGCCGATATTCTGGCCCCCGTTGATATCGGTGCAGTTTTCAAGCTGGTAACCTGAGTTGACGATGTAATCCTCGGCCTGGATCAGCGCCGGCAGCAGATAGCGGTGTGGCAGGGTGTTTCTGACCGGTTTCCCCGTGAATGTTTCCAGCGCCTGGTCTCCGGCCATTATCCCGGCCCCCGAATAGGAGAGCGTCACCGTTTGCCCGAACCGCAGCTTATCTGCGAGGTAGAGAATCAGTTTCCGGTTGCTGGAGGTGCTGACCATGGCGGCATTGACCGTTACCGGTACTCCATCGGCCAGAACGTCGAAATCGGAAATATCAGCATCAAAGCCGGTGATCTCTTTGTTCAGCGTAATGATCAGGGCAGAACCATCGGGATTTGTCGTACCGCTGACAAACTGAAAGGGGACGCCGGCCACGGGGGCCGGATCACTGAATTGTAAAAGGCTGTAGTTTGATCCGCCTTTATCGAAACAGACCCTGACCTGGTTGATACCTGCGGGAATAATGATATTTTCGGCTATTGCCGGCAGCCAGTTCTGCCATCCGTAAGTCACAGGCATCTGGAGGGAGGGTGAAGCGTCGATACCGTTAACAGTGAGGCGCACACTGCCCGGGTTGGATTCCGAGGCCGAGCGGATAACCATTTTGTAAGCAGCGGCTGTATCAGAAGCCACCGTGTATTGCAGCCATTCGCCGGCAGCCGTAAACCCGATACCGTAACCGTTCGTCCCGGGAAAGTCATCCTCGCACGGTTCGATATCAACGCCATCGTTCCGGTAGGACCATCCACGGTTCCAGTCGGTAAATGAACCCGTATTCAGGTGATAATTGGCTGTATCGGTGTCCCAATAAGCTACCGAACATTTCCCCAGGTCATAATCTACCATGTTAATCACCTGGCTGACTTGATGATCGCGAAAAGGAAGGGCGCTATTTTCATGAGGCTGGCGGAGCAATGCATCGATTACATCACGTTGTACGGTGCAATTTTCAATTTTATGATTCTCGGCCCAGTCGAGGACCGCTTCGAAAGCCTGCTGCTGGGTCAAAGCCGGGGATCCGTTTTCCCAGAAGGAAAGCAGTTGATTGTAGAGCGGGCTTTCAGGTACCATGAGCACATTATTGATCCCCGCTTTCTTCACCGGCCACCACGACCAGCCGATCTTATTATTCTCCGCCAGTTCGACGAGGTCGGCAAACCAGGAGTTTGAATTTTCACCGGTTTCGCCCAGCCATATCGGGACATTGTACGTATTGCGCAGGTTTATCATCCACTGGATCGATTCCTGTGTATTATAATTCCAGTATTTGTGAAAACTGAAAACCATATTGTCGTCCCAGGGAGGGGTAAGCCCGGTATAGTCATTGGCAAACCAGTTGCCTTCGATGATGATCATATGGTTTGTGTCGGCTTCGCGGATGGCGCTGGTAATAGTGATATAGGTTTGCCGGAGGAGAGAACCTCCGGGGATATCCCAGTTGGGTTCGTTGATCAGGTCATAACCGCCGATCCAGGGCTCCTCAGAATATCGTTCCGCCAGCCGCTTCCACAAAGCTGCGGTTTTCCTCCTGTTTTCAGCGCTTTCCCAGAGGGAAGGGAATTCGGGGTCGTAATCGGAGATGTTGCGGTCGTGGCCCTGGCCGCCGGGGGCGCCGTGCAGGTCAAGTATAAGGTACATTTGGTTATCGCCGCACCAGTCAAGCAGGCTGTCGATCCGCGTAAAACCTTCTTCAAACCACGTATCCTGCCCTGTGACCGGTTCCTGCTCAATGGGCAGGGTAAACCATTTGTAATGCATGGCCACCCTGACGCTGTTGAATCCCCAGGTCTTCATCGAATCCACATCACGGCGTGAGAAGTGATTATCGAGCCAGTGCTGGTAGTATATTTCCGTATTTTCCTCCCCGATGGTCTCTGTCAGAAGGGTCCGGAACTGGGTGTGTGTCCCGGCAAAGTCGGCCGTTTTCATCATATAGCCTTCGTTCAGCAGCCAGTTCCCGGTGCCTATACCTCTTAATATCAATTCATTGCCATCTCCATCGTGAATGTATTTACCGGAAGTATGGAGGTAACCCTGTGCAAAGGAATGATTCAATGCTAAAAAGAGGATTGATAAAAGGAAAATCTTAAGAATGGATAAATTCATCTGATCGTGTTTCTGAAGTAAATCTCCTGTAAAGGTAATACCGTTATTTTGTCCGGATGGAAATAATTATGCATTTGAACGTGGGAAATAGGCATGGAAAGTACTTCCTTTACCGGGTTGACTGTCGGCCAGTATAAAGCCGTGGTTCTGGTCGACAATGCCGTAAACTGTCGATAAACCCAGGCCTGTCCCTTTACCGACGGGTTTGGTGGTAAAGAAAGGATCAAATATTTGCTGAAGGACCTCTTTTTCCATTCCGCAGCCATCATCCCGGATGGTCAGCCTGACAAATTCACCGGGCCTGCTTCCCTGTAATTTTTTGGATGAGGCCGCAGTGATCCTCTCATTTCCGGTGATCACATCGATGGTCCCGCTGTCGCCGATGGCATCCCTGGCATTGATGGTAAGATTGATCAGGACCTGGTTTAGCTGTACCGGGTCGATTCGCGTCTGCCAGAGGTCAATGCCGGGTATCCAGTTAACTTTTATCCGGTCGCCGATCAGCCGGTGGAGCATGTCCAGGATACTTCCGATGTAATCGTTGAGATTGATGATGACAGGATTAAAGGGTTGTTTGCGCGCAAATGTCAGCAACTGCCCGATAAATGCCGAAGATTGCCTGACCGAAGTCCTGATCTGGTCCAGATGGCCGGCAACAGGGTGATCCTGGTCCAGTTTCATTATTGAAAGTTCGGTGAGCGTGTTGATTACCTGCAAAGTATTGTTGAACTCATGGGCTACGCCGCCGGCCAGTTTACCAATGACCTCCAGTTTCCGGGCCTGGAATAACTGTTCTTCAATTCTTCTCTTCTCTGCTTCGGTTTTCTTAAAATTTGTAATATCCAGTGCAGTAAAAATAACGCCCTGTGAATTATCGTGATTCACCAAAGGGGTTGAAGCCAGCAGGATGTCGATCACGGTCCCGTTTTTTCTTTTCCAGCGGGTTTCAACGACGCCTATACCGGTTTTTTCGATCTGCCTGTACTTTTCTGTGCCGACATAATCGTAATCCTCTTTTGAAGGATAAAGTATGAGCGCATTTTGTCCGATCAATTCATCCTGTGAATAACCGGTCATTTCGCAGATACGGTCATTGATTTCTGTGATCACCCTGTTGATAACCATTCCTATTCCGGAGGGGGACACACGGAATACGCTCATGATCTTCTCCTGGTTTCTTTTCAGTTCTTCTTCAACATGAATTCTTTCGGTAATATCCATGATAAAACCTTCCAGTCGCCTTTCCGTATTGTCATTTCCCAAAACCTGCCTTCCCTTCTCCCATACCCTTCTTTCCGTTCCGTCTTTTGCCTTTATCCTGTATTCCAAAGTGAAAGGCATATCTTTAACCACGTACTCCTGGATGGTGTCATTCACATAATTCCGGTCATCGGGATGGATAATATCCTCATATTGAAGCTTCTTTCCCATGATAAAGTCTTCCGGGTCATAACCTGTCAGGTCCAGGCAGCCCTCACTGATAAATTCCATGGGCCATCCGGGCGCGTTTTTGCACCGGTATGCCATCCCGGGCAAATTGCTGAGCAGGACCTCCAGTTGCTTATCGCTCTCCCGCAACAACGGATTCGCTTCCTGGTCACCGGGAAACAAATCTTCTTCCAGCATTAAGCGCAGGTCTTCTATAGACCGGACCGCCTCCGCTGTCTGGCCGGAAATAGTATTAAAAAATTCCCGGGCTGATTCCGGAATATCCTGATCATGATACCCAAGCTGAGCATAAAGTTTAATGACAGCCAAAGTATTCCTGTGATCATGAAAGAGTTTTCTGATTTCAGGAGTCAACTTTTTCATAAAAATTTCCGGTGTAAGTTATAATAAGGTGCTTACCGGATATCAAAGATAATTCAATGGAGAATTTTTTCCAACAAATTCGCAATTTGCCGGATATCAGCCGGCTTTTGCAGCCATCCGGCCAGTCCTGTCCCGGTCATTTCTTCCGCTTCCGCCGGTGTCATATATCCTGAAAGCATGACAAAAGGAATATCCAGGTTTCGTTTTTTCATTTCGTTGAACAAACCCCGGCCATCCAGGATGGGCATAGACCAGTCGCAAAGGATTAACGCCAGTTCCGGCTCCTCACCGGTCTCCGGCTGGCTGCAGCTCTTTTCGATGATTTCAAGGGCTTGCTGACCGTTTTCTGCTTCGACTGTTTTATAATTCAGGAATTTTAGAGTCTCCGTCAACGCAGAACGCATGGGCAGATTATCATCAACCACCAGGATTCTTTTTTTTGAAGTTTGATTCATCAATTCAGACTGATCTAACCGTTCCAAATTTAAATGCCGGCTTGTCCTCATTGGCTTTAAATTTAAACATTAATGTTGAAACAAAGAAAAGGTTATTGTATCGAAAGATACAATAACCTTTGGCAGCAATTAATCAACACACTTCTTATTAGAACTTATTATGAGTTAACTTTAAAACATGAGAAATATTAAACCCGTAACAATAAATTCTTAAAGTATTCTATTATTATTAGTTAGCAAAAATAGTGGTATTGCGTGTTAATAAACAACAGTATAAATACTTATTTTAATATTTAAGAATACGTAGGAGGAATACTAAATCAGTTTGTTTTTAAGGGCAAACATGATGAGTTCGGCGGTGTTTTTTGTCTGGGTTTTGGCGAGGATATTTTCCCTGTGTTTATCAACTGTTCTTTTGCTGATATTCAGCTCGGCAGCGATCTCGTTATTGGATTTGCCCGAAGAAACTCTTTGCAGGATTTCCCGTTCCCGTTCGGTAATCAGGTCGGTTTGCGACTTTTCCTTATTCATTTTCCTGACCAGGCTATACATCAGATCCTGGGAGAAGACTTTATTCCCGTTGGCTACCGATTCGATGGCTGCCGATACATCTTCCAGGGCAGAATCTTTCGATAAAAAACCGACAACCCCTGCTTCGATCATATCCTGGAAGTGCTCGATATCGTTATGCATCGATAAAGCAATAATTTTCAGTTGATTATTCCCGGATACGGCAATCCTGGTCGCTTCTATCCCATCCAATACCGGCATACTGATATCCATCAGGACAACATCGGGTGATTGGGTCTTGATCATCTCGAGAAACTCCTCTCCATTGGAAGCTTCAAAGATCCGGTTGATCATTTTTTCGGAGGAGAGAGCAGCTGTAAGACCCTGGCGAAACAGCGTGTGATCATCCACAATGGCGATGTCAAGTTTTTTCATAAAAATGGGATCAATCAAATATAAGAATAATAATGTTCAATATCACTCAATATCTGATTAATTTTTTCCGATGACGATTCTTCCATCAATAATACTTTGTATCGTTTAAAATCAGGAAAGCCTTTGAAATAATCACTGTAATGTTTTCGGATTTCATTGACGGCCACCCTTTCCCCTTTCCATTCCACCGATTTTTCCAGGTGAATCCTGCAGATTTTTACCCTTTCATGAATGTCGGGAGCGGAGAGGATCTGGCCGGTAGCCAGGTAATGTTTGATATCCCTGAATATCCATGGATTTCCGTAACTCCCGCGGGCAATCATTAGCCCGTCAACATGATAAGTCTCTTTGAAGAATTTGGCGGCCTGGGGTGTAAAGACATCGCCGTTGCCAAAAACAGGGATATGCATGGCCGGGTTTTCCTTGACTTTACCAATCAGTGTCCAGTCGGCCGGTTCGCTGGAACGGGTTACCCGTGTGCGCCCATGAATAGTAATCGCCTGAATGCCAACGTCCTGTAGCCTCTCGGCAATTTCCACGATCTCCTTCCGGTCGTTGTCGTAACCCAGACGCGTTTTAACCGTAACCGGTTTGTTAACGGCCCTGACCACCGCTTCGGTCATCTTCACCATTTTGGGGATATCATTCAGAATCCCTGATCCGGCCCCTTTCCCGGCAACTTTTTTTACCGGGCAGCCGTAATTGATATCGATGATGTCGGGATTGGCTTCTTCGGCATACCGGGCCGCTTTCACCATCGATTCGATATCATGACCGAAGATCTGTATCCCGATCGGTCGCTCGAATTCGGTGAATTCCAGTTTTTTAAGACTTTTTGCTGCATCCCGGATCAACCCTTCGGAAGAGATAAACTCGGTATAGGTAATATCGGCGCCGAACAATTTGCATACATACCGGAAAGGCGGATCACTGACATCTTCCATGGGCGCCAGCAATATAGGGAATTCGCCCGCATCTATAGGTCCGATCTTTACCATTGCATCGTTGTCGAGGAGACTGCAAATTTACTATTTTTACGGCCATAACCGGAGTTATGTTCAGGGAACCGCCATTCAGGGATTTCTCGCCGTTTCTGAAGATTCTGGCACTCATTGCCGTCATGATCGTGACATTTCTGATGGTGCTGGCCCTTGGCGTCGCCATTTCCATCCCGTTTTTCGGTAAAGGAATTCTAACGGAGATCGCTACAATTACCGATTACCAGGATGATCGCATTCTGGCGGCCCTGAAATATTTTCAGATTGTCAACCAGATCGGGCTGTTCATTCTTCCGGCCATTTTGTTTGTTATCCTCACCGATGACCATGTCGGCCGTTATCTGAATCTGGATATGAGCATCAAGCGTTTCAGCACCCTGTTCGGTTGCATTGTCCTGGTCATCTCACTTCCGTTTATCAATTGGATGGTAATGATCAACAACAACATTGCCCTGCCGGAGTTCCTCAGCGGCGTTGAAGAGTGGATGCGCCGTTCGGAAGAGAATGCCCGGCTGTTGACGGAGGCATTTCTGTCTGCCGATACGTGGAAAGGTTTTCTGATCAACCTGGTGATGATTGGCGGGTTGGCAGCGGTCGGTGAGGAGCTGATCTTCAGGGGAATCCTGGTCAGGCTGTTCAGGGAGTGGACGAAAAATGTCCATTTGGCCGTGATCATACCCGCCCTGCTCTTTAGCGCCTTGCACATGCAGTTTTACGGGTTCTTCGGCAGGCTGGCGCTGGGGATCATGCTGGGTTACCTGTTTGTCTGGTCGGGTTCGCTGTGGGTCCCGGTGCTGGTCCATTTTTTCAATAATGCCATGGCGGTGATCCTGTCATTTGCCGATAAAAAGGGGCTGATCAGTGTTGACCTCGAGCAGTTCGGTGCTTCTCAAAATGTTTGGGTGATCATCGGCAGCGTGGCACTATCCCTGTTTTCCCTGGGGCTGATCTACCTGCATGAGAAAGGTTATTTCAAAAAAAAGAGGCTGCTCTGATAACCAGGCAGCCTCTAAAAAATATCTGTTAAACTTTTATTTGACTTTAGCGGTCTTCCGGCTGGAGTAATTGATTTTAAATGCGCCGGCTTTTCTAAGTTCCTGCTTAATATCGGTAACAATACCCATGCGTGTGTCGCGGTCGGCTTTGATGGAAGTGGTAATGAATTTACGATCGGCTTCATCACGGGCATCGCGCTCAACGGCAACAAAGTTCTGGATATCGGCAACGGTGGCGAACTGGTCGTTCAACTGAATACGGGTTTCGGTACCGTACATATTTTTAAGCGGCTGACCGACATAAATAAAGCTAACCAGGCTCTTTTTCTCGAGTTTCTGCACTTCTGTAGCTTCGGGAAGTCGGACTTTCACGATAAGGGTTGTCTCCCGCATAGTAGTGGATACCATGAAGAAACAGAGTAAAATGAAAATGACATCAGGTAATGAGGCGGTGCTGATTTTCGGCACGCCCCCTTCTTTTTTCTGTTTAAAACGTCCCATAACCGATTCAATTATTTGTTTATTCCGACATCTTCCGGTTCTGCTTCTGAAATGGCAATCGGTATGACTGCCTGAACAGCTTCCTGTTTGGCCGGGTCTTTCAAATCGCCAAATTTCACGCCGAATTTTTCAACGGAAAGTTCATCGCGCATCTCCTGGAACGCCCTGGTCAGTTCATTTTGAACCTTGATATACATTTCGTAAGAGGTGCCTCTGTCATTTTTAAGAGAAACGACCCCTTTTGAAACGTAGACTTCGCCGATTTGGTCGATCTGTTCCAGTTTCTTTTCCGGCAGGTTAATGTCGTTGGTGGGGTTCAGGAAGAAATTCTTGGTTTCATCTTTCAGAGTAGCAAGGTTTCCCTCTTTCCCTTCAACGAGCAGCATATTGGCGCTGTTGACCAGAACTTCGAAAATATTCCGCTGGTTGAAGTCGACTTTCGTGTCGTCTTCTACCGGTGGGGGTAATTTTCGGGTGATTCCCGTGTCAACATCCATGGTAACTGTAACCAGGAAAAAAATCAGCAGGAGGAAAGCGATATCGGCCATCGAGCCCGCGTTAATCTCCGGTATACCTCTTTGCTTTCTCATAACCCGTGCTATTACTTATTAAAAAATCTTGAAAATGACGTATACAGGAAAACGCCAATGGCTATGATCGCAATGAAATAAGTCATATAAAGGCCGGTACTGACCAGTTTGACTCCGGTGGCGGTTACTTTGTATCTTTCAAGTTCAGCGGGTGAATAGGTGTTTTTTGACATTGCCCATGAAATAATTCCGATGAGGATCATCCCACCGACAATGATCAGGACTTTCCGTGAACCTTTCGGGTTCTTGAAAATCTGTAAAAACGCTAATGACAGAGTAGCCACTCCAGCGACAACGGCTAAGATATATCCCCAGTACATCAAAAGATCAAGACTGCCCGGCCTGATATAATAAATTATGCCGAAGATGGCTGATATTGCCATTAATCCATAAAGTAGCCACTGAATATATTTAAAACTTTTTTCAGTCATGGCTTTAATTATTTCTTGTGTTTGGAAAGAATATCTATGAAAGTAATGGAACTGTCTTCCATCTCATTGACAATAGAGTCAATCTTTGAAACCAGATAGTTGTAGAACAGCTGCAGGATGATGGCAACGATAAGACCGAAAAGAGTGGTCAACAGAGCGACTTTAATACCCCCTGCCACAAGAGTAGGGCTGATATCACCCGCTGCTTCGATCGCGTCGAATGCCTGAACCATCCCGATAACCGTTCCGAGGAATCCGAGCATAGGTGCAATGGCGATGAACAGTGCGATCCATGATAAACCGCTTTCCATTCTCCCCATCAGCACACTTCCATAAGAAACGATTGATTTTTCAACCATATCCAGGCCTTCATTATAGCGGGTAAAACCCTGGTAGAAAATGCTGGCGACCGGCCCACGGGTATTGGCGCAAACCTCTTTTGCCGATTCTATGCCACTCGACTCCAGGGCCGATTCGATTTTGTTCAGCAAAGTCTTCGTATTGGTAGCCGATAAATTGAGATATAATGTCCTTTCAATGGAAATGGCTAAACCAAAGATCAGGCACAAAAGAATGGTGGCCATGAAGCCAGCGCCCCCCTGGATGAAATAGTCTTTTAAAACCTGATGGAATCCCCGGGATTCTGTCACCTGGGTTGTCTGTACAGTTTGATCGTCACTTTGTCCATAAGCATACGCCTGATTGAATACCCCCGTCGTAAGAAGGGCAGCCAGAGCTAAAAATGTGATTAAGCGTTTCATAGTTTAAGTTATTGTTAATTAATCTTGTTTTGGTTTCATAAATAATGCGGAGAGAATGGGATTCGAACCCATGAACCGCTTTTGACGGTTACACACTTTCCAGGCGTGCGCCTTCGACCGCTCGGCCATCTCTCCATATTTCAAAATTGGTCCAACTCTCCAAAATCGTGCGCTAAAGTAATAAAAAAACAATTCAAAAAGGTCTGAATATAAATATTTATAAGCAATCTAATCTGCGTTTAATGTTTCATTTTCAGGGTTTTCATGATCAAACCCGGCCAATTGTCATTTCCCCCCTTAAAGATAGTTGCAATAATCTTTCTGTTTCACTCTTTTCCAGGCCAAGCGCCAGCAGGTACATAAGCTTGGTCACAGCCGATTCTGTAGTAATATCGTATCCGCTCAATACCCCTATCTGTCCTAACTCCCGGCTGGTCTGATATTTGCCTATCTCAACCGAACCGGCCTTGCACTGGGTGACATTTAATATGATCATACCTTCTTTAATAGCTGCCGCTAACATACCGGTGAACCACTCCTCAGTCGTGGCATTTCCGGAGCCGTAAGTTTCCAGCACAATCGCCCGCAGGCCCGGAATAGATAACTGGGCCCGGACCGATTCCGGCGATATACCGGGGAATAATTTCAGGATGGTGATATGATTGTCGAGTGTGGTATGGGCCTTCAGCATCCTGAAATTGGGTTTCAGGATTGCATTCCGGTTGTACCGGATATGAACGCCGACCTCGGCCAGCGCCGGGTAATTCCCTGACCGGAACGCCTCGAAATGTTCGGCGTTGTACTTGAAAGTCCGGTTGCCGCGCATCAGCATGTTCTCAAAATAAATGGCTACTTCAGGCACAACCGGGGTCTCATCTTCCTGGGCCGCTGCAATCTCTATGGCTGTAACCAGGTTTTCCCTGCCGTCGCTGCGGATCACCCCCAAGGGCAGCTGCGATCCGGTCAGGATGACAGGCTTGTTCAGGTTCTCCAGCATAAAACTCAGCGCCGACGCTGTATATGCCATCGTATCAGATCCGTGGAGTACAACAAATCCGTCGTACTTATCGTAGTGGCCGGCAATAACTTCCACCAGGTCGATCCAGTGCCCGGGATTGATATTCGATGAATCGAGCAGCGGATCGAAAGAATAAAAGTCGATCACATAATCCATCCTGCCGATCATGGGTATGTGCTCATACAGTTCCGTTCCGCTGACCGGGTGAAGACTGCCCGTTTCCCGGTCGCGGACCATGCCGATCGTCCCGCCGGTGTATATGATGAGGATGCTGGGTTTGGAATAAGACACAGGGAGGAAAATTTAATGTTTAATTCTTAATTTTAAATTTTATTTGTTAGTGGTTGAATATCAATTAATAATAAATGAT
>JAGOPY010000009.1:0-144860 GCA_017991835.1 Bacteroidales bacterium | reverse complement strand
CAGTTGTTCCCGGTAATCGGCTCTGACCGAGGTGGGATGGAGCCCCATCATCGGGAAACAGTGCCCCGGAAATGCATTCGCCAGGCCCATCATCGGTTCAATACTGTCCTTGTCGATATTGGGAAGCAGAATATAATTCACTCCCGCGGCAATGGCCTGTCTGACGGCATGGTGACGGTCGGCGTCAAACTGTTCCAGGTAGAGGTGCGCATGGGTATCGGTGAGGATCATGTGGCAAAATTAGCTGAAATTGCTGCTGAAGTCTTACTTTTGTAAAAAATCGGCCTTGAAAAAGATCCTCTTCATCCGCTTCAGCTCGATCGGCGATATTGTGCTGACCACGCCCGTGATCCGTTGTGTTAAACAACAAGTTCAGGGCGCCGAAGTCCATGTCGCCGTAAAGAAGGCGTTCCTCCCGGTCGTATCGGCCAATCCGTATATCGATAAAATCCATGTGCTGGGCGACGATCTGAAGGCTTTGACCGGTTTACTAAGAAAAGAGCGCTTTGATTTCATCGCCGACCTGCATTGCAATATCCGGTCGTTTTATATCCGTCTCTCACTGCATCGTCCATCGGCCGGGTTTCCCAAACTCAATTTCCGTAAATGGTTGCTGACCCGTTTTCATATCAACCGCATGCCCGGGATTCACATTGTCGACCGGTATTTCAGGGCCGTGGAGCCACTGGGCGTTAAAAACGACGGGAAAGGGCTGGATTATTTCATTCCCGATGACGAGGAAATCGGGATGGCGTCCCTGCCGGCAGAGTTCCGGAAAGGCTACACAGCATTTGTCATCGGCGCCAAACATGCCACCAAGAAACTGCCTGAGCACAAGATCATTTCCATTTGCCGGAAAATGAACAGCCCGGTAATCCTTCTGGGGGGGCCGGAAGATGCCCCTGCGGGCGACAGGATTGCAGCCGCCTGCGGGCCACACGTCATGTCGATGTGCGGAAAAGCAACCCTTAACGGGAGCGCGTCACTGGTAAAACAGGCCGATGCCGTCATCACCCACGATACAGGCCTGATGCATATTGCCGCCGCTTTCCACAGGCGGATCACCTCGGTATGGGGAAATACGGTGCCGGAACTGGGGATGTACCCGTATTTGCCCGGTGATGAAGAGAAATCATTGATTGTAGAGGTGAAAGGCCTTCGCTGCCGGCCCTGTTCCAAACTGGGCTACGACCGCTGCCCGAAAGGGCATTTCCGGTGTATGGAGGAGATTGATGCTTCTTCGTTCACGTCATAAGTTCACTTCGTTCACGTCATTAGCTCGCTGCGCTCGCGTCATTGGTCAGGAAAGGAATCCTAAACTTACTCCTTTTCCAGGAAGGGATTACTGTACATCTCGTAACCGATGGTTGTCTCGGGGCCGTGCCCTGCGTAAACGGTGTAATCGGGCGGCAGGGTGAGCAGTTTCTCACGGATGTTCCGGATCAGTAAATCGTAATCGCCTGTCGGCAGATCGGTCCGCCCGATGCTCTGGTGGAAAAGAACGTCACCAGTGATCACGAATTTGCCTTCACGGCTGATAAAACACACACTGCCGGCGGCATGCCCGGGGGCCTCAACCACTTCCAGTTCACTGTTTCCGAATCGGATAATATCACCCTCTTTCAAATGTAATTGCGGATCCGTTGTTTCCAGAGAGTCGAAGCCATAGATGAAACTGGTCTTCTCCGAATGGCGGATAAACGGGATCCCGTCGAAATGGGCCTCCGGTTTCAGCCCGTATTCCCGGCTTACAAAGGCCACACCGGAGATGTGATCGATATGGCAGTGTGTATTGATCAGCCTGACCGGTTTTAATCCATTTTCCCTGATAAAATCCCTGAGTTCATCCTGTTCCGCTTTGCTGTAGCACCCCGGATCTACGATGGCGCACTCTCTGGTTTCATCCCAGAGGATGAATGTATTGACCTGGAAAGGGTTGAATGAAAAGCGATGTATGTTGAGCATATCCTGAATACATTAAGAGCGGGCAAAGAAACAACATTTTCCCGATTTTTTAGTTTATTTTAGTGGCTGATTTCAGGCTGTACAGACAGGATGGCTAAAAGCTTTACAACGAATAAGTTACGATTGTTTTGGGCAGCGTTTGCGGTGTTCATGGCCCTGTTGCTTGCCAGGCCGTCCTCTGCCCAGTTTTACAACGGCAGCCAGATGAGTTTCGGGAAGAACCGGATCCAGTACAAGGAGTTCCTGTGGACCTATTACAAGTTCGAGGATTTCGACATCTATTTTTACCTGAACGGGATGGAGCTTGCCGTGGCTACGGCAAAGTATGCCACAGAGCAAATCCCGCTGATGGAGAAGAAATTGCAGACCAGCCTCGACCAGAAGATTCAGTTCCTGGTTTACAATAATCTCACCGATCTGAAACAGAGCAATATAGGCCTTATGCAAGACGAGCGGTACAATACGGGTGGTATTACCTATATTATCGACAGCAAAGCCTTTATCTATTTCAGTGGCGAACACCGCGATTTTGAACGCCAGATCAGGGCTGCCATTGCCAATATCCTGATCAACCAGGCCTTCTATGGCACCAGTGTCGGTTCGCAGGTGAAAAATTCTACCCTGTTCACCCTGCCGGAATGGTACCGGAACGGGCTGGTATCCTATCTCTCAGAGGACTGGAATACGGAGATCGATAATAAAGTGAAAGACGGGTTACTGTCAGGACGGTATAAGCGGCTGAATACGCTGGTCGGTGAAGATGCACTCTATGCGGGACATATGCTCTGGAAATATATCGCCGATAAATACGGTACGCAGGCTTTGACCGATATCGTCAGCATGACCCAGATCAGCCGGAGTGTCGACAACGGTTTCCTGTACGTCATTGGTTTATCCTACAAAAGCCTGGTGGCCGAATGCCTGGCACATTATACGAAAATTGCGGAGGCGGAAGAAGCCGGGAGGTCGACCCCGGATGAGAGCTTCCTTAAGAAGATCAGAAAAAGAAGCGTTTATAGCGAATTTACATTCAGCCCCGGGAAAATGTTTGCCGCGTATGCCGAAAATGATGAAGGAAAATATAAGGTGTTCCTCCAGAATCTCCGCACCGGAAAGAAGTTTTCAGTGCTGCGCGGCGGGTTCCGGCTCGAGGAAAAGATCGATTATTCCTATCCTTTGATCACTTGGCATCCCGATGGCAATACGTTAAGTATCATCGTGGAGAAAAGGGGAGAGGTATATCTTTATTCCTATAATATTGAGGAAAGGAAACGAAACTTTATCATACTCTATGAATTTGAAAAGATTACCGATTTTTCTTATTCACCCGACGGCCGTTATCTGGTTATGTCGGCTGTTCAGAAAGGACAGTCGGACCTGTATCTTTATAATATTGCCGCAACATCTCTCCAGCAGCTCAACAATGATATTTACGACGACCTGAATCCCGTTTTTGCGGAGGGGACGGGGCAGATCCTTTTTTCTTCCAACCGACCGGACGAGAAGCTGGCCTGGATGGATTACGAAGACGCTCCGGCAGCGGTGGGCAAAACCACCGATCTCTTCCTGATGATCCGGGGCGACAACAAAAACATCCTCAGAAGGGTCACCAACACCCCCCTGGGAAGTGAGCTGCGACCGGAAATGACAGACAAGGGCAGGTTTATGTTCCTGAGCGACGAGAATGGGATCAACAACCGGTATTTCGGACAGTTCGACAGCGCCATCAGTTTTATCGATACAACCATTCATTACCGTTACTTTTTCGAGACCTACCCGGCGACCAATTATTCGAGGAGTATCCTCAGCCATGAAATCGATACGGTTTCAGGCTTCTTGTCCCAGGTTGTCTTCCAGAGAGGTAAATATCATTTGCAGGAAGAGGAATTGTTTCCGGGCACACCCGATTCGGTATCGCTGAGTCAGACAGCCTACCGGACCGTTGCCGTCATAGAGCAGGAGGTTAAAAAGGAGGAAGAAAAAGCGGAAACCGAATTGGAGAGTTACGGCGAGTATACACGCCGGTTCCGGAACGTTTACCGGAAGGATGAACAGCCGGCGCAGCCCCCTCCTTCCGACAACAGCCGGATCGATATCGACAATTATGTATTTGAACCGACCGTGACAGTGACGGAGAGAGGGCAGGATTCTGTCAAACAACAACCTTCGCCCGATCCAAACACGAAGATTGAAGTGAAAGAGGGCTTTGTTATTCCCAAGCGACTGAATTACAGGGTTGAATATACGATCAACCAGATGGGAGCCCAACTGGACTTTACCGCTTTGAATTATTTCTACCAGCCTTTCAGCGGTGGCAGTGGCCTGGGGATATCCAACCTGGGGACAAACGGGAACGGCTTTTTCCAGGTCGGCCTGAATGATCTTCTTGAAAATCACAGGATCACAGGCGGTTTCAGGGTTCCGTTAGGCATCTCCAACGTGGAATACATGTTCAGTTATTCCGATATCGAAAAGCGGCTCGACAAGGAGTGGCTGGTCGTAAGGCAGGCCATTGAAAACCAATACACGGATGGAATTTATACCGATATCATCCGCTTCAGGTCGTACCAGTTGTTTTACATGCTGAAATATCCTTTTTCCCCGGTATTTGCCATAAAAGGCACGGCGAATGTCAGGTACCAGAAATCGACTTACCTGTCGACCAGTGAAGCCACTTTAAGGGCTCCCGACAGTGTTGAATTCTGGGGAGGCGTGAAAGGAGAGCTGATTTACGATGATACAAAAGATATCGCACCGAACCTGATGACCGGCACCCGGTTTAAAATTTTCGGCGAATACACACAGGTTCTCAGTGAAGACAGTAAAGGTCTGTTTGTGGTAGGTCTTGATGTGCGCCATTACCTGCGAATCCACCGGTCGTTCATCTGGGCAAACCGGCTGGCGGCCAGTACATCTTTCGGCAGGAACAAGCTGATTTACTTTATGGGAGGCGTCGATAACTGGTACAGGCCCAAATTTTCCACGGAAGCCCCGATCGACTATTCCATGAATTATACCTACCAGGCGATAGCTACGAATATGCGCGGATTCAAACAGAATGCGCGGAATGGAAATAATTTCGTGGTACTGAACAGCGAACTGAGATTCCCGGTGGTCAGGTATTTCTTTAACAGGCCGGTAAAATCAGACCTGCTCAGCAATTTCCAGGTCGTGGCTTTCGGCGATGTCGGCCTGGCCTGGGCAGGGGAAGACCCCTATTCCGAAAACAATTCATTTTATATCCGGTATATTCAGGATGGTTCGTTATGGATCAAGATCAGGGAACAGAAGGAGCCGCTGATCGGCGGGTTCGGGGGTGGTTTGCGGACCCGGTTGCTCGGTTATTTTATCCGGGCCGACCTGGCCTGGGGCGTGGAAGAGTTAAAGATCAAAAAGCCCGTTTTCTATTTTTCTTTAAGTCTTGACTTTTAATGGAAGATCTCCTGAAGGCTGTTCATTATTTTCTGATTTATGAAGTATTACCTGTTGAAAACTATATTTCGTTTTTTCCTTGTTCTTTATTATCCTCCTGATAATCTTGAATTTGGCATGATGAAGTTATCATGCATCAAACCGCGCCCGATTCAAAAAAATTATCAATAATTGTTGAAAAAAGGGTTTAACATAACGTATATTGCATAATATCAATACAATAGGATTTTTCAACCCCTTAATGTTGAAAAGTTGATTAGGAAAATCCTTTCTTCTTATAGTATTTTAGCCTTAGAGAATTTTCCCCAGGAATGCTTACTTAAACAGTTGATTTGTAATCGTTAAGGCGTAGGTAATTTTATTAATCAAAGGCGAGATGAAGGAATTGGAAAACACACTATTCGACAGCATTCAAAAGGCAGAAGAGAAGGACCAGGCCATTAGTAATGGTGCCGATTATTTTCAGAGCATGCTGGAGCACAGGCAACGCCCTGCAACGGATAAGGTTGCAAAGCAAAGCCTGATCGGGCTGGCGGATGAGAATAATTCGGAACCAATGCCAAAGGTCCTGCAACCCTATCCCTATGAAGAAGTCCAGAAAGCAGCCACGGAATACTTTAAAGGAGATACCCTGGCAGCAAATGTGTGGATCAATAAATATGCCTTGAAAAACAGCGCCAACCAGATTTTCGAGCTGACGCCCGACGATATGCACTGGCGCCTGGCAAAGGAAATTGCCCGCATTGAAAGGAAATATCCCAACCCGATGACCGAGGACGAGATCTATTTCCTTTTGAAAGATTTCCGCTATATCGTTCCGCAAGGGGGGCCGATGGCCGGCATCGGCAATGATTTTCAGATCTCTTCACTCTCCAATTGTTTTGTCATTGGCAACAAGGGGAATTCCGATTCATACGGGGGCATCATGAAGACCGACCAGGAGCAGGTACAGCTGATGAAACGGCGCGGTGGCGTTGGGCACGACCTGTCGCATATCCGCCCGACGGGAAGCCCTGTGAAGAACAGCGCCCTTACTTCGACCGGGATCGTGCCCTTCATGGAGCGCTATTCCAACAGTACCCGCGAAGTGGCCCAGGATGGCCGCCGCGGCGCACTCATGCTCTCCATCTCCAGCAAGCATCCCGATGCCGAGATGTTTATCGACGCGAAGCTCGAACAGGGGAAGGTAACCGGCGCCAATGTCTCGGTCAAGATCGACGATGAATTCATGAACGCCGTTAAGAACAATACACCCTATGTCCAGCAGTTCCCGATCGTCTCCGACAATCCTGTGGTGCGAAAGGAGATCGATGCTATGCAGCTCTGGAACAAGATCATTCACAATGCCTGGCGTTCGGCCGAGCCGGGTGTGCTGTTCTGGGATACGATCAAGCGCGAAGCCGTTCCCGATTGCTACGCCGACCTGGGCTTTGCCACGGTGAGTACCAACCCCTGCGGCGAGATACCGCTCTGCCCGTACGACAGCTGCCGGCTTATTGCAATCAACCTTTACAGTTATGTCGAGAACCCATTCACCCAGCATGCGGTATTCAACGGCAGCCTCTTTGCCCGTCATGCCCGACACGCCCTCCGGATCATGGATGATATCATCGACCTGGAACTGGAAAAAATAGACCGGATCCTGGATAAGATCATTACGGATCCGGAAGATGAGGATGTCAAACTGATCGAAAAGAACCTCTGGATGAACATCCGCGAGAAGTGCATCCAGGGGAGGCGCACCGGAATTGGCATCACCGCCGAAGGCGATATGCTGGCCGCACTCGGGCTGCGCTATGGTTCCGAAGAAGCCATCAGCTTCTCTACCGAAGTGCATAAAATGCTGGCCCTGGAGGCATGCCGCTCCTCGGTCGACCTGGCCCGCGACCGCGGCCCGTTCCCGGTCTACAGCACCGAACGGGAAAAGAATAATCCGTTCATCAATCGTATCCGCGAAGCCGATCCCGAGCTGTATGAGGATATGAAAAAATACGGGCGGCGAAATATTGCCATGCTCACCATCGCCCCGACCGGCAGCGTGAGCATCTGCACCCGTACCTCCTCCGGCATCGAACCGGTATTCTCAGTTTCCTACCGCCGCAGAAGGAAAGTCAACCCGAACGATCTCGACGTCCGGATCGATTTTGTCGATGAAGTCGGCGATTCGTGGGAAGAATACAACGTATTCCATCCGAAATTCGAGGAGTGGCTGAAAATCAACGGGTACGACACCGATGAGGTAAAAGCATATCACGAAGACGAGCTGAACCGGCTGATCGAACTTTCGCCGTATAACCGGGCGACCAGCAACGATATCGACTGGGTCAGCAAGGTGACGATGCAGGGCGCTATTCAGAAGTGGGTCGACCATAGCATCAGCGTGACGGTCAATGTGCCGAAAGAGACCACCGAGGACCTGGTCAGCCAGATATATATGACAGCGTGGGAAAGCGGCTGCAAAGGGATGACGATTTACCGTGACGGATCCCGGGCGGGCGTTTTGATTAAGGACGAAAAGAAAAAGGAGCAGGATAACAAAGAAGAGGCGCAGTTCCACGAGACCAGCGCCCCGAAACGGCCACGTGTCCTCGATGGAGAAGTTTTGCATTTTATGAACGACAACCAGAAATGGGTTGCCGTCATCGGTATCCTCGACAACCGGCCTTATGAAATCTTCACGGGCGAGGCCGAAGGATTTGTCGTCCCCGACTGGGTTAAATCGGGCCAGATCATCAAAAACAAACTCGACGAGCACAATTCACGGTACGATTTCCAGTACCAGAACAAATACGGGATGAAAGTGACCCTCGAAGGCCTTTCGATCCAGTTCAATGCCGAATTCTGGAATTACGCCAAACTGATCTCGGGGATATTACGCCATGGTATGCCGCTGCCGTTTGTCGTCCACCTGGTCGATAACCTGCAACTGGAATCCGAATCGATCAACACCTGGAAGAACGGGGTAGTCAGGGCGCTGAAAAAATACATTCCCGACGGTACGAAGGTGGCCAAGGAGAAATGCCCCGAATGCGGTGAAAAAGGGACCCTGATCTACAAAGAGGGTTGCGTGACCTGCACAGCATGCGGCGATTCGAAATGCGGGTAGGGTTTTAATTATCCCCATCATTCCCAACCATTTATTGTAATTGTTCATGGTAATGCATTAAAAAATGCGTTGCCATGGATGATATATTGCGATAACCGTTGTTGTTGATAACCGTTGTTGTTGATAACCGTTGTTGTTGATAACCGTTGTTGTTGATATTGTAGAGACGTTGCATGCAACGTCTCTACAATGGCGGAAATGGCGGAAATGGCGGAAATGGCGAAAATGGCGAAATTGTATAAAAACCGATACAGGATCAAATCGGCGCGATGCCCCAATTGGGATTATGGTTCAAAGGGCGCATATTTTATCACAATATGCACCAAGGGCAGGAATCATTATTTTGGGGAAATTTTCAATAAAACCATGAAATTGTCGAAGGCTGGTTTGATTGTTGATAATTGCTGGCACGAATTACCTTGCCATTTTCCCAATATTCAGATCGATGCGTTTATCGTCATGCCAGATCATGTTCATTTAATAATAATTATTCATCAAAATCCAAATAAACCTGGATTGGCAGAAGACAAAACAACAGCCCGTAATAAAGACGGCACTGGTGAAATCAATCAGGTTATACCTGAAAAAGATGGGTATATGTCAAAAATATCTCCAAAGTCAGGAACGGTTTCAACAATAGTCAGATCATATAAATCCGCATGTACGAATGCGATTAACAAATCATTGCCGGCAATAAATTTTGGCTGGCAGCCACGATATTATGATATTATTGTCCGGGATTACAGATCGCTTGATAGAATTCGCAGGTATATCAGGCTGAATCCCAAGTACTGGAAGGGATGAAGGAAATCCCGGTTGCCGAAGCCGCTCATCTCTACCTGAGGGTGCCAAATGCGTTGTTATCAGAAGGCCTTGAAGTCATGAAAGCATGGGGATTTATCTTTAAGACGAATCTTATATGGTATAAAATCCGTACAGACGGTGGCCCTGACCGGAGAGGAGTTGGCTTTTATTTCCGGAATGTACCGAAATGATCCTCTTCGGGGTTTGCGGCCGAAATGGGAATGCTGGGGCAACCAGGCTGAAGAATATTATCCCGAATGGGAGACTTATAAAAACCATTCACAAAAGGATAGAAAGGACCGAATTGTTGTCACACCCAAGATTATCAACCCAAAAGTGCCGGAACAGTTGAAATTGCTGGAAGGTAAAGGGAAATACAAAAAGAAGATTTAACTGCTGATCCACCCCGAAAGTTTGTTTTACCCTTAATGTTCACATTTGCGCTACTCTATAGCTTGAATTACAAACCCCAACCCTTTACCCCCCTTACAACCCTTACAACCCTCACCTTTACATCTGGCTCAGCGTAAACTTGATATCCATGATGAACTGCACCCTGACGGCGTGTCCGCGCTGCAGCCCCGGTTTCCACTGAGGCATCATGTTCACTACGCGCAGCGCCTCTTCATCGCAGCCGCCACCGATCCCCCTGACTACCTGTGCATCCGTGATCCGGCCGTCGCGCTCCACGACAAATGTGATGTACACCTTGCCGGAAATGCCTACCTCTCTGGCTAACCGTGGATATTCGGTGTTTTTCCTGAGAAATGCGTACAGCGCCTCTTCACCTCCCGGAAATTCTGGCGCCGATTCCACCACCCTGAAAATTTCGTCTTCAACAATACTCTCCTCATCGCCGAGCGACTTGACCGGCACATAAACCGGAACGGTGTCCATGTTGTCGATCTCCGCATCCACAATATAATCCTCATCTACCATGATGTGGTCGTCGATGATGTTGATGGTGTGGATCACCCGGGGTTTCTTGGGTTGCGGCAGCTCAGGCTGTTTCTGGATGGTGATGGGTACCATCTCGACAGGCGTGTTGTCGATGCCCCGTTCAAAACCTGTTAAAATCTTTTTGTCATAGGTCTTCCAGTTGAAAGCACACAAGACCAGGACCAATGTTATGATCATCCCTATCTCCAGGAAAATGGTGCGCTTGTTTTCAAGGTTGGCTGATTCGGCTTTTTTTGCTTTCATGGCTCTTAATATTAAGGGTTTAATATTCTAACTATAAATTTAGTTTATAGAAGAGCCGAAATCAAGGAGAAAGAAGTTAAAGGCAGTTTTGGGTCAGGAGAAGGCGGATTTATTGCCCTACAAACTCCAGTAGGTCAGCCGGCTGATCCGTTTCCGGTATAGCCCCTTGAGGTCGACCAGGATGCCGTTTTCGTTCATCATTGCAGCAAAATTACTTTCCTGCAGTGATTCGTAATCTTTGTGAGCTACCGCAACAATCACCGCGTCGTATTTGCCTGCCGGGGCCTTAGCCACTTCGTAGCCGTATTCGTGCTTCACTTCGTTCGAATTGGCATGCGGATCGACCACATCGATAAGGACGCCGTACGACTTGAGCTCGTTGTAGACATCGGCTACCTTGGAATTACGAATGTCGCTCACATTCTCCTTGAAGGTCGTGCCCATGATCAGGATGCGGCTGTTCATCACGTTCTTGCCGGCGGCGATCAGCTTCTTAACCAGTTGCTTGGCAACGTACGGGCCCATAGAGTCGTTCACGAACCGCCCGCTGTCGATCACCTGCGGATGGTATTTCAGCTCTTTTGCCTTGAAGGTCAGGTAGTACGGATCGACGCCGATGCAATGGCCGCCGACCAGGCCGGGGTAGAAGCGGAGGAAATTCCACTTGGTACCGGCAGCTTCCAGCACATCGTAGGTATTGATCCCCATCCGGTTGAAGATGATCGACAACTCGTTCATCAGGGCTATGTTCACATCGCGCTGGGTGTTCTCGATGATCTTGGCGGCTTCTGCCACTTTGATGCTCGGGGCGCGGTGAACGCCCGCTTTCACCACCAGCTCATATGTACGGGCAATGATATCGAGCGATTCTTCATCACAACCCGATACTACTTTGGTAATGGTGATCAGGGTATGCTCTTTGTCGCCGGGATTGATCCGCTCCGGGGAATAGCCGACTTTAAAGTCGACGATATGCTTCAATCCTGATTCCTGTTCCAGGATAGGAATGCAGTCTTCTTCAGTAGCTCCCGGGTAAACGGTCGATTCATAGACCACGTAGTCCCCTTTTTTCAATGCCTTGCCCACGGTATGCGTAGCTTTGAGCAGCGGCGTCATATCGGGGAGATTGTGCTTGTCGATCGGGGTAGGGACAGCAACAATGTGAAACTGAGCGTCGCGCAACCGGGCCGGATCAGCGGTATATTCGATATCGCAACCATCAAAAGCTTCTGATGGAAGCTCTTCACTGGGATCGATGCGGTTCTTCATCATTTCAACACGCGCGGCGTTCAGATCAAAGCCGATGACCTTGATTTTCCTGGCAAATTCGAGGGCAATGGGCAGTCCGACATAGCCCAGGCCGATAACCGACAGTTTGGCTTGTTTGTCAAGCAGTTGTTCGTATAGATTCATAGGTAAGTGTTTGTTTCTATTAATGATCTTATTTCCGGATTATTTGTTTCTTACAGAGGTTCACCGAGGGTTTCACAAAGGGCACGAACGTTAAAGCCTGTTCAGAAATGGGTGATAGTCGCCTTTCTTACCTGCAGGTGCAGCATTACGGATTTGATATACCGTTTCGATGCTGTTCCGGGCATCTCCGACGCCAAAGCCCTGACCCGCCAGGATTTGCCGGTAGCTCTCGGTATGCAGTTCGGTAAAACCGTCGCTGAACTCCATCTCTTTCCCTTCGATCCGGATGGAGCGGTATGTCCGCTGACCTTTGGCCCTTACATCATCAGGAAGGGTATTGTAATCCACGCTGAGGAACCAGCGGACACGGGCCCTTTCCAGTTGCAGGAAACCAGCGGCTGTGAATTTATCCGAGTAATGAACGGTGTTTTCTGTGGTGTTGCCGAATATCTGCGAAAGCATATCAAAAAAGTGGATGCCGATATTGGTGGCCACTCCGCCCGATTTCTCCATATCCCCTTTCCAGGAGATAAAATACCATTTACCACGGCTGGTAATATATGTCAGATCGACGTCATAGATCTTATCTTTCGGCCCGTTCTCAATTGTTTTTTTTAGTTCAACTATCGTTGGATGATATCGTAATTGAAGGATGACATTTATTTTCCGGCCTGTTTCAATTTCAATTTCATGAAGGGCATCGGCATTCCAGGGATTGAGCACCAGCGGCTTTTCGCAGATAGCATGCGCTTCGTTTCTCAGTGCAAGCCTGATGTGGGCGTCGTGCAGGTAATTCGGCGAGCAGATCGATACATAGTCCACTTTGTTCTCCCCTTTGCGGCGCAGTTTGTCGAGATGCCGGTCGAATCGTTCCGTTTCCACGAAAAAATTGGTATTCGGAAAATAAGAATCCAGAATCCCGACACAATCGAACGGATCTACCGCCGCCACCAGGTTGTTCCCGGTATCTTTAATGGCTTTCATATGTCGTGGGGCGATGAAACCCGCTGCTCCGATGAGTGCAAAATTCTGGGTCATGGATAGTTGGTGATTATATTAGTCATTAGTCATTAGCTCGCTGCGCTCGCGTCAAAGGCTTACTGGCGTTTGCGTCATTAGCTCACTGCGCTCGCGTCAAAGGCTTACTGACGTTTGCGTCATTGGCTCACTGCGCTCGCGTCATTAATTGTCATTGTTAATCTATTATTAGTGTTTTTTAAACTTTGAATTTTGAACTTTAAACTTTGAACTAAATCTTGCTGACTTTTCCTGGCTCAAGCCTGTATTTCTCCCCGCTCTCCGGGCATACAGCAATATTATTCTCATCAAATTCCAGCCTGTGGCCGAATTCGCTCATCCAGCCGATATGACGGGCAGGGTTTCCCAGCACCAGCGCATAGGGCGGAACATCTTTCACCACAACCGCCCCTGCCCCGATAAAGGCAAACTCACCGATCGTGATGCCGCATACGATTGTAGCATTGGCCCCGATCGAGGCGCCGTGCCTGACCAGGGTGGTTGCGTACTGATCTTTCCGTATAATCGCACTGCGCGGGTTTTTGATGTTGGTGAATACCATGGAGGGACCGAGGAAAACATCGTCTTCGCAAATCACGCCGGTATAAATCGAGACGTTATTCTGCACCTTCACATTGTGTCCGAGTTTAACACCCGGTGAGACGACCACATTCTGGCCGATATTGCATTTTTCTCCGATCTCGCAACCGGCCATGATATGCGAGAAGTGCCAGATCTTCGATCCGGCGCCGATCCGGCAGCCGTCATCAATAACGGCCGTTTCATGTGCGAAGTAGTCTGTTCTATTGTTCAATTGTTCAACTGTTAAATTGTTAAACTGTTCAATTGTTCATCCGTTAAATTGTTAAACTGTTAAATTGTTGAACTGTTAGATTGTTTTACTGTTTTATTGCTGTTTTGTTGTCCTATTCTGCTTTTTTCATTCCTAATGACCAATGACGCGAGCGCAGCGAGCTTATGACTTTTCAATAAACTCAAGTATTGTCCCTGTAATATATTCAATCTGTTCTTCATCCAACTCCGTATGCATCGGCAGCGAGATCACTGTGCGGCTGAGATGCTCGGTAACAGGCAGATCGCCTTCTTTATAGCGTGGATCCAGGTAAGCCTTCTGCATATGCATCGGCACGGGATAATAGATCGCACAGGGAATATTCTTCGCCAGCAGGAAATCCAGCAGCATATCCCGGGCGATGCCTTTTGTGACCAGCGTGTACTGGTGGTAAACGTGTGTGGATTGCGGCGACTTCACCGGCACCTGAAGGTGCGGATTGCCCCCGAAGGCTTTATTGTAGGCGGCGGCGGCTTTCTGACGGGCGGCGGCATATTCGTCGAGGTGCTTCAGCTTAATGTCGAGGATAGCGGCCTGGATGCTGTCGAGGCGGGAGTTGACACCGATTTCTTCGTGGTAGTAACGGACATGCATCCCGTGGTTGACGATAAAACGCAGACGCGTAGCCAGCGCGTCGTCATCCGTGAAGATCGCACCGCCGTCGCCGTAGCAGCCCAGGTTTTTCGAAGGGAAGAACGACGTCGTACCTAAATGCCCGATAGTACCCGCTTTTTTGATGGTCCCGTCGCTGAAGGTGTAATCCGAACCGATCGCCTGGCAGGCGTCTTCGATCACATAAAGATTGTGCTCCCTGGCAATGTCCATGATCTCTTCCATATTGGCGCACTGGCCAAAGAGATGCACGGGCACGATCGCTCTGGTTTTCGGCGTGATGGCTTTGCGCAGCGCATCGATATCCATATTGAAAGTGCCGGGTTCGACATCCACCAGGATAGGCGTCAGTTTCAGCAGTGCAATCACCTCAACGGTGGCGACGAAGGTGAAGGAGACAGTGATGACCTCGTCGCCCGGTTTCAGGTCGAGGGCCATCATGGAAACCTGGAGGGCGTCGGTTCCGTTAGCGCAGGGTATAACATGCTTAATGCCAAGGTATTGCTCCAGGTTCTTCTGGAAACGTTGCACGGCAGGGCCGTTAATAAAGGAAGTCGTGTCGATCACTTCGTGGATGGCTGCATCCACTTCGGGTTTGATTTTGTCGTACTGGGTTTTCAGGTCCACCATCCGGATAGGTCGCATAGAGAGGATATTTAATATAAGTAAATGTTTTAACTGGTGCGCAAAGGTAGTGAAAATGGTGAACGGTAAGCGGTGAAGGGTGAAGGGAATTGTTATCTTTGTGAAAAAATACACATGCGCTTTGTTTCGATTGCTGTACTGGTCATTATCACTCAGGGCCTTCTCGCCCAGGTCGAGGTAAATGAAGAAGATTCAGCTTTGAGTATCCCGATGTTTTATGGCTTTTACGGCTACCAGTGGCCCGGTGGCGACCTGGATGCACAATTCGGGTCAAACTCGGTGGTCGGACCCGGTTTTTTATGGAAAACGAAATCGAACTGGCTGTTCGGGGCAGAGTATGATTTCCATTTCGGGAATAATGTGAAGAATACAAAAGAGATATTTAAGAATATTTACACCACGAATGGCAATGTGATAAGCGGCGACGGGGTGCCGGCTTTGGTGGCAACGTTCGAGCGGTGCAACAGTTTCAGCGCCAGGTTCGGGAAGATCATCCCGGTATCGGAAAATGACAGGAATTCAGGTATTTTCTTCACCATCGGCGCAGGATATTTATCACACAAGATCAAAATAGAGGTCGAGAATAACAGCGTTCCGCAACTGCGCGGTGATTATAAAAGAGGATATGACAGGTTCAGTGGCGGTTTGATGCTGAACCAGTCGGTCGGGTTCATGTATTTCGGCCAGAACAGGCTGATGAATTTCACTTTTTCAGTTGAGGTTGTGGAGGCCTGGGTGAATCCTTATCGCGATTATTATTTTGATCTGATGTCGCCTCCCCCGGAAGGAAGGCAGTTTGACCTGCTGATCGGGCCGAAGATCACCTGGATGCTGCCATTGCGCCAGCGAAACATCAATAAATATTATTATTATTAATTCTTTGGCAGGATGTGGTTCCTCTACGACCTGATCATAAAATTTTTCGGTTGTGCAGTATGTATCGCCGCCTTGTTCAACAAAAAAGCACGGAAGTGGATGCAGGGCAGAAAAGATTTTTCTTCTAAGCTAACCGATTTTACAACCGTCCAATTGTCCAATTGTCCAACTGTCGTATGGTTCCACTGCGCCTCCCTGGGCGAGTTCGAGCAGGGGCGGCCGGTGATCGAAGCATTCCGCGAAGAGCACCCCGATTGGAAAATCATCGTGACATTCTTTTCGCCTTCAGGGTACGAGATCAGAAAAAATTATCCGGGAGCCGATTACATCTTTTACCTTCCTCTCGATACGCCCCGCAATGCCCGGAACTTCGTCGACCTGATCAATCCTTCGCTTGTATTCTTTGTAAAATACGAATACTGGTTCCGTTACCTGGATGAGCTTTACCGACGCAACATCCCTGTCTATTTCATTTCAGCCATTTTCCGCGATAATCAGCATTTTTTCCGGTGGTATGGAGGATGGACGCTGAAACAACTGAAAAAGATCACCGGGTTTTTTGTGCAGGATGATGCCTCTGCGCAATTACTTCGCAGGCATGGCATCGACCGGGTTACGGTCAGCGGCGACACCCGGTTCGACCGGGTAGCAGCGATCGCGGAGAATGCGAAAGCGTATCCGGACGTCGGGAAATTCGTTTCGGGAAGCCCGGTGTTCCTGGCAGGCAGCACCTGGCCGGCCGATGAGGAGATGATCCTTCACCTGATCGAAGAGGCAGGGGACAGGGTGAAGTTCATCATCGCGCCGCACGAGGTAGGCAGGGAGCGGGTGGCGGCGCTGAGAGAGAAAGTCATCGGTCGTCAGTCGTCGGTCGTCAGTCGGCGAATTGAATCTGGAACAATGGAACAATGGAACAATGGAACAATCCTGTTTTCTGAACTCAATGGTGAAAATGCATCCGGCGCCGGTGTACTCATCATCGACGGGATCGGTTATCTTTCCCATTTGTACAGGTACGCCACCATTGCTTACATTGGCGGGGGATTTGGCGTGGGTATCCATAATATTCTGGAGGCTGCCACATTTGGCAAGCCGGTAATCTTCGGCCCGAATTATCATAAATTCCGCGAAGCGGAAGAACTTGTTGAAGAAGGCGGTGCATTTCCGGTTGAAAACGTGCAACAATTGAACAACAGAACAATTGAACTCTTAACCGATCCGGTACTTGTACAGAAAACTTCGGCGATTTGTTCAGCCTATGTCATGAAAAAGAGAGGGGCTACCGGCAGGATCCTTTCTGAGATCAAACTTTCTTAGCGCCTCTGCGCCTCCGCAGTCACCAGTCAGCGTTAGTCGTGTTCATCCCTTTTAAAACCGATCCGTTTACGCTGGGTTTGTTCAAGTTCCTGCTGTTTGGCCTGTGGCCAGCATTAACACCTCATGTTCGGTAAACGCATACGGTAAATGACCTCCGAGTTGCTGTTTGGAAGTTATCGCATTTTGCGATACCATAAAATCTGTTTCCTCTTCCGTTAACCTGAACATGAAGTTAGCAGGAAAACGCTGCATGTTTCTTTTGACCTGTTCACGCAAACGAATGGGTTTTACTTCGTAAAGTTCTGCCAGATCCTTGTCCAGCATGATCTTTTTTTCTCGAATCAGATAAATTCTGCTCATGATCACTTCCTCGGGGATTATCAGTGAGTTCTTTTTATTCATAGGCACAGGTTTTCACGTGAAATAATAATGTTAAAGAAATTGGAGGACGTAAATTGCGTCCTCCATCACATCTTATTAATCCGTTTTTTTCGAGAAAAATACCCGGCCGGCGTAAAATATTTTAATAAGTAGCTGGTTTAGAATGGGTACAGGGTTGGCTCATTACGACTCCATCTGCTTAATTTGAGATGGAGTCTCATAGAAATTGAGATGGAGTCTCAGTTTCTTCCTTACTTTTGTCTGTTATTCTTAAAACGAACCCTATGCCGAAAAAGATCAGTAAAATAACGCACGACGATAACCTCGTCCTGCTGACCGCCGACGTGAAAAATATCGGCCCGGATTATCTTTCAAAGGAAGAAATTGAATATGCAGCCGTGGTTGTTAAGGATCAGAAAAAGGAAACGGTGCTGTTCGACCGCCTCGGAAAATGGATGATCGTCCAGGTGATCAAAGAGGAAAAGAGCGGTCACAAACGGGTTGAGAACTGCCGCAAGGCCGGCGACCTGCTGGCTTCCAGGCTCAACGAGCTTAAGGCGAAAAGCGTTGTGGTAGTGGATGTTGACGGAAAAGGGTTGGAAACCCTTGCCCTGGTCGAAGGGATGGCGCTGGGCAGCTACCAGTTCCTGAAATATAAGTCGGAAAAAGAACGGAAAGAGAAAGAGAATACGCTGGCTTCGGTCGGTATCCTGTCGAAAGTGATAAAAGATGGGCAGATCGACCGGCTGAACATCATCACGGGAGCAGTGCTCCGTTGCCGCGACCTGGTCAACGAGCCGGTGTCGCACCTCACCGCTACGGTCCTTTCGAACGAGTTCAGGAAGATGGGCGAGGAAGCGGGAATCAAGGTGGAGGTGCTCAACAAAAACAAGATCGAAGCGCTGAAAATGGGTGGCCTGCTGGCCGTCAACAAAGGTAGTACCGAACCGCCGACCTTCACGATCATGGAATGGAAACCGGAAAAGCCGGTGAATAAAAAGCCCATTATCCTCGTAGGCAAAGGGGTGGTGTTCGACACGGGCGGACTGAACCTGAAAACGGGCGCCTTCATGGACGGGATGAAATGCGATATGGCCGGCGCCGCCACGATGGCTTCCGCCCTGTACACGGTAGCCAGGCTGAACCTGCCGCTCCACGTCATAGCCCTGATGCCGGCTACCGACAACCGCCTCGACGCCACCGCCATTGCCCCGGGCGACGTGATCCGGATGTTCGACGGAACAACCGTCGAGGTGCTTAACACCGATGCCGAAGGGCGCCTGATCCTGGGCGACGCGCTGAGCTATGCCCGCATGTACAAACCGGGGCTGGTGATTACCGCCGCTACCCTCACCGGGGCCGCCAGCCGTGCTATCGGCCGGTATGGCGTGGTGGCCATGGAGAAGGAGGCCACAGAAGAGATGACGAAACTCAAAGCCAGCGGTGACCAGGTTTATGAACGGGTGGCGGAATTTCCTTTCTGGGACGAATACGGCGAACTGATCAAATCGGATGTGGCCGATATCAAAAACATCGGCGGAATCGATGCCGGCATGATCACCGCAGGCAAATTCCTGGCCCATTTCACCGACTATCCTTTCATCCATCTCGATATTGCCGGCCCGGCCTGGATCGAGAAAAAAGACAGCTACCGGACCTCCGGCGGAACAGGATTCGGTGTCAGGCTGCTGGTTGAGTTTTTAGAAAACAAAGTGAGCAAATAAAAATTACATTTGCTTAAATTTTTCAGGGATGGAATATACCGACGAAAGACACAGGCATGATACCGACCGCGTTAAGGTCGGGATCACTCATGGCGACATGAACGGCATCGGCTACGAGATCATCATGAAAACTTTCCACGACCAAAGAATGCTCGAATCGATCACGCCGGTCGTTTATGGCTCGTCGAAAGTAGCCTCCTACCATAGGAAGTCGTTAAATATCAGTGAGATAAACTTCAACCTTGTCAAGAATGCCGCTTCGGCCATTCACCGGAGGATGAACATCGTCAACGTGATCTACGATGAGGTGAAGATCGACCTGGGGAAATCGACGGAGATAGCCGGACAACTGGCTTTTAAAGCGCTGGAAACGGCCACGCAGGATCTGCTGCAACGCCATATTGATGTCCTGGTTACCGCCCCGATCAATAAGAAAAACATGCAGACAGCCAACTTCAGATTCCCGGGCCACAGCGAATATTTGTCGGATAAAGCCGGCGGAAAGGAACACCTGATGCTGATGGTCTGCGATAAGCTCCGGGTTGGTGTCATTACCGGCCATATTCCCCTGAAGGATGTCCCGAAAGCATTGACTACCGAGCTGATCCTGCGCAAGATCGAACTATTGCACCGGAGCCTGATACGCGATTTCGGCATCCGCAAGCCGAAGATCGCGCTGCTGGGGCTGAACCCTCACGCCGGCGACCTGGGAGTGATCGGGGAGGAAGACCAGAAAGTTATTGCACCTGCCGTTGAGCAAGCCTGGAATAAAAATATCATCGTTTACGGTCCTTATTCCGCTGATGGTTTCTTCGGTTCCAACAGCTATGTGAAATTCGACGGCATCCTGGCCATGTATCACGACCAGGGGATGATCCCGTTCAAAACATTGTCGTTCGACCGCGGCGTCAATTTTACAGCCGGGCTGCCATTCATCCGGACATCACCGGCCCATGGCACAGCCTACGATATCGCCGGCAAAAACCTGGCCTCCCACGTTTCGTTCCGCGAAGCGGTTTACCTGGCTATCGACATTTTCAATAACCGTAAAGAATTCGATGAGCTGAACAACAAACCGCTGCAGAATTTTCTCAAAGACATTGAATCGAATTCCGACGCAGTCATCGAAAAAGAGATCCCCGGGGCTGCCGACGAAGCAGCCAATGGCGGCCTGGTGGCAGGCCAGTAAAACTATCTATCTTCTTACCCTTTTATGGAGTACAGTATTTCCGAAATCGTCAGCATTGTCAATGGCAATCCTTCCTCTTCCCCCTTTATAGAAAGGAATATCCGGGATATCCTGATCGACAGCCGAAAGCTGATAGCGCCCGAACAATGCCTTTTTTTCGCCCTCAAAAGCAAACGGAACGACGGTCATCATTATATCCCGGAGCTTTACGGGAAAGGGATCCGCGACTTTGTCGTCAGCCGTCTTCCGGCCGATCCGGAAGCTTATCCTGAAGCCAACTTCATTCTTGTCAAAAATACGCTGCATGCCCTTCAGGCGCTGGCCAGGAAACACCGCGAGAAATTCCGGATACCCGTCGTCGGGATTACCGGCAGCAACGGAAAGACCATCGTTAAAGAGTGGCTCTACCAGTTGCTGAGCAAGAGCCGGAAAACGGTACGGAGCCCGAAAAGCTACAATTCCCAGATCGGGGTGCCCCTGTCGGTATGGCAAATGGATACACCTTACGAGATGGCTATCTTTGAAGCCGGGATTTCGGAACCCGATGAGATGATCCGGCTGGAGACGATCATTCAGCCGACGATCGGCGTTTTTACCAATATCGGCGAAGCCCACGGGGAGAACTTCATGAGCCTGCAGCAGAAGGTTGGGGAGAAGCTTTTTCTTTTTACCCATGTCGAAACGCTGATTTATTGTCTTGACCATCCCGAGGTGCGGGAGGTCATTATCCGGTCGGGAATCAGCAAGAATATCAAAACCTTCACCTGGAGCCATAAGCAGGAGGCCGACCTCCGTATCCGGGAGGTGAGGCCGGACAATGCGCATAAAACGAATATCCGCGCCGTTTTCAGGGGCCGGGAGATCAGCATCACCATCCCGTTCTCCGACAACGCCTCGGTCGAAAATGCCATTCATTGCTGGTCGGTGATGCTGTTGCTCGGTTACGAGGCGGAATCGCTCACAGGCCTTTTTGAAGCGCTCCAGCCGATTGCCATGCGCCTCGAGTTGAAAGCGGGCATCAATCATTGCACGGTTATCAACGACAGCTACAACTCCGATATCAACTCGCTCAGCATTGCGATCGATTTTCTCCGGCAGCAGGCCAGCCAGAAGAAAAAGACGATCATAATCTCCGATATTCTTCAGAGCGGGAAGGATGAAGATGAACTGTACGGCGAAATTGCCGCCATCATCCGCAATAAAAACATCGACCGGCTGATCGGCATAGGACCGGCAATCTCACGGCAGGCCGACAAATTCAGCCTCGAGAAGTCATTTTTCCAGAATACGGCCGATTTCCTCCAGCGGTTCTCCTTTGCCGCTTTCAACAACGAGGTGATCCTGCTCAAAGGGGCCCGCGTCTTCGAATTCGAGCAGATCAGCCTGGCCCTGCAGCAGAAGACCCACGAGACGGTGCTGGAGATCAATCTCAACGCCCTGGAGCACAACCTGAACTATTACCGTTCGGTGATCCGGCCGGGGACGAAGATCATGGCGATGGTAAAAGCATTTTCCTACGGGATCGGCAGTTTTGAGGTGGCCAATGCGCTGCAGTTCCACCGGATCGACTACCTGGCCGTGGCCTATGCCGACGAAGGGGTGGAACTCCGGAAAGCCGGGATCAACGTGCCAATCATGGTGATGAACCCGGATGAGGAGAGCTTCGACGCCATCATACAGCACAGCCTGGAACCCGAAATATACAGCCACCGGATTTTTGACAAGCTGGAGAATGCCATAAAAAAGAACATCCTGCCAAAGAACAAGCCGGTTAAGATCCATATTAAACTCGATACGGGCATGCACCGGCTGGGATTCCTGGAAGAGGACCTCGACCGGCTGATCGACAAGCTGAAAGCCAACCGGATGATCTATGTCCAGTCGGTATTCTCGCATCTCGCGGCCAGCGAAGACAAGAAGGAAACCGACTTTACCCGCTACCAGATTGAGAATTTCCGGAGGATGGCTTCGAAGATAACCGACCAGGCGGGGCACCCGGTGATGATGCACATCCTGAATTCCGCGGGGATCACCTGTTACCCCGAAGCGCAGTTCGACATGGTACGGCTGGGGATCAGCCTGTACGGGATTGCCACGCTGGAGGAGGAGCAACCCCGGCTGCAACCCGTGGGCAGGCTGAAATCGGCTATTTCGCAGATTAAAACGGTGGCGGCCGGGGAAAGCATCGGCTACAACCGTGCTTTCCGGGCAAAAAAGCAGATCCGGATGGCAATCGTCCCGATCGGTTATGCCGACGGGCTAAGCCTGGCGCTGAGCAACGGAAAGGGGCACCTGATGGTTGGCGGCAAACGGGTGCCGGTTATCGGCCGGGTGTGCATGGACATGTGCATGCTGGATATCACCGGGATCGAAGCGGAAGAGGGAGATGAGGTGATCATTTTCGGCCCGGAACGGCCGCTGCAGGAGCTGGCAAAGGAGATGGGCACCATCCCGTATGAGGTGCTGGCCGGTCTGTCGAGACGGGTGAAACGGGTTTATTATCATGAATAGCGCATTTTATTTCCCATCAAACGGAATTTTTATTTCTTTTGATGAAGATTCGGTATTATGCTCATAAGATCATCCATGGAAATCAAAAGATTATCGATTATCGTCCCTGCTTACAATGAAGCCCGGACCATTCACCTGATCCTTGACAAGGTTCTCGCCGTCAGGCTTATCAATGATATTGAAAAGGAGATCATCATTGTGAATGATTGTTCGAAAGATGAAACGGAGAAGGTTGTAAACCAATATATTGTAGAGCATAAACAGGCCAATGTCAGGTTATTCAACCAGCCCGTCAATATGGGAAAAGGGGCAGCGCTTCACCGGGGCATTCAGGAAGCGTCTGGTGAGTACCTGATCATCCAGGATGCCGACCTGGAATATGATCCGGAAGAGTACAACGACCTGCTTAAGCCTGTTGTGAATGGATTTGCCGATGTGGTTTACGGCTCCAGGTTCATGGGGAGCAAGCCCCACCGCATCCTGTTTTTCTGGCATACCATCGGTAATAAATTCCTCACCTTCATCTCCAACATGTTCACTAATCTTAATCTTACAGATATGGAAACTTGTTATAAGCTTTTCAAATCTGATTATATCAAGAAGATCTATTTTAAAGAAAACCGGTTCGGATTTGAACCTGAAGTTACAGCCAAGATTTCCCGCTTTCCAAAGATCAGGATTTATGAGGTCGGCATCTCTTATTATGGCAGGACCTATGAAGAGGGAAAGAAAATAGGAGCCCGTGACGGTTTCCGGGCTATTTGGTGCATCCTTAAATATAATTTGTTCAGTAAGAGATACCTGAAGTAAAGAAGTTCCGGATATTTTCAACAGAAGTTGCTCATGGCCAGACAATTCAATAACTACTTGACCGGAATCCGGGACCGTATGACCGGTCAGCAATCCATCCTGTTCCTGATCAATTCAGCCCTCTTTATAGCCGGTATTTTGCTCCTGATCGGACCGGCCATTCAGAACGGATTCCCGATACTTCATGCCGACTCGGGTACCTACCTCCTGGAAGGATTTGGGACCAAGATCCCCGTCAGCCGCCCGCTTTCATACTGCCTGTTCGTCAGGTTTACTTCCAGGATCTTTTCAATCTGGTCTGTTGTCGTCACGCAGGCCATCATTGCATACTGGACCATCTGGCTGGCTGTAAATACGCTGGCAGGCAAGAAAAAGATCGCCTGGCTCCCTTTCATTACCGTTGCCCTTTTGAGTGTCACGACTGGAATTTCCTTCTATGTCAGCCAGATCATGACCGATATTTTCATGCCGGTAGCCCTGCTGGGTTTGTTTATCCTGGTCGTCAGGGAAAGGATGCCCTGGTACACATGGCTGTTCCTTGGGCTAATCGTCTGGTTATCATTGATTGTACATATGTCTAATCTTCCGGTATTGACAGGGCTGGCGTTTGCAATCATCATTTTAAAAATAATACTGGAGAAATCGATCAAGCCGGTAAAGCAATTGTCAGTGTATATTATTGCAGGCATTCTGGTTATTTCATGGCTTACGAATCCGCTGATCAGTACGATTTATGGCGAAGGGTTCAGGACGTCGAACAGCGGGAATATCGTTTTTTTCTCCCGGTTGTTGCAGGCAGGGGCAGCGCAGAAATACATCAAAGACCGTTGTGAAAAGGAACCGGAGTATTACCTGTGCGAATACAAGGATCAGATTGACACATATGACCGGCTGGATAAGTTTTTATGGCCCGATACCAGTTTTCTTTACGACCACCCCTGTCGCGAGAAAACCTGGGACTATTGCTGGAGGGTGCGTAACCAGGAATTTGGCGAAATAAATTCAGCAATTCTGGATCATCCGCCAAGCCGGAATATTTATCTCAAGGCTGTATGGGATGATTTTCAACTGGCTTTGCATGCTTTCGGGCTTACGGGATATGTTTCATTCCGGGAGGGATCGCATATCGATTATCCTTTAAAGCGTTATTACACGAATGATTACAAATCCTTTAAGAATTCACGGCAGTATGCCGGGACAATGGTATTCCGCGATATGAACAGGATCATACATGTTGTTGTATGGATTTCGCTGGCTCTGGCAGCTTTTCTGATAATCCGGAACCGGAGAATCCTGGATCGTCGTTCCCCTTACCTGATACTTATGAGCATCCTGGTCCTCACCTGGCTTGGAAATGCCCTGCTCACCGCTTTTGTCGCTGTTGTTTCGGAAAGGTTCCTGGGCCGCTTTATATGGCTCTTGCCATTCTTTGTCATCATGCTGGTTTACCGAGAATACAGCGCATTATATGCAGACTCTGCCGATAAGGCACGGGAAGAATAAGCTGACCAGATTATAGCTTCACTACTTTTTCGCTCCTGGTTTTCAGGTAGAAATCCCAATTCCCGCCTATTTCATCCAGGGTGTATTTCATTGCATCTTCCAGGCGGGTGAAATGATCCCCAAGATCCTGGCGGATAAGGGAGGTGTCGAGGTTGGAGTCCTGGAGAACCCCTTTGACATGTTCTGCGGTGAACAGGGGAACCTTTTGCGTTTTCTGGAAGAATTTACCCAACAACCTGGCAAAAGGAGCAGGGAAGCTGACAAATATCCTTCTTTTCCCCTTGATTTTCAGTACAAGCCGGATCAGATCGCGGAAAGAGATGACCCTGTCGCTGGCAATCTGGTATGTTTTTCCGATGGCAGAGGGGTTATCGATGGCGAGTACGATATATTTTGCAAAATCCCTGACGAAGATCGGGTGCTGCGTTTGTTTACCGCTTCCGATCAACGGGACGAATAAAGGAAAGCGGAATACGTTCTTAAGGATCCGGTTGATGCCCAGCCCTTCCGGCCCGAGGATCATAGCGGGAATGAATACCGTGTAATCAAGTCCTGATTGCTCAACGTATTGCTGACCGATCAGCTTGGTTTCGCCATAAGGCCCTTTGAATGTTTTTATCACGACCACGCTGCTGATCTGGATAAACCTTTTGATCCCCTGCGATTTCGCGAATTCGATGAGATTCATCACACCTCCGGCATTCACCTTCCGGTTCTTTTCATAATCTGAACTCCCCAGCAATGCGGCCGCATTGATGATTGTATTTATTTTTTTTCCTTTGATGGCAGATTCAAGCTGGGGGAGTATCGGTTGGGTAATGTCGCAATAAACATATTCGATCAGCGGATGCTCCAGGATGACCGAAGCATAATGATCGAACCGCAGCGCGATGACGGGCATTCCCCTGCTGATCAGTTCCCTGCATATGTAGCTTCCCAGGTATCCGTTGGCTCCCGTAACGAGGGTGTAGGTAGTCATAAGTCGTTAGTCGTTAATTTATGTCCGGCTTTAAAAGATTATTCGTTATTCGTTATTCACTGGACTTGATTTGCCTTATATTTGAACAGGAGGATTTGTCCCATCACCAGTGAGATGATACCGCCGCCAATCTGGGCTACCAGGAAGACCAGGCCGGAGAAGGCCATGACCTGGGCCCGCGGAAAAGCTGAAAACACATACAGAAAGGTTACCTCCCTGGTTCCCAGCCCCATAACGGTGACCGGTATGGAATTCAACACGCCTGCCACGGCAACTCCCCCTGAAACATGGATAATGTCGAGGCCGATCCCTACTCCGGCAGCCAGGAAATAACAGCATACAAAGAAACTCAGGTTGCTCATCAGCGACCAGGCTACAAATCCTGCAGAATTCCAGGGCGTTCTGCTGACAAACTCCAGCGTTTTATCTTTTGGCAGCATCCGGACCATTTTCATGGTATATTCAGCAAAAAGTACCATTCCCGGGGAAATGAGAATGATCAGCGACAGGCTCATGCCGAGGATTCCGGCCGCGAGCACCAGCCAGCCCCACAAATTACTGACCCCGGGCAGGGCGCCCTGCGACATCGCAATTCCGGCAACGACGATGAATATGCTGAGATCCATCCCCCTTTCGGCAATAACGCGTAAACCGGTGCCAAGTATCCCGGTCCGTGTTCCGGCATGTCCGGCTTTCATCAGCTCTCCCATCCTACCGGGCGTGATCACCCCCATGGCATAGCCTTCAAAAAATTCCCCCGATCTCCTTCCCAGGCGATGGGCATCAAACCCTGCCTCGTTCAGGTTGTACCATCGCCAGGCTTTGATCAGCAGAACCAGCAATTGAAAAAGTATAGCAAGAAACAGACTTGTTCCATCAACCGTCCTGATCCAGCTCCATAATTCACCCAGGTCGGTCCTGGCCAGGACGACGATAAAAAGGGCCACACCCGCCAGGCGGAGAATGGTAAACCAGTTGAATTTTTTAACAGCCATCGCTCACAACTTCTCCCGTTTAATATTATGCGTGGATTTCTTCCAGAACTTCCTTGCTTTTTCAAAGATCTTCCCAATGGTCTCCGGAGGAATCCGCTCGACGGTCCACCGGGCAAAACGTGTTCCTGCCATCAGAAACAATACATTGATAATGAACTCCATCAGGTAACGGCTGACCGAAAAACCTTTGATGATGTAGCCGTAATCGGGATTCGGTTTTCCCAGGATGGAACGGTATTTCATCCGGATAAACGTACCTCTTTTCTTCAGGTCGTAGCCATGAGAGTGCATGTCGACCGCCTCCTTTTCTGTGATCGGGCTGAGCTCGAGCCGGCCGGCATCTGCCATCTCCCTGAGGATCTTTCCCCCTTCTTCCGACCGGCTGATCACCATCGAAAACCCTTTGCCCCGCTCTTCATAGACCGGCGCCCAGGCGTCTCCTCCCGATATATCGGTATATTCATTGGTCAGATCGGTGCATAACAGGCTGTTTTTCAGAATATGAAAAGGTATCAGGTAGTTGGCGTGAAATTTCGGCAACTCAAAGGCCCTTCCGTCGCTGAGTTCCACCCTCATCTTCCCGGGCCATTCGCCGTGCCTGAAGTAGAGCTTGCGAATCAAAGTATGATCCTTCACCTTAAAAGATCGAAGAAAACTTTTTACCGAGGAGAAGTGGAGTGTATTACCGTAGAACGGTCCGAAAATGTACCGGATGTTCCTGACCGACGGATGGCTGATCTGCCGGAGAAGACGGATCGATTGCACCTGTCCCGGCAGGCCGACATAGGCCAGCGGACCGTCGAATCTTTCCATTTCGGGGAGAATTTCGTTGACCGAACTGATGATATATTTGCTTTGCGCAGCTTCGAGGATTTGTTCTTTGGTTGTGGCAATGACCGGTTTGGTCAGCCAGGGCTCCTGCTCCGACATGGCCAGCACGACGGCGCCTTTGATCCTGCCGGTTTCAAGCAGCCAGATCAGGATGGCGGAGATGATCCCGCCGCTGGCCGCGCTAAGCCGGGTTTCCGGATCGGCAGCAAAACCGATGTAGATTTCCCGGTAATGGCCGATGTAGGGATGCGCTTCCTGCTCTCCGTAAATCGCATTCCTTTGTTCCGGGAAATCGAACCCTTTCCCCGGACAGGCCTGCCAGATCAGTTCTTCCGTCGCTTTATCCGGTTTTTCTTTAATAACCGGCAAATAACTTCCTGTCCGGTTTTCAAAAACGATCTTCCCGCCTGATAATCCCACGCAGGAGCCACACCGGTTGCACAGGTCGTGGCGTATTACATCCTGTATGTTTTCAGGCTTTTTCACACACAAAAAACTGTCTTATTCCCAACTCGGCAATGAAAGTACCCTGGAACCTGCCGATGATATTCTCACCGAAATTTCGCAGCCACGACGGGCCGACCGGAATCAGGATGGTGCCTTTATGGAGCACCGGCTTCCATTTTGTTTCCGCGAACATCTCTTTTACTTCTTTCGATGGCAGAAAGCGGTGCGGGCCTTCGCCGTGCCCGCCGAACAGCGCTGTATAGATCCTGTATGGCAGTTCGCTCGTAGCCGGCGGGCAGCTTAATACCAATCGTGCATCGGGGTTGGAAACCCGGTGAAGCTCCGACAGGAAACGGAGCGGCTCTGCCACGTGTTCCAGCGTTTCCAGGCTGATAACGCGATCGAACTCAGCATCCTGAAAAGGTAAGATGGAGTAGTTGCCGATTTTAACCTGCTTGACTGCCGGTCTGATTTTCGCAGCCACATCGATGAGGCCGCTCGAGATCTCGGCGTTAATCACTTCCACATCGCGGTTTGCCCGCCGGATGTAATCATCGGCCTCCGCATCGCGGCTGGTGATATTCAAAACTTTCATCCCCGGTTCCAGGCGGAGATGATGGACCGTTTCGCGGAAACGCTGATCGTGCGTATCTTTAACTTTATTATTTTCAGCAACATAGATATCAGCCACATTGTCCCAATGCGCTTCAACTTCTTTGTCGGTCCATGTATTCTTCCTGATCATCGGCGATTCATGATCGATATCTGGTCGGCCACCAGGCCGATAAAAAACAGGAACATCCCCAGGATGACCATGACAATGGCCCCGTTAGAGAAACGCTCGGCGATGATATACCCGTAAATTCCGTACAACACGCCCATTGTTGTGAATATAAAGCTTGCCGGGAAAAATATTTTCAGCGGATTGAACAACATGATGATCCGGAGGATGAGCATCATGGTCTTAGCGCCATCTTTAAAGAATTTGACATTGCTCGACCGGCCGACACGCTCTTCCACCTTAATTGGGATCGTTCCGATGGAATACCCTTCCTTCAGAAATGCGAGTGTAGATGTGGTTGAAAAGGAAAATCCGTTCGGCATCATGTGGAGCATGCTGTGGATCAGCTCTCTTTGAAATCCCCGGTATCCCGAATTGTAGTCCGGCAGCTTTTGTTCGACCAGGTATTCGCCGACCCAGCGGATCACTTTTTTCCCCACCTGCCGCGTTTTCACCTGGAAGGAATCTTTGTTCCGCGTTCCGATCACCATTTCATGCTCATCCAGCATGCCGGCAATTTCCCGGATCTGGGCCGGATCGTGCTGCCCGTCGCTGTCAAGGATGATGACCTTGGCGCCGCCGGCTTTCCGGATGCCGGTTTTCAACGCTGCGCCATAACCCTTGTTAACGGTATGGGTGTAAACTTTGACCGGATATTGCCGGATCACCTCCAACGAATTGTCGGTAGAGCCATCATTGACAACGATGATCTCAAAGGTTTCGTGGAGCTTCATGCCGGTCATCTTTTCCAGAAGGATGCCGATCCCCTTGTCCTCGTTATAGACAGGGATGATGATGGAAGCCGTTATATCGGGATTGTTTAGCATTGGAGTTTAGTTTTGTTTCATAATTTCATACCGGTCACCTTTCATGGCCGCCTTATAATCGGGCTTTTCAACCTGATTATAAAAATTCGGGGCGACTTTCGTCCGGAAGAAGGAATCCCAGTATGTGTACTTACTCATTGCATCCCAGTGAATTACACCTTTATAGTACTGCCGGGTCTGGAATATGTTCAGTGCAATAAAACCGGTTACCAGGGTTAAAAATATGATTTTCAATACCAGTTTTCTGTTCAGGATAAAATCCGTAAAAGCGGCAAAAGGAACGGCCAGCACGGCATAAGATTCGATCAGGGCCCGTTGGCCGAATCCCCCGCCATACCACCAGCACCACCAGGAGAAAATAATGTAAAGGTTCAGAAAAGTGAAGGTCAAAACAGGCCAGAATAATCTCTTATGTTTGAAATACATGACGATCATCCCCAGTATCGAAAAAATCATCATCGGGGTGTAAACCAGCCATCCTTTCCGGTACGAAAACATGCCGTGTAAAAAAGCGGGATCATTGAAGAAAAACTTTTCATCCCTGTAGCTGTAAAAGAAAAAATCGCCCGTAAGGATTTTCCAGTAGATGACCTGAGGAAGAAATAATAAAATGACCAGGAAAGCGATTGCACCGGTTTTCAGGTAAAGGCTCAGAAATAATCTTATTCTGTCAACCAGTCCTCTCCAGCTATCGATTTTCCATAATAAAAGGAGGATAAAAACAATACCGTTTGTAGGCCTGACCAGGATGATCAATCCCCCGACAATCCCGAGGAAGACCGTGTTAACCCATGACTGCTTCTGTATCCACGCATCCACCAGGAAAAGGAAAGCGGCAAAAAGGAAGAAGCTATAGGAATGAGACATGGTTGGCTCAATCGTCGTATAAAAATAGAGGTTGGTACCCAGGCCGATCGCCAGGATGGTAAGAGCTACCGTGCTTCGGGCAAAATATTTATTCAGTAGCTTTATCAGAAAAATAAATCCGAATGCGGCATATACCAGGCTGGAAAGGATCAGCATGAAACGGTAAGGATCAGAGTAGCCGTCGGCAGGATATCCCAATTTTCCGGCAAATGCGTGAGCTGCCAGGAAAAACGGGGAATACAGAACAGCCAGTCCCATCGTCATTTTGCTTACCCCATTCCCCGATTCGGTGTGAATTTTCCAGATCTTGTCCTTAAAAAAGTCCGGATTTTCAGATGTGAACTTCAGACTCAGGTCTTTATATATAACAGCGGCAGGCAGATACTGGTAATACAGGATGACATCATGGGCAATAATCCTGCCGGGTTGTTTCCAGAATTTGTAATATAAATTGGTATAAACCAGCCCGGAAAGGATAATGAGAAGGGCCAGGTAATCAAGCCTTATTTTATGTATCCCGAGAGTTCTAAACAGTTTATTCATTTCAAATGATCGTGTATTTGGCCAATTCAGGGTATTTACACTCCGGAAAAATCAGATCCGGTGGAAGTATCAGAATTCAATTATTTCATCTTCAAGCCGGTTGTCCTGCTCCTTTTCATATTTATCGCAATCAAGGGAAACGGATAAGGGTTGCGAAGGCCTCTCGAAATCACCCTGGCTGATCCGGAGCGAATGATCGGCATAGGCTTTTTTCATATACAGCGCCCAGATCGGCAGCGCTGTATTGGCGCCTGCTCCCAGTCCAAGCGTCCGGAAGTGGACGCTGCGGTCTTCCGCCCCGACCCAAACCCCGGTGGTGAGTTCCGGCGTAATGCCGATGAACCACCCGTCTGACTGGTTCTGTGTCGTACCGGTTTTTCCCGCAATCGGATTGGTGAAATTGTATTTCGTCCGCAACCGGATACCCGTACCGCTCTGTACAACCCCTTTCATCAGCTCCAGCATCAGGTAGGCGGTCTCTTCGCTCATCGCTTCCTGTTTCTCGGGCACGAACGACTCGATCACATTGCCGTATTTGTCTTCGATCCTGACGATCATGATGGGTTTGATGTGAACGCCCTTGTTGGCGAAGGTGTTGAAGGCGCCGGTCATTTCGTAAAGTGAGATATCAGACGAACCTAAAGCCAGCGACGGAACCGGGTCGAGATCGGCGGTAACGCCCATCTTTCTGGCCATTGTTATGACCGATTGAGGGGAATACCGTTTAATAAGATAGGCTGATATCCAGTTGTTTGAGTTGGCAAGTGCCCACTTAAGAGTCACCTCTTCGCCTCTTCTCTTTTTATTGGTGTTTTTAGGCGCCCAAACCGTGCCATCCGGCAGATCTACCGTGTACTGCACGTTGGCGATCTTGCTGCACGGCGTAAACTCACCCTCCTGCATCGCCAGGGAATACAGGAAGGGCTTGAACGTCGACCCGACCTGCCTTTTGCTCAGTTTGACATGATCGTACTGAAAATAACGGTAGTCGATTCCGCCGACATACGCCAGGACGTAACCGGAATGAGGATCCATCGACATCAGGCCGGCCTGCAGGAAATATTTGCTGTAACGGATCGAGTCCAATGGCGTCATAACGGTGTCAACCGGCCCTTTCCACGAAAAGACACGCATTTTGACCGGTGTGTTGAAGATCATCCGGATGGAATCGAGCGGTACCCCTTCCTCTTTGAGCTGACGGTACCGGTCTGAACGCTTCATCGACTGTTCCAGCAGGTTCTTGATCTCCACGGCCGCCACGTCAGGCTCAAATACGAATGGTGCATTGACATGCCGGCGCCAGTGGGCAAAGAAAGAGGGTTGCAGATCGTTTTTAAGGTGTTCGGTCATCGCTTCCTCGGCGTAACGCTGCAAACGTGAGTCGATCGTCGTATAGATCTTCAGTCCGTCTTTATACAGATCATATGGAGTCCCGTCTGATTTATAATGCTTGCTGCACCAGTCTTTGAGTTCCATGCGCAGGATTTCCCTGAAGTAGGTGGCCAGCCCTGTTGAGTGGCCCCGGAGACCGAATGCCGTCATGTCGAGCGGGATGTTGGAGACCGAATCGCAAACTTCTTTGGTGATAAATTTATAGCGCTCCATCTGCCTCAGTACCAGATTTCTGCGTTCGAACGACCGTTCCGGGTTCCGCACCGGGCTGTACCAGGTCGGCGCATTGATCACACCGATCAGCAGGGCCGATTCCTGGAGGTTCAGCGAATCAACCGGTTTGCTGAAAAAGGTCTTTGAAGCGATTTTTATTCCCCACGACTGGCTTCCGAAGTCGACCGTGTTGAGATACATCGCCAGGATTTCCTGTTTGGAATAATTTCGTTCCAGCCGGATAGCGGTGATCCATTCCTTGAATTTACGCATGACCAGTTGGGGTTTCGACAGGTCGCGTTCCCGCGGGAATAAGTTCTTGGCTAATTGCTGAGTCAGTGTACTTCCCCCTCCTTTGCTGTTCCCGGTGATCACTCCGAAAGCCACGCGGAACAAAGCTTTCAGGTCGACGCCCGCGTGCTTCTCGAAACGGATATCCTCCGTGGCCAGCAAAGCCTGAACCAGGTGTTGCGGCAGTTCAATGTATTCGGCGTTCGACCGGTTTTCGATATAATACGTTCCGATCAGTTTCTGGTCAGAGGAATAAATCTCGGTAGCCAGGCTGGTTTTAGGATTCTCCAGCTCTTCGAAAGAGGGCAGGGGGCCGAAGAGATTGTTGGCGATCCCTGTAAAAAAAAGTACAATCAGTACCATAGAAAGCACATAGATGATCCAGAACCTTCTCAGGTAAGTATTACTGCCTTTTTTGCCCGATGTCTTGTTCCTTCCGGATTGCATGTCATTCTGGTTAAGTTATTCTCTTTCAATACGGATGCCGATGTCCATGATCCCATGTAGCTCTTCTTCCCTCATCGCCTGTTCTATTTCGAAGATATAGTTTCCGGTTTTTGGAAAACGCAGCCCTCGCCGAAGCAGGATCTGGTTGTCGCGGACGGTGCTGATCCCTTTCCCGAGCCATTTACCCGATGGTTCGGCGAGGATGCATTCGACAGTGTCGCGGGCTTGCCTGCCATCCGGAAAAGTACTGTTGATGAACACATACAGGTTGGCGTAACGATAATCGGTCGAATGTCTCACATTCAGAAAGTATTTATGGATATGTACCGTATCGGTTACATTTACATCGAACCGGATAATATCATCCGATCTCCAAACGTGATTTTCAAAGGATTTATTTTGATCAAACAATGGCGGTCGGCCACAACCCTGCGTGACGACCAGCAATGAGAATACCGCCGCCGGCATCATCATCCTGCTGAAAGCCCTTGCCGTTTCTTTTATGCCGGTGAGCAGGCCTGCAGTCATCTTCATTTCTTTTTATCAAATCGGTGAAGTTCGAACTGGTCGGAGCCATCCTGAGGCAGTGTTTTGGTCTCCTTATTCAGAATAAAGTCTTCAATTTTATCCGGAATTTTTCCTTTATTATTCATGCCGATGATCTCCTTTACGACATCCAGCGGCAGCGGGATCAGGGTTTCAGGGGCGCCTTCGTATGAATACCACATGATCCTTCTGAATACTTCCGTTTTTTGGTGGATACAAATGCCTTTTTTTGTTTTCAGGAAGATTCGGGTATCGGGGAATTCCCTTGCCGTATCGACATAAACATCGTATTCATAATTCAGGCAGCATTTCAGCTTGCTGCACTGGCCGGCCAGTTTCTGCGGATTCAGGGCCAGTTGCTGCACACGCGCTGCCTGTGTGGTCACCGACCGGAAGCGGGAAAGCCAGGTGGAACAGCACAATTCCCGGCCGCATGAGCCAATACCTCCCAGGCGGCTGGCCTCCTGCCTGACGCCGATCTGGCGCATCTCGATCCTTACCCTGAACATCTCCGCCAGGGTCTTGATCAGTTGCCTGAAATCAATCCGCTCATCGGCAGTGTAATAAAAAATGGCTTTCGTGCCATCACCCTGGTATTCCACATCGCTGATCTTCATATCCAGGTCCAGGTCGGTGGCCGCCTGCCTTGATTTGAACATCGTATCGTCTTCGATTTCCACACAGGATATCCATTTTTCGATATCTGTTGCCCTGGCTTTACGATAAACTTTTTTGATGGTATCGAGCGTGGGATCGACATTCTTTTTCTTCATCTGGATGCGGCATGCCTCGCCAGCGAGGGTAACTATGCCGATGTCGTGCCCCGGTGATGACTCCACCGCTACAATATCCCCCTGCCGTATGTCGTAATCGGTGTTGATCCTGAAAAATTCCTTCCGGCTGTTCTTGAATCGGATCTCCACACAATCGAACGGCTTCTGGCCGGGTGGCAGGTCGATGTCCTTCAGCCAGTCGGAACTGTCGAGCTTCGAACAGCCCGGCTTAAAGGTATGCTTGTTGTTGTCGTACATTTTCGGAAAGCAAACGCATCCTCTCGACAAAAACGCATCCCCGCAGCTATATTTTTTATCCTCTTCCATCAGGATCAATTTTCGACAAAAATACAAATAATGATCATTGACTGCTTTCTGCCGCTTTCTTGCCGGTCAGCAGTAAAATCGTCACGGTCATCGACAGGTCCATGAATAATATCGACGGGTTGGCGTTCCGGTCGATGTGGACCTGTGCTTTCTCAAGCTCTTCGCTGAACTTCACAATATTCGAATGGTTGATGAATTTCCCGAATTTGATCAGGAATTCTTTCTCCTCATCATTCAGCCGGCCCAGGGCCGGATGGTCGAAGTTCGAAAGAAAAGCCCCCCGGATAACCCTTTCGGCATACAATAAAAAATTCTTTTGTTTTTCGCGTCCGATTTTTGCGATGTCGGCTACAAAATCCATGGTGTGCTTCATTTCATGTTTATAGCATAGCCGCATCCATTCAACAAAAGTCTTAGTGTAAAATGACTCATCTTCGTCATTTTTGAGAATTTTAACCGCACGCGTGAGATTTCCGTCGGCTACCGGGATGACCCGCGCCGCTTCTCCGGGTGGATAACCATATTTTTGCGTCAGTTCCCACACCAGGTCATCATCGGCCAGCCGTGGGAATTTTATGGCCTGGGTCCTCGAAAGGATCGTATTGATGATCTTTTCCGGATTTTCCGTGATGAGGATGAAAAGTGATTTGTCGGGCGGTTCCTCCAGAATTTTCAGGATTTTTGGGGCGGCGGAATGGTACAGCCGGTCGGCCATCCAGATGATCATGACTTTGAATTCCGACTCGTAGCTCTTGTAACTGAGTGTTTTCAAAATTTCACTGCAATCATCGGCATTGATGATCCCCTGTTTTTTTTCAAAATTGGCGGCTTTGTACCAATCGTTCAGGCTGAGCCGGAAGTTTGATTCCAGTAGTATTTCCCTCCAGGTCTTCAGGAAGTCTTTGCTGATAGGATCTTTTTCAATCTCTTTTGTCGTTGCTACCGGAAATATAAAATGCAGATCGGGGTGGATGAGTTTGGAGAATTTAATACAGGATGGGCATACTCCGCACGCATCGCCCATCGTACCATCCTTCGTTCCGAATGACCGGTTGGGGCAATTGATAAACCGGGCATAAGCGATAGCCATGGCCAGTTTACGCGACCCTTCCGGGCCGTGGAACAACTGTGCATGGCTGACCCTGTTATCTTTAACGGTCTGAATAAGCCGGCGCTTGATCTCTTCCTGGCCGGTAATATCTCTGAAAAGCATCCTATCCTGCCCCTCCGGTCGTGGCCACCTCTTTCGCGCCGCAAACCTTTGCTGCAAAAAATTCGCGGTTCATCCGGGCAATATTGGTTATCTTGATCAGTTTCGGGCATTCCGCCTCACAGGCATACGTGTTGGTGCAGTTGCCGAATCCCAGCTCGTCCATCTTGGCCACCATGGCCTGGACGCGCTTCCGGGCTTCCGGCCTGCCCTGTGGCAGCAAGGCAAGCTGCGACACTTTGGCCGACACAAAGAGCATGGCCGAAGCATTCTTGCACGCAGCAACGCAAGCGCCGCAACCGATGCAGGCTGCCGCGTCCATGGCCAGGTCCGAATTCAGCTTTTCGACCGGAAGTGCATGTGCATCCGGGGCATTGCCCGTGGCGATGGAAATATAGCCCCCGGCCTGGATGATCTTATCGAATGCCGACCGGTCGATCATCAGGTCGCGCAGCACCGGGAAGGCTCTCGACCGCCAGGGCTCGATCACAATAGTCGTCCCGCTCTTGAACCGGCGCATATGCATCTGGCAAACTGTAATGCCTTTGTCGGGGCCGTGTGGCCGGCCGTTGATATATAATGCACATGTGCCGCAAATGCCTTCCCTGCAATCATGCTCGAACCCGATCGGCATCTCGAACTTGTCAACGAGGCTTTCATTCAGAATATCAAGCATCTCAAGGAAAGAACAATCGGGAGAAATATCGGTTACCTGGTATGTCACAAAGCGGCCTTTCGCTTTGGCGTTTTCCTGCCGCCATATTTTTAACGTGAAGTCCATATTATTTGTAGTTTCTTTGTTTCAGTTCAACAAATTCGTAATTGAGCGGTTCCTTGTGCAATTCCGCTTTATTTTCCGTGCCTTTGTATTCCCAGGCCGCTACGTAGGCAAAATCCTTGTCGTTGCGAAGCGCTTCGCCGTCAGGGGTCTGGTATTCCTCACGGAAATGGCCGCCGCAGCTCTCCTCGCGGTTCAGGGCGTCGAGCGCCATCAGTTCGCCCAGTTCCAGGTAATCGGCCAGCCGGGTGGCTTTCTGCAGTTCGGGATTGAGCTCATCGTTCGTACCGGGTATACGGACATCTTTCCAGAACTCTTCTCTCAGCTCCGGGATCAGTTTCAGGGCTTTTTCCAATCCTTCCTTGTTTCTTCCCATCCCGACATTCTCCCACATGATCCGGCCCAGCTCACGATGGAAAGTATCTACCGATTTCTTTCCTTTGATGCCCAGCAGGCGGTTTATATTGTCTCTCACCTCTTTTTCCGCTGCCAGGAATTCCGGCAGATCGGTTGAGAACCGGGGTACCTTGAACTGGTCGGCCAGGTAATTCTGGACCGTGTAGGGCAGTACGAAGTAGCCGTCGCTCAGGCCCTGCATCAGGGCCGAAGCGCCCAGCCGGTTGGCGCCGTGGTCGGAGAAGTTGGCTTCGCCGCCGACGAACAGGCCGGGAATCGTGGTTTGCAGTTCATAATCGACCCACAGGCCACCCATAGTGTAATGCACCGCCGGGTAGATCATCATCGGGGTTTCATAGGGGTTCTGGTCGACGATCTTTTCGTACATCTGGAACAGGTTGCCGTAGCGGGCTTCGATCACCCCTTTGCCCAGCCGCTGGATGGCATCGGCAAAATCGAGGTAAACGGCCAGACCGGTCGAGCCGACGCCATAACCGGCATCGCACCGTTCCTTGGCAGCCCGCGAGGAGATATCCCTGGGGCTGAGGTTGCCGTAAGCCGGATATCTTCTTTCGAGGTAATAATCGCGGTCTTCTTCCGGAATGTCGCCCGGTTTCAATTCACCCTTGCGGATCTTTTCGGCGTCTTCTTTCTTTTTCGGCACCCAGATGCGGCCGTCGTTGCGGAGGCTTTCGCTCATCAGGGTCAGTTTCGACTGGTAATCGCCATGGACCGGGATGCAGGTCGGGTGGATCTGTGTGAAGCAGGGATTGCCGAAGAAGGCGCCCCGTTTGTACGCCGACCAGGCCGCACTGCCGTTGGAGTGCATGGCCATGGTAGAGAGGAAGAAGACATTGCCGTATCCGCCGGTGGCCAGGATCACGGCATGGCCCGAATGACGCTCGATCTCGCCGGTAACATTGTTGCGGACGATGATGCCGCGCGCCCTGCCGTCGATCACGACCAGGTCGAGCATATCACGACGCGTGTACATGGTCACCGAGCCTTTCTCGATCTCTTTGCTGAGGGCGCCGTATGCGCCGAGCAGTAGCTGCTGCCCGGTCTGGCCGCGGGCATAAAAGGTGCGGGAAACGAGCGCGCCGCCGAAGGAGCGGTTGTCGAGTAACCCGCCATACTCGCGGGCGAACGGAACGCCCTGGGCTACGCACTGGTCGATGATACCGTTACTGACCTCGGCAAGCCGGTACACGTTGGCTTCCCTCGAACGGTAGTCGCCGCCTTTGATCGTATCCATGAACAGGCGGTAAACACTGTCGCCGTCGTTACGGTAATTCTTCGCCGCATTGATCCCTCCCTGGGCTGCAATGCTGTGTGCGCGGCGCGGACTGTCGTGGTAAGTAAAACACTTCACTTTAAAACCGAGCTCGCCCAGGCTGGCGGCGGCGGCGGCTCCTGCCAGCCCCGAACCCACCACAATGATGTCGATCTTGCGCTTGTTGGCCGGATTGACGAGGTTTTGCGTCGCTTTATAGGTTCTCCATTTATCGGCCAGTGGGCCTGAAGGTATCTTTGAATTCAGTTGAGTCATAATGCGGGTCAATTAATCTTTATAAATTAATGATATACAAGAAAATACAACGGGATTATGCAGAAGCCGAGCGGGATGACGATCGAATAGAGATCGCCAACCGCTTTGATGAACGGCGTATATTTTGAATGGTCCAGGCCCAGCGACTGGAAAGCCGACTGGAAGGCATGATTCAGGTGGAATCCCAGCAGGATGATCAGAATGATGTAGATGACCGAGTAGGTATTGTTGGAGAACAGGTTGACCGCCATGCTGTAGAAGTCATGGTCGTCGGTAACCCTGACCGGCCCTTCCGGAGCGCTGGTGATCCCCGCTTTGACCAGGTAAAAGTTCATCAGGTGAATGACCAGGAAGATGCCGATGATGACCCCTGTATGGATCATGAATTTGGAGAAGAATGAGGTGTGCGACCATCCTTCGACCTTATACCTGACCGGCCTCGACCTCCAGTTTTGAATCTGTAAAATCACTCCTAATATCATGTGAAGGATAAATCCTCCGAACAGGAATATTTCCATGATCTTGACCAAAGGGTTGGATGTCATGAAATGGACCGCTTCCCGGAAGATTTCCTTATGATTGGGTGTAATGGGAATAATAAACAGGTTTATCCCCAGGTGTACGACCAGGAAAACCATCAGGAATGCCCCGGCAAAAGCCATGATGAATTTTTTGGTCAATGAAGAATACCGTAGAAATTTACTCATATCAAAATAATTTGAAATTATCTTAAAATATTGTTAAACAAGTGTATAGCAAAAGAATGTTAATCGATTAACAAATTTAATGAAATTATTAAATATGGTATTTTTGAGGGATGAAATCGGCTAATTTATATTGAATCCAATTTCAAAACCAGAGTAATTAATATAAGTTAATATGAAGACGATCACCATCGATAAAGATTTATTTACGATCAACAGGAGGAATTTCACGGAGAGGCTTCTTCCCGACAGCCTGGCCATATTTCATTCCAACGACATTTTTCCGAGAAATGGCGATCAGACATTTAAATTCCGGCAACAGTCCGATTTGTTCTATCTCTCAGGCATTGCACAGGAAAATACGATTCTGCTGCTTTATCCCGATTGTCCGAATCCTGATCTGAGAGAGGTCCTGTTTATTACCGAACCGACCGAATCGCTGGCCACCTGGGAAGGGCACAAGTATTCCAGGAAAGAGGCGCAGGGCATTTCCGGTATCGAAAAAGTGAGATGGACCGGCCAGTTCGATACGGTTCTGACAGAAGTCATGTCATTTGCCGAAAACGTCTATCTGAATGCCATTGAGTATGCGAAATTTTCAACATCTGTGCCTTACAGCGATCTGCGGTTTGCCCGGGAGATCAGGGAAAAGTATCCGAACCATACTTACAGGCGTTCGGCTCCGCTGGTTTATTCTTTAAGGACGATCAAGTCGGATGAAGAGATCCGGTTGATCAGGGAGGCGATAAACCTTACGGGAAAGGCTTTTGAACGGGTATTGAAGTTTGTGCGGCCCGGCGTGACCGAATACCAGGTTGAGGCGGAGATCACGCATGAGTTCCTTTACGAAGGCGCTTCCGGTTCGGCTTATCATCCAATAATAGCCAGCGGTGCGAATGCCTGCACGCTGCATTACATCGAAAACAGTTCAGTCTGTAAGGAAGGAGAACTGTTGCTGATGGATTTCGGCGCCGAGTATGGCCATTACGCAGCCGACCTGACCCGTACCATCCCGGTCAGCGGCAAATTCACGGAACGGCAAAAAGCCTGTTACGATGCCGTTTTACGCGTTTTAAGGCAGGCTTCCCGTCTCCTTGTCCCCGGCAACACGATCGATAAAGTGAACAAAGAGGCGAACAGGCTGATGGAAGGAGAGATGACCGGGCTGGGGCTTTTCAGCCGGGAACAGGCCGCTCAGCAGGATCCGGAAAAGCCGCTCTATACGAAGTATTTCATGCATGGCGTCAGCCATTTTCTCGGGCTCGACGTGCATGATGTCGGCTCGAAGTTCGAGCCTTTTCGTCCCGGCATGGTCTTTACTTTCGAACCGGGGCTCTATATCCGTGAAGAAAACCTGGGCATCCGCCTGGAGAACAATTATCTCGTAACGGAAGGCGAGCCGCTGGATCTGACAGCAGGGATTCCGGTCGAAGCAGAGGAGATCGAAGGGATGATGAGTGCAACCCCTACGGGGTAGATTGAACTTTGTCTCGGCATTGCTACCAGACCGGATGCCCTACGGGCAATGTGCAAACCAGGTGCATTATCAGCGTTTGGTTCGATAAGGTGAAACCGGATAATAGCCTTGCCCGTAGGGCATCCACTATGGTAGCAAACAGCACCAACCATTTTCATACCCTGTAGGGGTTTAAGATTATTCGGATAATTATTCCTAATTTAGCTTCCTCAATCTAAACACAAATCGTATGTTTTCATCAAATGTCTATCTTGCCCGCCGCAACAGGCTCCGCTCACTTGTTTCATCAGGGATTATCCTGTTCCCCGGAAATCCCGAAGCCGCCATGAATTATGCGGCAAATACTTACCACTACCGCCAGGACAGCAACTTCCTGTATTATTTCGGCCTCGATCACGACGGGTTTGCCGGTGTTATCGATGTGGATAATAACAAGGATATCATTTTCGGGAATGATATCGATATGGATGATATAATCTGGATGGGTTTCCAACCCTCGGTGAAGGAACAGGCCGCCAGAGCCGGCGTAGACAACACCGAACCGATGACCGGCCTGGAGACTTTCATCAAAGATGCCCTGGCCAAAGGCCGCAAAATCCATATCGTAAAGCCATACCGCGGGAAAGTTCTGATATGGCTGGAGAGCCTGCTGGGCGTGCACCATTCGCAGGTGAAAGACTTCGTATCGGAAGAACTGATCAGGGCTATTGTTACCATGCGTTCAGTCAAAGAGGATATCGAGATCAAAGAGATTGAAAGAGCTGTGGATGTAGCTTATATCATGCACACAACGGGGATGAAAATGGCAAAGCCCGGTGTGGTTGAGCAGGAGATCGCCGGGGTGATCGAAGGGATCGCCCTGTCGCACGGCGGACCTGTATCGTTTCCCGTCATCCTCAGCATCGACGGCCAGACGCTGCATAACCACTATCATGGAAACATCCTTAAAGAAGGACGGATGATGGTGATCGACGCCGGATGCGAATCGGCGCTGCATTATGCCAGCGACATCACCCGCACCGTCCCGGTTGGCGGCCAGTTCAACCAGCGGCAGAAAGAGATCTATGAAATCGTGCTTAAAGCCAATATGGAAACCATCAAAGCCACACGGCCCGGGATTTATTACAAAGAGATGCACCTCCTGGCAGCCAAAACAATCGCCACCGGCCTGAAAGAGCTCGGGCTGATGAAAGGCGACGTGGATGAAGCCGTGTCACAGGGTGCCCACGCCCTTTTCTTCCCCCACGGCCTCGGCCATATGCTCGGCCTCGATGTCCACGATATGGAAGGCCTAGGCGAGAATTTCGTCGGCTACGACAGCACCATCGCCCGCAGCAACCAGTTCGGCCTGGCTTTCCTCCGGTTCGGCCGGAAGCTCGAGCCGGGATTTGTCCTGACCAACGAGCCCGGATGCTACTTCATACCCGCCCTGATCGACCAGTGGAGAGCCGAAGGCAGGTTTACCGAATTCATCAACTACGACAAAGTCGAAACTTACAAAGACTTTGGCGGGATCAGGATCGAAGACAATGTGCTGGTAACTGCCGACGGGAACCGGGTGCTGGGCAAACCGATTCCGAAGACGGTTGATGAGGTGGAAAAGCTTTGCGGGTTTTAGTGGGGTCAGAACAGGTTGTATTAAAAGTCTTTTGTTAAACCACAAAGGCGCACGAAGGGCCTTCACAAAGGCACACCAAGTAATTGATTAACAGTGGGAAACCTTTGTGCTCCTTAGTGTAATCCTTCGTGCGCCTTTGTGGTTAAACACTTTTAAGGCAACCTCTTCTTACCATCACCCTCACAATATATTTTCTCTCTCGATCAAAGAATTATTCTAAATAAAATGGTTACTTTTGCACTCTTTTTTAATAATCCTTTAATCCTCATTAAAATGGCAAATGCAATCAACGATAAGTTAAGAAACGAGTGCCAGAATGCACTGGAAGCCCTTCAGAAACTGAATATCCCCGAAACTACTGAATTACAGGCCAAACTGGCATGGTGCATCGGTAGCTATGACTTTGATAAAAACCCTTCCGGCCTGAGCGAATTCGGCGGAATGGCACTGAAAGAGCTTAACCGCTTCAAGGAAAAGAACCCCAGAAAGGTTGCTAAAAAGATGATCGACGGGCTCGACAGCGCTATCCGCAATTACGAAACCAGCCTGTAAGCCTACGGTACGCGGATGACACGGATGCCCGCGGATAATGCCACAATGCTTCATTTCAGGGTCACCGGAAACGGCCCCGTTATTGTCCTCCTTCACGGATTCCTGGAATCATCGGAGATCTGGAAAAATTTTGCCCGAAAGCTGAGCAAATCGTTCAGGGTGATCCTGATCGATTTGCCCGGCCACGGATCCTCAGGATGCATCGGGGAGGAACACACCATGGATAGTATGGCCGAAAGTGTGCATTTCGCCCTGAAAAGCCTTGGTGTTAAAAAATGCCTGATGGCCGGACATTCCATGGGCGGTTACGTCACTCTTGCGTTTGCGGAGAAATATCCGAGAATGCTGAAGGGCCTGGCCCTCTTTCATTCCCATGCCGCTGCCGATAGCCCGGAAACTGCTGCAAACCGCGAAAGGACCATCGCATTGGTCGAAAAAGACCGGCTTGGATTTATCAAAAATTTTGTCCCCGATCTCTTCTATCCCGCCAACCTTAAGAAATATTCCCGGGAGATAGCACTTTTAAAGGATCTTACCGAAAAGACCCCTAAAGAGGGGGTTATTGCCGCCATCCGCGGGATGAAAAACCGTCCCGACCGCCAACATGTTCTCATGAACAGCCGGGTACCGGTGTTATTCATCATCGGTAAAAACGACTCCCGGATCCCGTTGTCCACGATCATTCCGCAAACGCTGCTGCCGGCTCACAGCGAAACGATGCTCCTCGATAATGTCGGCCATATGGGATTTATAGAAGCCTCCGCAAAAACCTTCGATGCCTTGCAAGGATTCGCACAAAGAGTTCTTTCCTCTAATTCTTATTCGTGAATATTCGTCACATCCGTGTCTATTTGTGTTCTTATTAGAGGAACACGGATAACACGGGTCAAACGAATTTTGCTTTACTTTGCAGTAAAATCATTTAAGTATGGGTATCAATAAGCAGAGATTACCGCAGGAATTAATGGTGAAGAAAGGAACTTCTGAATCCTTCCGGTTTCTTTTATTAATGCTGATCCTGACCGTCGTAACGCTCGGCCTGAATATCAATACGGTCAGGAATTACTACAGCCTCGACGATTTTCACATTGCAAGGAATAACCCTGACTTTGAGCAGGGGATAAAATCGATCCCGAAGATATTTGTCACACAATACTCCTCCAGGGATGGCAAAAGCTACGGTTACCGCCCGCTGATCCGGGCATCTTTCGCCATCGAATACGAATTCTTCGGTAAAAACCCGCATATCAGCCATTTTATCAATGTCGTCTTTTACCTGGCCGTTATTCTTCTGCTCTACGTGGTGCTTCGGCGTCTGCTGCGCGATTACCACTACCTTTTCCCGTTCCTGATCACGCTGTTATTCGCAGCCCATCCGATCCATACGGAAGTGGTCGCCAGCCTGAAGAACCGCGACGAACTTTTCATGTTATTGTTCGGCCTCCTGTCGCTCCAGCAGGCCATCCGGTATGCCGATACACTGAAAAACAGACATATCTATTGGGCATTGCTGTTTTTCTTCCTGGCCGGATTATCAAAACCGACCGCCGCCGCGTTCTTCTTTGTCATACCCCTGTCGCTCCATTTCTTCACCGATCTGGAAACGAAAAAAGTCATCCGCCTGACGGTGATCACCGGGATAATCGCTTTGATCGCCGCTGTCGGGCCTTTTTTCTACCTGCCAGCGCAGGACCGCATCATGGCGAAAGTCGAAAACCCGCTTGCAGTCGAAGGAAACTTCCTGGATCACATCGCCTATGCGGGATATAGCCTTTATTATTACCTGAAACTGCTCATTTTCCCCCATCCGCTGCGCTATTACTACGGCTTCAACATGTTTCCTGCTATCAGCCTGGGAAATATTGTCGTCATTCTCTCCATCCTTGTCCATCTTGGATTGTTTGCCTTCGCCATCTGGAAACTGAAGCAGAAAAATATCTTTTCCTACATTATTTTAGTGTACCTGACATCCATTGTACTGTTCACCAACCTTTTCAAACCTGTACCGGGCATCATCGCCGAACGCTTCCTGCTGATTCCTTCACTGGCTTTTATCATGGCGCTTGTGCTGGGAATATTTCATCTTTTTCTGCATCATCCTGAAAAAAAACAGATCTCCGGGCTTAAAATCTTCGGTATTATTGCTATTGTAGTGCTGATCCTCATACCCTACGGATCCAAAACCATGATCCGGAATAAGCAATGGCGTACCGAATATACGCTCTATAAAGCCGATATGCCTTACCTGTACGACTCCTTCAAAGGTAACGATCTCTATGCCAATGAAATCATGAAAAGCGTAAACCGTGAGCTCGCCAAACCGGTAAATGTGCTCAAATTTGTCGATCCGCAGGTAAAACTGGCCATCAGCCACTGGCAAAGGGCCATCGAGATCCTGCCGGAAGCAGCATCGCCCTACCGGAACCTGGGGATCATCTACTCCCGGGTCTATAAAGAATATGATACGGCTGTCGTCTATTTCAACAAAACTCTCGAACGGGAGCCGGATGATCCGTTGACTTATTTCAACCTCGGATTGGCCTATGAAGGGATGAAAGATTACGGTAAAGCGCTGGAGAACCTGAAGAAAAGCATTCAGATCGATTCGGCGGCCATTAATGCCCGCTCCCGCCTGGCCAATATTTATTACGGGCTGGGAGAGTTCAGGGAAGCCATCCGCCTGAACCAGGAGATCATGAGTATCGACCCGGATGAATCGCTCCCTTACGTGAATATCGGCAATTATTACATTTTTCAGAAAGATACCCTGAACGGGATAAAATACTACGAAAGGGCCGTTGAACTGGGTGCCCCGGCCGACGCATCGGTTTTCCTGGCCAAATATTACCGGCTGAAAGGTAATACCGAAAAGATGAACTATTACAGCCGGAAAGCGGATGAAATAAGCAGGAAGAACGCTCAATAATTCTGGCTTTGATTTTAAGTTTCGGGAAATGAACTATATACAATGACTATGGGTCTGAATAATTTCATTTTTTCCCGGAACCTGTCAATTGTTACATACCTTCTTTCGGTCGCATTCCTGCTTATATCTTTTCAGGCTTTTGCCCGCTATGATTATAATTCCAATTGCCGGCAGGCTATGCAGTCTATCCTGGATCTTAAGTTCAGGGATGCAAGGGTTTTTATCGCCAATGAAAAGACGGTTCATCCTGATAATGGCTATGCTATTTTCCTTGAACATTATGCCGATGCGATCGAACTGATCGTCACGGAAGAAGAAGAACTGTATGAGCGGCTGATAGATAATTTTGAAGACCGGATGGACCGGATGAATAAACTGGACGACGGTTCCCCGGATAACAGGTGGCTGCAGGCCGAGATCCTTTTTCACACCGGGCTGGCCCAGATCAAATACGGTTCCCGTTTTGGAGGGGCAACCAAGCTGATGAGTTCCTACCGGAAGACCAGGGAGCACCGCCAGAAATATCCCGATTTTTGGCAGAACCGGAAGCTGACGGGTATTTTCAATATCATTCTCGATTATATTCCGCCATTTATGCGTTGGGCTGCCGACATGTTCGGTTATTCGGGCAATGCAGAGCTCGGGCTTTTCCAGCTCAGGCAGTATTGCGACGATGCCGCGGCCACTCCCGGTTTTGCCGAGGAAGGGGTAATGATGGCCGCGCTGGGTTACAAGCTGACCTGGGGGGAGCCGGAAGGCTTTGCTTTCCTGGCGGGCCAGCCGGAATCCATGCAATCGAAAACGCTGGTGAAATACCTTTATGCCAGCGCCGCTACCTACACCTACCGGAATGACCTGGCACTGAGTCTTTTATCCGATATTCGCCGGGAGGACCTGCAGGTTAATTTTTATCACCTTGACTACATCACCGGCCGGTGCAAACTCAATCACCTGGAGCCCGACGCAGCGGTTTACCTGCAGAAATACCTGGATGAATTCCCGGGGCTTGATTACAAGAAAGATGTTTGTAACCGGTTATCGTTTCATTTCCTGGTTCACGGAGATATGGAGAGGTACAGAGAATACAGGGAAATGACCGGCAGGGTGGGGCAGGAGCTGCGTGACCGCGACCAGGAAGCCGTGCTGGAGAGCCGCACCGGTTGCGACCCGCACCCCGGTTTGCTCAGGGCCCGGCTGCTGTGCGACGGCGGTTATTTTAATGAAGCTATGCAGGTGCTGCTGGCCATCACGCCGGATGAAATGAACACACCTCCTTTCCGGCTGGAGTTTCTCTACCGGAAAGGACGTATCCTGCAGTTGTCGGGCCGCCAGGATGAAGCGATCCGGGAACTTACTGCCTGCTATGACCTGGGTGCAAAGCTTCCGCATACCTTTGCCTGCCGTTCGGCGCTGTACCTGGGGAAAATCTATGAAGAGAGCAAGGATTCTGCAAAGGCTGTAGATTGGTATGAGAAATGTATCGGAGTTTATTCAACTTCACATACCACCGAAGGGATCAGGGAGATGGCTTCCAGGGCGCTGAAGAGATTGAAATAACTTTTGAGATTATCTGAAAAACCTGTTCATCTCTTCCACCACGTAATTCACCTCCTCCTCTTTCATCTCATTAAAAAACGGAAGGCGGATAATACAACCGGAAAATTTGCGGGTATTCGGGAGGTCGCTGCCATCGTGTTTATCCCGGTAATAATCACTCGAATGCAGCGGGAGGTAATGGAAAACGGCCTGGATCCCTTTGCTTTTAAGGAAATCCATCAGGGCATCCCTCTCCGAAGGACTGCCGGCCAGGATATAAAACATATTGCCGTTAATCGTAGCGTATTCCGGGACCTCCGGCAGCATGACCTTTCCTGTATCGTGCAGCGGTTTTAAAGCCGAATAATACTTCGACCAGAGCGCTTTCCGGGCGTTTTGAATGGATTCGAACGCTTCGAGCTGGGCATAGAGCATGCCGGCCGTGATTTCACTGGGCAGAAAAGACGACCCGATGTCTTTCCATCCGTACTTGTTCACTTCCCCGCGATAAAAAGCGGCGCGGTCGGTCCCTTTCTCCCAGATGATCTCGGCCCGGCGGACGAACCGTTCGTCGTTGATGGCCAGCATGCCCCCCTCGCCGCAAATAATGTTTTTCGTTTCATGGAAAGAAAATGTTCCGAAATGACCGATACTGCCGAGCGGTTTGCCTTTGTAAAAGCTGTCGACTGCATGAGCGGCATCCTCCACGACCAGCAGGTTGCGCTCCCGGGCGATCTCCATGATCTCGTCCATTTCGCAGGCCACACCGCCGTAATGCACCACCAGGATGGCCCGCGTCTTCTCCGTGATCAGCCGCCGGATTTCAGCAGGGCTGATGTTGGGATAATCGGGGCCGGTATCGGCAAAACGGATAACGGCGCCCCTGAGAATGAACGCGTTGGCCGACGACACGAAGGTGTACGACGGCATGATCACCTCGTCGCCGGGGCTGATCTCACAAAGAATAGCGGCCATTTCCAGGGCATCCGTGCAGGAAGTGGTCAAAAGTGTTTTCCGGAAACCGAACCGTTTTTCGAAAAAATCATGGCATATCCTTGTATAGGCCCCATTTCCCGATAATTTTCCCGACAGCGCTATCCGGGCGAGATGATGCGTTTCGCGCCCCGTGATAAACGGCTTATTGAAAACAACTTCCATCGAAATCAACTTAAGGATTAAGGTGTTGCGAAAATAAGCATATTTGCACAGCATTTGCGAAAAGGGGTTACTTTTGCCTGTTTTAGTTTATTGATGGAAAATAAATCTCAGCTTCCGTTTTTCTTTATCCTGGGCCGGCCCCGGACGGGTACCACGCTGCTCCGGTCGCTGATGGACGCCCATCCCAATGTCCAGATTCCATGGGAATGCCAGTTTATGATCAACTTATACCCAAAGTACGGCACCCTGGAACACTGGAACATGGAAACCCTGGAACATTTTTACTCCGAGCTGCTGGAACAATGGCAATTCAAATCCTGGCATATCGACCATGATAAGCTAAGGGCCGATCTGCTGGCCTGTGCAGGGCCCACCACCTACGCATCTGTTTGCCGGGTTGTTTATCTGAACCACATCTCCTTCTACCCTAAAGAAGAGATCAGGATGATAGGGGATAAAAATCCCGGTTATTCAATTTACTACGACCGGTTGAAGAAGATCTTCCCGGATGCGAAATTCATTTATATTCTCCGGGATTACAGGGATAATTTCCATTCGGTGAAAAATGTCGATTTCGAGCTTCCTATCGTATCAGTAGTCGTTTATAAGTGGAAATATTTTTATAAAAAAGCCCTTGAAGCCGGTAAAAAATACCCTGAATCGTTCTACCTGCTTCGCTATGAAGATCTGGTCAGCGAGCCGGAGCCGCAACTGCGCGGGGTTTGTGAATTTCTTGGCTTACCGTATGTTCCCGAGGTCTTCGATTTTTATAAGATGAAAAGCAAAGCCGAAGAAACATACCCTGCGGTCATCCTGAAAAAGCATCATAAAAGTCTTTTTAATCCGGTCAATACCAGCAGGATAGGGCTTTGGAAACAATCGATGAGCCAGCGGCAGGTGAGGATCGCCGATATGGTAGCGGGAAAATATGCGGATAAAGCGGGTTATGAAAGAGATTACCGTGGGTTCGGCATACTGACCGGTTTACAGGCCCTGCCCGGGGTATGCTATGCCCGGTTCCTCTATTTCATGACAGGGATCATCGACCGTATGCCTTACCGCTTCAGGCAAAAGGTGCTGAGCAAAGGGCCTTTGCTACTGGCCAGGATGGCTGCTAAATTCAAGAGGACGAAAAGAAGTTAACTTTTTAAGGTCTTCGGCCAGTTTTTCGGTAAAAAGGTCCGATCCTTTAACATTGAGATGGTCCGGGTCAAAAAAGTACTCCGGATGTTCAAAAAACATATCGTGATAATCCAGAATCCCATTGAAAACCATATACTTTTCAGCTATTGCGGTAACCTCCTCATACAATTTTCCGACCGGTACCAATCTTTCTTGTTCTTCGTAAAACTCTTTTGCTTCGGGAAAACGGATCAGCAGCACTTTCACCTGGTGCTCCCGGCACAACTGCATGATCATATCAAAATATACCCGGATGGCCGGATCCAGGGCCTCATTTCGGGTCAGGATCATTTGCGCCTTGTCCCAGGCTACTTTCTGACGATCAGGCACATCGGCAAAATTCCGGTAATCCCTGTGTTCACGGTATCCGCGAAACATGTTTACCTCCTTCATTTTGATCCGGTACACGATCGATAACCAGAAATCCTTGTAGTTGCCGGCGTACGAAAAAAACTTCCCTTCAATCCAGTAATTGATGATATCCCTGTCGTTTTTGATCCTTGCCAGTTCAAGGTAATCCACATACTTTATCCAGTAGTAATTGTATTCATAACGGTTGGATATTTTTGGTCCGAAACTGGAAATATCGGCCTGGAGCAAAAGATATTCCGGCTTATGGCCTGTCTTTTCGAGGATATATTTCAGCTTGTAGTAGGTCCTGATGTAATTTTCCCCGGGAGAACCGTAATTAAAACTGTTGTCGAGGATACGCGTGTTGACGCAGTTATGCGAATTCCCCATGGCAAGCCACGTCAGTGTTCCGTCGTATTCGCCGAACTGCTCATCCATCTTCAGATTGACCCATCTGTGCGCGGAAAACGATTTGAAAGCCCAATCGATGACGAAGTTCAGGCCCGCCAGGATGGCGAGGAACAACAGGATCCGTATCGTGAATTTTTTCGTCATGCCTTATCAGAACTGGAAATAGATAAATTTTTGTTTGTAAAGCACACCGAAGAAGAGGATGAAAATCACGAATCCTGCATATAATGCCCAACGTATGACTGTTGGCCTGGAAAGCACCACCTTTACCAGGTTGTATTTTTCATGAAAATATTCAATGGTCAATAAGATGATTACCATCAATATCCCAAAAATCAATTCATTGTTCCTGATGATGTAACCGATGGTTTGTTTGAAGGTGCTGAAGTCAAATGCATTTGAAATCAGTAAGAAGCTGTTTTCGATGCTGCCGGCACGGAAGAAGAACAGGGAAAAGACGAGCAGGATGAACGTAGCGACCATTCCGAGGGTTGTCTGCACCACCGGAAACCGGGAAATTCCGGTCCAGCGGAAGAACCTCAGCCGGTAATTTTCGGTAATATTCTCCAGCACCAGCAGGATTCCGTGAAACAGGCCAAAGATCACGAAAGTCCATGCGGCGCCATGCCATAATCCCATAAGCAGGTAGGTTATGACCAGGTTTCGGTACATCAGCGAAACCATGACTTTTTTGTTTTTCACATACGGTATGGAGTACAGGAGATAATCCCGGAACCAGGTAGTGAGCGATATATGCCAGCGGTTCCAGAAGTCCCTGAGCGATCGGGCGATCATTGGACGGTTGAAGTTGATCATCAGGTCATAACCGAGAATCCGGGCCGAACCGCGCGCAATGTCGGTATACCCCGAAAAATCTCCATAAAGTTGAAATGCAAAAAGGACCGTAGCCAGGAGAATCGTAATTCCTTTGTGTTCGTCCGGATTTTCATAGACATAACTGACAAATACCCCCAGCCGGTCGGCGATGACCACTTTTTTAAAGAATCCCCAGGCAATGAGCTTCAATCCGCTGACCAGCCGCACCTGGCTGAAAGCCTGCGGGTGGTTGACCTGGGGGAGGAGATTGTTGGATCGTTCGATAGGTCCTGCCACCAATTGCGGGAAAAAGGAAACATACAGGGCGAATTTCCCTGCATGCCTCTCGGCTTTCGTCGTCCCCCGGTAAACATCGACCGTATAACTGAGCGATTGAAAGATGTAAAAAGAGATACCGACCGGCAGCAGAATGTCCATTATGGGTACCCTGCCCGGCAGGTCCAAACCCGCCATCGCAAAATTCACGCTTTCCGAAAAGAAGTTCAGGTACTTGAAACCGGCCAGCATGCCCAGGTTAGCGGCCAGGCTCAGGATGAGATAGGGTTTTTTCTGCCGCCTTGTTGAAAGAGAATCCATTTTCAGGGCGACAAAATAGTCGACCAGGGTAGTGAAGAGAATAAGGATAGCATATTCCGCTTTCCAGCACATGTAGAAAAAGTAACTGGCAAGCAGCAAAAAGGCCCAGCGCCATTTGACCGGAATAACAAAGTACAATGCCGTAACCAGGGGTAGGAACAGGAGGTAATCGACCGAGTTAAACAGCATGAGCAACTGAATATTAGGCCGCAAATGTAAGTATTTTCATCAAGGCATTCAGCCCGGGAAACATAGCTTCAAAAAAATTACCTTTGCGCCATGTCAAAACGAAGCCTTCTGCGGGACGTCACGGGGGTAGTGGCCACAAGGATCTTCCTGATCACGGCAGGGCTACTGTCAAGCATAGTCCTTTCAAGGAATCTGGGCCCGGAAAATTTTGGGATTTATTCGGCCATCCTGGTCTTGCCGCTGGTTGTCGTCAGCTTTGCCCAACTGGGCATGAGGGCCTCTTCCATTTTTCATATTGGGCGAAAACAGTATGAACCCGGTGAAATAGCCGGCAGTGTGGTTTTGATACTGGTTATGACATCCATGCTGGGCATACTGATAACCGCCCTTGGTTACCTGATCATGGATGAAGAATCGTTTACAGGACTTTACATCATCCTCGTACTGCTCTCCCTGCCTTTCCGGCTGGCTATGGCTTATTTCGGCGGGATATTCCTCGGTCGTGAGCAAATCAGCCGGTCAAATTTCATCAACTGGTTCGCCGAATTCCTGAATCTGCTGGCAGTCCTGGTTTTTGTCTGGCTTCTGGGCTGGGGCATCAAAGGCGCCCTGATAAGCCTGCTGGCCTCACAGGCTACTATTTCAACCTGGGCACTTTTTGTGATCAGGAGAGACATCGGAATCCGGTTAAAATTCCATCCCGAAGTGTTGAAAAGCTTATTGTCGATGGGCGTGCTGTTTGCCACATCCTTCGGTATCATCCAGTTGAATTACCGGATCGATATTTTGCTGTTGCAGAAACTCTCTACGATGGAGGAAGTTGGATTTTATTCGCTGGGCGTTTCCATCGCCGAGAAGCTATGGCAACTGCCGCTGGCTATCGGCGTGGTGCTGATGAGCCGGACGGCCAATGCCGACGATCAGCAGATGATCAACAGGATCAGTGCCCGGCTCGTCAGGGTGGCTTTGCTTGCGGTTTTCCTCGCCTCTGTCGTGCTCTTTGTAATATCTCCCTGGATCGTGCCGGCGATTTGGGGGGAAAAGTTCCGGCAGAGTATCACCACAGTTCAGTTTATTCTCCCGGGGATCATTTTCATCAGCATTTACCGGGTGCTGAACAGCCGCCTCTCGGGAATCGGGAAACCGCAGATTTCAATCTATGTATTTGCCCCGGCACTCATCCTGAACATTCTGCTTAACCTCTGGTGGATCCCGCTGTGGGGTTCATTCGGCGCGGTTATGGCTACCAATGCCAGCTATACCCTGGGAACGCTGGTTTATATTTTTGTGTACTCAAAAATTGTAAAGATGCCTGTTTTGCAGATATTTGCATACCAGAAAAGTGATTTTGACTTCCTTAAGAGAGCGAAAAAATGGATCAGCGGATAGAAGATCAAGCCATTGCCACCTTGCCGGTCTTCTTTATTATCGGAAGGCCCCGTTCCGGAACCACGTTGCTCCGGCTTCTTTTTGAAGCGCATCCCCACGTGCTGATCCCTCCAGAATGTCCTTTTATCATCAGCCTTTATAAAAAATATTTTAAAGAAATAGACTGGGATGAAAAACTGATCCGGGAATTTTCAGAAGATGTTTATCGGCAACGCTATTTTGATAAATGGTTGGTCGACAAAGAAGTACTTTATCAGAATCTGCTTGCGGGAAAAGGGAAGACTACTTTCCGGGAAATGGTAAAACGGGTGGAATTAAGTTACCGTTCGGTTTACCGTAAGGAAGAACTCAGAATGATCGGGGATAAAAATCCGGCGTATTCGTTATATCCCGGCCGGATCCTCAGGCTCTTCCCCGATGCGAAAATCATTCACATCACCCGAGATTACAGGGACAATTACCTTTCGCTGATCAATGTGAATTTTGAAGTGCCTGTTGTCCCGCTGGTGATATACCGGTGGAAGTTTGCTTACAGGCTGATGCAAAAATTGAAGAAACAGCATCCGGGGCAGGTTTATTCGATGAAATACGAAGATCTGGCCACTGATCCTGAAAAGACGTTCAGAGATGCCTGTGCGTTCCTGGAGCTTGATTTTGATCCGCATGTTCTCAGTTTTTATGAGAAAAAAGAGGAAGTCGAAAGGTCTTATGCCGGTTCGGAAGAAATAGCCATTGTGCATAAAAGTTTGTTCAACCCTATTTCCACCGACCGGATGGAGCTCTGGAAAAAGCAGATGACGCCACACCAGATCCGTGTCGCCGACCTGGTTGCCGGCAAAACGGCGGAAAAAGCCGGCTACGGGAGGCAATATCCTTCCTTCAATATATTTCTATACCTGTGGATACTCCCGACACTGGTTTATGCCTCATTGATGTACCGGCTGATCCGGATGGGAGATCATCTTCCTTACAAATGGAGGAATACGCTGAATAAAAGACTCGGTATTTTCCTTAAGCTTTACTGGAGGTTTAACAAGCGGAAGGTCAAACCGTTGTAGGCCTGAAGATATACAACCTGCCTTCTTCGGATTCACGGGATCTAGCAACCATTTCCTTATCGATCTTGCTATAAACAAAGTCGGCCAGGCCCGATTGAATGTCTTCCTTATCGAAAAAAACGCGGTGGTCTTCCGGATCGTGGCCAGCCATCAGCCTTGCTGCTTTTATCAGCTTAACGGCATGGCGCCTGAAACTTTCGGCCGTCATTACATACACCTGGTTGTAAACTTCATCCTGGCCGGGTTGCAGTTCATATCCAAGGTGCAGGTTCAGTTTCCTGGCCCGATCATTGTCCTTCAACGTTTTAATGACCGACCGGGAAGCGCCTAGAATAAAAAATGATGTTTCCAGGAGGCAAAGCGAGGCCCAGACCGGGACAAAAGTCTCATAATACTTCTCGTCCCAGAGAAAAATGCCCCCTTCGGAGCTCACATCACGCCAATCGATCTTGCTGGAATTGATCAGGCCAATATCTTCTCCCTGGTATTCAATGATATAGTAAAAATTGTCGAAATTATCCACCGATTTAAACCATTCCCCCTGCATTTCGGGTGTGATCTGTTCCCGGTACTCCATGAACTGGCTGATCTGCTTTGAGTTCCGCCATTGCCGAACCATCTCGGTGTCGCCTTCCCGCAAACGTCTTAAGGTAATACCGTATTTTGAGAGTTTCATGTTGAATTGAATATTTTTTTAACCACAAAGGCGCACAAAGGGTTTCACAAAGGAACACAAAGAATAATACTGGTAATCAATAAGTTTGACCTTAAAACTTTGAACTTTGAACTTTGAACTTTGAACTGCTTTTATCCCCCGCCTAAAATCAAATTACTCGCTGTGATCCACCGGGAAGCATCCGACAGGAAGAATACCACAACATTCGCCACATCTTCCGGTTCGCCCAGGCCCAGCAATTGCTGCGCCTCGATCTTACGGACCGCTTCATCCGAATACTTTTCAGCCGTATGGTCGAGCATAGGGGTTTTGACAAAGGCCGGCGAAATGCTGTTGGAACGGATCCCTTTGGGCGCCAGCTCCAGCGCAAGCACCTTTGCATAGGATTCCAGGGCCGCTTTGGCGCTGATGTACATCGTTCCGCCGACAAAGGGGTACTTCGTGGAGATGGTGGAGATGAAGACCAGTGAACAGGCCCCTTTCGCCAGTTTTTTCTTTGCCAGCAGCTCGCCGGTCAGCAATACGGATGCGTTAAAGCTGATGGAAAAGGTTTTATCGATTTCCTGCTGCGTGACAAACCGGGCCGGCGCCAGGTCGGAGATGCCGGTGCTGTATACGACCCCGTTGAGCTCCGGGAGTCGGGCTACAAGAGCCGAAATATCGGCCTGAACAGTCAGGTCGGCACCGAACATCTGATGCCCGGTGCCGGAGAGCTTTTCAAATGTCTCCAGAAGTCGTTCGGTATTGCGCCCGGTAATTATTACCGTTGCGCCCTGCTCACTTGCCGTAATGGCACACTGTTTCCCCAACCCTGAGGAAGCTCCTGTGACTAAAATCGTTTTACCGGTTAGTTCGAATGGGGTCATGATTTGAGTTATTGGTCATTAGCGCGCTTCGCTCGCGTCATTGGTTGTCCGACTGCCGACTGCCGACTGCCCTCTGTCACCACGCCGCTGCATACGATCGAATCCGTTTCCAAAAGCACCGTTCCCCACGAAAGACCGATGCCGAAGGCAGAGAGCAGGAACCTGAGCTTCTGTGTCGTGAGTTCTTCCTGCAGTTCCGATATCATCGTCAGCGGGACCGAAGCGCTGCTGGTATTGCCGTATTTATGGATGGAGTAGGGGACCTTCTCTTTCTCCACCCGGAGCATCTTGCGGATCGTTTCGTTGATCAGCCGGTTGGCCTGGTGGAAGACGTAATAATCGTAATCCGCCAGGGTTGTCCCGGCATATTCCAATGTAGCTTTGATATTGGGCACCACTTCGCGCAGCGAAAAATTAAATACCTCTATGCCGTTGAGTGAAATATGCAGGTTCGACCGGTAAATTCCATCTCCGTGTTTTTTAAAGGTGAATGATTTTTTACTCATCAGGTTTCTTACCCCTCCGTCGCGGATCATAATGGCCTGGTGCCCGGCGCCGTCGGTCTGGAGGTTGAAGATCATCGGTGAAGCGGATGGATCGAATTCCAGCGCTGTCACCGTCCCGGCATCACCAAATAACGGGTAGGTCGATTTGTCGCGATAAGATGAGGTCACATTCGATAGATCGCCGGCCATCAGGAGCGTTTTTTTCATCCCCGACTGGTTCATCAGGCTGGCGATGACAGACAATCCGTAAACAAACCCCGAACAGCCCAGGCCGATATCGAATGCCATGCAGGTTTTGGGAAGCCCCAGCCTGTTCTGCATGATGGGAGATGTGGCCGGGATAATGTAATCCATCGATTGGGAAACGAATACGAGCGCTGAGATATCTTCGCGGTTCCATTTCAGGTCGTTCAGCAACCGGGTAGCGGCTGCAAAGCAAAGATCCGATGTTGTCTGCCCCTTTTCCGCAATGTGCCTTTTTTCGACGCCAATGGTTTTAACCACCTGCTGCCTTTCTTTTTCGGAGATCCAGCGGTAGTCAAGGTTGGAAACCTCTTTCTGCGGAACGGCGGCTGCCATGCCGGCTATGCGGATATTTGGTACGGTGAAGATTGCCATATCAGACAAAGTTAATTTTAATTAGATATGTTACGATTCCTTTTCTAATTTTGTAAAGATTTTTAATTAAGCCGGGTTTTATCTATGGGCCTTGAGAACTTCCTTTATGACCGTATCACCGAAGCTGATACCAATACTTTTTCTTTGCTGGATGTGCTGAATTACCGCGTCAGTAATACGCCGGACGAGATCGCATTTATTTACCTGAAAGACGGGGAGAGTGATGAGGAGAGGATCACCTACCGGGAATTGGGGAGCTCAGCATCCGGGCTGGCCCGGCGGATGATGGAAATGAATATGGCCGGCAAACGGGCATTACTGCTTTTTCCTCCCGGGCTGGAATTCATCAAATCTCTTATGGCTTGTTTTTATGCTTCGGTTATTGCTGTTCCGGCTTATCCCCCGAGAAAAAACCGTTCGCTTGACCGGATCATGAAGATTGTAACGGACTCCGAAGCTACCACTGTAATTACCACCACCGAGATTTATCAGTCGTTCAACCGGTCCTTTTCAGATTTAAAGGAACTCCGCAGCCTGGAATGGATCGTTTTTAGAGATAATCCCGACCTTCATGAGAATCTCGAATCCTATATTCCGAAGAAAACACGTCAGGTTGACCCTCATTCGTCTTCTTTCCCTGATCCCGATTCGGTCGCTCTCCTTCAATACACTTCCGGTTCAACCGGTAATCCCAAAGGAGTGATGATTACCCACCGGAACATTATGCGGAACTGCGAATTCATCCGGAACAGCTTCGGGTTCTCCCGGAAAACAGTAGCCGTTTCCTGGCTCCCTACGTTTCACGATATGGGACTTGTCGGCCAGGTTTTTGAACCTGTTTACACCGGCTTTCCCAGTGTGCTGATGTCGCCGGTAGCATTTTTCCAGAAGCCTGTCAGATGGCTTCGGGCCATTACAAAGTACAGGGGCACGATGGGCGGTGCGCCTAATTTTGCTTACGACCTGCTGACAGAGAGCGTCACAGCCGGGGAAAAGCAGGAACTGGATCTTTCTTCGCTCAAAACAATCTATTGTGGTGCTGAACCCATCCGAAAATCGACGTTCGATAATTTTTTCAATGCATACAAGGCTCACGGTTTGAGGGAAGAGATGCTTTATCCCTGCTATGGGATGGCCGAGACTACGCTCATAACCACAGGGCCTCCGGCTGGCAGAAGGCCTATATACCTTGCTGTAGACGGCGAGTCATTGAAAAAGAATAAAGTCAGGCTCCCCCGGAATAGTGAAAGCGAAGTAAAATTCCTGGTAAGCGTGGGTTTTCCCTGGCTCGACATGAAAATCCGGATTGTAGACCCGGAAACCCTTACACCCTGTATGGCGGATGAAGTGGGTGAGATCTGGATAAGCGGCTCCAGCGTATCGCCGGGATATTGGAACAAAGCTGAGATCAACCGGGAAGTTTTCCAGGCCAGGCTCGATGATGATCCGGGTACGAATTACCTGCGAAGCGGTGACCTGGGCTTTTTGCATGAAGGAGAACTTTATGTATCAGGCCGGTTGAAAGATATGATCATCATCTACGGAAGGAATATCTATCCCCAGGATATTGAGTTCATTGCGGAGAATTCCCACCCGGCCCTCCGCCAAAATTCCAGCGCAGCATTTTCTGTCGAGGTTAATGGTGAAGAAAAACTGGTCATCGTGGCCGTGGTAGAGCGTTCCGCTATCATAGGGCTGGATGTCGATGCAGTATGTGACAGCATCCGGGAAAATGTCGCCCTGGAAACGGAGCTTGCAGTTCATGCCATCCAGTTGCTCAGAACAGCTTCCATTCTGAAGACTTCCAGTGGTAAAATCCAGCGCAGGGCCTGCATGGAAGCATTTCTTAACAAAACCCTTGACGTGGTTGGAGAATCTTATCTTGAGTCTCAATATCATACCGATGAACCGGATGATACTACCGTCGACATTGTCAGGTTGGAAGCATGGCTTATGAGCTGGATACATGAAAAGCTCAAGGTGCCGCTGAACCGGATCGATGCCTCCCGGCCCATTACAGCCTATGGATTGACCTCCATGAAAGCAATCGTTCTTCAACAGGATTTCATGGAAAAATTTGGGGTCAGTTTTCCTCCCTATCTGTTCTTTGAGAAGAATTCGCTGAAGCAACTCTGTGAAAAAGCGCTGAAGGTTATTGAAGAAGCCTGAACCGATGCGCTGATTTTTTAGTACTTTAGCGGCACCGGAAAAATGGAAGACAATTTTTTTAACGATGAGTTCTTACCTGCAGGGGTTATCAAGGATCCTTCGCTGATGCATATCCTGCATGGCAGGGCTGTTTCAAATCCTGACCAGACCGCATTTATTTTTATTCAGGATGGTGATGAATCGGAGGAACATATTACATACCGGGAGCTGCACCAGGCAGCAATTGACTTATCTCATTCTCTGCTTGAAATAGCAAAACCGGGCGATCGGGCCCTGATGCTTTTTCCTCCCGGCCTTGATTTTATCAAAGCATTGTTTGGATGCTTTTACGCCGGTGTGATCGCCGTACCGGCCTATCCCCCACGGAAGAACCGGTCGCTTGAACGGCTGCGCCTCCTGGTGAATGACTCCGGTTCAAGCCTCGTCCTCTCAACCGACGATATCCGCCAATCAGCCGAACGCTCTTTCGCTGATGTAACTGAACTTCAGGGGATACCATGGATCACCCCCAATCCCCCAATCCCCCAATCCTCCAATCTCCAAATCTCCAATCTCCAAATCTCCAAATCCCCAAATCCAGACATCGCCCTGCTTCAGTACACCTCCGGCTCGACCGGTCATCCCAAAGGAGTCATGGTCACCCACCGGAATATTATCCGGAATGCCGAATATATCCGGCAAAGTTTTGCGCTTTCGCCGAAAAGCGTTTCCGTTACCTGGCTTCCCAGTTTTCATGACATGGGATTGATAGATGGCGTACTGGTTCCGGTTTATACGGGTTTCCCCGGCGTAATTCTGCCGCCCGTTAGTTTTCTGCAGAAACCCGTTCGCTGGCTGAAAGCGATCACAAAGTACAGGGGCACACACGGCGGCGGTCCGAATTTCGCCTTCGATCTTTGCGCAGAGGGCATCGCTGAAGAAGAAAAAATAAGCCTGGACCTTTCATCTATGGAAACGCTGTACTGCGGTGCAGAACCTATCCGTAAATCGACCTTCGAACGGTTTGTTTCATCCTTCCGGGAATATGGTTTTTCACACGAAAAACTTTATCCTTGCTACGGAATGGCTGAAACCACCCTCATTATCACCGGCCCGCATGCCGGAAGAGGACCGGTTTATCTTTGCCTTTCGGCCGGCGAACTTGAAAAAAACAGGATCGTTCCTGTCAGTGATCAGCATCCTGATGCCAGGCACCTCGTCGGCGTTGGTTATCCCTGGATTGATACACGGGTGAAAATTGTCGATCCGGAGACCTGCCGGTTATTGAACGACGATGAGGTGGGCGAAATCTGGGTTTCCGGCTCTATCGTTACAGCCGGGTATTGGGGAAAACCTGACGCATCGAAAGAAGTTTTTGCTGCTGAAATAGCCGGTGATCCGGGTGAAAAATATCTGCGGACCGGTGACCTTGGCTTTTTTCATGATGGTGAGCTATTTATCTCCGGAAGATATAAAGACCTCATCATTATTAATGGACGAAATATTTACCCTCAGGATATCGAATTCCTTACCGAAAATTCACATCCATCGATCAGGAAAAATGCCAGCGCTGCATTTCCTGTGGATATCAGCGGTGAAGAAAAGCTGGTCGTTGTAGCTGAAGTGGAACGCACAGCAATACGTGACCTGGATGTGGATGGGGTTTGCGACAGGATCCGGGAGAATATCGTCATGGAAACGGAACTTTCCGTGCATGCTATCCAGTTGCTTCGAACGGCTTCCATCCTGAAAACTTCCAGTGGTAAAATTCAGCGCAAAGCGTGCCGGGAGGCATTCCTGCAAAATAAACTGGATTCACTCGGGGAATCCGTTCTTGAGACGCAGTTCCATGAAGATCAGCCCGAACCAACATCGGTCGATATTGTAAATCTGGAAGCCTGGCTGATGACCTGGATCCATGAAAAACTGAAAATTCCCCTTAACCGTATCGACCTGGCAAGGCCTATAACCGCTTATGGACTTACCTCAATGAAAGCAGTGGCCCTGCAGCAGGACTTCCTGGAAAGATATGGCGTCAGTTTTCCCCCTTATCTGTTTTTTGAAAAATCTTCATTAAGAGAACTTTGTGAGAAAGCAATAAAAATTATTAAAGAAAACTAGAGGAACTATAAAAGTTTTTATAGTATATTTGTTTTCTTTACCTCATGAGACGCTCTGATATTACTATTGAACAGGCTTCAGACGAAGGCACAGGCCTGTTAACGCTCGCTGACCTGTTGAATAAGAGGGCTGCCTGCACACCTGACCGGTGTGCGTTTATATTTTTACGCGACGGGGAGAACGATGAAGAAAGAATCACATACGGACAGCTTTATAATTCAGCGTTAGCCATTTCCCGGGAATTAACTGAAGCCACCCGGCCCGGCGACCGCGCCCTTATGTTCTATCCTGCCGGACTTGAATTTATCAAAGCTCTCTTTGGTTGTTTTTACGCAGGAGTCATTGCAGTCCCGGCATACCCTCCCAGGAAAAACCGTTCGCTTGAGCGGCTCAGGGCCCTGGCAAGCGATTCCGGCGCCAGCATTGTGCTTTCAACGGACGACATCAGGCAAACCAGCCAACGATCATTTTCAGACACCATCGAACTTCAAAAATTGACCTGGCTCTCAACCCATCCCATCTCAAAATCACAAATCCAATCCTCCAATCTCTAAATCCCCAAATCCCCAAATCCCCAAATCGCCCTGCTCCAGTACACCTCCGGCTCTACAGGTAAACCCAAAGGCGTTATGGTGACCCATCATAACCTGATGAGGAACCTTGAATTTCTGAGACAAGCTGTTGAGCTTACACCGGATTCTATTTCCGTACACTGGCTGCCGGTTTTTCACGATATGGGCCTGGTTTTTGGTGTCCTGGAATCCATTTACACAGGATATACTGGTATTCTTATGCCGCCGGTTTCATTCATCCAGAAACCGTCGAGATGGCTGAAAGCCATATCCAGGTATAAAGCAACACTGGCCGGCGCGCCTAATTTCGCATACGATCTTTGTGTTGCGGATATTTCGGAAGACGAATGCAAAGACCTGGACCTGAGTAGTCTAAAATCACTGTATAACGGGGCTGAACCGGTAAGAGCCTCCACCATGAAAGCATTTACCGGAAAATTCGGTCCGTTTGGATTCCGTGAGGAGATGTTTTATCCGACGTATGGAATGGCAGAGGCAACGCTCATACTCTCGGGAGGCAAGGTGTGCGATAAACCCGTTGTAGTTTATGTAGATAAGACCGAGCTTGAAAAAAACCGGATCCGTATTGTTGCCGAAGAAAATGAAAATGCCTATAGCCTCGTTTCGGTAGGAAATCCCTGGATTGATACTTCCATCACCATTGTTAATCCTGACACATTGGAACCCTGCCCCGGCGACGTAGTGGGTGAGCTTTGGGTATCGGGCTCGATTGTCACAAAAGGATATTGGGAAAATGATGAGGAAACCCGGAACATTTTTAATGCATATACAGCCAGCAACGGCAGAGGGCCATTTCTCAGAACCGGCGACCTTGGCTTTTTTCACGAAGGAAAGCTCTTTATCTCCGGCAGATTAAAAGATTTAATCATAATCCGGGGGAGTAATTATTACCCTCAGGATATTGAATATCTTACCGAAAGCAGCCATAAAGCTATCAGAGCAAATTCCAGCGCGGCATTTTCGGTTATAATTGATGATACAGAAAGATTGATAATTATCGCTGAGGTGGAACGCACAGCGATGAAGGATCTGAACGTGGAGGAGGTTGTCAATGCCATCCGGACAAAAATTGCCGCTGAAATGGAACTGGCCGTCTATGGTATTCAGCTTATCCGTACAGCTACCATTATGAAAACATCAAGTGGAAAAATTCAGCGAAAAGCTTGTCAGAAGGCTTTCTTAAGCCACTCCCTGGAAGTTGTCGGAGAGTCCTTTCTGACTGATTATAAAGAAGATAATGAGGAATCCCTGTCACCACCCGACCTGGTGTCTATCCGGGCATGGCTGATGACATGGATCCATCTCAAATTAAAGATCAGGCTGGAGAAGATTGATTTATCCAAACCTATAACCGTTTACGGGCTGAATTCCATGAAAGCCGTACAACTCCAGCAGGATTTCCTGGAGAATTTCCAGGTGAACTTTCCTCCTTACCTGTTTTTTGAAAGAATATCGCTGAATGAACTGTCAGAAAGAGCTTTCCGGTTGATAAAGGAATCTGAAAAATAACTTTATGAAGCTATTCGTTCCTTTACGATCTTATACAGATCATTCACCGTTTTGGATTTGGTGATGTCTTCGGCATTGATGGCCACATCGTAATTGGTTTTTACCAGGGCGATAAGGATCAATGCGTTGATCGAGTTCCACTCAAACACCTCCCTGAAATTCGATTCCGGCCTGAGCTTGCCGGGTTCCAGGTCGTCAAACTCCTCTTCAATCCTGGCAATAAAATCTTCGATGGTCATTTCTAATAAATTTGAAGCGGCAAAGGTATTCTATTTTTTATTTCTCACAGCTTTCACAGATATTAGGCACGGGTTCAGAACATTGATAAGATTGGACTATATCATAGACCGTGAAAAGATCCGTGATCATTCGTATAAATTCGCGTTATTCGTGTACTATTAATTGAACACGAATATGCGCGAATGCTACGAATTCACGCGAATTATTCTCCGCAAGGAAAAAAGGCTATTCCCGCTCCCGTACCAGTTTCTTGATTTCTGCGATCGCCTCATCAAAAACCCCGTCGCGGTAATCTTCCAGCAGCTTATACCTTTGAATTTTCCCGCTGCTTGTTTTCGGCACCTGGTTCGACCGCACCGGCACAAATACATCAATATGTACTCCGTAGGTGTCCCTGAAAAATCCTTTCAGTTCCAGGAACAGATCACAAAGGGCCTGGTTTGCCGATCCGACCAGGAACAGGATCACCTGGTCTTTTCCTTTTTTCGGATCGAAAGAGCCGCCGATGATGACTTTACCGTAGGGGATGTCGGCATGTTTCGAGGCCAGGTTCTCCAGGTCATGGGCATACAGGTTCTGGCCGTGCACAAAAATGATATCCTTGATCCTGCCGGTGATATAGAGCTGTCCGTCATAGAAAAATCCCTTGTCGCCTGTTTTCAGCCATCCGTCTTCGAACGCTTCGGCCGTGGCCTCCGGATTATTGATATAGCCCGATGTTACGCTTTTGCCCCGAATCCGGATGTGCCCTTCCATCCCTTCTGCCAGCCCATTTCCATCATCATCCGCTATTTTTATTTCCACATCATTCAGCGCTTTACCGACACTCACCAGTTCGACTGTATCCCCTGATTTTTTTTCCTCCCTCACGGCTATCCCCTGAGCCTGGAGCAAAGTCCGGTTGAAATTCATGACGAGCGGTTCGCTCCACAGGTCGGCAAAGGTGATCGCCAGCGTGTTCTCAGCCATGCCATAAGCCGGCATCATGACCTCTTTGCGTAACCCGGATACCGAAAGTTTGCCTGTAAATTCCGACATGATCCGGTTGGAGATGGGTTCCGCACCGTTCACTATTGCTTTTAATGAAGAAAGGTTCCGTCCGCTTTCCTGCCTGTTTTTCAAATACCTGAGCAACAAGGCCTGGCCGAAATTCGGACAACCGGTGATCGTGCTCCCCGAATGTTCAATAACGTCAAGCCATAAGGTAGGTTTTTTGATGAATTCGACCGGATCGATCAGGTAGTGGTTGCTCTGGGCAAATACCGGGCATATGTGAAATCCGAACAATCCCATGTCGTGGTATAGCGGCATCCAGTTGCACATGACATCGCTTTTGTGAATATCGAGCCCGACACAAATTGCGGCAATATTTACAAGGATATTCCGGTGAGTCAGCATGATCCCTTTGGGATCGCCGGTGCTTCCCGAAGAAAACTGGATAAATGCCAGGTTCTCCGTTTCGTTTGATAATTCCTGTCTGACGGGGTTTTTGCCGGCAGCCAGATCGCTTGCCGGGATAATGCTTTCGGGAGAGATGACGGTTGAATTGAAACTCCCGGCCAGGTCGTCCGACAGGATGATCCCGGGCTTGTCCAGGATGCTGTAAACGTTTTCGATTTTCGAGGCGGGCGGATTGACTTCGGTGAATGAAACCGGCGGCTGGAGGATCGTCGGAACAACGCCGGCCAGGATGCACCCCCAGAGCGTCGGTACCAAAACCTCGTTCCGTGTGATGATGATCATGACAGATTCACCTTCTTTTATCCCTTCCGACCGGATTCCGGAGGCGATTGTTTCCGCTTCCGCCAGCAACCCGGGGTATGTCAGGAATTGAATGCTGCCGTCGGCCCGGATAAATCCGACCCCGTTTTCCGGCGATTCACCGGCTGCACTTATCAGCAGGTCGGCCAGTGTTTTCCTGTTTCGGATGCTCGCGATCATATCCTGGAGATCATAAGGCGCAAAAGTAACAATTAATGTAAAAAGGGAGGGTTGGAGTCCCTTTTTCCCTATTTTTGGATTTGGTTATTCACGATCTTACATCTGAAAGTGCGCAAGAAACTTCTCCTGATAAACCCGGCAAACGAGTTAAGACAGGGTTTCACAAACGACGACAGTACCCGTTTTATGCCGATCGGCCTGGGCATCGTAGCCGCCCTTACCCCCAATCACTGGGAAGTGGAACTGATCGATGAGAGTTATGAACGATTTTCTTTCAGATTCGCTGACCTGGTTGCTTTTACCGGTTTTACCGCCAATGCGCCGCGCGCCTATAAAATAGCTTCTGTCTACCGGGAAAAGGGAATCCATACCGTCATGGGTGGCATCCATGCCTCCCTGGCTACGGATGAAGTCGCTGAATATGTTGATACCGTTTTTACCGGCGAAGCGGAAGGCGCATGGCAGGGTTTGATTGCTGATTTTGAGGCAGGTAAAATAAAAAAACTGTATGATGGCGGAAATGTCGATATCCATTCTGTTCCTCATGTCAGGAGGGATATCTACACCTATCCTTATGTTTACGACCTGGTCAGCACTTCCCGCGGATGCCCGCTGGGATGCGAATTCTGTTCCGTAACCCAGTTGTGCGGGAAAACCTACCGCGAGCGTAAAGTGGAGGACATCCTGGACGAACTGGAGGAAACAACCCGTCCCCTTATTTTTTTTGTGGATGATAATTTTATCCAGAATACAAAACGATCGCACGAACGCGCCATCAGCCTCTTCCGGGGAATGGTCGAACGGAAACTGAATAAATTCTGGGTGTGCCAGGCTACTGTAAATTTCGCTGAAAATGAGGAAGTTCTCCATTGGGCCAGGAAAAGCGGTTGTATGATGGTGTTTGTCGGGGTGGAAGCGGAAAATGAAGAGGCCCTGAAAGATGTCAGAAAAAACCTGAATCTGAAAAGGGGGGTTCAATCCTATGAACAGACCTTCCGGAAAGCCCACAAACACGGGATCGGGATCCTGGCTTTTATGATCTTCGGCATGGAGAGCGATAAAAAGGAAGATTTATTCGCCCGGAGGGATTACATCCTGAGAAGCTCACTGGATGCTTACCAATGCGCGATCATGACCCCTTTGCCCGGAACGGTACTGTTCGAACGCGTGAAAGCCCGCAACCAGATCGTGCTGAACAATTATCCTGACGACTGGCAGCAGTACGATTGCCATGCCGCAACCATCGATACAGCTTCTATGGATCATGCTGATATTGACAGGAGTATGTACGAGATTTGGCTTTCTCTCTATAACAAAAAAACCATCCGTAAGAAAATGTTCAGGACCCTCTGGAATACCAGGAGTTTTCGCACCGCTTACTGGTCGTACGCCGCAAACCATAACTACGGACGGATGTTCCTGGAAAGGTTCATACAAACCGATAAGGAAGGCTTGAACTCCCAACTGGAATGGGCAGGGAAAAAACGTTCAACGTATTTGAAATTGACCGATGTTATCCTTTGGGTCTTCTATCAAACCGCCTGGAAAAAAGTCCTGAAGAGAGTCTCCGGTAAAAAATCATGAATTGATGGATGCAGAACGTCGAAGAAAGCTGATATTGGTCAATCCGGTCAACCGGGTCAGGATCGGCTTTATGAATTCGGAAGGGACTATTGCCATGCCCCTCGGCCTGGGGATCGTGGCGGCCCTGACCCCGGAAAACTGGGAGGTGGAACTGGTTGATGAATATTTCGGGGAGTTCACCCTTAAACCTGCCGATATTGTAGCCTTGACGGGATTTACGCCGGCTGCGTATCGTGCCTATGAGATCGCCGCTATCTGCCGGCAGGCCGGCATTCATACCGTCATGGGAGGGATTCATGCCTCTATGTGCCCCGAAGAAGCGGCACGGTTCGTCGATACCGTCTTCCTCGGCGAAGCGGAAGGTGCCTGGCCCGCCCTGATCGACGATTTTGAAGCCGGCCGCATTAAAAGCCGGTACGACGGAGGGATTGTTGCGGTGAACGACATTGCCTCCCCCAGGAGGGATATCTTCGACCGTTATCCCTATGTGTACGACCTTCTCCAGACTTCACGCGGCTGCCCGATGGGATGCGAGTTCTGCTCCGTGACACAGATGTGCGGCAAAACCTACCGGGAACGCGAAATCAACGCGGTGATCGCCGACCTGGAAAAAACCCGGCGACCGCTGCTTTTTTTCGTCGACGATAACCTGGTCAATAATAAAAAAGGGTCTGAAGAAAGGGCAATTAACCTTTTCAAAGCCATGGTCGACCGGGGACTCACCCGGGAATGGTATTCCCAGGCTGCAGTAAATTTCGCCGCCAACGACGAGGTTCTTCACTGGGCCCGTAAAAGCGGTTGCTATATGGTTCTGATGGGGATAGAAGCAGAAAAACCGCAGGCCCTGAAAGATGTCCGGAAGAACCTGAACCTCCGGCTGGGGACCGGCAATTACGACCAGGTCTTTAAGAAAATGCACCGGCATGGGATCGGGATCCTGGCCTCCATGATCTTTGCCATGGACAGCGATTCGGTCGATGGCCTCTATGCCCGCCGCGATTTCATCCTGAAAAGTTCGATTGACACCTACCAGTGTACTGTTCTGACCCCCTTGCCGGGAACCATCCTGTTCGACCGGATGCAGGCGGAGAATAAAATCGTGATGAACGATTACCCGTCCGACTGGCAGCAATACGACGGAATGGTGGCCACCTCCCGCTCAGCGACACTGGAAAGGGAAGAGATTGAACAGGCTATGCGCCGCATCTGGATGGACCTGTACCACAAGGAAACCCTGCGTAAAAAAATGTTCCGCACCCTCTGGAATACCCGCAGTTTTAAAACGGCCTACCGGACCTATGCCACAGGACATAATTACGGACGCATGTTCCTGGAGAGGTTTATTAAAAATAAGGATGGAATCAATGAAAAACTGGAGTGGATCGATAAGAAAAGGTCAATCTTCCTGAGAATCACAGACCTAGTCATCTGGCTTTTCTACCGGATCGCCTGGCAGAAATCTTCCGAAAAATTGAATCCCAAATAAGATCACTTCCACTTCCTGATCTCCGAATATTTCTTCCTGTAGGTGATATAACCCCATACGGCCGTTATGACCAGGGTCACTGCAACAGGGACGATAAATCCCGGTTTCATGTCATATTTGCTCACCATGTTGTATAAACCGGCGAAAATGAATAGCCCCACCACGGCGATGATCCCGGTGACAAAACCGTAAAAAGCGCCCAGTGCACCGCGCTTCATACCTTGCTTCCGGGCCAGTTTCTGGTTTTCCTTGTCAGCAATACTCTCTTCATTTCCGGTCACCAGGTAATAGAATTTATCACTGACCGCATCGTACCGGGCATTCAGCACCTCGCCGGTGAAGGTGAACTCACTCTTCATCTTAAGGTGCTGCAATTCAGCATTGGATATGTCGCGCCGGTAATCCTCCCTGATCCTGGAGATATTCCGGGGCTCATACGAAACGTTGATCTGATCGTTTAAATACAAGGAGATGGGAAAGTCGCCCGTTGAGTTAATATCGCGGATGATCCCGGTGTCTTCAATAAAATAATCGGTCAGGTTGAAATTGAAGTACTCCACCTGATCCGTCTTCTTATTCCTGTGCTCTCCGAATAATATCCCCTTTCCCCTAAGTACTTTCCTTAATTCGTTGTCCTGTTCGGCTTTTTGCACGGAGGTGAGATTGGTTTCGGAGGTGAAATCCAGAAAATAATTTTTAAGCTCTTTGCTAAGTGCACGCAGATTGGTTTGCATAGTTTTTGGTTTGAGTTTAGCAAAGATAAGAGGAAATCTGATATTTTGTAAATTCACTTATCTTTGCCTTTCATAACTGCTCTTACTATGAAAATCCTTGTTACAGGCGGTACCGGATACATCGGCTCTCATACGGTGGTGGAGTTGCAGCTTCTCGGACATGAAGCGGTGATCATCGATAATCTCTCCAACAGTTCGGCCGGTGTGGTGAACCGGATCGGTAAAATAACCGGCGAAAAACCCACTCTTTATACTGTCGATTTGACGGATGAAGCGAAAACGGAAAAAGTATTCCGTGAAAATTTCAATTTCGATGCGGTCATCCATTTTGCGGCCCTGAAATCGGTCGGGGAATCTGTTCAGTCTCCGCTGAAATATTATCGCAATAACGTAATATCAACCCTTAACCTGCTGAAAATGATGACAAAATATGAGATCGGCAGGATTGTTTTTTCCTCATCATGTACGGTCTATGGTCAGCCGGATTCGCTCCCGGTCACTGAACAGACTCCGCTGAAAAAAGCTGAATCACCCTACGGGAATACGAAAAAAGTGATGGAAGACATCATTTTTGATGTGACCAAAGCTAAAGATATTCACGCAATTGCTCTACGGTATTTCAACCCGATCGGCGCCCATGAATCTGCCCTGATCGGTGAGGCGCCTTCGGATATTCCAGATAACCTGGTGCCCTATATCACGCAGACAGCCACCGGCAAACGGCCCTATCTCAGGGTTTTCGGCAACGATTACAATACCCCCGACGGAACGCCGGTAAGGGATTACCTCCATGTTACTGACCTGGCCAAAGCCCATCTGGCGGCATTGAACCGAATGAATGAAGGTAAAATGAAAGAGAAATTCGAGGTTTTCAATCTCGGAACCGGGAAAGGATATTCCGTAATGGATATTATCAGTTCCTTTGAAAAAGTGGCTGAAATGAAGCTCAATTATAAGGTGGTCGCACGCCGGCCCGGAGATGTCGAACAGATCTGGGCCGATCCGACGCTCGCTAACACGGAACTCGGCTGGAAAGCCGAAAAGACACTCGATGAAATGCTGCTCTCGGCCTGGAACTGGCAGAAAGCAAAATAAACCACTGACGCGAGCGCAGCGAGCCACTGACGCGAGCGAAGTGAGCTTATGACAATTATAAACAAACCTTAACTACAATGACAAACAAGTTGCATCGAACCATCATCATCACCGGAGGTGCCGGATTCATCGGATCGCATGTGGTTCGACTGTTTGTAAACAAATATCCGGAATACAGGATCATCAACCTCGATGCCCTGACGTATGCCGGTAACCTGGAAAACCTCCGCGACGTGGAAGGCAAACCGAATTATACTTTTGTCAGGGCTGATATTTCAAACGAAGCAGAGGTCAGGCAAGTAATCCGTCAGTTTCATCCCGGTGGCATTATTCACCTGGCCGCCGAATCGCATGTCGACCGGTCGATCTCCAATCCGACAGAATTTGTTTTTACGAATATTGTCGGAACGGTTAACCTGCTGAATGCCGCACGGGAGATATGGAAGGACAATCCGGAAGGGAAAAGGTTTTACCATATATCAACGGATGAGGTTTACGGCTCGCTGGGCGACACCGGTTTTTTTACCGAATCCACTCCCTACGATCCGAAAAGTCCCTATTCTGCCTCCAAAGCCAGCAGCGACCACCTGGTCAGGGCCTATCATCACACTTTTGGCCTGCCGGCAGTGATCTCCAACTGTTCCAATAACTACGGGCCCAACCAGTTCCCGGAAAAACTGCTTCCTCTTTTCATTAATAATATCCGGCAGAATAAACCGCTACCCGTTTATGGTAAAGGGGATAATGTCCGCGACTGGCTTTATGTTGAAGACCATGCCGCGGCTATCGACCTGATCTTTCACCGGGGAAGGGATGGAGAGACCTATAACATCGGCGGGAATAACGAATGGAAAAATATCGACCTGATCCGCCTGCTTTGCAAGCTGATGGACGACCGGCTGGACCGCCCGCCAGGTACATCGGAAAAGCTGATAGCTTTCGTGAAAGACCGTGCCGGCCATGACCTGCGCTATGCCATCGACTCGGGTAAACTGCAAAATGAATTGGGTTGGAAACCCTCGGTTACATTCGAGCAGGGCCTCGCCCGAACAGTCGACTGGTACCTTGCCAACCAGCAATGGCTCGATCATGTTTCTTCAGGCGATTATCTGAAATATTATGAGAATCAGTATGGTGTTCGGTAATATTTTTTCATCAGCAAGATCTTCTCTGGCCGGCTTCTCTGCTCTTGGCACCGATATGCACTCCCACCTGATTCCCGGTATCGATGACGGCGCACGGACACTGGATGATTCCGTCAATCTCATCCGGAGCATGGCCGGCCTGGGTTTTAAAAAACTCATCACCACGCCACACATTCAGCACGATTTTTACCGCAATACCCGGGAGATCATCCTCAATGGACTGGATACCGTCAGAAATGCCATCCGGTCAGAGAACATCCCCGTTGAAATTGAAGCGGCTGCTGAGTACCTCCTGGATGATGGTTTCGAAACGCTCGCTGAGAATGGCGATTTGCTAAGTTTCAGCGGGAAGCACATATTGGTTGAATTATCCTACTTTAATCCGAATCCAAACCTTAAAAACCTGGTATTCAATTTACAATGTGACGGATACAAGGTGATTCTCGCGCATCCGGAGCGCTATACCTATTGGTTTAGTGATTTCGGAAAGTTCGAGGATCTGAAAGACCGGGGCATCTTTTTTCAACTTAACCTGGTCTCCTTGACCGGTTTCTACCCTGACCCGGTTAAAAAATTCGCTGAAAAGCTTATTGATAAAGGTATGTATGATTTTGCCGGCAGCGATATGCATAACATGAATTACATGAATGCGCTGGAGAAAAGCCTGAAGGAAAAATCACTGAAAAAATTACTCGAATCGGGAAAGCTCCGGAACAGTATACTCTGATATATCCTGCTGCACCTGCTAATGACCAACGATCCCTCGTCGCGAACTCCTCGGGACAAGCGAACGGCTTACGACCTTTTCACCTCCGCGCTCTCAGTCACCACGTCTTTCTTTACTTTCTTGATCAGCCCCTGGAGCACCGTTCCCGGGCCTACTTCGGTGAAATGGGTGACGCCGCTGGCAATCATATTTTTAACCGACTGCGACCAACGCACGGGGGAGGTGAGCTGCGCGATCAGGTTTTTCTTGATGATCTCCGGATCGGTCACGCCCTGGCCGGTCACATTCTGGTAGATCGGGCATATGCCTTTGCTGAATTTGGTCGTATTGATCGCATTGGCCAGCTCTTCCGCTGCGGGCTGCATGAACGGCGAATGGAAAGCGCCGCTGACATTCAGCGTCATGACACGCTTGGCGCCCGCTTCCGACAGCTTTTGAGCCGCGGTCTCAATCCCTTGCACACTGCCCGAAATGACCAGCTGCCCCGGGCAATTGTAGTTGGCCGGTACCACGATCTCATCCTTGATCAGGCTGAGTACCCGTTCTACGTCGGTGTCTTCCATTCCGATGACAGCCGCCATGGTCGAGGGTTTTAACTCGCAGGCCTTCTGCATGGCCATAGCCCGTTTTGACACCAGCCGGAGGCCGTCTTCGAACGAAAGTACCTTGTTGGCTACCAGAGCGGAAAATTCACCCAGCGAATGCCCGGCTACCAGGTCGGGTTTGAATTCGTTGCCCAAAACACGCGACAGGATCACCGAATGAAGAAATATGGCCGGCTGTGTTACTTTGGTCTGGCGAAGGTCCTCATCGGTCCCTTCAAACATGATCTCGGTAATATTGAATCCGAGTATGGAATTGGCTTTGCTGAACAGCTCCCTTGCAAGCGCTGACCCCTCCGACAAATCCTTACCCATCCCGACAAACTGGGCCCCCTGGCCTGGAAAAACATATGCTTTCATGCGTCGTACTAAAATTATCTCTTTATAAGTGCGCCAAAAGTAGGCAAATTTCTTCACCCGGCAATTTATCCCCTGGTTAATGGAGGTCGGATCCGATCAGGTGTATGAATTCTGCCCGTGTTGGCTCCTTCAGGAAAGCTCCCGTAAAATCGGAAGTGGTCGTGATGGAATTTTGTTTCTGGATGCCCCTCATGGCCATGCACATGTGCAGGGCTTCAATCACAACGGCAACTCCAAGAGGTTTCAGCGTGTCCTGTATGCAATCCTTGATCTGCGTGGTAAGCCGCTCCTGTACCTGCAAACGCCTGGCATATGCATCCACAACCCGCGGTATTTTACTCAAACCTACTATGTATCCATTGGGAATATAAGCGACATGCGCCTTTCCGAAGAATGGTATCATGTGGTGCTCACAAAGCGAATAAATTTCAATGTTCTTTACAATAACCATCTCACGGTAATCTTCCTTAAACATGGCCGAACGGAGTATCTCCTCCGGGTTCAGCATGTATCCGTGCGTCAGGAACTGCATCGATTTGGCTACCCTGACCGGGGTATCAAGCAATCCCTCCCGCTCCGGGTCTTCTCCGATGTGGCGCAGTACTTCCTTGTAATGCCGCGCCATGGCATTCACCTTCTTGTAATTATAATTGTCGGTCTTTTTGTAGCCGTAATCATCCATCATATTGACTTCGGCCATCTCTTTCAAAATATTTTTTTTCATTTTATTCGGATTAAGAGGAACGATCTTCCCTGGTTTGATTTATTATCGAAATTACTTCAAATACCGTAAAGATAATGTACATAATGAAGAAAGCGATCACAGGAACCATGATCGTTTGCTGCGTATTGATCACGTAAAAGATAAGAACAATCAGGTAAAGGAAAAGTTTCAGTGTGGTCGACAGCATAAAATAACTGACAAACTTCCTGGGATTAAGTGAGGTGATTTTTAACAGGACATAATGGACGGCCGAGTGGACAATAAAAAACAGCAGAAGGAACAGGTAAAGCACAGGTGGAAACAGGGGCGGGGTGGTCAGAACATTTACTCCGGCGATGAAGGCAGCCATGGCTGCGGTAAGGAGCCACAGGCGAACGATAAATCTTGCGTACTTTTTATTCATGTTCTTCTGGAATCCTTTCCATCTTCCTTTTTCCCGCTCCTGATCAGGTCTTTGGTCACGGTGTAAATTGCCAGGATAACCGATAAAAGTGAAAAAACGATCGTGAATACCGGTATTTTCATATCCAGCCAGTCATCCAGTTTTATCCCCCCGAAAACCCCTACCAGGATGATAACCAGCATCTGGAATGCAATACTGGAATACCGGGCGTAATTATCCAGTAATTTTTTCTTTTTCCCTGGTAACAGGTTCATTCTGAGTTATTTCTTTCTGAACCTTGACCTCTGGTTCGTCTTCCATGTTGCATGTACCGGAAAATTTCGCGCCGGGTTCAATGGCCAGCTTACTGGTATGGACCTCGCCTATTACTTTGGAAGTCGATTTAAGCGACAGCAACTCCTTCACGTGAATAACCGCTTTGACCTGGCCTGAAAAATCAGCATTCTGGCAGGTGATATCCCCTTCGATGCTTCCCGAAACCCCGACCACGATCTTTCCGGTCGAATGGATGGAGCCCTGCAGGATCCCATCCACCCGGAAGTCGCCGTCGGAACGGATATCGCCCTTGATGCTGGTCCCTTTGCCTATCATATTGACGGCAGGGCTTTCGCTGATAATCGTTTTTGCCATTTTAACGTAAATTTAAATCAGATGCTTACTGGTTGTAGTTTTTTTCAAAGAATGTGGAGTATCCTCCGATGTCTTTCTCTTTGAAAAACAAGGAGTAGTTCTCAGTCGAAATAACAAAGTTAAAAAAAGTTCCCGCTTTCAGGTCGGCATATACATACTCATTTATAACGATCAGGTCAAAATAATCACGGGCTTTCTGTGCATTGCTGAAATTACCTACAGTGACCACATAATGCTCATTGTCAAGCACCAGGCTGTTGATCTTCAGATCTTCGATGCTGAAATACTTGGTGTTGAAGTCCGATAGTTTTACCTTGAACGGGTTGAGCCGCATCTCTTTTGAGTCGGCAACGATCATGAACATATGCTGCCCGGTCGGATTGACTTTATATGGCGATGCCTTTTCTGGCAAGGTTTCTTCCGGTTTTTTCTCGTCCGGCAGAAACTCCCTGGTCTCTGCCTTGATCTCCGGATTATCTTCCGCCAGGGTTGCCAGAACATTCTGTGCCAGCGTTTTTACTTCGCTCTTGGGATACTTCCGGATGATCTTTTTCATATGCAGGATCAGCGAGTCGAGCACATCGATCTTTCCGACCGAGATCGCTTTCAGGTAAGCGAAATTCGGAGCCAGTTCCATGGTATCGCCGTAAAGGGTAAAGGCCAGATCGCTCTTGGCGATCACCTGGAAGTATTGTCCGGCTTTGTAATCCCGGAAAGTCTCGGCATACAGCAGGTTGACTTTGTTTTTCTCTGCCTCGATCCGGGCGTAATACTCCGGATCAGACAGCACCCTGGCATAATCGCTTTCAGGATATTTATAAATGATCTGGTCCTTGTAAAAATCGGCCTCCGTCAGGAAACCGTCGTCCAGGTATGTTTTATATAAGTAATAATAAGAGATGAGTTCGTGCTTGTTGGCCGGAAACCGCTCCATCATCTTCAAAAGAGCTTTCCGGGATGCTTCGTTATCTTTCAATCCGTCTTTGTATACAGTCCCGCATTTGAAATATGCCTCCAGGATCAGGCTGTCGGATGCTGCCAGTTGCTCTTCCGAAAAAGGAAGATTTTTAAGATAGTATTGCCTGGCTATCGGGTTGTTCTCAGCCGCTACCAGCGAGTCGGATTTAAGCGAATCGACCTCCATCTCCTCGTCTTCCATGAACGTGACCAGTTGCTTGTCGCTGATCCGCCAGAGGTCTTCAAACTTTCTTTTGCCCCACTTTTTGACGAACTCGGCATACCCGATATCTTTGGTCTGCTGGTTGTAGAAATACCACTTGCCGCCTGCAGGTAATCCCTGTGACCCGGCTGGTCCGCTGAACGAAATGGCCTGCTCCTGCACCTTCAGCGCCTGGTCGAGTTGTGCCTGCTCGGCCAGCCGTTTCTGTTCCTCCTGGTAGGCTGCGATAATATTGTCGATCACCGCATTGCGATCGGCTTCGCTCATATTTACCAAACGCTGCAGACTGTCCTGGTGCTGAATGACAATCAGGCTCTTTACCAGGTCGGTCAGGATTTTTGTCTTTCGGTCGATTTCCTCATAATTGGGGTAATCGGTCGGCAGGGCCATCATCGCCGTATCGTAATATGCCTGCGCATTTTCATATTTAGGCATGTTGAAATACAGATCGGCAAGCCGTAATGAGGAAGTCGACTTCTGGTAATTGTTAGTGGTGGATGATGAAACCGACAACCGCAGGTAGTCGACACCTGCCGCCGTATCGGCCGAACGCATGGCCACATCGGCCAGGGCATAATAAATCTGGTCTTTGTAATCCTTGTTCTTATCGTCCTTCAGCATCCTGGTAAGGATCTTGGTCACCTGTTTCCGGTCGCCGCTGTTGGTGTCGTACGACTTGGCCAGGTTGATCTTGGCCTGGAACGCCAGGTCGTAATCGGGATTCCGTTTGATCACTTTCGTGTACCACTCCGAAGCCTGGAAATAATCCCCTTTCGCCTGGTAGATCTGCGCCAGGATGAACATCATCCGGGTCTTTAACTGCCTTTTGGGATTGTAAAAAATAGCCTCCTCGATATAGTCGATCGCCTTATCATAGTCAGCCTTCCGGATGTAAAGATCGGCATATACCTGCGGCAGGATCTTCACGACATCGTAAGGCACTATTCCCTTGCTGACATCAGTCGTCACCAGGTTCAGCAAAGGTTCGGCTTTCTCATATTCCTCCGTCATGTTGTAGGTCAGCGCAAGCCAGATCATGGCCGTGTATTTGATATCGTTGTACCCGTACTCCTGGATGACAAAATTGAAGGTCCTCCGGGCGCCGAAATACTCCTGCTTGTAAAAATAAGCCTTACCGATCATCATATAGGCATCGTCGATCCACCTGACTTTTTCACCCCCGTCGAATTCCATGGAATGCCGCTGTATGGTCAGCGATGCTTTCTGAATCGCCCGGTCCATGCCCTGGTTCAGTTGAGCAGCCTCCTGTTTGGTGCCGAAATTGAATACCGGTAAAACCTTGGTATAATTATCTTTCACCCCTTTCATCAACTGGATGGATCCTTCGTTCAGGCTCTCCTTGCCGTTAAAATAGACATTGTACCGCGCTGTTAAATTATGGTAAACACGGCGGCTGAATGTGTTCTTCTTGGTAGAACATGAAAATAGGGAAATCAGAAGAATCAACGCTCCGGTCGCAAAGATGATCCTTTGGTATGAAATTCGGCCTGGCACTTTCCTGTATAGTATCGGTTGCTTTTAAAGCTGATTTTTAAAAATTTTCCGGGTGATGCAATACCCGGATTAATAACTGAGTTTTTAAAGAATTATTATATGCAGACGATTAACTTATAATATACTACAGCCGTGCAAAAGTAAAAAATATTCCCTTTCGGCGAAAAATTCCGATATTTGCCGGCTGAACAACAGCAGAATGGCTGAAGAAGTTAAGAAACGGGACAAATGGTATCACAAGCTCAGGAACAAGTATAAGCTGGTAATCCTGAACGATGAAACCTATGAAGAAAAGCTGTCGTTCAAGCTCAGCCGGCTGAATGTTTTCGTGGCTACCGGCACCCTGGCCGTCCTGCTCATTATCATCACCACCATCATCATCGCTTTTACCCCGCTGCGCGAATATATTCCGGGATATACCGATGTATCGCTGTATGAGCAGCTATATGCCATTGAAAAACTGACCGATTCGCTCCACAACGATGCGCGGCAGAAATCTCTCTACCTGGAAAACCTGAAACTTGTGCTCTCCGGAAAGGATACTACCATTAAAACCCCGCTCAAAGTCGATACCGCCAATACTTATCAGAATATTTCCGGACAGCCCTCCGAGGCTGATTCGGAATTCAGGGAGGAATTTGAATCCCAGCTGGTTTATGGTACAAGTGATCCGGTGAAGTCGACCGGTCGAAACCGCCAGGGCAACCGGTCCGATATCAGCAGCTTTACTTTTTTTACCCCTTTGAGAGGGATCGTGACCAATAAATTTAATCCGACCGCTAAACATTATGGGGTGGATATTGTTTCAGTACAAAATGAAGCCATTAAAGCCACGCTCGACGGAGTGGTGATCTTTACCGGCTGGACTATTGAAACGGGATACACCATCAGCATCCAGCATGAAAACGACCTTGTTTCAGTATATAAACATAATTCTGCCCTGTTGAAAGACCAGGGAAGTTTTGTCAAAGCCGGTGATGCCATCGCCATTATTGGCAGCACGGGAGAGTATACTACCGGTCCACACCTTCATTTTGAACTATGGTATAACGGTGTGCCGGTCAACCCGACCGACTTCATCAAATTTTAACTGCAAACCAAATCATTCATGGATATTTTTATCAAGATCTCCCAGTTGCTGCTCAGCCTGTCAATATTGGTCGTTGTGCACGAATTCGGCCATTTTATCGCGGCTAAGATTTTCAGGACCCGGGTTGAAAAGTTTTACCTTTTCTTTAATCCATGGTTCTCCCTGTTTAAAATAAAGTTCAGGGAAACAGAATACGGACTGGGATGGCTCCCGCTGGGGGGATATGTCAAAATCTCCGGAATGATCGACGAGTCGATGGATAAAGAAGCCATGAAACAACCGCCCCAGCCCTGGGAATTCCGCACCAAGCCGGCCTGGCAGAGACTGATCATCATGATCGGAGGTGTAACGGTGAATGTTATCCTCGCTTTTGTTATCTATATCGGCATACTGGCAGTGTGGGGCGAAGAATACCTTCCCACCTCCGAAGTAAATAAATATGGTATCGTTACCGATTCCATCGCCCGGGATATGGGATTGCAGGATGGTGATAAGATCCTGGCCGTTGACGGAAAATATGTAGCGGATTTCAATAAAATCCCTGTCGTACTCATTCTGGAAGAAGCACAGACCATCCAGGTGGAGAGGGAAGGGCAAAGGATGGATATTTTGGTCCCCGAAGGCGTTCTGGGTAAATTGGTAAAACAAAAAGACCCGACACTCCTGACGCCGCGTTTCCCGCTTGAAATAGAAGGTTTTGCCACACCTTCAGCTGCTGCCGACGCAGGCATTCAGGCCGGCGACCGGATTATTACGGTCAACGGCGACCCGACGATTTATTACGACCAGTTTGTAAAAGCTGTCAAATCCCGGAAAGGCGAAATGGTCGAAGCAGTGGTAGTCCGCGGTACCGATACGCTCACTTTCCGGGTACAGGTATCCGCAGAGGGTATGGTTGGCATTTCCACCAACCCGGCTAAGTTTTTCACGACCGAAAAGAAAGATTATACTATTCTTCAGGCTATTCCTGCCGGTTTTGTGAAAACCATCGACGGAATAGCTAATTACCTGAAACAATTAAAGTTGTTGTTCTCGCCGGAAATCAAAGCGTATGAATCTGTCGGCGGGTTTATCTCCATCGGAAGCATTTTCCCGGCTACATGGGATTGGCAGGCTTTCTGGCGGCTTACCGCATTCCTTTCCATCATGCTGGCCATCCTCAACCTTTTGCCCATTCCCGCCCTCGACGGCGGCCACGTCATGTTCCTGGTATACGAAATCGTCAGCGGACGAAAACCCAGCGACAAATTCATGGAATATGCCCAGATTGTCGGTATGGTATTACTTTTCGGATTGCTGATATTCGCCAACCTGAACGACGTGCTCCGGCTCTTTAAATAGTGAACGGTGAAGGGTGAAGGGTGAAGGGTGAACAGTGAAGGGTGAACGGTGAAGGGTGAACGGTGAAGGGTGAACGGTGAAGGGTGAACGGTGAAGGGTGAACGGTGAACCAGAAATCAAAACCCGGAACCCGGAACCTGGAACCCGGAACCCGGAACCCGGAATTTAATTTCTAATCCGAACTGATCTTCTCTTTCAGCGACCGGAATCCCTCCCCGAGAACCTCATTGGCATTGATAACGGTCATAAAGGCCATAGGATCGATATGATGGATGTATTCCTGGAGGATTGCCATCTCCCGGCGGTTAACATTGGTGAATATTATGGTCTTTTCCTGGCCCCCGAACATTCCGTGGCCCTGGATGTAAGTCCCTCCCCGGTTGATATCGTTAATGATCTTATCCCGGATCAATTCATGCTTGTCTGATATGATGAACAGGGTTTTATCATAGCTGATCCCTTGCAGTATGACATCCATCACCCTGCCCGTAATGAAAATGGTCAGCAGCGAATACAGGGGGATAACCCAGTCCATAAAAGAGAAAAGACCGGCAATCACGACAATCGAATCGACCAGGATGATCATTTGCCCGGGAGGCATCTTGTTGAATTTTGAGATGATCATGGCGATGACGTCCGATCCGCCGGAGGTGGCCCGCGCTTTAAAAATCAAACCCAGGCCAATCCCGACCAGCACTCCGCCATAAATGGAGGAAAGCAGGCCGTTGTCCTGCACCAGGGGCAGGTCACCCCAGAAATAAGTCAGTGTATCGACAAAGACGGCTGTCAGTGTGAACCCGACGACCGTTTTAACCCCGAATCTCGGCCCCAGGATCCGTGTCCCGATGATTGTAATCGGAATATCGAGGCAAATGGCCGTCAACCCGACCGGGAAATCAAACAGGTGGTGCAGGATGATGGAGATACCATAAACCCCTCCCGGCACAATCTTGTAAGGAGTGATAAACAAAACAAACCCGGCAGCCATGACAAAAGCCCCCAGGGCGATCAGCGAGTAGGCTATGAACCATTTTTTGCTGAATAGTTTTTCTTTGGTAACAAACGACATATCATTTAGATTTATATCCGATGGCCAAAAATAGGGATAATCATTCCTCGATTTTGTTACCCGGATATCACTTTGTAAAATATTCGTAAAATATCACCGTTTAAGACTTCGGTGAAAAATTTTCTTAATTTAGCGTTTTATTTTACTAACCCGTTTCCTGAAGATGAATTTTAGCAAGATTGCTAAACTGAATGTTCTGCCAGTACTTGTTTTTCTGTGGCTTGCCTTTCCGGCACACAGCCAGCAGGAACCGAATTTTTCACAATACATGTTTTATGGCCTGAACCTGAACCCCGCATTTGCCGGAACGGAACCCGCAGTGAATATCACAGCAGCAAACCGGATGCAGTGGACGGGATTTGGCAAAGAAAACGGGGACCAGGTGGCGCCGCGTACCTATTTTATTGCGGCCGATCTGCCGGTCCGCGTGTTAAAAGGAGGTATCGGAGCCGTTATTATGAATGATGCCATCGGGCATGAAAATACGATTTCGGTAAAGATCGGCTATGCCAACCAGCGGAATATGGGATTCGGCAAACTGGGCATCGGGGCTCAGCTAGAGTTTAACAACCGCAGCATCGACTTCAGCAAACTGGATCCGGCCGGCGAAGATCCATTGCTCAATCAGCTTTCATCAGAGGAAAGTGAAATGCTGATCGACTTCTCCCTGGGCTTGTTGTACCGGGTTCCCGATAACTACTATATCGGAGTTTCCGGGCTTCATCTTATCCAAACAAAAGGGAAACCCCTTGTCGAATCTTCGGAAGGGAGCCTGAGAATGAAAATGGACCGGACGTTCATGATCACGGGCGGATATGAGGTGAATTTTCCCCGTAACCCCGACTTTCAATTCGTCCCTTCGGTTATCATCGAATCCAATATTGCAAAAACCCGGCTGGATATCAACGCCATGCTCCGTTATAAAGACGCTGTCTGGGGGGGAGTTGGCTACAGGCTCGGCGAATCGGTCATCATCCTGCTTGGTGTCCAGTATAAGGACTTCCGGATCGGTTATTCTTACGATATCAATGCCAACCGTTTAGCGCTGCCCATTTTTGGAGGCACTCACGAAATCATGGTTAATTATCGCTTTAAACTGGAAATTGACAGGGGCAGGAAAAGTTATAAGAATACCAGATTCTTATAATCATTGAAAAAAATAGTTGTTTTGTTTTAATATTTTTTATTTTTGGGCACTTTTTAAAATAATCCTATACGATGTTCGTTAATACTTGGTCAAAAAAATTCGTTATGAAAAGACTTCCGGCATTTTTGCTGATCCTCGCATTATCCGGCATTTTAATCAGTTGTGGTGATACCGGAAACGGAGAACTGGTGGGTGTCAGCCGAAAAACAAGACCATTCTTTCAGGCCGATCCTTATGGAATGGTATTTATACCGCAGGGTAGCTTCACAATGGGTGTTGGCGACCAGGACAAATCATATGGATTCATTTATGAACCCAAAACCGTTTCGGTAGCCTCGTTTTATATGGATGAAACCGAAATCACAAACGACGAGTACCGTCAGTTTGTCAATTGGGTCAAGGATTCCATCGCCCTGCGCAAACTGGGCGATATCCGGCCGGATGAATACCTTATTCAGGAAAATCCCAAGACGGGCGAAATCTACGATCCGCCGTTTTTAAACTGGTCGGCAGAAATAGATTGGGAAAGCGAAGAGCAGGATATCCGCGATGCACTTGAAGAAATGTATGTCCCGGAACATGAACGATATTTCCGTAAAAAAGAACTGGATACCCGGCAATTGTTTTATGAGTATTACTGGATAGATTATGTGGCTGCCGCCCGTAAAGACTGGTCGGAAGAAGCCAACACCGAAGATGGAGCTTTTGCCAACAGGCCGCAGGGCAGGCGCGACCGCTCGGTCTATATAAGGAAAGAAAGGCTGAATGTTTATCCCGATACCCTGAGCTGGATTTACGATTATACATACTCTTTCAACGATCCTCAGACTAAATCCTATTTCTGGCATCCGGCATACAATTTTTACCCGGTCGTTGGTATTAACTGGAAACAGGCCAGGGCATTCTGTATCTGGCGTACCGAGTTGCTTAACAGCAAAATGGACCCGAGAAAGGGTGAACCCGGTATTGTCGATTTCCGGCTTCCCACAGAAACAGAATGGGAATGGGCAGCCCGGGGAGGCTATAACAATAATCCTTACCCGTGGGGAGGCCCTTATACCCGTAATGAAAGGGGCTGTTTCCTGGCTAATTTCAAGCCGCTCAGAGGAAATTATATCGATGACGGAGGTTTGCGTACAGTCATTGTTGCACATTACCCCCCCAATGATTTCGGCCTGTATGATATAGCCGGAAATGTCTCGGAATGGACAAATACAGCATTTGATCCGTCGACTTATAACTTCACCTGGGATATGAATCCCAATTATACATACAACGCCAAGGAAGATGACCCGCCTGCCCTGAAAAGAAAAGTTGTACGCGGGGGCTCGTGGAAAGATATTGCATACTTTATGCAGGTATCCACCCGTGATTATGAATACCAGGATACTGCCAAGAGCTACCTGGGATTCCGTTGTATACTTCCTTACCTCGGCCGCAATAAAGATGACAATCCGGCCAGGGCTTCAAGGGTCTATAACTAATTCGTTCAGAAATTCTCATTAAATCAACCAATAAAAACTTATTTATTCTAATATCATGGGTCTCAACACATTTGTCAGAAGGCGCGGTTTCAGGAATTTCATGTCCAAACTTTACGGCTGGGGCGCATCAGTCGTTATTCTCGGCGCTTTGTTCAAAATCAACCATTACCCGTTTGCAAATGAAATGCTTATCGTGGGTTTGGGAACAGAAGCCATCATTTTCTTCTTCTCAGCGTTCGAACCTCCGTATGTCGAGCCCGACTGGAGTCTCGTTTACCCGGAACTGGGAGGTTTATACCATGGCGATGAAACAGCGGAATCGGTTAAAAAGAAGCCCACACAGCAATTGGACGATCTGCTGAAACAATCGAATATCGACCAGAAACTAATGGACCGACTCGGCGACGGACTCCGGAAATTGAGCGACAATACATCCAAACTTTCCGAAATAACCGATGCAGCCGGGGTAACCAATGAGTACCTCACCAAAGTTAAAGGCGCTGCCAAATCGGTTGAAAACCTTTCAAAATCTTATGATGTCACCGCCGAAACCCTTCAGAAAGATGTGAATGCTTCGGCTGGATATTCCAACAGCATAAAAGCTGCCGGAGAACATGCCGCTCAGCTTTCCAATGTATATAAGGAAGCTTCTGAAACTCTCAAAGGCGATATCAATGTCACCAAAGAGTTTACCAACAGCATGAAAACTGCTATGCAGTCAGCCAATTCACTGGCCGAACAGTATACCAAATCGGCAGAAGCCCTCTCACTTTCCGCTAAACAACTCGACTTTGCTACCGTCGACGGAAAGTCCTATACGGAAAAACTTCATCAGATATCGGAAAAACTGGCTGCCCTGAATTCGGTCTACGAACTTCAGCTGCAGAGTAATAAGGATCAGATGCAGTCGACTGCTCAGGTCCGCGATTCCATGGCACAGCTGCTCAAAACAATGAAAGAATCAGCCGATACGATGGCAACCTATAAGGACCAGATGAACTTATTGACGCAGCGGATCTCTTCGCTCAACGAAGTGTACGGAGGTATGCTGACAGCTATGAGCGGGAAAGCCAAATAGTCAATGCAGGCAACAGTTAACCAGATTTTTAACAAGATTAAATCCGAAAGATATGGCTGGATATAAAGAGACACCACGGCAGAAAATGATCGCCATGATGTATCTTGTGCTGACTGCCCTGCTGGCTCTTAATGTTTCCAAGGACATGCTCGAGGCTTTCCTCGTGGTAAACGAAAGTATGGAGAATACTATCGAAGTCTTTGAAAATAAGCTTGGAAACCTTTATATGGATTTTGAGAAGCAGTATTCACTCAAACCGCAGAAAGTTGGCGATTACTGGGAAAAAGCACAGAAAGCACGAAAATTATCGAATGAACTTAAAAATTATGTGGATCATGTGATCTTTGACGTGGTCCGACAATCGGAAGGGAAAGATTCTGTCAAATTGATGCAGGACGCATATGAAATGAGAACGATGCGCGATCCTTACAATCCGAGTAAGGATATCCAGGTCCCCCTGTTGAATATGAATAATGTCGCTACCAAGGATAAATACGACGAATCGACCAATTATTTCATAAACAAAGGCAAGGCGGAGGAATTAAAAGAAAGGATCGAGAAATATAAAGCCGATATGATCGCTCTCGTACCGGAACAGTTCAGGCAAAATATCCAACTGGGCCTTGAAACGGATGGGGATTATTACAATGCAGACGGCGAAAAACAAACATGGGAATTGCATCATTTCTACCATACCATCCTGGCAGCATCGGTAACGATCCTGAATAAAATCAAAGCAGAAGTGCAGACCGCCGAATTCGATATCACGGCCGAGTTGCTCAGCGAAATTGATATTTCCGACTTTAAGTTCGATAAAATTGAAGCAAAGGTCATCCCCACGACGAACTATGTACTCCAGGGTAACAAGTACGAAGCGGAAGTTCTCGTTGCTGCTTTTGATACCCGGCAAACCCCGGAAGTTTTCGTGCTTCAGGGTGCCGAGGAGATCACTGTAAGCAATAAGGACCGTGCACAGAAAGTCGCCGGTGAACAAGGTGTGGTGAAGCTGTCATTCCCCTCAGGAAATGTCGGCCCCCAGAAATATGCGGGTGTCGTTGAGGTGGTATCCCCGGAAGGAGAACGGATCCCCTACAACTTTTCCGGTGAATATGTGGTTGCTCCACCATCATTGACGGTTGCAGCCACTAAAATGAACGTATTTTACATCGGTGTGGATAACCCCGTTTCAATCTCCGTTCCCGGGATTGCAGATGCCAACCTGAAGCCTTCGATCTCAACCGGAACCCTTACACGAGACCCTGAGGGTAAAGACTGGATTGTCAAAGTTCCGCAAGGTCAGCCTAAAGCCATTATATCTGTCGAAGCCCTTTACCAGGGAGAAACGGTACCAATGGGCTCTAAAGAGTTTAGGGTCAGGAGAGTCCCGGATCCCAGGGCTGAAATTGCCGGCCAGGTGGAAGGTCCGATCGATAAAAATACACTGTTGGCTGCCGGGGCTATTATCCCTGTTATGAAAGATTTCGAGTTCGATCTCTATTTTGAAGTCAAATCTTTCAGGCTTACCACTATCATCGGGGGCGACGGGATATCCAAGCGCGCCAATAATAACCGGTTATCCGATGAAATGATCAGTATGATCAAATCAGCCCGGAGCGGTCAGAAATTCTTCTTTGAAAATATTACGGCTGAAGGCCCGGATAAAACACCCCGAAGCCTGAACCCTATAACTTTGGAAATTAAATAATACCAGCGGAGGCACTATGAAAAATATCGCATTGCTTTTCATCTCATTGATCATCCTGGCAGGAATCTCTGTGCCTGCAAAGGCCCAGGTGCTCAGCGACCCGCCGAAAGATGTCATCAATTTCGACAATGAGCTCCTGGATGTCAAACCAGTACCTCTGCCCGCCATCCGTCAGGCCGACATGATGTGGTCAAAACGAATTTGGCGGGAAATCGATATGCGGCAGAAGATCAATCAGCCCTTCTATTACCCGATCGAACCACACGATAACTGGCGCAACTTCATCAGTGTCATTATGGATGCACTCAAAGAGGGGACGATTACAGCCTATGATATTTCCAATACGGATGAATTTACTATCCCGCTGAATTACCAGGAAATCATTTCCAGGCAGATCGATACCATGCACAAAACCTTCCAGCGGCCTTATCCACCTTATGAAGAATACGATACGGTTATCTATAGTGAGTTTAATCCCAGTAAAGTTACCCGAATCAGAATTAAGGAAGACTGGTATTTTGATAAGAAACATTCCCAGATGCTGGTCAGGATACTCGGTATTTGCCCGGTTATGACCAAAGAAAGGAATAACGAGGAATACAATGAAGCCCTTTTCTGGATTTATTTCCCGGAAGCAAGACCGGTACTGGCTCATGCCCAGGTCTTCAACCGTTTTAACGATGCCTCGCGCAGAACCTACGACGAAATATTTATTAAACGGCTGTTTAACAGTTATATTTATAAAGAACAAAATGTGTACGACCGCAGAATCCAGGAGTATGCGCAGGGCCTCGATGCCCTGCTCGAAGCGGAAAGGATTAAAATGGAACTCCTGAACTTCGAGCAAAGTCTCTGGGAATACTAAAAACTTAGCCATATTTAACCCCCGAAAGCCGCCCAACCATCTGAGGCGGCTTTTTTTTATTTTTGTATATACTCATATTCAGGCGCGATGACAAGAGATTTTATTCAAACCCCGGTGGAATTCCTGAAAGGAGTGGGCCCCAAAAGGGCGGAATTGCTCAGATCAGAACTCAATATTCATCACTTCGGCGATCTGCTGAATTATTACCCGTTCCGTTATATTGACCGAAGCCGTATATTCAAAATCTCGGAAATAGAACCTGATACAGCCTATGTGCAGATCAGGGGAACAGTAACCAATATAAGAATCATCGGAGAAAAGAGAGCCAGACGGATGTCGGCCCTGCTGCGCGATGATACCGGGGAAATTGAACTGGTCTGGTTCCAGGGAATTAAATGGATCGAAGGGACGATCCTGCCCAATGTCGAATACATTGTGTTTGGGAAACCGACTATCTTCAACCGGCGATATAACATCGCCCATCCGGAAATTGAACGCGCCGAAGATTTCTTGCGAACTGTGCCCCAAACACTTCACGGCATCTACAGCACAACGGAAAAGCTTAAAAACCGGGGGCTTAACAATAAAAACCTGGTGAAGCTAATCCGGGAACTGATCATTCAGGCCGAAGGGAAACTCCATGAAACCCTCCCGGATGAAATTATCCGCAAACTATCGCTGCTGGGTCGTGAGGAAGCCCTCCGCAATATACATTTTCCGTTGAACCAGCAACTTCTGCAAAAAGCACAGGCCCGGCTTAAGTTTGAAGAGCTCTTCTTCATTCAGCTGGGATTATTGAAGGATAAGATGATCAGACAACAAAGGATCAGCGGATTTGTATTTTCCCGCGTTGCTGACAAAGTAAACCGGTTTTACAGTGAAAAAATCCCTTTTAATCTTACCGAAGCACAGAAAAAGGTTATTCGTGAAATCCGGAAAGACCTGGGAGCCGGTAAACAGATGAACCGCCTGTTACAGGGTGATGTGGGCAGCGGTAAAACGCTGGTGGCGTTGATGGCGATGCTGATAGCCATCGATAACGGGTTTCAGTCGTGCCTGATGGCCCCGACGGAGATCCTGGCCAGTCAACACCTCGCCACACTTACCCGTATGACCGATGGCCTGGGGATCGGCATCGGCCTGCTGACCGGATCGACTCCCGCTGCGAAAAGGCGTGAGATGCATGAAAAATTGCAGTCAGGAGCCATGGATATACTGATAGGTACGCACGCCCTGCTGGAAGACCCGGTTGTATTTAAAAACCTGGGCCTGGTGATCATCGATGAGCAGCACCGCTTTGGAGTCGCCCAGCGGGCCAGGATGTGGAGCAAAAGCAATAACCCGCCCCATATCCTGGTCATGACAGCCACGCCTATTCCCCGGACACTGGCTATGACCCTTTATGGTGATCTCGATATATCGGTCATCGATGAGCTGCCACCCGGCCGGAAACCGGTAAAAACGATCTTATTCAGTGATGCCTCCAGGCTGAAAGTCTTTGGTTTTATGAAGCAGAAAATCAAGGAGGGACGGCAGATCTATGTCGTCTATCCGTTGATCAAAGAATCGGAAACCCTCGACCTGAAACATCTGATGGATGGGTACGAAAGCATCGTCCGTGACTTTCCGCCGCCGGAATATGCGGTGAGTATCGTTCACGGCAAAATGCGACCTGCCGATAAGGATTACGAGATGCAACGCTTTGTAAAGAAGCAGACCCAGATCATGGTATCAACAACGGTAATCGAGGTGGGAGTTGATGTCCCAAATGCTTCGGTTATGGTCATTGAAAATGCCGAACGGTTTGGCTTGTCACAACTCCACCAGTTGCGCGGCAGGGTCGGAAGGGGAGCCGACCAGTCATACTGCCTGCTGATGACCGGCTGGAAAGTGTCGCAGGAAGCCAGGAAAAGGCTGGAAACAATGGTCGAGACCAGCGATGGTTTCAAAATTGCAGAGGTCGATCTTCAGCTGCGCGGCCCCGGCGATTTGCAAGGTACCCGGCAAAGCGGTATCCTCGATCTGAAAATTGCAGACCTCATCCGTGATGAAAAAATTCTGAAATACGCCCGGAACCTCGCCTTTGAGATCCTCCGGGATGACCCTGAGCTGGCACAGGAAAAAAACAGACCCCTGGCCATGCAACTGGAACTTCTGAAAAAGGATTTCGTCGACTGGAGCCTCATCAGTTAATAGTAAGCGCCCGAAAAGCAATTTTCTTAACTTTGCCCCGAATCGTTACTTAATCCGGTATGAAAATATCCTATAACTGGCTCCGGCGATATGTCGATCTCGACCTGGAACCGGAAGAACTGGCCAGAAAACTGACTTCTTCAGGCCTTGAAGTGGAAGATTATGAAAAGACCGAAACGGTAAAAGGCGGTCTGAAAGGCGTATGTGTCGGGCTGGTGGTCGAATGTGAGAAACACCCTAACGCGGATAAACTGAGCCTGACCAAAGTAGATACAGGTATTGGAAGGCTGCTGTCGATCGTTTGCGGGGCGCCCAATGTCAGGGCTGGTCAGAAAGTCCCAGTCGCAACAGTCGGTACGATCCTTTTCCAGGGTGATAAATCTTTCGAGATAAAGGAAGCAAAGATCAGGGGCGAGTTCTCTGAAGGAATGATCTGTGCCGAAGATGAACTGGGCCTGGGTACATCCCATGAAGGGATTATGGTCCTCGATCCGGAGGCCGAAATTGGTATGCCGGCCGCCGAATATTTTCATGTTTCCGAAGATTATATTTTCGAAATCGGACTGACGCCGAACCGGACCGACGCAATGTCGCACCTGGGCGTGGCCCGCGACCTCGTGGCTGTGCTCAACCGGGAAGCCGGTGAAAGGAAATATGCACTGAAATGGCCATCCGTCGATGAGTTTTCGGTTGATAACCACAACCGGGTTATCCCAGTTACCGTTGCCGATGCAACAGCCTGCCCGCGGTACAGCGGCGTTACGATTTCCGGCATTAAGGTCGCTGAATCGCCCGAATGGTTGAAAAACCTGCTGAATGCAGCCGGTATCCGCCCGATCAGCAATGTGGTCGATGTGACCAATTTCGTGATGCTGGAGCTGGGGCAGCCGCTCCATGCTTTCGACGCATCCCGGATCAGGGGCGGAAAAATAGTCGTTCGCAAAGCGTCGAACGATGAATTGTTTGTTACTCTCGATGAAACCGAAAGAAAACCCTCCGGAGATGACCTGATGATCTGCAATGAGTCTGAAGGGATGTGCATCGCCGGGGTTTTTGGAGGCGCCGGATCGGGGGTCAATGAAAATACCACCTCCATTTTCCTGGAAAGCGCCTGCTTCAGCCCGCAGAGCGTGCGGAAAACTTCACGCCGCCATGGCCTTCAGACCGATTCGTCATTCCGCTTTGAAAGAGGTGCCGATCCCAACATTACTGTCTACGCGCTGAAAAGGGCCGCCCTCCTTATCCGGGAACTGGCAGGCGGAGAAATATCTTCAGATATCGTCGATGTTTATCCGGAACCGGTTCAACCTGGCCATGTAATAGTGTCGTGGAAAAATATTTCCCGCCTTATCGGAAAGGAGATCGACCATTCCGTGATTAAATCCATCCTGGCCGACCTGGGCATCGACATAGCCAGTGAAACAATGGATGGAATAGAACTTCTCATCCCGACTTTTAAAACCGATGTTACCCGTGAAGCGGATGTGACCGAAGAAATCCTCCGTATTTACGGTTATGACAATATAGAAATGCCCGGGCACCTCCGATCATCTTTATCATTTTCCAGTAAACCGGATGCCGAAGAAATTCGCAACCTGGTATCGGATATGCTTTCCAGCCGGGGATTCAATGAAATCATGAATAATTCTCTGACCCGGGCGAAATATGCCGAGGAGTGCGGGTGGCTGAAAGATGAAGACAGCGTCAGGCTTATGAATCCGCTCAGCACCGACCTGAATGTCATGCGCCAGTCGCTCCTTTTTGGCGGACTGGAGACCATCGGTTACAACCAGAACCGGAAATCGTTCGACCTGCGGTTATTCGAGTTTGGCAGGGTTTACCGGATCGACCGGAACAGGCCCGGAGGCCGGGATACACTGGCCGGATACGATGAACATGAGTCCCTGTCGGTTTTTATCACCGGGCGGATGCATCCGGAAAGCTGGCGGACCAGCGATATAAAGGCAGATTATTTCGACCTGAAATCAATCGTGCACCTGATTTTGGAAAGGATCGGCATCAATCCGGCCCACCTGCAGGTTTCAGACGATCCCGGAGAGCCGTTCGAGGAAGGGGTGGAATATTCCTGGAATAAAGTGCCCGTTATCCGTTTCGGATTATTGAAAAAGAAGGAAACGAAACGGTTTGAACTGAAACAGGATGTCTATTTTGCCGATTTTAACTGGGATAAAGTACTGGGAATGTTATCCGTTGAACGCGTTTCGTATTCCGGTATCCCAAAGTTTCCCGAGGTCAGGCGCGACCTGGCACTTGTCGTGGACCAGGCCGTGTCTTATGCCGATCTTGAAAAAGCGGCATTTGAAACCGAAAAGAAACTTCTTAAAAATGTCAGTTTGTTTGATGTTTACCAGGGTGAGAAAATTGCAGCCGGTAAGAAATCCTATGCATTAAGCTTCATTCTCAGGGATGATGAAAAGACCCTGACGGATGAAATCATTGAACGGACGATGAACAGAATTCTTAAAGCTTTTGAAGAAAAATTCAAGGCAACCCTACGATAATTCATTCAAAAACAAAATTTTACTATTTATGGCAACATCAAAAGAAGTGGTTTATTCCGTCAGTCCGGCAGGTGAGAAATTTCCCCTTCCTTTACCTGGAGAGTTTGGCAAAGAGTATGAGCGACTGGAGAAACTGGCTGCTAAAGCCAGAAAAGAAGGAAAAGAGGTTGTGGTGGTGATGGGGGTCGGATTTGTGGGGGCCGTAATGGCAGCCATTGTAGCCGATACAAAAGATAAAAAAGGAAAAAATTCGAAGTTCGTCATCGGTTGCCAGCGTCCCAGTGCCCGGAGCTACTGGAAAATCCCGATGCTGAACAAAGGATTGTCACCGGTGAAAGCGGAAGACCCCGAGGTGGATATCCTGATCAGCCGGTGCGTGAAAGAGAGCAAAACGCTGACCGCCACCTTCAACAGCGATGCCCTGAAACTTGCCGACTGTGTGATCGTCGATGTTCAATGCGATTATATTAAGAATTCACTTGGCGATATGCGTGATGGCGAAGCCGATATGGCCGCCCTGGAAGCTACCCTGAAGACAATCGGGCAGAAAATACCCGAGGATTGCCTTGTGCTGATCGAAACGACGGTTGCGCCCGGGACTACCGAGTTTGTGGCCTGGCCGATCCTGAAAAAGGAGTTTTCGCGACGCGGTCTGAAGAAGGTGCCTTTGCTGGCCCACAGCTTCGAACGGGTCATGCCGGGCAAGGAATACGTTTCCAGCATCCGCGATTTCTGGCGGGTTTGTTCGGGTTGCGATGGGGAGGCCCGCAAGCGTGTCGAGAAATTCCTCCATGAAGTTTTGAATACAAAAGAATTTCCTCTTACCGTGATGGACCGGCCGATCGAGTCGGAAACCACCAAAATCGTTGAGAATTCTTACCGGGCAACCATTCTCGCTTACCTGAACGAGTGGAGCCTCTTTGCCGAACGCAATGGCGTCGATCTTATAAAAGTCATCAATGCTATCAAAATGCGGCCGACCCACAGCAATATGATCTTTCCGGGACCCGGTATCGGCGGCTACTGCCTTCCGAAAGACGGCGGGCTTGGCTACTGGTCGTACCGCCATATCCTGGGATTCGAAGATGGCGATGACATATTCCAGATTACCCCTACGGCCATCGATATTAACGATACCCGCTCGCTTCATGTGGCGGAACTGACCCGCGATGCCCTCCGGAATATGTCGCGCTACATTGCCGGCTCCAGGGTGCTGGTGTGCGGCGCCAGCTACCGGCAGGATGTGGGCGATACCCGTTACAGCGGTTCGGAAATTGTCGTGAGGAAATTAACCGAAATGGGCGCCGAGATCAGTGTCCACGATCCGTTCGTCGATCACTGGTACGAGCTCGAAACCCAGGATACTTACCCGGCTCCCGGCATCTCCTGGAAAAGATTTTTCAGGAACCAGGAACACCTGACAGAAATCCGCGTTCAGAAAGACCTCAAAAAGTCGCTGAAGGGAACCGATGCCGTTATCCTTGCCGTACCGCATGAACCGTATATGAACCTGTCGCCGGATAACATCGTGAAATGGGCCGGTAATCCCGTCGCCGTCATCGATTGCTTTGGCATTCTGACAGACGACCAGATCAGGCGCTATTTTGAACTCGGTTGCGAGGTTAAGGCCCTCGGACGAGGTCATATTCAACGAATTAAGAAAGAAGTACAGAAGGGAAAATAGCACTTCTGACAGATTGTCTTTTCTTCTTGCCTGCGGGTGATTTCATGTCAGATTTTCATAGTACCTTTGTACCAGAGTATTATTGGGATTTACAGAATGGAAGTTCAGGCTATTAAGCAACGCTTTGGCATTATCGGAAACTCGTCGCTGCTGATCCGGTCGATCGATATTGCCAGGCAGGTTGCCCCGACCGATTTGACAGTACTGATCACCGGGGAGAGTGGTACGGGTAAAGAAGTTTTTCCGCAGATCATTCATCAACTCAGCGCCAGGAAGCATGGCGCCTATATTGCCGTAAACTGCGGCGCTATCCCCGAGGGGACTATCGACAGCGAATTGTTCGGCCATGAAAAGGGGTCGTTTACCGGCGCCGTGGAAGCCCGGAAAGGCTATTTCGAAGAAGCCAACGGAGGTACGATCTTCCTGGATGAAGTCGGTGAATTGCCCCTGTCCACACAGGTACGCCTTTTGCGGGTACTGGAATCGGGCGAATTTATCAAAGTCGGCTCGTCTAAAGTACTGAAAACAAATGTCAGGCTGGTTGCCGCCACCAATGTCAACCTCGAGAATGCCATCCGGCAGGGAAAATTCAGGGAAGACCTTTTCTACCGGCTGAACAGCGTACCCATCAATGTGCCGCCGCTGAGAGACCGGAAAGAGGATATTTACCTGCTGTTCAGGAAATTTGTGGCCGATTTTGCTGAAAAGTACAGGATGCCGGCTATCGAACTGACCGACGAAGCACGTCTGATGCTTGAAAATTACCGCTGGCCGGGCAATGTCAGGCAACTGAAGAACATCACCGAACAGATTTCTATCATTGAGCAAAACCGCAGGATTACCCCTGAAAGCCTTCGCCGTTATCTGCCCGAAGGATCGTTCAACGAACTCCCCGTGCTTTACCAGGGCGAAATGAAGGATGCCTCTTTTTCCGAACGCGATCTCCTTTATAAGGTTCTGTTCGATATGAAGAAAGACATCCATGACCTGAAAAAGATTGTGGCCGATATCCTTCAGGATGAGAAATCACCGGTAAAGATTGAAGATTCACAGCCGCACTTTTTTGCCCATCCGGAGGAGGTAAAGGTCAGCATTCATCCACCCGATAAAACGATACCGATCAATGACCATTTTACGGATGAATTTGAAGATTCCATCCAGGATTCGGAAGTAGTGGAAGAATCGCTCTCCCTGCAAAAAAAGGAGATCGACATGATCCGGAAAGCACTGGAAAAATACAACGGACGGCGGAAAAATGCCGCACGTGAGCTGGGTATATCGGAAAGGACCCTCTACCGAAAGATCAAGGAATATGATATTTCGTAACATTACCGGCATTTTCCTGCTGACCGCAGTCATGCTGACGGCCGGCTGCGGTGTCTATTCGTTTACCGGCGCCAGCATTCCCCCGGAAGCGAAAACCATCTCAATCAGCTATTTTGTGAATAATGCCCAGTATGTCGAGCCAACGTTGAGCCAGAGCCTGACCGATGCTCTTCGTGACCGGTTCCAGTCGCAGACCAGCCTCACTTTTATTGCCGAAGACGGTGATTTGCAGCTTGAAGGTTCCATTACCGATTATTCCACTAAACCTATGGCTATCCAGGGAAATGAAACGGCTGCACTGAACAGGCTTTCTGTCACGATCAAAGTTAGGTTCACCAATTCGATCGATCCGGCAAAGGATTATGAGACCAGTTTTACACGGTTTGAAGATTATTCCAGCAACCAGGACCTCTCCGCGGTCAAAGACCAGTTGATTCCTCTCATCAACGAAGCGCTGGTGGATGATATTTTTAATAAAGCCGTGGTAAACTGGTAGGCTTAAATTTGTGCTTATGAACAGTCAGCAGTTTTACCGTTGGATGGATGACCCCACCGCTCTCGACTCAGAAAGCCTGGCCGAATTGCAACAGGTGGCTGCCGGTTTCCCCTATTTCTCAACAGGCCGTATCCTGTACCTGCTTAACCTTAAAAAACTGGATGATTACCGGTTCGAACAGGAGCTGAAAAATGCAGCTATCTTCATTGCGGACCGGTCCCGGCTAAGGGGCTGGATCAATTTTTTGGATGAAAATGAGAATAAGAATGGCGCCCAGACAGAGATTCTGCCGCTGGAACCTGAGCAGGATGATTCGTTGCGGGAAATTGAAAATCAGATCCGGGATAATATCCGTGAGATTGAGCAGAAACAAATGCGCCTGAAGGAGCTGATGGAAGAAAAAAAGACGCTTCTGAACATGGAATCCGGCGTTCCGGAGAAAGATAAGGAGCATGATAACCTGCCCCGCCCTTTACCAAAAGACGATCTGCTTGAGGATTTCCTGTTGCAACAACAATCGCTTCCTTCAAATAAGAAAGCTTTTTACAATCCTGAGGATTACGCCAGGAAGAGTATTGAGGAAAACGACGGTATTTTTAGCGAAACCCTGGCCCGTTTGGTTGCCGCCCAGGGCAAAAAAGAAAAGGCGATTAAAATTTATCAGCAACTAATGTTGAAATATCCCCAAAAAAGTAGTTACTTTGCAGCCCAAATTGAAAAACTCAAAAAAGAATCATAAAAATTTAGCGAAATGGGTTTATATATTTTAGTTTCGGTACTGATCTTAGTCGCTTGTATTCTCCTGATACTCGTCGTTTTAGTTCAAAATTCCAAGGGAGGCGGCCTGGCTTCCAATTTCGGTTCGACCGGTCAGATCATGGGTGTCCGTAAAACGGCCGATTTTCTTGAAAAAACGACCTGGAGCCTGGCTATTGCCCTTCTGGCCCTCAGCCTGATCTCCATCCTGGTCATTCCCCGCAATGCGACAACCGGAAGCACTCAGGATACGGAACTTCGTGAAAAGATTGAGAACATGCAACCTATCCCGTCAGACCAGGTTCCTCCTGAACAGGACTGATAGTTTAAACACATGTTTTTTTGAAATGTCAGAATGTCATAAGATTCTGACATTTCTTTTTTTTATCCGGTTTGGCATAAATTATGACAACCCTGAGCGGAATTTTAATAATCTAAAAACTCTATTTATATGACAACAATCAGCATTAAACCGTTAGCAGACCGGGTCATCGTTGAACCCGCAATTGCAGAGGAAAAGACAGCCGGAGGGATTATCATTCCCGACACAGCAAAGGAAAAACCACAACGCGGAACTATCGTGGCCGTGGGCCCCGGAAAGAAAGACGAACCTCTTACTGTGAAAGTTGGCGATGAGGTTCTCTATGCAAAATATGCAGGCACTGAATTTAGCTATGAAGGAAAAAATTTCCTGATCATGCGCGAATCCGACATCGTAGCTGTTATCTAATTGAAATTCATTAATTTAAACTTAAATATCTGAACATCATGGCAAAAGAAATCATTTTCGACCTGGCCGCAAGAGAAAAACTGAAGAAAGGTGTCGATGAACTATCCAATGCAGTAAAAGTGACCCTCGGCCCGAAAGGACGTAATGTCATCATACAGAAATCATTCGGTTCCCCGACCATTACCAAGGACGGCGTTACCGTTGCCAAAGAAGTGGAACTGAAAGACAATGCCGAGAACATGGGCGCCCAGATGGTGAAAGAGGTGGCTTCCAAAACCAGCGACCTTGCCGGTGATGGTACTACCACGGCTACTGTCCTCGCTCAGGCAATCTTTACGACCGGACTGAAAAATGTCACGGCCGGCGCCAACCCGATGGAAATAAAAAGGGGTATCGACCTGGCTGTTGAAAAGGTCATCAAATCCCTGAAAGAACAGACAAAAGAGATCGGCGACAGCTTCGAGAAAATCGAGCAGGTAGCCACTATTTCTGCCAATAACGACTTTGCCATCGGTAAACTGATTGCCGAAGCTATGGCCAAAGTGAAGAAGGAGGGCGTGATCACGATCGAGGAAGCCAAAAGTATGGAAACCTATGTCGATGTGGTGGAAGGAATGCAGTTCGACCGCGGTTACATCTCTCCTTATTTTGTGACCGATACCGAGAAAATGGAAGCGGTGTACGACAATCCGTTCATCCTCATCCACGACAAGAAGATCTCCATCATGAAAGATCTGCTTCCGATCCTGGAGAAAGCAGCCCAGACCGGCCGTCCGCTGGTGATCATCGCCGAGGACGTAGAAAGCGAAGCCCTGGCAACCCTCGTAGTCAATAAGATCAGGGGCGCCCTTAAAGTTGTGGCGGTAAAGGCCCCGGGATTCGGCGACAGAAGGAAGGAAATGCTCGAGGATATCGCCATCCTGACCGGCGGTACCGTAATCTCCGAAGAAAAAGGATACAAACTGGAAGACGCCAACCTCGGTTACCTGGGTAACGCTGAAAAAGTGTCGGTCGATAAGGAAAATACGACGATCGTAGGAGGCAAGGGACAGAAGGAGAACATCGACGCCCGCGTCAAACAGATCAAAATGCAGATTGAAAACACCACTTCCGATTATGACCGTGAGAAGCTGCAGGAACGCCTGGCCAAACTGGCCGGTGGCGTTGCTGTGATCCATGTCGGCGCTGCCAGCGAAGTGGAGATGAAGGAAAGAAAAGACCGGTTTGACGATGCACTGCACGCAACCCGCGCTGCCATCGAAGAGGGGATCATCCCGGGAGGTGGTGTCGCTTACCTGCGCGCTACGGAAACAATCAATGACCTGAAAGGCGAGAACGAAGACCAGACGACCGGTGTGGCTATCATCCGCCGCGCCCTCGAGGAGCCGCTCCGCCAGATCGTGGCTAATGCCGGACTGGAAGGCTCGGTAATCGTTCAGAAAGTGAAGGAAGGAAAAGGCGATTTCGGATTCAACGCACGCACTGAAAAGTATGAGAACCTCTTCAGCTCTGGTGTTATCGATCCTACGAAAGTGGCTCGCGTTGCCCTCGAGAATGCGGCATCTGTAGCCGGAATGCTGCTCACCACCGAATGCCTGCTGGCCGATGCAAAAGAGGAGAAGGAGCCGAAAATGCCTATGGGCGGTGGAATGCCCGACGGGATGTATTAGAATTTCGAATGAAATCTTTATAAGGCTGCCGGCATTGGCAGCCTTTTTTTTTGCCTGCCCCTTCAACCAAAACAATCCATTGTTCGTTTATTATTTTGTATTTTTGTTTAATTCATATAAAAACCAGTAAATGAAACTAATTCTCAGCGTTTTGTCTGTGTTGCTGGCCATCAACAATGCCGTATCACAAACTGAAACCAATGCCGGATATACCATTGATGAAACAACCGGCCTGATAACTTACAAAGAAGTCGTGGAAGAGCAGGGGACAAAGGATGACCTTTATAACCGGGGCTCTTCGTGGCTCCCAACTTTTTATGCTAATCCCGTGGAAGCGGCTAAAGTCAGGGACCAGTCGACCGGCCTGATAAAAATTCAGCATCAGTTCAGACTTTCCGAAACCGATAAAGACGGAAATATCATCGAAGGCAACATGATCATGTACAATGCCCGGATCGAATTCAAAGACGGCCGTTACCGTTATGTGATCGATAACTTTGTTGTGAAAGAGGCCTCCCGGGTTCCGCTTGAGAAATGGCTCGATAAAAAGGCGCCCGGTTACAATCCGAAATGGGAAACCGGCCTCGGACAGGTCGACGCTTACATCCGCAACGAACTGATCAAATCGTTAAAGGAGAAGATGAAACCTCCCAAAGAGGTGAAAGAAGACATTTGGTAACCCGATATCATGACCGACCGAAAGAAAGACCATATTGACCTTGCATTCAAATCAAAGACAGGAACCGATGAAATAGACCGCCGGTTTTACTATGAACCGCTGTTGTCGCATCACCCTGTCAATGACCTGCGTCCTTTCCGGTTCCTGGGACATACCCTGCGTGCCCCCCTCTGGGTTTCGAGCATGACCGGAGGTACGGAACTGGCCGGCCCGATCAACAGGAACCTGGCCAGGGTGTGCAGGGAGTTCGGCCTGGGCATGGGCCTTGGATCCTGCAGGCCGCTGCTTAAAAGCGACGAGCATTTTGCCGATTTCGACATGCGGGAAATAATTGGCAAGGACCTGCCATTTTATGCCAACCTGGGTATAGCCCAGCTCGAATCCTTCGTGCTGAACGGCGACATTACACCGGTCGACCGGCTGGTGGATAAACTGAAAGCCGACGGGCTTATCATCCATGTGAACCCGATGCAGGAGTGGCTGCAGCCGGAAGGAGACCTCTTCAGCCAGCCCCCGATCGATACTATCCGGTCATTTCTTGATATGGCAGCGTATCCGGTCATTGTCAAAGAAGTCGGGCAAGGCATGGGGCCCGAAAGCCTGCGTGCACTGCTGCAACTGCCGCTCGAAGCCATCGAACTGGCCGCTTTCGGGGGAACCAACTTCGCCAAAGTTGAACTGCTCAGGTCGGATGAGACCCGCCGGCAATATTACGAACCACTCAGCCATATCGGCCATGATGCTTTTGAAATGACCGAAATGATCAATACTATTGTGGAGGAAAAGATCAGCATCAACTGCCGGCAAATCATTATTTCCGGCGGTATACAGACGTTCCTGGATGGGTATTGCCTGATCAGCCGCTGCAAACTGCCGGCCATCTACGGCCAGGCATCCGGTTTTCTGAAGTACGCTTCAAAATCGTACGACGATCTTTACACTTTTGTAAAATACCAGGTTGATGGGATCAAACTGGCCAATGCCTATTTTGTCACCAAGGATCTGAAAAAATGAACATTAACGGCATTATCAACGGTTTCTCCAAGATGAGCAAAGAGGAGAAGCTCAAACTCGTTGCAGGCCTTTTCGATCATCCCGAAAAGGTGTTGAAAGAGCTAAAATCATACTGGCACCGGGATCCGAAAAAACAAACCCTGTTTGATGAGTTCAGTGAAAATACCCTGTCAAACTTTTATTTTCCTTTCGGAATAGCACCAAATTTCCTGATCAACAACAAGAACTATATGGTCCCGATGGTCATCGAGGAAAGTTCGGTGATTGCCGCAGCATCGAGCAGCGCGAAATTCTGGGCCGAAAGGGGTGGATTCCATGCGGAAGTGGTCTCTTCGGAAAAACTGGGACAGGTTCACTTTGTCTGGAAAGGTGATCCGGAGAAGCTCAAACAGGCGATGCCCGCCCTGAAACAGGAACTTCTGGCCGGGACTAAAGCCATCACGGCCAATATGGAGAGCAGGGGAGGAGGAATCCTCGATGTTGAGCTTATCAATATGAATGACCGGATCGAAGATTATTACCAGTTGAAAGTTTCTTTCGAGACCGTCGATTCGATGGGGGCTAATTTCATCAACTCCGTCCTGGAAGAATTTGCCCGTATTCTCAAGGAATTTCTTGTTAAAAGCCCGGTTTTTAATGAAGATGAGAAGGATTGCGAGATCATTATGTCAATCCTCTCCAATTATACACCCGATTGCCTGGTCAGAGCCTGGGTAGAATGCGATATCAGCCGGATGCACCTGGGTGAAAACGATATGAACGAGGAGAAGTTCGTTTGGAAGTTTCAGAAAGCCATTGAGATTGCCAAAGTCGATGAATACAGGGCCACTACCCACAATAAAGGGATATTCAACGGGATCGACGCACTGGCCCTGGCGACCGGTAACGACTTCCGTGCGATCGAAGCTGGCGCCCATACCTATGCCTGCCGGACCGGCAAATACCAGAGCCTGACAGAGCTGACCCTCGACAATGGCCTGTTTCATTACGAACTCAAAGTGCCCCTTGCCATGGGTACCGTCGGAGGGCTGACCTCCTTACACCCTATGGCACGCTTCTCTCTTGAGATGCTAGGCAAACCCAGCGCCCGCGAACTGATGATCATTGCAGCCTGTGCCGGGCTTGCCAATAATTTTGGCGCCGTTAAGTCGCTTGTCACCAAGGGAATACAGGTCGGGCATATGAAAATGCACCTGTTCAATATCCTGAATTTCTATGCCGCTACACAGGAGGAAAAACTGAAAGCTGTTGAATACTTTAAAAACAAAAAGGTTTCTTTCAAGTCGGTTACCGATTTCATTAATAATCACAGGTCACAGATCCTGGGTGTAAAAAGCTGAGCCTTGCAGACGGGACAATTTTATTCCAATGGTAAATTCCTGATTTCCGGGGAATATGCTGTTATTCACGGCGCTAAAGCACTCGCCGTCCCGCTCCGCTTCGGCCAGGAAATGTCTGTTACAGAAATGGATTCCGGCGGGTTGATCCATTGGCAAACAAAAGTTCAGGGAATTGATTGGTTTTCTGCAATTTTCAATAGAAAAAGATTTGAGGTAACCGAAACCTCCGACCCCACCACTGCCGGCTTTATCCGGCAATTGCTCCTGGAAGCATCTTCGTTTCAGCCGGAACTGGCCCGTGGAACCTCCTCCTTTTTCATAGAAAACGAGATTGGTTTCGATATTAACTGGGGATTAGGAAGCAGTTCGTCGTTAATCTCCAATATTTCCTACTGGCTTGATATTGACCCATATGCCCTGTATAAAAAGCTTTTCAGGGGCTCGGGATACGATCTGTTCTGCGCCCGGACAGATCATTCCATCGTTTTCCAGCTGATAAACGGCGAACCCGTTGTTCAGACGGATGCATTCAATCCCCCTTTTCAGCATCATATTCATTTCGTCTATTCAGGACGTAAACAGGATTCTCAGTCCAGTGTCAGTAATTTTCTGAAAGAAGGCCGGATTGATCCCGGTATTCTCCATAAAATCAGTCATATAACAGATAGGATGACCATGGCGTCGGATGTAGCTGAATTCATGGAATTGATGAATGAACATGAGACTATCATCTCCGATCTGATCGGTCTTCCGCCGGTTCAAAGGGAACTATTCCCCGGTTTCGATGGCGCAATCAAGTCACTCGGCGCCTGGGGAGGCGATTTCATCATGGCTGTGACGGCAAGAGACGACAGTTATATTAAAGACTATTTCTTCAGTAAAAATCTTCCTGTTATCTTCGCATGGCATGAGATCGTCAGATAAAACCGTTGGAAACATCGCCTGGAGGAGCCCGTCGAATATCGCCCTCGTGAAATACTGGGGTAAAAGGCCGGTTCAGATACCGGCTAATCCTTCCTTGAGCATGACCCTGAGTGAGGCTTATACGGAAATGAATTTTTCCTACCGGAGAGCGGACAAAGGTGAAAAAAAGCTGGATTTTCTTTTTGAAGGGTTGAAGAATGAAAAATTTGCTTTAAAGATTGCAACTTTCCTTGACTCATTAAGCGGCAACCATCCGGAAATATCAAATTTCCACATTCAAATTTCCTCTTTCAACACCTTCCCGCATTCGACCGGAATTGCCTCTTCAGCCTCGAGCATGAGCGCCCTCGGCCTCTGCCTGGCTGAATTCCTGGCCATCGTCGAAGATCGTGAGTTTTCACTTCGGGAAGCATCTTTTCTATCCCGCCTGGCCAGTGGTAGTGCATGCCGCTCAGTTTACGGCGGTTACACCGTCTGGGGCGAAAGCCCGTATGTCGACGGCTCACACGATGAATATGCCGTTCCGCTGCCGTTTGAGGTTCATCCGGTTTTCAGGGATATCAAGGATAATATACTGATCGTCAGCAGTGTGGAGAAGAAAGTATCGAGCCGCGCCGGCCACTCGCTGATGAAGGGTCATCCCTATGCAGAGGCAAGGTTCAACCTGGCCCGGCAGAATATCGGAATTCTAGTATCGGCATTATCATCCGGCGATATCGAAACATTTATCCGGATCACCGAATCGGAAGCCCTCAACCTTCATGCGCTGATGATGTCGTCATTATCTTCCTATTTATTGATTGAACCGAATACGGTTAATATTGTTAATGAAATAAGGAGATTCCGTGAAGAGACGACCATCCCTGTTTGCTTTACCCTTGATGCCGGACCGAATGTGCACCTGCTGTATCCTGCAGAATATGAAGAGAATGTGAAAGAATGGATCGGTCAGGAGCTGGTTAAATATTGCGAAAACGGCAGATGGATCGATGATGGTACCGGTACAGGGCCCATCAGGTTACTAGGAAATTAAATTAAAATTAAAGATAATTGAAGCCGGAAGTTTTTTATGCGAAGATCATGCTGTTCGGTGAGTACAGCGTCATTTGCGACTCGATGGGGTTGACCATTCCGTATGCCCATTTCACCGGTTCGCTCAGGTTTATCAACCAGGAAGAATACACCAATTATGAGATGGCGACCGAATCGAACCGACAACTGCTTAACTACCTGGATCATCTTAAAAAATTAAGCAGGGAGAAGGAGTTCAAAGCCCGGATGAACCTGCCGAAACTGGAGTCGGACATCAAAGATGGCCTTTATTTTGAATCCAATATTCCGCAAGGTTATGGCATTGGCAGCTCCGGGGCACTCGTAGCTGCGATCTATGACCAGTATTCGGAAGGCACACAAAAACACCGGAAAATATATACCAGCCATGAAATATCGAACCTGAAGGAGACTTTTTCCAGGATGGAATCTTTCTTTCACGGCATCAGCTCAGGCCTTGATCCGCTGCTTTGCTACATCAGGCACCCGCTGCTCATCCGGAATAAAATGCAGATCGAAACGGTGGGCATACCGCGGGAGAAATTCGGGTCCGACCATGTCATTTTCCTGATCGATACGGGCGAGCTAGGCAAAACGGGGCCACTGGTCAACCTTTTCCTGGAGCGTTGTAAAAATGACGGATTTTTGAACCAGGTGCAGAATGTTTTTATCCCGGCCAACAACGGCTGTATTGAAACTCTCCTCAAAGGCGACATGAACCCGTTCTTCGGGCACCTGACCGAACTTTCCGCATTCCAGTTCCTTTACCTGCCGGAGATGATTCCCGATAAAATGAAACCCCTGTGGGAAGCCGGATTGCACCGCGACGATTTCAAACTGAAACTGTGCGGTTCGGGTGGCGGGGGATTCCTGCTGGGGATATCCAGGGATTTCAGAACCACGAAAAAGTACCTGAAACAAAAAGGTTTTGAACCGATTACCGTATTTTAAAGAAAGAAAATGAATCCCAGGCGGAACAATATCAGGACGCTGTCGCTGACAGAACTGGAAGCCTTCTTTCATTCGATCGGCGCTGAAAAATTCCGGGCCAGGCAGGCGTACGAATGGCTCTGGAAAAAAGGTGCCCGTTCGTTCGACCAGATGACCAATATTTCTGTCGAAACCAGGGCAAAGCTGAATGAGAGCTTCACCCTGGATTCCATCACCCTCAACACAACCCAGAAGAGCGAAGACGGAACGATCAAAATGTCGTTCCGGCTGTTCGACGGGCATATCATCGAAGGGGTGCTGATCCCCTCCGGAACGAGGATGACAGCATGCATCTCCTCGCAGGTAGGCTGCAACCTGGCTTGCAAGTTTTGCGCGACCGGTATGATCCGCTATATCCGCAACCTGAATTTCGATGAAATATTCGACCAGGTAGCTATTATTGCCGAAACCGCCCGCCGCGAATACAATCTCCCGCTTTCGCATATCGTTTACATGGGCATGGGCGAACCCATGCTGAATTACCAGAACGTGCTGAAATCGGCAGAGCGGATTTCGGCACCTGACGGCCTGGGCATGTCGCCACAGCGGATCACCGTATCGACCGTCGGTGTGGCGCCGATGATCCGTCAGCTTGGCAACGACAAAGTGAAGTTCCACCTGGCCCTGTCGCTCCATTCCGCCATCAATGAAAAACGCAACCAGATCGTGCCATATAATTTGCGCAACAGCCTGGGCGACCTGATCGAGGCGGTGAAATATTTCCACCAGCAGACCCGCACCCGCATCACACTCGAATATGTGATGCTGAAAGGATTTAACGATACCATGGAGGATGCGAAAGCGCTGGCTGAGTTCTGTAAAAATTTCCCGGTCAAGATCAACCTGATCCAGTACAACCCGGTGGAGAATGTCCCTTACGAAGATTCCGGATTGGAGCGTACAGAAGCGTTCAAGGCCTTCCTGGAGAAGAAAAACCTGGTCGTCAATATCCGGCGGAGCCGCGGAAAAGATATCGATGCTGCCTGCGGGCAACTGGCCAATAAGATTCTTAAACAAAACCAGGAAAATAAATAACCATGTACAATTCATTTTCAATCCGCGGCCATATAGTCGATGTGATTGGGGGACGGATCTTCCCCGGCAGCGTTCTGGTTCAGGACGGTCGGATTCAGGAAATTCGCGAACATCCGGTCGACGAAACGGTATATATTCTTCCGGGACTGGTCGATGCCCATATCCACATCGAAAGTTCCATGCTGATCCCGTCGGAATTCGCCCGGCTGGCTGTGATCCATGGAACGGTGGCAACAGTCTCCGACCCGCATGAGATTGCTAATGTGCTTGGCATTGAGGGGATTAAATTCATGATTGAGAATGGGAAGAAAGTCCCCTTTAAATTCTGCCTCGGGGCCTCTTCCTGTGTTCCTGCCACTCCGTTCGAGACAGCCGGTGCCTCGCTGGGGCCAAAGGAAGTGGAGGAACTGCTCCGGATGGATGAAATCGGTTATCTCTCGGAAATGATGAACTTCCCGGGTGTCCTGAACAGCGATCCCGAGGTAATGCAAAAGCTGGAGATAGCCCGGAAATACGGCAAGCCGGTAGATGGCCATGCGCCGGGGCTCAGGGGGGAAGACGCCCGGAAATACATCTCCGCCGGTATTTCTACCGACCATGAGTGTTTTGAGCTTGATGAAGCGCTCGAAAAAGCGTCGATGGGGATGCATATCCTTATCCGCGAAGGAAGCGCCGCGCGGAATTTCGACGACCTGGCTCCCTTGATCGATCTATACCCGGACCAAGTGATGTTCTGTTCCGATGACCGCCATCCCGATGATTTGCTGAAGCGCCACATCAATGATATTGCACGCCGCGCGATAAACAAAGGGTACGATCCGGTTGCAGTTATCCGTGCCTGCACCCTGAATCCTAAAAAGCATTACAACCTGGATACCGGACTGCTTCAACCCGGCGATCCGGCTGATTTAATTGTGATCGATGACCTTTCATCTTTCCATGTGCTGAAAACCTATATCAACGGCCAGATGGTTGCTTCAGAAGGCAATTCCTGCATTCCCCGTATCGAAGAAATTCCCGTGAACCGGTTCGATGCCAGGCCTGTGAGTCATAGCGATCTTAAGGTTGCGAAAAAAGGCAACCGCATCCGTATCATCGAGGCGCTGGAGGGTCAGCTTATTACGCATGAGCTTGACGGTTCGCCAATGGTATCCGGCGATGAGATCATCAGCGATCCCGGTCAGGATATACTGAAGATCATGGTAATGAACCGTTACAACCCTTCATCGCCGGCGATCGGATTTATCCGGAATTTCGGGCTGAAGAGAGGAGCCATTGCTTCAACGGTTGCCCACGACAGTCATAACATTATCGCCGTAGGTGTGAATGATGACGATATCATGCTGGCCGTCAATGCACTGGTTGATACACGAGGCGGTGTTTGTGTTGCCGATCAGGGTCATATTTCGCTTCTTCCGTTGCCGGTTGCCGGACTGATGTCGGTCGAAGACGGATTTACCGTAGCGGAAAAGTACGAATCGCTCGACCGGATGGCCCATGAACTGGGCAGTCGGCTTCGCGCTCCGTTCATGACTCTCTCCTTTATGGCTTTACTTGTCATACCGGAGCTAAAACTGAGCGATAAGGGTTTGTTCGATGGTAAAAGCTTTTCTTTTGCTTCTCTTTTCTTAGATTAAATATAAATTAGCAAAAAAGATATATACATATGAATTGAGTTCTGATGTATTTTCTATTTTAGCAAAAAATTTAGTCATGGCAAAAATTCAGATTCAAATTGAGAAATTAGAGGCAGCCGCCAGCAAGCTCAGAGCGATTGCCCATCCGATGCGTATTGCGATTATCGACCTTCTTCATGATGGAAACCAAATGAGTGTGACCGAAATTTATAAAAAGCTGAAGATCGAGCAGGCCGCTGCCTCACATCATCTTAACATATTGAAAAATAAGGGTGTGTTAGGTTCCCGCCGGGACGGAAAGAAGATCTACTATACGATCAAAAACCAGGTACTTACTGAAATTATCGATTGTATTAATCGTTGCAACAACGAGGTATAATTCAATCCAGTTTCCATTCTTCCTGCATTTCCCAATTAGCCCTGATTTCAAGGGTTGTTGGATAATATTCGACCTTTTCAGGAAGTGAATTGATTATGTATTTGCCCGGATCCCAGCGGCCGTTGATATTTCTGTCATAGGTCGCTTTTAATTTATACTTTCCGGGCGCCAGGTAATCGAACTTTACCTGTCCGGATGAATTTATTACCGTCTCCCTGACCGGTATCTCTTTTTCGTTGAGCAACTGAATGATATATTGCCCGGTATCATCCGGAACAGTCAGATTCAGGATAAGAATTCCGTAATCTTCAAGGGTCCTGACACGAAACCTGAAGATTAAACTATCATTATGCGCTCCGCTCAGGTCGGTGAAAGCCGAATCATCCAGAACCAGCGCATAGGCTTCTCCCGGCTGCCAGTTGTAGTCGACCTGCAATTGCCGGCTGAGGCTGTCGGAAAAATATATCGAAGGTATGAGGGTATCGGCCGGGGTTTGGAGCAATAACATGGAAGAATCGTAATCCATGACCGGCACGCCGAATTTCAGGTAAAATTTCTTGTTCAGATCCAGGAACCCTGCATAGCTGCTGGTATTAATGCTCATTGCCCTGGAAGCCGTCTCTTTTCGGCGTCCCGGCCGCTCCCTCTCTGAGGCTGTCAGAATATACCGGGAAGTGTCGACCAGAGAGTCGCCGGCGGCCATCCTGATCCGGATCGTATCAGGTAGCCCGGGACGGAGCCAGAAGCCCAGCGTGTCGCGGTTTCTGGAGATATCGCCCATGTACCAGTCAGGGTTCACCGGCTCAAATCCAACCGGGGAGATGTTGAACGAATCGACCGGCATCCGGTAATAATACTGGAGGAGGCTTTGACCGATCAGTTTCTTGCCGAGGAACTTTTGTGAGGAATCGGATTCCTGGAACAGGTAAAGCGTGTAATCGGGCATCACGGCTGTTATCACCGGGGCGACAACGCCGGAAGTGTCCACTATCGCCGTATCCGGCATTACGACCGTATGAGCCGGAGGGAAAAGGGTGACCAGGCTGTCGATAAAAGCGATCCGCTCGTTGGGCAGGTCGTAGTAATAGTTGTTGTTCAGATCTTCCAGGGCAAAGAGCCTGTATGCCCCTGCCGGCAGGTTATTGATACTGAATAGCCCCTCCTTGGTGGTCTTTGAGGCGCTTTTAGGCGGAACGCGCATCGGGAGCGAATCAAAAGGGATGCTGTCGTTATCATCCTGGTAAACCATCGCAACGATCCCTTCCACCGGCTTGAGATCGAACGCGCCGACAATTAGTCCGGGAATGGACAGGGAATCCAGGTGATCGCCGGTAGAAAATACGTATTCGTAATTGATCAGCGGATTGCTCTCCGTATAGTCGACGATCGCATTGCCGAAATTAATGGTGTAAGTGGCATCGGGCTTCAGCTCTTCCTGGAATTCCACCGAGAGCTTCTTGCCGTGTATTTTATATTCGGGTTTTGTTTTCATCGGGGGGGAGATGAAGATTTCCTTCCCCGGATCTTTGAGCTGGATGAATTCGTCAAAAACAACGGTGAATTTTTTTGCTGTGAAGTTCACGGTCCGGGCAGGCGGAATTTCCTCCAGCACCTCCGGCGGCCTGACATCTTTGGGCCCTCCCGTGGGTGTTCCCTGCTTGGCGCAATGGGTGAAAATGACCGGAAGTAAGAGCAGCAGCAAAAAAATGATCGTATTGCCCCGTTTTTTTTTGGATTTTATTTTGAATGATAAATGGATCATGCCTAATCAACGGTTATTCTTTTCATAAAAGTGCATCTCCCGGATGTAGGTATAGACTTTTTCCGGGACAAAGTACCGGATATCCCTTCCTTCCAGGATCGCCTGCCGGATAAAGCTTGAAGAGATTTCCATCAGAGGAGCATTGAAAGTGACTACATTAGGATGGTTTGAGTAGGTTCCGGCCTCATATCCCGGCCGGTTATAGATGTAGAACCGGTAATTTTCGAGCAACACTTCATAATTCTTCCATTTATGAAACGTGGGAAAGATATCGGTGCCGGCGATCAGCACGAACTGGTGGTCGGGATGCTTCTCCTCGAGCCGGATAAGGGTATCGATGGTGTACGACGGCTGCGGAAGTTTGAATTCAATGTTGCTGGCCCGCAGTCGCGGATTGTCTTCAATAGCTGTCTGTACCATCATATAGCGGTGGTGGTCGGCCAGCAGGGTGCTCTTCTCTTTCAGCGGGTTATGAGGCGAAATGATGAACCACACATCATCGAGGTCGGTGAAATGCAGCATATAGCCGGCAATGATCATATGGCCGGTATGGATCGGGTTAAACGACCCGAAGAAAAGGCCGACTTTCTTGGTCTTAACCGGCTCGCTCATATGCGAACGAATTTACTGACAGTTTCAATTGCCTTTGCCACAGCCTGTTCCAGGATATCGTTGACGATCGTCATATCGAAATGGCCGGCAAAACCGATCTCTTTACCGGCTTTGTCGAGCCGTTTTCGCAGGCTCTCTTCCGTTTCGGTCGAACGGAGCCTGAGCCGTTGTTCAAGGACCTTGATGGAGGGCGGCATGATGAACAGCGACAACGATATCTCCGGGTACATCTTCTTCAGGTTCATCCCGCCCATCACATCCACATCGAAAAGGACATGATGGCCGGCATTCCAGATGCGCTCCACCTCCGATTTCAGCGTTCCGTAGTACTGGTTCGGGTAGACCTCCTGCCATTCCAGCAGTTCATCCCGGTCGATTTTAGCCCGGAATTCTTCTACAGGGATAAAAAAATAGTCTTTTCCATGAATCTCGCCAGGACGGGGCGCGCGACTGGTGGCCGATACGGAGAACTCCAGGTTCAGCTCCGCCTGCATCAACCGTTTGACGACCGATGTTTTCCCTGCTCCCGACGGGGCGCTGACGATGATGAGTTTACCGCTCATGTCAGAGAATATTGGCCAGTTGCTCCTTGATCTTTTCCAGTTCGTCTTTCATCCGGACGACGATGACCTGGATTGAGGCGTCATTGGCTTTGGAGCCGAGCGTGTTGATCTCACGCCCGATCTCCTGGGTGATAAAACTGAGTTTTTTCCCCGGCGATTCCATTTCATCCAGCGTCAGGATGAAGAAATCGCAGTGTTTTCTCAACCTCAGTTTCTCTTCGGTGATATCGAGCTTTTCAAAGTAATAGATCAGTTCCTGTTCCAGCCGGTTTTCGTCGAACGATTTTTCGAGATTCAGCTCGTCAAGCCTGGAGGTGAGCCGGGCACGGATGGTGGCCACACGCGCTTTTTCAAGCGGTTCGATGCTTTCGAGCAGCGCCGTGATCCGGTTGATGCGCATGATGAAATCATTCTCCAGAATTTTGCCTTCGTTTTTACGAAACGTATCGGCCTCTTCCAGCGCCGTCTCAATCGCATGCCGGATGGCATCCCATTCGTGTTCCGACAGCTCCTCTTTCTCTGTTTTCAGAACATCGGGCATGCGTACCAGCACCGATAAATAGTCGATATTCTGGGTCTGTGGCAGGGCCGATGAGAGGTCTTTCAGTTGTTCCAGGTAATGGAGAGCGATAGCTTTGTTGACCGTCACCGCCGGTTGTTCGTTTTTTGATTCTGCCGTGATGGTCGCATCGATCTTTCCTCGTTCCAGTTTCTGGGTGATGAGTGTGCGGGCAATCATCTCTTTTTCGCGGTAGACGGCCGGCGCCCGGAAGTTGAGGTCGAGTTGTTTGCTGTTCAGTGCGCGAATCTCAACGGTGATCACCTTGCCGGGAAGATCGGCCTGGCATTTACCGAAACCTGTCATGGAACGGATCATGGGGAACTTTGTTTTGAAGAGTCAAAGATAGGGAAAGAAATCGGATTTGGCGATTTGGCGATTTGACGATTTGGCGATTTGACGATTTGGCGATTGGACGATTTAATCGTCGACTAACAAACTAAATCGAAAATGCGCAATGCCGAATCGCGTAATTCGATTGTCCAACTGTCTCGCTATTGTTTCTTATCTTTGCTTAAAACATCACGGTGACCGATACAGCGCCATACCGCCTCTTTGATGTGCCGGCAGGGTATTTCGATGCCATGATCCGCGACATCGGCTCGGCCCGGAAATATGTCTACTTCGAGATCTATAAATACTATAACGACGCCATCGGCGGCCGGTTTAGAGAAGCGCTTACGCAGGCGGCCGCCAGGGGCGTGGAGGTCAAACTGCTGATCGATTCCTGGGGCGCAAACGTTTCGGATGATTACTTCCGGGAACTCACCGACCTGCGGGGAGAGGTGCGATTCTTCCGCAAAATAAGGATCGTCATCGACTTCTTTACCAAAAACCACCGCCGCAACCATCGTAAACTGCTGATCATCGACGACCACGTTAGCTGGATCGGTTCGGGCAACGTGACGGAATACAGCCTCGAATGGAGAGAGCTGATGCTCAGGATGGAAGGCGATATCGCCACATCTTTTAAAAAAGTGTTTAACCTCGACTTCAAAATCTATAACCGCTATTTTTTCGAGAAAAACTCCTACATCCGCCTGATCCGCCACGGCGATTACCTGATCGTCCGCGATGTCCCTTCCATCACCAAGAAAAGGATCAATAAGAAATTTATCCAGATGATACGCCATGCCGATACCAGCGTTGAAATCGAAACTCCCTATTTCCTCCCCGGATATTTCCTGCGTAAAGCTCTCCTGGATGCGTGCAAACGTGGCGTTGAGGTCACTGTCGTGGTGCCGCGCCATTCCGACGTAATGCTTATCGATATCCTCCGTAACCGCTATATCGGGCCGCTGCACCAGGGGGGGCTGAAATTCAGGTACTACATGCCCGGTAACCTCCACGCCAAGGCTATCCTGGTCGACCGCCAGCTCTTCGCCATCGGTTCGCCTAATTTCGACTACCGCTCGTTCCGCTATATGCACGAGATCATCCTCATCGGACGCGAACACACAATTATCGACCAGCTCAGCACCCATATCAATGAAACCATGAACCATACCGAGCCGTTCGACTTCGAAAAATGGCTCGACCGGCCGAAATTGCAACAGTTTATCGAATGGCTCCTGCTGCCGTTCCGCCATTTTTTCTGATTCGCTTTTTTTCCTCCCCCGAAAACCCTAACTTTGCCGCATTAATTAAAAATTAAGAATTTAAAATTAAGAATTCCTATGATGACTTCTAAATTAGCGATGGAGCTTGAAGACAAGTACGGCGCGCATAACTATCATCCGCTGCCGGTGGTGCTTTCAAAAGGTGAAGGTGTATTTGTCTGGGATGTGGAAGGGAAAAAATATTTCGATTTCCTGTCAGCCTATTCGGCCGTCAACCAGGGCCACTGCCACCCGCGGATCGTCCAGACGATGATCGATCAGGCTAAAACGCTGACGCTGACTTCCCGTGCTTTTTATAACGATGCACTGGGTGTATATGAGAAATATGTGACCGAATATTTCGGCTACGATAAGGTTTTACCAATGAACACAGGTGCGGAAGGGGTGGAGACGGCCCTCAAACTTTGCCGCAAATGGGCTTACATGAAGAAGGGCATCCCGGAGCACGAGGCAAAGATCATCATCTGCGAAGGCAACTTCCACGGAAGGACCATCACGGTGATCTCCATGTCGACCGATCCCGATGCCCGCGGAGGCTTCGGCCCCTACACCCCGGGATTTATCACCATTCCTTACAATGATCTCGAAGCCCTGGCCAAAGCGCTGGAACAGCCGAATGTAGCCGGTTTCCTGGTAGAGCCGATACAGGGCGAGGCAGGGGTTTATGTGCCGGATGAAGGGTATATCTCCAAAGCCGCCGCTCTTTGCAAAGCAAAGAATGTCCTGTTCATCGCCGATGAGGTACAGACGGGGATCGCCCGGACCGGCAAACTGCTGGCATGCGACCACGAGAACGTCCGCCCCGATATGGTGATCCTGGGCAAAGCCCTCTCCGGGGGCGTTTACCCGGTTTCCGCCGTACTGGCCGATGATGAGATCATGATGTGCATCAAACCGGGCCAGCACGGATCCACCTTTGGCGGTAATCCGGTGGCCGCACGCGTTGCCATCACAGCCCTGGATGTGATCCGGGATGAAAAACTGGCTGATAATTCTGCAAGGCTGGGAGCGATCTTCCGCGAAGAGCTGAAAAATATCAATTCCGATATGATCGAGCTGGTCAGGGGAAAAGGACTGCTCAACGCCATCGTGGTCAGGCCGAAAAACGGCAAAACCGCCTGGGATGTCTGCGTGAAAATGGCTGAAAACGGACTGCTGGCCAAACCGACACACGAACACATCATCCGGTTTGCACCGCCACTGGTTATTACCGAAGAACAGGTTCACGAAGCCGTCGATATTATCCGGAAATCGATCCTTTCTTTTTAGTTACAGATATAAAAAGCAAAAGGCCACGCGGGCGCGTGACCTGTTTGCCGATTATTAACCAAACCAAAAGAGTTGTTTGAAGAGAGCCAAACAACTGTACCTATGAAAGTTCTTTTTCAGACGACAAAGATACTGTACAATTTTTATTTAGACTTAATCAACCCTACAAAGATATTAACAAAAATATCCGGTGTCAAGATAATTTTTGTTAAAAATTTCTTAAATCAGAGCTCAACGATTAATTTCAGATTTAAGAGCCTGGGCGTCAGATAATTGGGAACGGCATACTGGCGGTTGTTGATATCCTTGACCCAGATATAGGAAACCGTATTGCTGATCTGGAAAAGGTTGAAAACTTCAAAGCTCAGCCATGCCTTGTCGATGTAACGCAGAGGATTGTTCTCCTTGAATTTTGTTTTTTCTCCGACCAGCAGTTTGGAAAACCCGATATCCACCCTCCGGTAAGGGGGATAGCGACGGGTATGCTTGTACAGCGGGCTGTCGGGAGGGCCGAAGGGGAGGCCGGTACCGAATATCAATGTCAGATGAGCCTTCATGGATGGGATGATCGGCAGGTAATCCTGGAAAAAGATGGCAAAGCTGACCCGCTGATCCGACGGGCGTGGTATATAGCCCGGTTCAAACCTGGCGCTGTCGGCTACCACCTGGTCGGCCGTATAGCCACGAATGATCTTTTCTCCGGCGGCATTGTAGTATTCATAGTAAAAGTCGCCGATAATATCCTGTTCGGTCTTCAGGAACGACAGGCTCATCCACGACTCGGTACCTTCGATGAATTCCCCGTTGATCTTGAAATCGACCCCGGTGGCATAACCCCTGGCGCTGTTTTCAGACAGGTACCTTATCCTGACGTTATCCACCACGTAGGGGATAAGGTCGTCGAGATATTTGTAATACGCTTCTCCGGTGAATTTGAACGGACGTTTCCAGGCCAGGAAATTAATATCGACGCCGGCTACGAAGTGGATCGATTTCTGCGCCCGGATATCGGGATTCAGCTCTCCTTCCAGGTTCCGAAGTTCTTTGTAGAATGGCGGCTGGTAATAATATCCGGTTGAAAAACGGAAGACCACGTCGCGCTTCCATTGCGGTTTGTAGGCAACGCTGGCCCGCGGGCTGAAAAGGAACTGGCCGTTGTAATCCCAGTAATGGAACCTGACCCCAGCCGTTACGTTAAGGTCACGCCCGTCGCCCAGCAAGTCCCAGGTATTCTGCGCGTAGCCCATCAGCCTGTTCGTTGAAAGGGTTATGTCGGTCTTTACCGACCGGTCGATGACCAGAGGTGCTTTCGGATCGGTGATCCCGCCGATAATGACGGGAGGGTTCGGCAATGAATACCCGGCCGAATCGATCAGTTCCCACTCCGCCAGTTTGTCGCTCACCTCTTCGTGCTGGTATTTGATGCCCCATCCGGCGATGTTCTTCCCCCATAGGTAGTTGCCTTTGTATTCCGCACTGATAACCCCGGCATCCAGGTAGTTCCGGGCATGGTCCATAAATGTGCCGACTCCCTGTACCTCCGTTACATTGCCGAATTCCTCATCGCCGAAGGCATTCTCCAGTTTGCCAATCCAGTACTGACCGCGGATGTCGAAAGTCTCGCTTTCCCTCGTGTCGAATCCCGAAACGATGAACTTCATCATTAACCGCGAACTGGGCCGGTAATCGACCGATGCCGCTCCGAGGTACATCCTGTAAAGGTCCACTTCCTGTCCGTCGAAGTAGATCGTAAGGCGATAGGCCTCCTGGATCGTACCGAAATTGGTCTGGCGGCTTTCGGGGACCAGAAGGTAGGAATTGCGTGAATAGTAACCAAGCACGGAAAGCTGCAGGGTTTCTGTCATGTCGTAGGTCACTACGCCCTGCACATCGATAAAGTTGGGCTTGTAGCTCCCTTTCGTCTCCAGGCCGCGGAAAACATACTGGTTTGTCTTATACCGGGCGCCAGTCAGAAAGGTGAGACGGCGGCTTTTATTGACCCATTCAATATGCCCTTCGGCGCCCAGCAGGCTGACCTGGGCCGATCCGGCGAATTTCTCCGGTTTGCGGTAAGTGATATCCAGAACCGACGACATCTTGTCGCCATACTTGGCCTCCCAGCCACCGGCCGAGAACACAATTCCAGAAACCAGCGTGGAGTTGACAAAGCTGAGGCCTTCCTGTTGCCCCGAACGGATCAGGAAAGGACGGTAGATTTCGATACCATTGACGTACACCAGGTTCTCATCGAAATTCCCGCCCCTGACCGAATATTGTGAACTGAGTTCATTGGTAGAGCTGACGCCCGGCAGGGTTTTCAGCATGGTCTCGATTCCCCCGCTCATGGTCGGGATCAGCCTGGCTTCCTTTGGATTGAGGCGGACATAGTTATAGCTTCTCACCTGGTCATCTTTAATCTCCACATCCTTCAGCTCCCTGAACTCAATGGTCAGAACAACATTCAGCTCCCGTTTTTCATTGGGCTGGAGGGTTACCTGGAATCTTCGTGACTTATACCCGATATAAGAGAAATCGACCGTCAGTTCACGGCCGGCGGGGATGATGAGCGTATAGTTGCCATTCCTGTCGGTAGCGGCCCCGGTGGTGCTTCCGACTACTGCCACGTTGGCCAGCTCGATCGGTTTATTGTCCTGGTCGCGGACATTTCCGGAAAGGATGGCATTTTGCTGGGCAACCAGGGGTTGGAAACCCATTATTGCGATGAGCAGAACGACGATATTCCTGGCGAGTTGCATCCCGGTCATTCCCATTTACCTGTCTTTCCGTTTGAATTTTCCATCCTGCCAGGCCTGGAAGAACTGGGCCCAGGCAAAAGGATTCAACAGGCTGATCGGCTGGGTTTGCCCGGCATAGTACAGTTTGCTGACTGTCTGATCGATATAGTTACGGTAGTTCATACTCCCGTCCATCGGGATAGCCTCCGCTCTCACATAGAGCTCATAGCGGTCGAGGTTTTTCCGGGCTATTTCCAGGTCATCATCCGGAATATCGAGCTTGAGAAAGGCTTCTTTGAACTGCTCTTTTGTCGGCCAGGGATAAATGACGGTTTCAGATAAATAAATCGTATCGGCCGTCATGATCTTGAACATCGTATAGCGGTTATTATGGATAGTGTCGGGGATAATGAACGAGCTTTTCTTGAACCCGACGGAGGAAAAGGTAATCGTATCGCCCTTATTGGCCACAAAGGAGAAATAGCCGTAATAATCGCTGATGGTTCCGAAGCCTGTGTTTTTATCGATGATATGCGTAAACGGAACCGGTTTGAGGCTGTCGCCGGTGACCACGGCGCCTGAAAACTGGACCAGCCCTTTGTAATACTCTTCCCTTTCGGTGTCGACAGGCTGTGTAAAAGCCACAAAAGGCATGATCAACAGCAGGTGGAGGGCAAGGTAACGGCTCAGTTTCATCCGGCAAAGTAATTATCGATAATGCAAAGCAGCAAATTTAATGTTAAAATGAAACGGTCAGGAGGCGGTTTTATTTTGTGACGCGCATTGTCGCACGGTATGACAATAAAAAAGAGGCTGCCGGAATGCTCTGACAGCCTCTTCATACAAAGAAATATTTTTACTTATCTGTAAAGCCTTTTTCTCTTGCTTCTTTCAGACAGGCGGTGATACCTTTTTTATTAATAGTCCGGATAGCTTCGGTGGACACTTTCAGGGTAATCCATTTATCTTCTTCCGGGATATAAAAGCGTTTGGTCTGCAGGTTGGGCAGGAACCGGCGTAACGTTTTAATATTGGAATGAGAGATATTATGACCTTTAATAGGTTTTTTTCCGGTTATTTCGCATACACGTGCCATGATACTGAATGTTTTTCGGTTATTTTTAAAAAACGGAGTGCAAAGGACGGAATATTTTTTGAAATAAACAAATGTTTTTTAATTCATGATGAGACTCCATCTCAATTTTCGAGATGGAGTCTCATTCTCTAAGATCAAACTTAAACCATTTCTAAATTGCATTTTTGCAAAATAATTTTGTGAATCTTTTCACAACACCAAAATTATTTTGACTAATATTGCTCCGCTTTTGAGAATTTTAACAACCAAATATTCTAAAGATTATGTCAAACAACTATGAAAACCTGGTGAATGAATTCATGGCAAAGATCATTGCCAAAAACCCGGGTGAAAAGGAATTCCATCAAGCAGTAAGGGAAGTGACCGAGTCGCTTATCCCGTTCATTGAAGAAAACCCCAAGTACAAGACGGCCAAGATCCTGGAACGGATGGCCGAGCCCGAGCGGGTCATTTTATTCCGCGTACCCTGGGTTGACGACAAAGGTGAAATTCAGATCAACAAAGGTTACCGCATCGAGATGAACAGCGCTATCGGCCCCTACAAAGGCGGCCTCCGCTTCCATCCCACCGTTAACCTCGGTATTCTCAAGTTCCTTGCTTTCGAACAGGTATTGAAGAACAGCCTTACGACGCTCCCCATGGGCGGCGGCAAGGGCGGTTCCGACTTCGATCCCAAAGGCAAATCAGACAATGAAGTGATGCGTTTCTGCCAGAGCTTCATGACCGAGCTGGCCCGTCATATCGGTGCTGATACCGATGTCCCGGCAGGCGATATCGGTGTGGGAGGCCGTGAGATCGGTTTCATGTTCGGCCAGTACAAGAGGCTGAGAAATGAGTTTACCGGCGTTCTTACCGGCAAAGGACTGGAGTGGGGCGGCAGCCTTATCCGTCCGGAAGCTACCGGATACGGCCAGGTTTACTTTGCCGAGGAAATGCTCAAAACCCGCGGCGATTCATTGAAAGGCAAGATTTGCTGTGTCTCCGGATCGGGAAATGTGGCACAATATGCTACCGAAAAAGCGACCATGCTTGGCGCTAAAGTCGTTACCCTTTCCGATTCCAACGGATTTATTCACGACCCGGACGGCATTACCCCGGAGAAACTGCAGTTCGCCATGTATCTCAAGAATGTGAAACGCGGACGCATCCAGGAATATGCCCAGAAATACGGCTGTGCTTATTACGAAGGCAAACGCCCGTGGATGATCAAGTGCGACGTTGCCTTACCATCAGCTACCCAGAATGAAGTCGACGGCGATGATGCCAAAACATTGATGGCCAACGGATGCTTCGTGGTTTCGGAAGGTGCGAACATGCCCTCCACCCCGGAAGCTATCGAAGTGTTCCTGAATGCAAAAATCCTCTACGGCCCCGGCAAAGCTGCCAATGCAGGCGGCGTAGCTACTTCGGGCCTCGAAATGAGCCAGAACTCCATGCGTTTGTCATGGTCGCGTGAAGAAGTTGACAACAAACTTCACAACATCATGATCAATATTCATGCTAACTGCGTGAAATGGGGCAAAGGCGACGACGGCTATATCGATTATGTAAAGGGTGCGAATATCGGCGGATTCGTCAAAGTGGCCGATGCAATGATCGCCCAGGGAATCGTATAATATTGGTAATTATCCGAACCAACTTTTCGGGGGGCTTGCCGTGTGGCAGGTCCCCTTTTTTATTATTTCCCGGTCAGAAAGTCGAGGGTGCGCGTCACTTTATCGAACACAAAGTACTGAATGAGGACGAAATCCTCCTCCTCATTGACCAGGGCATAGGCCCGGTCAAGATCCACCGGTTCCAACATCGCCCCATCTTCCGAATATAATGGAGCAAAACTTTTCTTATTGAAAATCTTGATACGGTTCACCCGGCCATCGGTATCGGTCAGCGAAATAATGGTTTTTGGCGTGCTGGCCGATACGGAATCGATAAATTCCTTTTCGATCAGGTGAGCCAGCAACGATTCAAACCTGACATCTTCAAATGAGGTCAGGAAATGCAGTGTCCGGAGGGTATCGTAAGCCACATTCCGGTTATCTGCCAGAGATACCAGGCTTACATTCTGATTGTCAAGTACATCAACCTCAAAGGATTGTTCCGGTTTTTGCGGATATTCGACCCTGACCGACCTAATCCGGTTGATAGGCGTTTTGAATACGGTAAAATCCCTCCAATCGGCCCTGATCGTGCTATACCTTGAAGAAACGAAACCCCTGAATCCGGTAATATGTACGATAAACGGATCATCAGCGCCTTCCATCAGCATATAGGTCCCCTGGTTGTCCTGTGTTACATCCCCGACATAATAAACTTTTGACAGTTTCTCACGGGGGAACAGGTTGACCCGGTTGAAAAGGCTGATAGCCGGTTTTACCTGGTATATCTCCACTTTTTTAGCCAGAACGGCCATACGCTTGATAACATTGTCGCGGGCAGCCAGCGGTACGGGTGATCTGACCGTAAGATCCTTCAACGTCTTCAGGAAAGCGCTGATCTTGGCCTGCTGGACCTGAAACTTTCCATCGACTATCCAGCTTCCGTCAGGCTGACGTTCCAGCAGAAGCTCATTATTGCTTTTATCAGCCATGAATATTTTTGTAACCGATGCCGTGTCCTGTACCGAAAAGTCGCTTACGCGCCGGTTTAATGTCGATGTGGATGTGGAGAAGACGAGAATGGCTGCTATAATTATCAGGATCAGGGTGATGATCAGGATGATCCGGTTCTTTTTCATGTATTTTCAGGTTATATTTTGATGATTAGATGCCCGTATATTTTCTTTTCCGGAGATAATAACGGATGATTCCGAAAAGAATAACGAAAATAACAGGGAGAATGACATTGAAAGCCTGCCAGAAAATTTTATTTTTTGTAACACGCGGCATATCAAGCTGCCGCAGTTTCACTTCCCGGCTCCGGATGGAGATGAGGCCCGATTCGTCGATCAGGTAATCGAGGGCGTTCAGGATAAAGTCTTTGTTTCCAAACGACTGACGTGTGTACTGATCATAGCCCAGCGGCAAAGGGTAGCCCTGGGAGAAGTGCAACTGGTTGCGGATGATATCTCCGTCGGCAACAACGATCATTTTCGTCGGCTCACTTTTGGGAATGAACCCGATGTCGCGGCTGGTTGAGATTTCGGGGGGTATCCTGTTCTCGAAGATAGACCGGAGTTCCCCTTCCAGCAGCACGGCCACCGGCTGTTGCGGCCCCGTATAGGCCCTTTCATCGGGCTCCTGTTCCAAAATAGCCAGGGTGATCAGTGCAGGGGCATTGACAGTCCTTGAATATGGCGAGGAGCGGAGCAGGATCGTTTTTTTCACACCGGCCACCTTGATGGTATCGATGCTGCTGATGAATTCCGTTTTGATGGCATTGAGGTTCCTGACGATGGGATGGTTCTCCGATGGAGTGATAACCGGGAAGTAGTACCACGGGAAGAAGTCGATCTGCGGCTGGTTACCAACCTGCCCCGTGCGGAGCGGGATCGAGAGCGCGTTGAGGTCCATGATCAGGTTGGCATTCAGCCTGACGCCGTAGCGGAAGAGCATATCTTCGAGATTCAGGTCGAGCCCGATGCCCAGCGTTTCCGTGGCCCGCTGCAGGCTGTCCATCGATGCAAAAACAGGATCGATCAGCCACAGCACTTTTCCGCCGCGCATAATGAACTGGTCGATGATGAATTTGTCTTTTTCAGAAAATGCCGAATCGGGTTTGGCGATAATGATGGCATCGAATTTATTGACGATCCGGGTTTTATCGCTGCTGACGCTGTCGCGTTTGGTCAGGCTGTTCAACTGTCCGCCGATGGAAACGACGCTCACCGAATATTGTTTCGATAAAGCCTGTCCGATGTCGTATATTTCGCGGTTATCCAGTTCTCCATGACCGCGTACGAAGGCAACGGAGGGTTTCATGATAACGGTGAGTTCGCGGATAGCGCTGGCAAGCCTGAATTCAAGCGCCTGAACCGAATTGTTGAGCACATCTTCCGGATCGACGCCGATCTGCGAATTCAGCAGTTCCACCGGGAGTTCATTGGATTTGTAGGTTACAATGGCCCCGGGGAAAATGATTTGTTGTTCCAGCCCTTCTTTTGTGTTGACCTTCAGATCGGTAGGTTGAAGCCCTTTCTCAACCAGGAGCTGGTAGGTGTCGTTTCGCTCCTGTTCGTTATCACTGGCAGAGGGGTTGACAAATTCGTACTGAATATTTTTATTGTAAGCCCTGAATTCATCCAGCATCTCTTTGGTGGCATTTCTCAGCCTTTTAAATCCGGCCGGAAATTCCCCATCCAGGTAAACCTGGAAATAGACGATATCATCGATCTCTTTGAGCAGGTTTTTAGTGACGGGGGACAGGGAATAGCGTTTTTCGGAGGTCAGGTCGAAACGGGTAAACCAGTAAGAGCCGATGATATTGGCCAGGATGATGATCAGCAATCCCAGCCCGAACTGTATCAGGCTGTTCCGCATCAGGTTATTCTGTTTGTTCTTCGCCATGTTTACCACTTCCTCCTTTCGATAGAAAAACGGGATAATAGGATAAACAGGGCGATCACCCCCAGGAAATAGATCATATCACGGGTATCGAGCACGCCGCGGCTCATCGATTTATAATGTTCATTGATACCCAATGATTTAATAAAGAGATCGGCTTTTCCGAAGAGGTCGAAAGAGTGTATCAGGTCGAAGCCGATATATAGAAATCCGCAAAGAAAGACAGCGAGGATGAATGAAACGATCTGGTTATCGGTGAGAGTGGAGGCGAACATCCCGACCGCTACGAAAGAGGCACCAAGGAAAAGGAGGCCGATGTAGGAGCCCCACATGCCGCCGATGTCGAGGTTTCCTTTGGGAAGCCCGAGCTGGTAAACCGAGAAAAAATAAATGAGGGTAGGTAAAAGGGAGAAAATGACCAGCACAAGCCCGGATAAGAACTTCGCCATAACGATCTCCAGTTCGGTCAACGGTTTGGTCAGGATCATCTCGATGGTTCCGGTCCGTTTCTCTTCGGCGAACAGCCGCATGGTAATGGCGGGGATCAGGAAGAGGAAAACGAACGGACCAATCATGAAAAGACCGTCAAGGTTGGCGAAACCGAAATCCAGGATGTTGAAATCACCCTCGAATACCCACAGGAACAGGCCGTTGATCAGGAGGAATACCGTGATCACGATGTATCCCGTCAGCGAACCGAGAAATGAGCTAATCTCCTTTTTGAGTAATGTCAGCATTTTGTGTTAGTTCCAGTGTTCCAGTGTTCCAGAGTTCCAGTGTTCCAGAGTTCCAGAGTTCCAGTGTTCCAGTGTTCCAGGTTTCGGGTTTCGGGTTTCAAATTTTCAAATTTTCCAGTTTCCAATTTTCAATTTTTAAACTCCACCCTGACCGGGTCGTTGATGTCGAGGCCCAGGAGGCTGGAGGCATTTCCCTGGTTGATAGCTATTTCCAGGTGGCCGGTTGAGCCGAACAGGGCGACGATCTCACCGATCGGCGCTTCCTGGTACGAATGCTTTATCCCTTTGATGATCTCTCCGCGGAATTCAATGATGAAATTCCTTCCCCGGCCCGTTTTCTCAACCAGCTCTTTTGTAATGTTGGTAATGACATTTTCATAACGGTTGACGTAGATCACCACACCTCTTATGACATCCCCCGAGACTACGGGATGGAAATGCAGTTGTTCGCGCCATTCGCCGAGCGGCTCACCCAGTTGTTCGACCGGTTTTCCGGAGGCCAGGTGGACGGCGGCTTCGATAAATCGGTCGCGGGCCGGTTTTTCCTTGATGCCATTAGAGGCCTGAACCGAAAGCCGGATGATCTTTTCCGGTTGCTTGTCGAAGATCAGGGAAAAGATACCGTTGTCGGCGGCGATGAAATACTGTCCGTCGTATTGTACGGCCAGGTGTGGGGTTTTATTGTTCAATTCGGTCAGGACCGACAGCACATGCACGGTCCCTTTCGGAAAATGGGGGTAGCTGTTTCTGATAACAAAAGAGGCCTGCTTAAGATTGAACGGGCTGATTTCGTGGGATATATCGACAATGCTGGCTTCCGGCAACAAGGTCATCAGTTTTCCTTTCATGGCAGCAAGGAAGTAATCCCTTTGTCCCCAGTCACTTGTCAGCGTTATGATCGGCATCATGAAACAGCAGTTAATAATCCGGCCTTGCCAGTGAGTTGATTGATTGATATTTCGGCCAAAATTACAGAAAACTTCACAGATGAAGCGCAATTTTTAATACTTTTGAACTTCTGCTCCGCTTAGTTGTTATTCCATTATGAGTGAACGGGTTATCTCCATTGAAGCATACAGTCCGCTTGAGATTTACGGCGTCAACGACCGGAATCTGGATCTTATAAAGAAACAGTATCCCGCGCTTCGGATCGTTGCCCGCGGCGAAGTGATGAAGGTTTTTGGCGAAGAAGAGGAACTGAGCGAGTTCGAACGGAAATTCGGCCTGCTTTTACTCAGTTACGATAAGTTTGGACGGATCACGGAGAACGATATCCTGCAGGTGATGCAGGGCAATGAGGACGACACCGGCGGTCTGATCCGGGGCCAGCAGCCCGATGATGTGCTGGTGCACGGGCGCGACGGGCGGATTGTCCGTGCCCTGACCATCAACCAGCAGCGGATGGTTTCAAGCAGCGACGCCAACGACCTGGTGATTGCCATTGGCCCGGCGGGAACGGGCAAAACGTATACAGCCGTTGCGCTGGCAGTCAGGGCACTGAAAAACAAGGAGGTGAAACGGATCATCCTGACCCGTCCCGCAGTGGAAGCAGGAGAAAACCTCGGCTTTCTGCCGGGCGACCTGAAAGACAAGCTCGACCCCTACCTCCAGCCGCTGTACGACGCTTTGCGCGATATGCTGCCGACCCAGAAACTGCTGACCTATATCGAAGACGGGACGATCGAAGTGGCTCCGCTGGCCTTCATGCGCGGCCGAACACTCGATCATGCGTTTGCTATCCTCGACGAAGCGCAGAATACCACTTCGAGCCAGCTCAAGATGTTTCTCACCCGCATGGGAAAATCATCCAAATTTATCGTCACCGGCGACATTACGCAGATCGACCTGCCGCGCAACCAGGAGTCGGGGCTGGTACACGCCATAAAAATCCTGAAAGATATTCCCGGGATGGATATCATTTATCTCGACCAGCGCGATATCATCCGTCACAGGCTGGTGGTGAAGATCATTGAAGCTTATGCCAAAGAAAGAAAAAACCCTTAAATCAGTATACTTATGCTAAACAATGTAGTTGTCAGAACCGATTTCAATCTGCCCGGCCAGAAAAGCGTTTATCACGGTAAGGTCAGGGATGTTTATAATATTAATGATGAGTTGATGGTGATGGTGGTCACCGACCGGATCTCGGCCTTCGATGTCGTACTCCCCAAAGGCATTCCTTACAAAGGCCAGGTATTGAACCAGATAGCCGCGAAATTCCTGGATGCGACGCGGGATATCGTTCCGAACTGGATGACGGCCGTTCCCGATCCGATGGTGATGGTGGGCAAATTCTGCGAGCCTTTCCCGGTGGAGATGATCATCCGCGGGTACCTCACCGGCAGTTCATGGAGGACTTATAAATCCGGCGCCAGGGAGATCTGCGGTGTGCCGATCCCCGATGGCATGAAAGAGCACGAGCGCTTCCCCGAGCCGATCGTCACCCCGACGACTAAAGCCAAAGAAGGGCACGACGAGGATATCTCGCGGGAGGAGATCATCCGGCAGGGCCTGGTATCGGAAGAAGATTACAACCTGCTCGAGAAGTACACAAAAGAGCTTTTCAGGCGGGGATCGGAGATTGCCGCGTCCATGGGCCTGATCCTGGTCGATACCAAGTACGAATTCGGGAAGCATAACGGGCAAATCTACCTGATCGACGAGATCCATACGCCCGATTCGTCAAGGTATTTCTATGCCGATGGGTACGAGGAGCGCTTTGCCCGGGGAGAGCAGCAAAAACAGCTATCCAAGGAATTTGTCAGGGAATGGCTGATGGCGAACGGTTTCCAGGGTAAGGAGGGACAGGCGGTCCCTGAGATGACCTCAGCGTTTGTCGAATCTGTTTCCGAAAGGTACATTGAACTCTACGAAGGGATTACCGGTGAAAAGTTTGTCAGGGCCGATGCCCGCGAGGTGGTGAAGAGGGTGGAGGAGAATATAAAAGAGTTCTTAATGTTGAATGTTGAGTCTTGAGTTGCAGATATCTGGAATCTCTGTCTAGTCCTCTTTAAGAGTTGAGGTAAGACTATAAAAGTTTTGAACTTTCTTGCTTTTACCCCCGGAATAACATATCTTTAATGCGTCAATTTATCCCCCCGCATTATTAACCAGTTATTCTGAAACGCATGAAAAGAATTTTTTTAAAAACCAGAGCCATAGCAGGATTGCTTATGGTGTTATTTTTTGTTAACACCCTTAGCGTGAACTCCCAGTCGATTGAGATTTACCAAACCTTCACATCAGATGCTGAAATACAGCCTTTCACGCCCGAAGACACAATTTATGGCATAACCGTTAGCGGTTCGGTGAATCTGAAAAGTGATACCAGTTTGGTCAGGATAATCCTATCAGATATAAACGGTACTAAATGGATGATTTATGAATCCTATTCTTTAATTGCCACAGAAAAGGAATTTGATTTTGAGTATGAATGTGATGAAACTTGTTATCTTGAAGAAACAATTCCTGTTTCGATCACCATTCAAATAATTGATGCTGAATTATATATTTCGACTTTAGGTTTAAATGCCACCCTGAGTGAGAACCCTTCCCTGCTTCAATATCAGGCAAAGCGAAGTAAAGACCTTGAAAAAGTTCAGCAAATGAATATAAATATTCTGGCAAAAGGCTGGAATTGGACAGCAAACGATAATAACATTGTCTCAAAATATTATACGGATAAAAGCATTATCTTTTCAAACGAAAAATACAATTTGCAAGGATTTGATTATTATCAAAGAGGTGTATTCAAATACTTTTCTTGTCACGAAAACTTACCGGATTCAAATTCCCTTCTACCAAAAAGCTTTGATTGGAGGAATAAACATGACGCTGCTACTCCCGGTTCAAAATATGACTTTGGAGTTAATGGCTGGATCACGCCGCTAAGACAGGTCCAGGGAATTTGTGGGAGTTGTTGGGTATTCAGTGCAACCAGTACTGTTGAAGCAACATTAAATTTATTTTACAACGATTCTCTAAACTATGACATTTCGGAACAACATGTACTTTGCGTGTCCAGTAGCGGATGTGAAGGTGGACATATTTATGAAGCATTGGCGAGGTATGTAACTCCAGGGATAATTGAAGAAAATTGTTTAAAATATGGGTACTATGATCACAATTCACAAAAGTGCGAGGATAGTCTTTGCTCTGACCCTTTAAATAGAATAAAAATAACAATCCAAAATTCAATAATAGATACAATTAATGATAGCTTAAAAATCAAATTAATGACTCATGGCCCGATTGCTTTGGGAATTACTGCAGATACCCATGCTTTGTGTCTTATTGGTTATGAAGTAGATACCAATTTTATAACGAATTGGATATTTAAAGACAGTTGGCGGAAAGATATTCCGTATGATACAATTTCTGGTTCAATCCATGATTTTAATTCGATAAGAATGATCGGTCTCCCTGTTTGGGATGATTCAGTTTCTTTAGAAAGAAAATGCCTGGATAAAGATAAAGACGGTTATTACAGTTGGGGTATAGGACAAAAACCTTCCACTTGTCCGTTATTATGCTCGGATCAGGAAGACTGGAATGATAACAGGAATCGTATTGGCCCAAAAGATGCTAATTATAATGGTATTGAAATAAGTCCGCAAATGGTTGTTCAGCGTGGTTTAGGACTCGGCACAATAATCGAAAATGGCAGTTTGGATTTGATCGGGGGAGATTCCGGTAATGATGTCGTCTATAATTATCAAATTACCAATTCGGGAACCGCCCAGCTAAATCTTGATCAAACGCTCCTCGGCGATGGAATTGTTTCCATTGAATATCAATACCCCGCAAATCAATTCCAGGTAATTGATTTACCGGAGGATTCAATCTGTATGTTCTCTGACTCTACAACGTTCAAGATCAAAATGTTCCAGGGCGCCGCGGCCGGAGCGCTCGCTCATGTGCATATTTATCTCGATGAACCCGATATGGATTCTATTTTTGAGTTTACCATGGTCTATAATGGCTGTGAAACTTCTTCCGGGTATGATTCCATCACTTCTGAAATTGAATGGAGCGACACCTGCCGTGCGCAATGCAGAGACCTTCACATTATGAGAAATGGTGAGCTTACCGTGAAAGGTATGGTAAGGCTTAGCCCTGAAGCGGATATTATCGTTGAACCGGGAGGAAAGCTTATCGTCGATGGCGGTTGCCTGACCCGGGCCTGTAACAGCCAGTTATGGAAAGGCATCCAGGTCTGGGGCGACAGTTCCCTTTCGCAATACCCCGATACCAACCAGGGGTTTGTCAGTGTCGTCAACGGTGGTCAAATTGAGTATGCCCAGGGGGGCATCTTTGCCGGGCGTGCGGATGACGGAGATACGCTTTACGCCTATTCAGGCGGGACAATCTATGCCGAAAAAGCCATTTTCCTGAATAATGTAATCGACGTTGAGTTTCTTCCGTTTATCAACAGGAACCCGGGCAACCAGGAAATGGAAAATCTGAGCCACTTCAGGGATTGTATTTTCAGAACCCATGATCCGGACGGCCTCATTGAGAAAGTCAGGGCACACGCCATCCTGGATGGGGTAAACGGGGTGGATTTTTACACAAGCGCCTTTGAAATGGAAGAAACCGAGGGCAATCCGTTTGAAACCGATGACAAAGGGATCGGGATATGGGCAACGGACGCGGAGTTTAACGTCAGGGGCATGTGCGATACGAACACCATTCCTTGTATTCACTACGATTCGTGCTATTTTAAAAACCTGCGCTATGGGATTAAGGCCACCAATTCGGGAGGAAACAACTATGTGTGGGTGACCGAGACGGTCTTCGACAACAACATCGCTGGAATGTATTTATCAGGTTATCATCAGCCTACAGTGATCACTTCACGCTTTTACACTTGCACAGAACAGGAGCCTCCCGAAGATTTGGATAACGCATTCCTTGGCGGCCTGTACCTCGAAGGCTCGACCGGGTACCAGGTGGAGGAGAATTATTTTGCCGGTCCCCTGACCACGATGCCCGACAGTGGTTCGATTGCTACGATTGGTATTTATATCAAGGACTCCGGCGACGATGAAAACGAGATTTACAACAACTTTTTTACGGGGCTGGATGCAGGCATTATCGCAGAAGGGGTTAACCGGGGCGATAAAACCGGCCTCTGCCTGAAATGCAACGATTACCGCACCTGCCTGAACGATATGCTGGTGATCGAAGGCGACAGCAACAACAGGTACCTTGGGATCAAAGAAAGCCAGGGCTCTGACGATACGTTAAGTTCGGCGTTGGCCGGGAATACATTTACACCGGAAGTCCAGGGACTGCAGGCAGTGGACAATGGCGGAAATAAAAAATACTACTGGAGCTATTTTAATGACGCTGACCATATTAATTATTACCATCATGATTATAATATCCAAGTTGCCACTTATCCTGATTCTACAAATTATTCATATAACACAATTACATTGAATAACAAACAGAAATTTTATGTAAAGGAAGATGCTTGCCCTTCACGATTAATAATCCCTGAACTTAAATATTTTGAAAACCCCCGAATATCTGTGACTGAGGCTGATCAACAATTGCTGTTGCTAGAAAATGAACTTGATTCATTGGTCGATGGTGGAGATACAGAAGGTTTGGATTTCGATATTATGACCAGTATACCGGAGGAGGCGCTGGAACTTCAGCAGCAGTTGCTTTCCGGGTCGCCCTATCTCTCGGATACGGTAATGAAGCAGGCCATTTATAAAGAGAATGTCCTACCCAATGCCATGATCCGTGATATACTCACCGCAAATCCACAATCAGCAAAATCCGGTGAAATTATCGATGCACTAGACTTACGCTATGATCCCCTGCCAGAATACATGATGGCCGATATCATGCAAGGCTTACACCAGATCGGTGACCTCGAAAGCCTTGAATCAAAGATAGGGTATTGGCAGAATTACCGGACAAGAGCTGTCAACAGCCTGGTCCGGGAATATTTGTCCGACTCGACATTATCTAATGCTGAAGATAGCCTGATTGGTCTATACCTTTATGAAAATACACTTCAATCAAAATACCGCCTTGCTTTTTCTTATTGGGAGGATGAAAATGAGGTACAGGCTCAAAATACTCTATCAGATATTACTTCTGAGTTCGCATTATCATCTCAGGAACTAACCGTTTACCAGGATTATCTTGATTATTTCAATATTCTCCAATTAATGAAGGATAGCAGCCTTCATGCCCGTCAGCTCGATTCCTCAAGCGTTCAGCAACTTGTAAATATAATGAATGCCGGTCTGCTGTTAGTCAGCGATTATGCCAGGGCGCTGTTAATCAAAGGAAGGCATATCGAATACACGGAATCGGTATATTTTCCGATGGAAGTGAAAAAGTACCCTTCGTATTACACACTTGATCCAAAAAAAGCAGGATTCCCTGATGATAATAGCCTGTTCCTCTTCCCAAATCCTTGCGGAGATTATGTAGTGGTTTATTTTAATATGCTTGATAAAGGCCTGACAGGAAGCCTCATTTTATTTGATCTTAATGGGAAAGAATTAGATCGAATTATATTAAGTTCGATGCAAAACCAACAAATTATTAATTTATCATATTATTCTGATGGAATTTACTTAATCCAATTGTTTGCTGAACAAAAGTTTTTATCCTCTAAGATTTTAATTAAGGGTCGTAAATGAAATCGAAATTAAGGTATTGATTATTTGCAGCCATTAATTACTCACTTTATTTTCTCACGATTCTATGTTATTCGTATATGAGGATGAAATCAATAAGTTTAAAAAGAATTTTGGCAACCTATTTTCTTATATCATCTTGCCTTAGCTTTTCCCAAACATGGCCCCAAATATATGGAGATGCTATAAGCGCATATGGTAGGGATTTAATTGAGAGTTATGACAACGGGTTTCTTATTTGTGGTTCCATTGACAAAAATGCTGAGCTATTTAAATTCGGATGGCTAATCAAAACGGACATCAACGGGAATGTCCTCTGGGATAAAAAATTTGGCGATTTTAACGTTGAAAATTTTTTCATTGATTTCGATAAAACGGATAATGAAGGTTTAATTTTATGTGGCGCCACAGCCCAGGTTGATAGCTGGAGAGATCCCTTATTTGTAAAACTTGATCCCTGTGGTGAAATTGAATGGTGTAAGATTTACTTATCAGACCAAATGAATCATGCCACCGGTGTTATACATCTGCCGGATGGGCAATTTTTAGGGATGCTTGCGTATTACGGTGGCGATGCACAGCACATCCGGATCAGCCTGGTCAAGATGGATGCAGAGGGAGAGCCGGTGTGGATCAAACACCTCGCACAGGAAGACTCTACCGTTGCCAATGAAGATGGAATGTACCTCGATTTGATGCCAGATAGCAATTACCTGGTCTCTGGAAGTGGCTTTAGCCCTCTTACACCATATTTTATAAAAACCGATACAACTGGGGATGAACTATGGAATCTAAAATGGCCTGTCGGTGCTGCTGGATTCGCTGGACGTTCCATTTTTACTCAAAGTGGCATAATCTACAATGCTTCACATCTAAAGATTTCCAATCTTCCAAAGGTTCCTTATTTACTTAAATTCAACACTTACGGAGAAGTTTTAAGCCAATATGCACTGATGAGTGATACCATTTATAATGGTGGTGCAGCATCACTGTTATTAGTAGGCGACACTACAATGTATATTGGATTGACATGGACAAACGATCATACCTTATTTACCGGATACTGTGAAATTTATAAAACAGATACATCAGGAAATTTATTATTACAACGATTATTGCTTGATGACGAGCGTGCTCCAACCAACATAATTAAATCATTCGATAGTAAAATTCTCGCAATCGGTACTTTTTATGTCGACGGCAACTGGGACATCTACCTTTGGAAAATGAACGAAAACCTTGAGGATGACACCCTTTACACCCAACCACTTACCTACGACAGCCTGTGCCCGTATGAGATCCATTCGGATACCGTAGCGCTGGATTGCGGCCTGTTTGTAAACATCGATGAATTGCCAACTAAAGAAGAATACGAATCCACGGTTAAAATCTCACCAAATCCGGCAAGGGATTGGGTAATGCTGATGCTGCCTGATGTTATTGCTGCGGGGAAAGTGGAAATAACTGTGTATGATGTGTTTGGAAGGGAGGTGGAGACCGGGAGACGGGGAGACGAGGAGATGGGGGGACAAGGAGAGGTGCCGGTGAACCGGATGCTTGTTTTGGATGTGTCGGGTTATCCGCCGGGGATGTATGTGGTGGTGGTGACTGACCGGAATAGTAAGCGGTATAAGGGGAAGCTTGTGGTCCATTAATCCATCATCCCCATCAATTCGGTCATCTCATCTTTTTTTACGGGATTGCCCGACTGGTCGTAGATATAGATCAGTTCGTTCATCATCCGCCGGATGATGGTTTTGTTGTCGCAAGGGGTGAAATATGATTCTTTGCTCTCCAGTTTAAGCTGTTTGATGAACAGGTCGATCTCATTTTTTGTAAAAACCGCGCCCTTATTGAATGGATTGATGTAAAACATCACGTCGCCTTCGGGAATGTCGCGCGGCGCCAGGATGATCTCATCGGTATAAGCCAGTACGAAGTGCCGCGGTAAGTCGACACCGTAAACCGGGATCTTCAGGCTCTGGGCAATGGAGATGTAAACGATCCCCAGCAGCAGCGGGCTGCCTTTTTTCGTGTCCAGCAGCGAATTGAGGAAGTAATTATCGGCCGAATTGACATTGGCCAGGTTGCCAGCCAGTTTGTGCGTGTCGAAAAGGATGTGGTTGATCACCTTGACTTTTTCGAGGCCGGTGAGGTTTTGGTTCAGTTCGAGCCAGATATCCTGCGAGAACTGGCCGACCTTCTTGATGATCTCATCTTCCCGGAGATCAGGGTACTGGAATTTGCTGACCAGCAGTGCGCCCTGCAAGAGATCGTGATAGCCGAACCGGGCCCATTGCATCATCTCTCTCTTCAGGTCTTCAAACTGCAGGTTATGAATGATTTCCTCAATCCGGTGCTGGACCAACGGGTCAAACGCATTCTCCCAGACGCTCTCCAGGAAAGGCACCGCATCGAGCCCGTAAGCGAAAATGCGGTCGCGGATCGTCAGGAAGATATCCTCATCCGGTTCATCGAGAAGACTGATCAGCGCCTCCAGTTCCTTATTTCCGTTTTTTGCCATGTAATACCGCAATTGTCAATATCCCTGTAACAAAGATAATGCCTTGTTGGTTCAGCTTGTCATTTTGTCGAGGACATATCCGATCAGGCGCTCCTCATCCTGGCGTATATTCCGCGTGTAGTGCCCTGTAGCCCTGTTGGCCAGCAATACGCAGATGCTGGCTGCCCGGTGGCCGAGCATCCGGCCCAGGCCGTACAGCGACGAGGTTTCCATCTCGAAGTTGATGATCCGGTGGCCGTTATGCTGAAACCGGGCCAATGCCGGCAGCATATCCGGAAACGAGCTGTTCAGCCTGATCTGACGCCCCTGGGGGCCGTAAAAACCGCCCGCGGTTGCCGTAATGCCTGTGATCCCGGCGCCCGACAGCTTTTCAACCAGGTCGCTGCTGCCCGGGATAATGTAGGGCACCGGTAAATGCGCCGGCCATCCGGTCTGCCTGGCAAACGCTTCGGTCAATTCGCTGTCGGTGACTTCTTTTAACCTCTCGTAATAGTTCAGCGAACCGTCCATCCCCAGCCCGTGGGAAGAGACCACAAAGGAACCGACCGGAATATCGGCGTGGATCGTGCCCGAGGTGCCGATCCGGATGATCGTCAGGGAACGTTTTTCAGGCAATATTTCCCTGGAGCCCAGGTCGATATTGGCCAGCGCGTCGAGCTCGTTCATTACAATGTCGATATTATCCGGGCCAATGCCGGTCGATAGGGCCAGGATCCGGGCGCCGTTGTACGTTCCAATGTGGCTCACAAATTCCCGGTTCTGCCGCCTGAAGATCACCGTGTCGAAATGGTCTGAAATCATGGCGATGCGGGCCGGATCGCCCGATACCAGCACCAGGTCCGCGATCTCTTCCGGCCTCAGTTTCAGGTGATATATGCTTCCGTCTGAATTAACGATCAAATCCGATTCTTTCATAACTCTGTCTCTCCTCTGTGTAACTCTGTATACTCCGTGGTGAAAAAAATCACCTTATGTAAAGGACATCAAAATTAAAATTCCCCCCGTTACATTACCATTCCCGGGAGATATTAATTTTACACCATGGAAGCGGAAATTATCAGTATAGGAGATGAACTCCTCATCGGGCAGGTAATCAATACCAACGCGTCGTGGATGGCACGGCGACTGGCGGAGAACGGAATCCGGGCCAGGAATATGGTTGTGGTTCCGGATGAGGCGGAAGATATCCGGAAAGCGGTGGATGTGGCCTTCGGCCGGAGCGATGTGATCCTGGTGACGGGAGGCCTCGGCCCGACAAAGGATGATATCACCAAGAAAGTTTTGTGCGATTATTTTGGAACCCGGCTGGTGTTTCATCAGCCCTCCTTCGATAACATCCTTAGGCTCTTCCCCACCCGGGCGAGCAACCTAAGCCCCGCCAACCGGCAGCAGGCCGATATCCCTGAGAACTGCACCCCGGTGATGAACCAATTCGGTACGGCTCCGGGAATGATCTTCAGGAAAGAAGGGCGGATCCTGGTGTCGATGCCCGGAGTCCCTTTCGAAATGGAGGCCATGATGAACAACGATGTCATCCCGATGTTGAAAAAAAGCGCCAATAGCGATGTAATGGTGTGCAAGACCCTGCTGACGCAGGGCGTTGGCGAATCCTACCTGTCGGAGCTGATCGCTGTCTGGGAAGAGAGCCTGCCGGAGAACATGAAGCTGGCCTACCTGCCGCAGCCCGGTATTGTCAGGCTCAGGCTGAATGCCTACGGGGATAACAGGGAAACATTGCAGGAGCAAATTGACTTTCAATCCGCAAAGCTTGAGGAGATCATCCCCGATCTGATTTTCGGATATGGCGATGATACGATGGAAGCTGTAGCAGGGAAATTGCTCAGGGAGAAAGGAAAATCGCTGAGCACGGCTGAAAGCTGTACCGGGGGCTATCTCGCGCATCTGATCACGAGCGTGCCGGGCTCATCGGATTACTTCAAGGGCTCGGTCGTTGCCTATGCCAATGATATCAAGATGGCCTTGCTCGGCGTTTCGGAAGGATCGCTGGCAAGGCACGGGGCCGTCAGCGAAGAGGTGGTCAGGGAGATGGCGCTGGGGGCGCTTGAAAAGTTCAATACCGATTACGCGGTTTCCACATCCGGAGTGGCGGGTCCTGACGGGGGCACGCCGGAAAAACCGGTCGGTACTGTTTGGGTTGCGGTGGCCTCCCGCCTTGGAGCCACTACAAAGCTCTTCCGGCTCGGCGACCACAGGGGCCGCAATATCCGCCGCGCCGCGTTGTCGGCCCTGAATATGCTCAGGCTGGAATTGTTGAAAACGAAATCTTAAAACCAAAATGCCATGAAATCCATGAATGTGAAATCCCTTTTGGCGTTGTTCATCACTTTCATTATCTTTACTGCTTGCTCATCTTCTATGAAATCACTGCAAACTGTCCCAAAGGTTGACCTGGAGAGATATTCGGGAAAATGGTACGAAATAGCCCGCTTGCCGAATTCCTTCGAGAAAGGGCTGATATGCTGCACGGCGGAATACAGCCTGCGCGACGACGGCCGGATCACGGTGATCAATACCGGTTATAGTGAAAAAGACCCGTCGAAAATAAGCTCGGTGAAGGGCAAAGCGTGGAACCCTGATAAAAATGAGCCGGGCAGGCTGAAGGTGCAGTTCTTCTGGCCATTCAGCGGCGGGTACTACATCTTTCACCTCGATCCGGAATACCGGTATGTCCTTGTCGGGAGTCCGTCCCGGAAATTCTTCTGGCTGCTGGCCCGTAATCCGGTCATTGAGGAGAACCTTTATGGCGAACTGGTCCGGATCGCTGCAGATAACGGATTTGCAACACAGAACCTGATCAGGGTGAGCCAGGAATGCCACAAACAGGCAAAATAGTTCAAAGTCCAAAGTTTAGCATTAAGAATTAAGAATTCAACATTATTCCGATGCCTTTTTCCAACATAGCCTACCGGACGCCAAAATATTATTTCAGCGATACCTCATTCAACAAGCTGATGCGGCGGAGGATCTATCATGTCCTGCTGATATCAAGCACTTACGATGCCTTTGTGCTGGAAGACGACGGCCGGATCGACGAGCAGATTTTCATCGAATATGTCTCACTGAACCTTCGCTATCCGCCGCAGTTTATCCTGGCCGATTCGGAAAAGAAAGCGTTCGACATCCTGCACGACGAGAAGATCGACCTGGTGGTGGTCATGCTCAGCTCCGAAGAGATGGATACATTCAGCCTTGCCGAGAAGATCAAGATGAAAAACCCGGCGATCCCGATCGTTGTCCTTACACCCTTCTCACGCGAAGTGACCCTCAAACTGAACGATACGACGAAAAGCGCTGTCGATTATATCTTCAGCTGGCTTGGAAATGCAGATCTTCTGCTGGCCATCATTAAGCTGATCGAAGATAAAATGAACGTCGATCACGATATCCGCGAGGTAGGGGTCCAGGCTATTTTGCTCGTGGAAGACTCCATCCGGTTTTATTCCAGTTATCTTCCCAACATCTACAAGATCATCTTCAAACAATCGAAAGACTTCATGACGGAAGGGCTGAACGAACACCAGATGATGCTGCGGATGCGGGGACGCCCCAAGATCATGCTGGCAACCACGTATGAGGAGGCGCTGGGTCTCTATGAGAAATACAAGCGCAACCTGCTGGGGATCATTACCGATATGAGCTATCCGCGCAACGGCAAACAGGAGAAGTACGCCGGTGTGAAATTCTGCGAAAAAGTGCAGCGCGACGATCCGTTTATGCCCATCCTGCTGCAGTCGTCGGATAAAGAAGGGGATGAAGTGGCCAGGAGGCTGAATGTCGGGTTCATCAACAAGAGTTCTAAAACGATATCGGTAGAGCTAAAGAATTATATCCGGGAGTATTTTGCCTTCGGCGATTTTGTTTTTATTGACCCGGATACCGGTGAAGAAATAGCCAGGGCGGTGGATTTGAAAGGTCTGCAGGAATTGCTTTTCCAGGTGCCGGACGAAGCGCTGCGCTATCATCTCAGCCGCAACCAGCTCTCCAAATGGCTCAGAGCCAGGGCGTTATTTCCACTCGCTGAGATGCTGGTCGATATTACCCTCGACGATTTTACCGACCTGGACGAGGTGAGGCGCTACCTTTTCGATGCCATCGCCAGCTTCCGGATAAGCAAATCGCGGGGGGTCATCGCCCAGTTCCGGCGCGACCGGTTCGATGAATATCTTACTTTTACCCGCATCGGGGAAGGATCGATCGGCGGAAAGGCCCGCGGACTGGCATTTCTCGATATGCTGATCAAGCGCAACCGTATCCTGGAAAAATGGCCGGGAGTGTATATCACCATTCCCAGGACCGTTGTTCTTTGTACCGATATCTTTGATGAGTTCATGGAGGAAAACAATCTCTATGAAGTTGCTTTGTCGGATCGGAGCGACGAGGAAATCCTGAAGGAATTCATCCATGCCCGGCTGCCGTTCCGTATCCACGAAGACCTGTACACGCTCATCTCCTATGTCAGGAGCCCCATCGCCGTAAGGTCGTCAAGCTTACTGGAAGATTCACATTATCAACCGTTTGCCGGGATTTATTCGACCTATATGGTACCCTATGTGATGGATAATGAACGGGTGATGATGGAAATGCTCAGCAATGCGATAAAAAGCGTTTATGCATCGACTTACTTCAAAGCCAGCAAAGCTTACATGACGGCGACATCCAACGTGATCGACGAGGAGAAGATGGGGATTGTGATGCAGACGGTGGCAGGCACCAAATATGGCAACCGCTTCTATCCCTCTTTTTCAGGCGTGGCCCGGTCCATCAACTTTTACCCGCTGGAACCCGAAAAACCGGAGGATGGAGTGGCCAGCATTGCGCTCGGGCTCGGGAAGTATATCGTCGACGGCGGCCTTGCCCTTCATTTCTCGCCAAAATATCCGAAGCGTGTACTTCAGACCTATTCTCCGGAAGCAGCCCTCAGGGAGACCCAGAAGTATTTCTACGCCCTGGATATGCACCCGGAGATGTTCAAACCCAATATCGACGATGGGATCAATATCCTGAAACTGCCGATCAAAGAAGCCGAAGCCGACGGATCGCTGAAATGGGTTGCTTCCACGTACGACCTACAGAACGGCACACTTCGCGACGGAGTCAATTACGAAGGGAAAAAGCTGGTCACCTTTTCGAATATTCTGAAGCATAATGTTTTCCCGTTGCCTGAGATCCTGCAGACCATCCTGGAAATCGGCCAGAAAGAGATGGGTAAACCGGTGGAGATCGAATTTGCCGTCGACCTCAACCGGCCCGCTTCCGATCCGAAGGTTTTCTATTGTCTGCAGATCAGGCCTATTGTCGACAACAAAGAGAGCATCTCGACCGACCTGGAGAAAGTACCCATGGATAAGACCATTCTCTATTCAAAATCGGCCCTCGGAAACGGCTCCATCAACGATCTGACCGACATCGTCTACATCAAACCCGAGTCGTTCAACCCGGCCCGCAATACGGAACTGGTAAACAGGATCAGCAAGATCAACGATCAGTTCAGGACGGAGCAGAAGAACTACATCCTGATCGGACCGGGCCGCTGGGGCTCGCAGGATCCATGGCTCGGAATCCCGGTCAAATGGCCCCAGATCTCAGCCGCACGCGTGATCATCGAGTCAGGGCTTGAGAACTACCGGATCGATCCCAGCCAGGGAACCCACTTTTTCCAGAACCTGACCTCCTTCCGGGTCGGCTATTTTACGATCAATCCGTACCTGAACGACGGCTATTATGACCTGGCCTACCTGAATGCCCAGCCGGCCATCCAGGAAGATGAATATATCCGCCATATCCGGTTTGAAAGCCCGTTGCTGGTGGAGATCGACGGAAAGAAAAACCTCGGCGTGATTTATAAGCCCTGATCAGAACTACTTTTTACATGTTTTGATACCGAAGATGGTATAGAGCGGGCAAAAGCTGACCAGGCTGGTCACAATGAAGATGAATGCAAAAGCAAGAAGAATATATCCCAGTACGCCGGAAACAACATTGAGGATATAAAGCAGGATAATAACGGCGGCAATCAATAAACGGATAACTTTGTCGGCAGAGCCCATGTTCTTTTTCATAATGTTGATTTTTAGGATGGTGGTTTAAAAAAAATGTTTGATGTAATAACAACTAAAAATAAAAAAAGTTTATGCCGGAATAGTGATTAAGAAGGATATTGACTGAAAATTCTTCGTTAATGTTCCTTGCTAGACGAAAAAAGAGACATCGACACACCGAATGTGATTTTTGCAGCAATGTCCCAATCTTTGCGGGATGCTTTTCTGCCGAACCGCTTATTGATACTAAACTGTGAGAATTAATTGAAATATAAGACAAACAACTTTTATGCATAGCCTGACTAAGCTGGAATAAAAAACGCTGATATATTGAATCAGAGGATTCAAAGTAATGATTGATGCAGATTTGGCCATTAAGCCGTACAGACACTCAAATTAAAGGGAGGTAAGCTATGAAGAAGGAACTTGTAAAAACATTAACCGATACATTTCAGGACCATTCCAATACAGCTAATAATGGTATTGAATTCTGGTTTGCCCGGGATATTCAGCATTTGTTGGGCTATACAGAATGGCGGAACTTTGTCAATGTAATTGTTAAAGCAAAAACTTCCTGTGAAGCCGGTGGCAATCATATTTCTGATCATTTTGTTGACATCAACAAAACGATAAATATGCCCAAAGGAGCCACCAAGGATATTGATGATATCATGCTTACCCGCTATGCATGTTATCTTATTGCTCAAAACGGAGACCCAAAAAAAGAGCCAATTGCATTCGCTCAAAATTATTTTGCGGTTCAAACCAGAAAGTACGAAATAATCGAACAACGAATCAATGACTGGGAAAGACTGCAAGCAAGAGAAAAATTAAGTTTGTCGGAAAAGGAGCTATCCTCAATCATTTATGAGCAAACCGGTAACGATAAAAACTTTGGAATCATCAGAAGTAAAGGTGATGCTGCCCTGTTTGGAGGCAAAACCACACAACAGATGAAAGGTAAATTAGGTGTTCCTAAAGAGCGTGTTCTGGCTGATTTTCTTCCTACTATTACGATAAAAGCCAAAGACTTTGCAACTGAAATCACCATTTTCAATGCAAAAGATAAAATTCTAAAAACCGAAGGTGAAATTTCTGCAGAGCATATCAAAAACAATAAGGGAGTTAGAAAACTCTTGCTTGACCGTGGAATTAAGCCGGAAGAATTGCCGGCCGAGGAAGATATTAAAAAACTGGAACGAAGAGTAAAAAGCGAAGAAAAACAGATCGGTAAAAAACCTGAGAAACTATCTGAATAAATTGTATTTAAAGAAATACCAGAAAAAAGATGACGTCTATTAGCTGTCAGGCACCCTTGCGATACACAAAAACAGAAAGACATTCTTGGTTTTGTGCTTCAATCCTGATTTTGTCAACTGTTGTTATTTTTATATTGATGACATCCTGTGGAAGTCGTGCTTCAGACCAGGAAATCCTGGCGACGAAGATCCAGTATGATGTGCCGGTCGTCAATAACGATCCGCAGCTCGACTGGTGGATCAACAACCTGGAGGGATCGAAGCGGGAGCCATTTCTGAAAAGAATAATGGAGGCTGCCGAAAAAGGGGAGGTGCGGGTGTTTGACTATTTCAACAATCCACTCACCCCCGGAGAGGTCATGGCGGCCGGCAGGGACACGGTTTACGCGACATTGCTGAGGAACAACCCTCCGTATGAAGAGTACGACACGGCCATCATCTCAACCATAACATACAAGGATATTTCCCGGATCAGATTCCTGGAAGAGTGGCGCTACGATCCGGCCACCCTGCAGATCGATAAAAAAGTCGTGGCCATCGGTCCGGTCATGATTAAAGAGTCGGGAGGGCAAACTTATAACCAGCTTCTGTTCTGGATTTATACAGACGATTCTTACAAACCCGAGTAACCCATTATTCCTATATTTGCGGTTCATCAACAGAAGATGGAATTTCAAACAGTTACTTTTCCGAACAATATCCGTTTCCTTCATATTCCTGCTGCCGGGCCCGTAGCCCATATCGCTGTATATATCAATGCCGGAACAAGGGATGAAGATGACACGCAGAGCGGAATGGCCCACTTTATCGAACACACGATATTCAAAGGGACCGAAAGACGGAAAGCATACCACGTACTGGTCCGCCTCGAAAGTGTCGGAGGAGAGCTGAATGCCTATACGGCCAAAGAAGAGACCTGCATTTTTGCCACCTTCCTGAAAGAGCATTTTACCCGGGCATTGGATCTTGTCGCGGACATTATCATTCATCCGATTTTTCCCGAAAAAGAGCTGCAGAAAGAGAAAGATGTCATCCTGGATGAAATCAATTCCTATAAAGATAATCCCGCCGAGGAGATTTACGATGTGTTGGAAGAAAACGTTTTTAAGAACCATGCCCTTGGCAGGAATATTCTTGGAAAACCCGATGATATAGGCCGTTTTACACGGGAAGATGCCCTGGGATTTATCCGGAGTCAGTATACCGGCGGGAGAATGGTCGTCAGTACGATCGGCGACCTTGACTACCGGAAGATCGGCCAGCAGGTCAGGAAGTATTTTGAAGCGGTGCCGGCAGAAGGCCAGAATGGCGAAAGAAAGGCATTTTCAGGTTATAATCCGTTCAGCCTGAGCATGACACGTACGACTTACCAGGCCCACTGCATGATGGGGAATATTGCCTATGACCGGAAAGATCCACGGCGGTACCCGCTGTTTCTGCTGAACAACATCCTGGGCGGGCCAGCGATGAATTCCAGGCTCAACCTGGCCGTCAGGGAGCGTCACGGATACGCATACACGATCGAATCGGCTTACCTGCCTTACACCGATACAGGGATCTTCAGCCTCTATTTCGGAACGGATAACGACAACCTGGACAAATCGCTCCGGCTGATCCGTCGTGAAATGGACAAGCTGCGCACCGAAAAGCTGGGCGGGTTGCAACTGAGCCAGGCGCGGAAGCAGCTTATCGGGCAGATCGAAATCGCCAACGAATCCAATTTAGCCTTCCTGATGGCCGCCGGCAAGGCTTTCCTGCACGATACCCGTCTCGACGATTCTGAAGAGATCAGGAAGCAGATTGATGCTATCACTGCCAGCCAGATCATGGAGGTAGCACAGGAGATTCTGGATCCGGAGCGGATGAGCCTGCTGATCTTTAAAAGCAACCGAAATGATTGATCCCCGGATAGAAGATTACATCGAACAGCTCACCTCCCCGGAGCCCGAATTGCTGTATGAACTCAGGCGACAAACCTATCTCCGCACCCCATATCCCCGGATGCTTTCAGGCCCGGTGCAGGGGAGGTTCCTGGAGATGATCAGCCGGATGATCAAACCGGTGACCATACTCGAAATCGGGACCTTTACAGGCTATTCAGCAATTTGCCTTGCCCAGGGGCTGGCCGGCGGCGGGGTACTGCATACGATCGAAGCCAACCCCCTCTTTGCCGACCTGGCTGAAAGCTATTTTGAAAAGGCCGGACTGAGTAACCGGATCGTCCTTCACCGGGGGGAGGCTTTATCTGTTCTTCCAAATCTGGATGGCCTTTTCGACCTTGTTTTTATCGATGCTGCCAAAGAGCAATACCTGGATTATTACCAAATGGTTTTTGATAAAGTGAAGACGGGAGGATTTATCCTGGCCGACAATACTTTATGGGATGGGAGGGTGCTGGAGAACGAGGATGTCACGGATCCCGAAACGGCCGGTATCATCCGGTTCAACCGTTTTGTGAATGAAGACGAGCGAGTGACGAATGTGCTGCTTTCGGTCAGGGATGGCATCCTGTTAATTCAAAAAAAATTTTGATAATATATTTATTTAGCGTAGATTTGAGGCAGTATTTGAATTTATCACTCCTCCTCCTCTGTGTTAATCTGTGTGCTCTTTGGTGAAAAAAGGAATAAAGACTTTTATATCTTAATCCACTAGTGTTGCGTTAACTTTTATTTAAGTTCTTTGAAAAGCTTGATAGTTCTGCGTTACAGAAGATTTTGTGACGGCGTCGATTTGAATTTGATTTGCCTTTACCTTGGATCAAAACTAGCCAATG